>JBBRWR010000004.1:0-158088 GCA_038249085.1 Opitutales bacterium
ACACCCGCATGCCCGGCAAAACCGCGCCCCTGCGCCCCCGAAGCCGACCCCCGAAACCCGCCCCGGCGGCCCCCCCCCCCCCCCCCCCCCCCCCGCCCCCCGGCCCCCGCCCCCCCCCAACGGCGGGGGGTGGGGGGGGGGGGGGGGGGGGGGGGGGGGGGGCGGCGCCCGGGGTGGGTTGGGGGGGGCGGCTTCGGGGGCGCAGGGGCGCGGTTTTGCCGGGCATGCGGGTGTGCCTGCGACGCAAGCCGGGTCGTCCACCGGACTCCGTCTCCGCCAGCGATGGCGGGGGGAGCGGGCGGACTACGGGGCGAGACGCCCGATTTGCCAGCTGTCGGCGGCGCTGGTGCGGGTATAGTGGATGCGATCGTGCAGGCGGTGGGCGCCTCCCTGCCAGAATTCGATGCTGGTGGGCACCACCCGATACCCACCCCAAAAGTCCGGCAGGGGCACGTCGCCGGCGGAGAACTTGCGCCGCATGGCCTCCCACTCGAGTTCCAGCACCTGACGCGACGAGAGCGGCGCACTCTGCTTCGAGGCCCACGCGGCGATCTGGCTGTCGCGCGGCCGCGATATGAAGTACTTCACCGTTTCAAGCGTGGAGAGGCGTTCGACCCCGCCGGTGATGACCACCTGGCGTTCGAGGAGCAGCCAGGGAAAGAGCAGCGAGGCGCGGGGATTCTCCTTCAGGTGGCGGGCCTTGCGGCTCTCGAGGTTGGTGAAGAAGACAAAGCCGCGCGCATCGTAGTTCTTCAACAACACCGAGCGCACGAGGGGGCGGCCCGCGGCGTCGGCGGTGGCGAGGCTCAGCGCGTTGGGTTCCACGATGCCGGCCGCCAACGCGTCGCGGAACCAGGCGGTGAATTGCGCGACCGGATCCGCGGGCATCGCCTCCTCGCGCAGCGCGCCGAGGTTGTACTGTCGGCGCATCGCGGTGACATCGGGAAGCGGGGAAGGAGAATCGCTCATGGGCGGCCCGATCCTTACGAAATTGCCGCTTGAAGCCACCTCCGATTGATGGGTGTCCGCCGGCCGCCCGGGTTTGATCTAGACGGCGGTGCAACCCGTGCCTCAGAACTAGTCACCCGATGAAATCCACCCCGCTCTTCGCCCTCGCGTGTTTGTTGTGCCTCCTGCCGTCCCCGCTGCCGGCGGCGGAAACCGATTACAGCAGCAACCACGTCACGCACGGCCCGATGCTCGGGCAGGTCACCGCGGACAGCGTACGGGTCTGGGCCCGCACGCACCGGCCTGGCGAATTCACGGTGCGCTACGGGCTCGCGCCCGCGTCGCTCGGGCAGCACTCGGCTCCGGTGCGGACGGGGGCGGAGCACGACCACACCGGTTGGGTTATGCTGACGGGGCTGCAGCCGGAGACGACGTATCATTATCAGGTATACATCGGCGAGGTGCCCTCCGGTCCGGCGGGCAGCTTTCGCACGCTGCCCAGTGCCGCGGCGCATCGCGAGGCGACCCACAATCCCCGGGGGCTGTACAATTTTCACTTCCAGTTTGGGGGCTGTTCGAACCAGAACCCGAAGGGCGGCATCGGCCCGAGCCTGCCGGCCTACGCCACAATGCTCCGGGACCTGCCGGGCAAGGCCCTGTTTTCCATCATGAACGGCGACTTCATCTACGAGGAGCACCGGTCGATGCCGGTGGCGGACTGGCTCATGGAAGTGGGCCTGACGCCGACGCAGGCGCCCGCCATCGTGAACCTCGCCCCCAACGTCGTCGGCCTGTGGGAGAACTACAAATCCTACCTCTCGCGTGGCGTGAACCTCGCCGCCTGGCAGCGCCACATGCCCACGGTGTTCACGTTTGATGACCACGACCTCGTCAACGACATCCGTGGGGCAGGTACCATCGGCTTCCGTGAGCGCCGGGCGGTGTTCCGCGATATCGGCGTCCGCGCGTGGCAGGACTACGTCGGGTGGGCCAATCCCCGCGCGACCACCCAGGATGTTCAATTCGGCCGGGCGACCCTCGCCCAGGGCAGCGATATTCTGGTCGACGAACAGGCCGACTTCACCCGCCTCGATCTGGCGCAGGCGTCGAATCTGCACGTGCACTGGGGCACCGCCACGGCCGGCGAGGACGACATCCAGCTCGATAGCCAGCCGCCGGCGAATCCCAACGCCGGGGTGTTTGGCGTGGTGGCCGTCCTCGATGCCCATCGCCTGCGGATCACGCCGGCCGCGTACGCCAGCAGTGTGGGATCGTATTCGATCGGTCGGCGCTCGTACGGAAAATTCACCGTGGCGAACTGCGACACTTTCCTTCTCGACTGCAAGACGCACCGCGAGATGCACGATCCGAAGAACCCCGCCAAACCCGGGGTCACCATGCTGGGCCGCGAACAGAAGGCCTGGCTGCTCGACGAGATGCGGCGCAGTGCGTCGGACTTCTTCTTCGTCGTGTCGTCGGTCAATTTCATGATCCCGCACGTGGGCGGCGGGGGCCACGAATTCACCGCGGGCAAGGACGAGGCCTGGACCGCATTGCTGGCGGAGCGCGAGGAATTGATCACCGCCTTTGACGCGCTGCAGAAGCCCGTGTTTGTCCTCACCGCCGATCTGCACAACAGCTTCGCGATCAAAATCACGGATCGGGTGTGGGAATTCGGTTCCTGTCCGCTCAACTCGGTCAACCACGTGCCGCGCGACGATGAGAACAACCGGCCCGCCACCGGCCTCTACCAGTCCGGTCCCCGGACCTGCGACATCCGCTGGTCGAGTTACATCCTGCCCGATCTGGAGCGGTCGCAGCGCATGTACCCGTATTACTGCGTGGTGCAGGTGAACAACGTGTTTAACATGCCCCAGCAACTCGGCGGCACCCGCTGGGTGGCGTATCCGCATCCGCAGGTCATCTTTCAGTACTTCGACGGCCGCAATGGGGAGATGCAATATTCCGAGACCATCAGCACCCGGCGCTTGTAATTGCCGCCGGCGCGGGGGGAAACTCCCGCGCCGTTCCTCTCCGCTCGCCCCCAACCTTCGCCTCCTTTTAGTCCATGAACCGGATTCTCCTCCCCCTCCTCCTCGCGGCCGCGCTCGTCACCGGCGCCACGGCGCAATCCTCGCGGCCCAACATCGTGTTGATGATGTCCGATGATCAGGGCTGGGGCGAGACGGGTTACAACGGCCATCCCCACGTCAAGACCCCGGTGCTCGACGAGATGGCGCGCACCGCCCTGCGCCTGGATCGTTTCTACGCGGCGTCCCCGGTCTGCTCGCCCACGCGCGCGAGCGTCATGACTGGCCGGCATGCCAATCGCTCCGGGGTGTTTTCGCCCAATTGGTCCACCCGCCCCGAGGAGATCACGGTGGCGCAGATCCTGAAGGCGGCGGGCTACCGGACCGCGCATTTTGGCAAATGGCACCTCGGCCCGGTGAAGCAGGATTCGCCGCTCAATCCGCACCGCCTGGGTTTCGACGAGTACCTCTCGCACGACAATTTCTTCGAGATGAACCCGCCGCTCAGCCGCAACGGCGCCCCGCCGGAAATCATTCCCGGCGAGGGTTCGGAGATCATCGTGGCCGAGGCGGTGAAGTTTGCGCGGCGGGTGCGGGCGGAGCACCAGCCCTTCTTCATCGTGATCCACTTCGGTTCGCCGCACGACCCGTACTCCGGGCTGCCGAAGGATTTCGCGCCTTACGAGCATCTCGGCCCGCCGCTCGCGTTTCGTTTTGCCGAAATCGCCGCGCTCGACCGGGCCGTCGGCACCTTTCGCAGCGCCCTGCGGGAATTGCAGGTCCGCGACCAGACGCTGGTCTGGTTTAACTCGGACAACGGCATCACGTGGGAGGGTATTCCCGCGGCGCAGAAGAAGGATCTCTTCAACGGGTCCTGGCGGGGTCACAAGGGCGAGATCTACGAGGGCGGCCTGATCGTTCCGGGCATCATCGAGTGGCCCGCGGTCATCAAGACGCCGCGCCGGTCCAGCGTGCCGTGTGTGACCTCCGACATCCTGCCGACGCTGCTCGATCTGCTCGACCTCAAACACCCCGCGCCGCAGCGGCCCATCGATGGCATCAGTTTGAAGCACCTGATCGTGGATGACTCCATGAAGGAGCGCCCGTCGCCGATCGGGTTCTGGAAATATTCGTCCAAGGGCGAAAGCGAAAACGGGCGCTGGATCAGCGAGGAGCTGTCGCTCGGCACCACCCCCACCACGCGCAACCCGGGTATCCTGTTTCAAAACTACAAGCATCCCGTGGCCAAGGTCCGGGACTTCGGCGGGGAGGCGGCGTGGACCGACAATCGCTACAAGTTGATCGAGGGTGAACCGAAGCGCGGCGGCAAGGCGGGCCCGCGCGCCGAGCTTTACGATTTGCTGGCCGATCCCTACGAAACCAAGGACCTCGCCGCGCAGCATCCGGACATCGTGCGGCGCATGGCGGAGCAATTGCACACCTGGCAGCAGTCCGTCGAGCGCAGCTTGAGCGGGGCGGATTATTGAGGGGGCGCCCTTCGGTCCGGAGGCACCTGGGCCGGTTGTAGGAGCGGCTTCACGCCGCGCGGGGCCGGTGCCCGATTCCGTTTATCGCGGGGTAAACCCGCTCCTACAGCTGCCGGGATGACCTGCCTGCGAGTCGGACCGGGCGGAAGCCCGAGGACCTCGCGCGACGGCACCTGCAGGCCGTTCTGCTGGAAGATGTGTCCGTCGCCGGCGCGCTGGCGGGCGGCCACGACGCTGTCACGCTTGGCTTCCATCCGGCCCCCGCGGCAACGGCAACCGAAGGCTCGCGGAGATCGCGAATCTGTAATCGGTCAGGTGGAATCTCGGATCTTCAATCCGAGGGCCCTCGCAACGACGAAGGCGTCATACCGACGGCATGAAATGATTGGATTTTGTGGGGCCGGACCTTGGTCCGCGCCTCACGGGCGAAACACGAGCTGTTGGTCGCAGGGGCCGGATGCTCGATTTCAGTTTCCGCCGAATCGTCGCAAACGGGAACGAAGCGGATCGAGTTCAACCCCCCTCGCAGGGTGAAACGGATGCGGGTCAGGGCGTGGCCGCCACCGCCGGCCGGCCGCCGTCGTCGGGGCTCACGATGCGGAAGCCGACATTGAAGACGCGCTGCCAGGCCGGGTAGTCGACGCGGGCGGCGCTGCGGCTGCGCCCGGGTGGATCGAAGAAGGATCCACCCCGCACGACCCGCCGGCCGGCGGTCGCCGTTGCATTGCGGCCGTCGTCATCCCTATACGGATACGGTGCGGGCGCGGAGAGCGTCCACTCGGCGGCGTTGCCGTGCATGTCGTGCAGGCCCCAGGCGTTCGGCCGGTAAGTGCCCACCGCGGCGGTCACGATCGCGTGGTCGTCGTAGCGCCGGTCGCTGAGATCACCGCCGTCGAGCACGAGATGTTCGAGCCCGCCGGTGATCTGTTTGCCGCCGGGCAAAAGTCCGGTGGAGAAGGAGCGATCGGCAAAGTTGGCCCAAGGCGTCCAGTCGGCCTCCGGATCGCCGAAGGCAAAAGCGGAGACGCTGCCCGCCCGGCAGGCCCATTCCCATTGCGCCTCGGTGGGCAGGGTGAAGCGGCGCCCCGTGCGTTGGGAAAGCCAGGCGCAGAAGGCCGTCGCGTCATCCCAGGAGACGCGGACCGCGGGCTGGTCCGGCGCGTCCAGGGGCAGACCCTGATCGTCCTGCGACGCATGGCGCCGGCCGTAATAGTGCGGCGAGAAGTCCGGGATGAAGCGGCGGAACTGCGCGTTGGTGATCTCGAACGTCCCCATCCAGAAAGCGCGCGGAATGGCCACCCGGGTGGCGGGCCGTTCGTTTTCCGCTCCGGCGCCCTCGCCGAGGGTGAATTCGCCCGCCGGAATCCGGGTGAGTCGAAGCTCCACATCGCCTCCGAGGTCGATCCGCTGTTCCCGGGGGCCGGCGGCGGCCTCGACCAGGCGGGGTGGAGCTGGCGCCACGGCCGGCGGGGGCGGGCCGCTCCGGCCGGACGGAGTTATGTGCACCGCCAGCGGGGCCGCGGCGGGCGGAGGCAGCTCTGCGTCCGCCGCCGGTCCACCGTAGTCCTGGCGCAATTTCAGCCGCCGTGAGTAGGCGTCTTCGGGCACCGGACACACCTCGTTCCAGCCGCCGTGACAGGGGGCGTTGAGATCGATCCATGTGACGAAGCGGCTCCAGGCTTCGGCGTCGAGCTGCACGCCACGATGCCCGCGGCGTAACAATTGCACCAGCGGGCTGGTATCGGCGTGATATTCGCCGGGTACGAGCATGGTGACATCGTCCTCGATGCCGACCCGTCGCACATAGGGCAGCAAGGCGTCGTAAGCGGGGGTGTACTTGAGCCGTCCTGCGGGGAAGGGGGCGTCCGGATGTTCGCGTTTGACCGCGAGTTCGCTCAACGGCAGGCCGACGTAGTCCGGGTGGGCGGAGGCGGGGCGGAGGTCGACGGGGGTGCCGGCGGCACCGTCGTGGCATTGCACGCAATAGGCGTCCAGCACCGGTTGAACTTCGCGGGCGAAATCGAAGCCGCGGGGCGGCCCGAACCAGGCGGTGAGATCAACCGGGGGATGGCGGGCCGCGAGGCCGCCGGCGGCGGGCACATCGGTGGGCCGGTCGTGGCAGCCGATGCAGGAGACGTGTTCACCCGGCATCGCGGTGAACCAACTGCGCATCAACTGCACCGCCTTGCCCTCGGCATCCAGGGGCTGGACGGTGAGGGGCGTGCTCGCAGGCACCCGGAAATGCGCCGAGCCATCGGCCTCCACCGGGGTGGTGCCGAGGATGCGCATCGCCTCCCAGGGGCCACCGCGTCCGATAATGTCGGGACCGGCCAGGCCGGGGTAGCCGAAATTATAAGCGACGATCCGCAGGTTCTTGACCGTGCCCCGGGGTACGCCCGCGAGGCCCGGCCCGGCATACACATCGTGGAGATAGACGGACGCGTCCGTCCTGGCCAGGTCGACCCGTTCCGGGATTATCGGGGCAGTGGGACGCGAGCGGACCGGCACCGGCTCGAGCAGCGCCTGTCCGGGCTCTTCATGCACCAATACCAGGTTGTCGAACACATCGGCGAGGTAGATGCCCCAGGGCCGGTTGGGCGCGGGCCAGGCGGCCACGAGGAACTGTTTGTCGGTGACCGGGGCCGGGTGCAGGAACTTCGGCCAGTCGCCGGTGACGAGGTTGTCGCGCACCAACGGTTGGATGGGATCGCCGCGTCCGGAGATGCGCTGGACGAGCCCCTCGGCTCCGTGCCAGCCGCGGTTGGTGTCGATCAGCGCGAGCTGGCCCATGCGGTGGGGGCCGTGGTAACCGGAGATGATGGCGACCAGCCGGTTGGGATCGCCGGGCAGGGGCTGGGGAAAGTAGATGGAGTTGGGGTACCACGAGCTCGTGCCGTAGACGGCGCGCTGCCCCGTACCGTCGGGGTTCATCATCATCAGCATGCGCAGATAGATGTGGTTGATCCCGGTATAGTCCCAGCGGTGGTACAGGATTTGCCCGCTGGGCAGCACGGTCGGATGCAGGTCATGGTCCTGGTCGAAGCACAGCTGGCGCACCCCGGTGCCGTCGGCCTCCATCAGGTAGAGATTGGTCACGCGGCGCTGCCCGTGCCAGCAGGGCACGCTCTGGAAGCTCGCGGTCGACCCGAAGACAATCCGACCGTTCGGCAGGTAGCAGGCGTCGAACGCGTCGACATCATCCGGCATCCGCGACACTGGCCGAAGGCCGCGGCCATCGAGGTGCAATTCGAAGATTTTCCAATTGGTGGCGTCGGACTGCGTGAAGAGCAAGCGGTCCCCCGTGGGGTGCAGGTCGATTTCGCCCGCGTAGCCGCCGGCGGGCGGGCGATAGAGCGGCGTGAGGGGCGACGCGGCGCCGGCTTCGCGGCTGGCGCGCAAGGACAGGAGGGCGATTTCGTTGTCGTAGCCGGTGCGTGCCAGCGACGAATTGCACTCGTGATTCGAGGGCAGCCCGAGGGCGTTCATCGCCGCCGTCGCCAGCGGGTTCTTGTCGCCGCCCCAGCGGCGCCGCACGACGAGTACGCGATCGAAATCGAGCGCCGGGTTGGCGAGCAGGGCAGTGCGTTGGAGCTGGGTGAAACGCCGGCGGCGTTCGGGGACGGGGAGTTCGGTCGCCGCCTCGAGCGTGGCGAGTGCGGCGAGGTATCCCTGGCTGTCCGGATAACGCGGGCCGTGGGTGGTGGCGAGGTCGGTGATGGCGGCGCGGAGGCCGGCAAAGTTGAGGGGGGCGGGTGCGGGGGCGGCTGCTTTGCCACCCTTGGGCACGGCGGCATGAAGGCAGGAGCCGGCGGCAATCGCCATCCAGCAGAGAACGGCGCGGAAGAGTTTCACGGTGGGCACAGGGGAACCCTTATCGTAGGCTCATGCGCGGAGACCGACTACGCCTCTGTTGGCAGGGACCACGCGGAAATTGTCGGCCGGCGCCGGGCGGGGTGAAATCGGGGTGGAAAGCCCGTTTAGCGCGATCCGGGGCCATCCCGTGCTCGCTGGGCGGAGGCGATCCCCCGTCCGCGCCCATGGGCTAATTCAACACCCGTTCAAAGATGTTCTTCTTGGCGTCACCGAAGACGACCGAGGGTTTGTCCGCATCGATGTACACGATCACAATGCCGCGTGGCCGGTCAATCACATCGCCCACCCGGTACATCCGGCCGTCGATCGAGGCCCGCGGTTCCGGACCGCCAAAGATCCCCGTCAGCTTCAGCGCCATCACGTAGGCCGGAAGTTCCGCTTCGGCGAGCGAGGTCGGCAATCCATTCGGCTGGGCCGCTTCGGTGCCCGTCAGCGTCGGGGAGGAGAAGTCCGGCTGGCCGGCGGCCACGCCGCGCCGTCGCTGGGCGACGGACCAGGCGACCGCGAGCACGGCCAGCGCGAGCAGGCCGAACACTGTGACGATCCGCAGGGCCGACGGCCGTTGCCCGGAGGGGGTGGATGTTGCCGCCGCCGGGGCGGCCTTCGGCGTGAGTTTCGGCGCGGCGGGACGCGGCTCGGCACCCGGCGCGGACGCGGGTGTCGCCGGGAGCGACGGCTTTTGGCGTTCGGCCGCCTCGGCGACCAGGCGCTGCTTCGAGGCCTGGTACGCTTCCTCGGTCTCCCAATGTTCGCGCATGTGGCGGTCGATCAGGTCCGCCGCCTCGTCCTTGCCTGCGCCGGGCGGCAGTGTGAGGCCGTAAAAGGCCAACCGGCGCAACTGGCCCGCGGAAGGCGGCCCGGCGATCAGGCGTTGCGCTTCCTGCCGGCTCAATTTGCCGGTGACGACGTGGCCGCTCGCGCGAAGGGTGGCGATTTGCTCCGGGGTGGCATCCGCGGGCGAGGCCGAGGGCACGCGATCGTTGGACTCCTCGTTGGCTGCCCAGTGTTCAGTGTTGTTCACCGTCTGGGGGCTGAGTTCCTCGAGGATTCGCACCCATTGGAAGGCCGTGTAGGGATTCAGGCGGGACAGTGGCACCGGACATCCGAGGTGATTGAGGTACGCGGCCGCGCGGGGGCCGACGGCTTTCTGCTCCAGGGCCCTGGCCCGGACCTGCGTCAACCCCTCGTTCTTTTCGTCGGGCGGCGGAGGGGCCATCAATTCGGGCACCCTCCCGATGGGACACCAGGCGGCGTCTTCCACGGAGCGCACTTCGTCATCGGGCCGGAGACTGCCGAGGGCCACCCACTCCCGCACCACGGTCCACCGGAAGGGTCCGCAGGCGGGGCCGTCGCCCACCTTCACCAGGAACTTTGCCCCGCGTTTCATGGCGGAAAGGTTCCGCCTTTTGTCTCCATTGCAACTGCCCGGGCGCAACGAAGTTTGCGGGCTGAAACGAAAGTGCCGCCCGGTGAAGGGGCGGGCGGCCATGGCTAACCAACAACCAGGCAAATCCGCCGAGGCGCAAGGAGCGGCGACCCCAGTGGAGTTCCGGGAACGCAACCGCGAGCCGGCCGAGCGTGCCGCCCGGTGTCGGGCGAGCCGCTCGGTGACTCCGTACGTAGGCTCCGCTGGACTCGGTGGGTGCACACGCACTGCGTAATTCTACGCAGCAGCCTGGAGGTAATTCCCGTGCCATGCCGCGCTCGACCTCAATCCCACGCGCCTGCGTAATCATGCTGAGCAGCGCCCACCTGCGTATCCCACCGTTCCCACACGACGGTGAAATTCGGCAGTAGCCTTCCGAATATTCACTAACTTCGTTTTCCCACATAAAAATGCCGAAATCAATGTTGCCGACAGCACTTACCCGATCAACTCACGCTCGCGACCTTTCGACGCACCTGCCTCTTCCGATCTGGAAGCGGGCGATCGACTTGAGCTGTTGCGTCTTGGCCCTTCCGCTGCTTGCAATCAGTGCTCTCATCGGCGCGATTCTAATGCGCCTGACGTCGCCTGGGCCGCTCCTGTTCCGGCAGGAGCGGGTCGGTTACCGGGGGCAGCGCTTCCATCTCTTCAAGTTTCGCACCATGCATGTGAGCGCGAGCACTTCCACGCACAGTGCGCACTTTGCCGAGTTGCTGACGTCCAACCGGCCGATGCAAAAACTCGATGGCAAGGGGGATTCCCGGTTGATCAAGGGGGGGCGGTTGTTGCGCGCCTCAGGATTGGACGAACTTCCGCAAATCATTAATGTTCTGCGCGGGGAAATGTCCATGGTCGGACCGCGGCCGTGCATCTCCTACGAGTATGATCTGTACAACCCGGAGCAGCGCCGTCGTCTTGCGAGCGTGCCTGGTTTGACCGGACTGTGGCAGGTTTCAGGCAAGAATCGGACCTCGTTCGCTGAGATGGTCGAATTCGACATCGCCTATGCGCAGCGGATGTCACTCTGGCTGGATGTGAAAATCATGCTCCTGACTCCCGGAGTGCTGGTGCGCCAAGTCCTGGAATCACGGATCCGGCGCAAGCCTTTGCTCTCAGAGGGGAAATCGTCTGCGACGTACACGGAGACTCCGTTTGATGACAAGGCAGAGGACTGCCTGCCAAGATGCGGTTGAACCTTATCGCGATTGCGGGGTGACTTTGGCGGTTTTGGCCGGAGATTCAGAGCGAACTACATGGAGAGCGGCACGACTGGTATTATCCACTGCAACCCAAATTCTTCGTGGGGCGGATAATTGCGTTAGAGCGCCTCATTGAGGCGCTGGCTCTCATCGAGTCGTTTGGCGGCATCCTTTTCCAGATTGTCTTCGCGGTGCAGCGCCAACCCGCGCGGCTCGCTCGAGGATCTTGCCGGCCTCGTTGCGGGCTACTCGGACCAACTATCGAAGCGTTCCGGCTGAGACCATGGCGGTGGCTATGCACTCCATCTTTGTCGGGGAAGCTTACACTCTGGCGTCTGAGCCTCATTCCGATGAACGGGCTAAAAAACGCCTTTTAAGACTTTTAGATGTTAATGAAAAGCAACTTAAAATATTTTATCAAAGCCGTCGGAAGAAGTGGCAGCAAGTATGCTACACCAGCAGGTTATTCAAACCGACACTTGGATTCCTCCCGATGATTCCGACGTTCAGGTGGGGCGGTCTGAAGGTGCGAAATTCACTATGGATAAGCAGGCAAGAAAACCACGCTAGCGCCGACGTGAAACGGCAGACCAATTTCCAAAATCCCAGAGTTTGCACGAACCAGCTTGGTCGCCCATGTCCCTCGCCTATTTTCCTCCTCCGAACGATCCTGCCACCGTCTGGACCTTGGTTACTGGGGTGTTGCAGAAGATTGGCAATGCCCGAAGCATTCCTCTGGCAGAGCAACTCATGCAGGACGTCGCGGCTCTGTTCGAGGGTCGGCATCCCGATTTCCAGCCGATCGACATGCGCTATCACGATCTCGAACACACCCTTCAGGCAACGGCTTGCGCCGCCAAGATCGTGGAAGGCGCCACCATGTTGCGATTTGAACCTCTCCTGTCTCAACGTGACTGCGAAATCCTGCTTGCGGCAGTGCTGCTCCACGACACCGGGTTCCTGAAGCGCAGGAGCGACACCATCGGAACCGGGGCCAAATACACGCTCGTGCATGAAGCCCGCAGTTGCGAATACGCGGCAGCATACTTGCCGCATCTGGGGTTTTCCGACGCAGAAATCATCGACGTCACCGCCGCGATCCGCTGCACCGGCCCCGGCAACCGGATTCAGCATGTAACCTTTCGCCGTTCCGCCGCCCGCACCGTGGCGTCGATACTAGTGACAGCTGACTACCTCGGGCAGATGGCAGCCTCTGACTACGTTTATGAACTCCCTGTGCTGTACCATGAATTCGAGGAAGGCTACGACTACGCGGGTATTCCGCCTGCCGATCGTCCGTTTCATAGTGCCGCCGACCTGATCCGCAAAACCCCGGAATTCTGGTCCCAGTCAGTCCGGCCCATGCTGGACGCGAACTTGGAAGGGGTGTATCGCCATATTGTCCCGCTGCCGGATGGCGCAAATCCCTACATTGTCGCCGTAGAGCGCAACATCGTGCTGGTGCGTTCCTTGGCTGAAGCTCCCGACATCTCACTCGACCCTTTTCCCTCTGCGCACTGTGGCAAGCGTCCAAGCTGGACGTGGTGACGGGCCCGCTGGCGGCTGATCGGATGGCGCGAGTGCCGCGCAGTTCCGATCGGCACCCCGGCACCCCTGAGCGGTGAACGCTTACGGCGTGCAGACGAAGATTCGATCAGCCGCGAAGTGCATGGGTGGAACTTCGGAGGTTGGAGAATTCGGTTTCGAAGGCTCGACCTCGATGAGTGTTGCTTTCCGATCGCGATGGATCCGCATTTTTCCAGGGTCACGCCCGGCACGCTTTCCGACGCAGTGGCGATCGGCGTCTGCGTTTCGCCAAACCCGGCCGCTACAGCCAACACCGGGATCGGTCCCGCCGCTGGCGCGGGGATGAAGATCCGATGGCTGGATCAAGCCCCTGGCGAACGCGGCTGACGAAGACCGGGTCATCGTCCTCAAGACGTTTCGCGGCGTGCCGGCGCCCTGAACCGCCGCCGGGAAGGTCCTGAGCCGCCGGGAAAGACCTGGTCGCGGAAATAACGGCTTGCGGGATCGCAGCAGCGCTGCCGCGCTGGGGTGGTATGGTTGCCCCAACCCTTGCCCTGGTGTTCGGACCGCTGACGGTCCTCGTGCTCAGCATCCTCCTCATTGTGGGCGCCATTGCGTGGCTGCGGCTGCACGCGTTTTTCGCGCTGTTCTTTGCGGCCTTGTTTGTCGGCCTGATGACCGCGGTAGGGCAGGGCGGCGCGGGGCGTTTTGGCCGGGCGGTGGAAGCGGCGATGACGGAATTTGGCTCCGCCGCCGGCAAGATCGGTTTCACGATCGCCATCGCGGCGGTGATCGGCGTGGCGCTGATGGAAAGCGGGGCGGCCGACAAGATCATCCGGCGCTTCATCGCCGTGCTGGGCGAGCAGCGGGCGTCGCTGGCGCTCATGGCCTGCGGTTTCATTTTGTCGATTCCGGTGTTTTTCGACACGGTCTTCTTTCTGCTGGTGCCGCTGGCGCGGGCCCTGAGCATGCGCACGGGGAAGAATTACCTGCTCTACCTGATGGCGATCTGCGCCGGCGGCGTGATCACACACGGCACCGTGCCGCCGACGCCGGGGCCGCTGGTGGTGGCGGAGACGCTGCACCTGGATCTGGGACTGGCGATTGTGGGCGGGCTGATCTTCGGGGTGCTGCCGGCGCTGGCGGGGCTCGCGTTTTCCCATTGGATTGATGCGCGCCGGCCGGTTCCTTTGCGCGAGACGGCGGGATCCTCGCTGGCCTCCCTCCGCGAGATTGCCGGGCGGCGCGAGGAGGACCTGCCGGGCTTCGGGGTGTCGATTGCGCCCGTGGTGCTGCCGGTGGTGCTGATCGCGGTGGCGTCATTCGTGGCGCCGGTGCGGGGGCAGATTCCCTCCGCGCTGCTGCAACTCATCGATTTTTTTGGCAACAAGAACATCGCGCTGCTGCTCGGCGCGGTCATCGCCCTGGTCGTCTACGCCCGGCAGAAGAAGATCGGGATCAAGCAGGTCGGCGGGATGCTTGGATCGCCGCTGGAGACGGCGGGTGTGATCATCCTCATCACCGCCGCGGGCGGAGCGTATGGGGCGATGATCAAGAACGCTGGGGTGGGTGATTCGGTGCGCGTCCTCGCCCACGGCGGCGCGGTGAGCTACGTGTTGCTCGCGTGGGTGCTCGCGGCGGTGGTGCGGGTGGCCCAGGGTTCGGCGACGGTGGCAATGATCACGGCCTCCTCGATCATGCTGTCCATCGCGGGTCCGACGGGATTTGGCATGCACATCTTCTACATTTATCTGGCGGTGGGCTACGGTGCCACGACCGCCTCGTGGATGAACGACAGCGGCTTCTGGGTGATCGGCCGGCTGGGCGGATTGACGGAGGGCGAAACGCTGCGGAGTTGGACCGTGCTGCTCACCCTCATCTCCCTCGTGGGCCTGGTGGAGGCGTTGGTCGCCTCGGCGCTGTGGCCCAACCTGTGGTTTTAGCGCGCATGCGACCCGCGCCGGAGACTGGCCTGGATCTCGGGAAACAACGAAGGTTGGCGCGCGGGTGGCAGGCCTTGCCCGTGGTCACGGCGGTGGTGGTCTGGCTGCTCCTGGCGGGCGTGGCCCTGAGCCCGGCGGCGCAGGCGGAGGCCCGCCGGCACGTGTCCTGGATGCTCGATCCGCTCTTTCACGACTGGCAGGTGGTGCGGCAGGGTTGGGAGGTCAAGCTGGCGGGCGGCGATCCGCTCGCAGCGGTGGACCAGCCGTTTAACTATCCGCGGGCGGTCCTGCTGGGAGCTCAGTTGGGCGGGATGCGGGTGCCCCTGGTGGGAGCGGGCCTGGGGCTGGCGGCGGCGCTGCTGGCTGGCTTGGGCTGGATACTCCGGCCGCGGTCGGCGATGGCGGCGCTGCTGGCGGCGGCGATGATGGTTTCGCCACCGGTCCTGCTGATCATCGAGCGGGCGAACCTGGATGCGATGAGTTTTCTCCTGGTGGGGGCGGGGGTGAGCCTGCTGGCCCGGGCCCGCGACTCCCAGGGGACGCACTTGGGCGGGGCGGCGCTGCTAACCGGGGCCGCGGCCATCAAACTTTATCCGGGCATCGTATTGCTGGGAGCCGCCTTCTTCTGGCGGGGACGCCGGCGCGGGCTGGTGCTGCTCGCCCTGACGGGGCTGGCGATTTGGGGTGCGACCCACCTGGAAGAGATCACCCTCATCCTGCGCAAGACCACCCGGGGACTCGAGCCCGCCTATGGCCGGATGCTGGCTGGCTCGCGGTACTACGTGGAGGAACTCCGGCCGAAGATGAGTGGGCCGGAGGGCAGCCGGATCCTGTCCACCTTGATGGCCTGGAGTCTGGCCGGATGTGGCGCGGCCTATGCGGCGGCGGCGATTGCCGGATGGATGCGGCGCCGGCAGATCACCGCGGTGCTGGGGCGGGACCGGAGCGCAGCCCTGTTCATGAGCGGGGCGCTCATTTTCCCGGCGACCTTTCTGCTCGGCAGCAATTGGTCGTATCGCCTCGTCTTCCTGTTGCTCTGCCTGCCGGCGCTGGGGCGGGCCATGGTCCGGAAAGAGGCGCGGGGGTGGGCGGGCGCTGCCCTGGCCGGCATCGTCGTGATGATGCTGGCGCCCTTTCATCTCGGGCTGGGCTGGTTTCTGGTGCGCGAGACGGTGGCCTGGGCCCTCGCCGCCGGATTGCTGGGCGCCGCCGTGGGTCTGGTCACGGGCGGGCCGGGGGAATTAGACGATCCGGTTTGCGCGCCCGCAGGGTCGAAATAGGCTCCCCGCCATGAGTGACTTTCTCGCGGCGCCGCAGATTACGGAGGCCAAGCAGGCGCTGGGCCGGCTGCGGACCAACATGCGCGTCACGATTCGAGGCAAGGATGACGTGATCGACCAGGTGTTGGTGTGCCTCGTGGCCGGCGGCCACCTGCTGATCGAGGATCTGCCCGGGGTCGGCAAGACCACCCTGGCGTACTCGCTGGCGCGGTCGATGGACTGCTCGTTTTCCCGCGTGCAGTTCACGAGCGACCTGCTGCCCAGCGACGTCACCGGCGTGGCGATTTACGATGAGACGGTGAAGGAGTTCATCTTCAAGAAGGGACCGGTGTTCGCCAACATCGTGCTCGCCGACGAGATCAACCGGGCGACCCCGAAGACGCAGTCGGCCCTGCTTGAGGTGATGGACCGGGCCCGGGTGACCGTCGACGGCCAGGCGCATGCGGTCGGAAGCCCCTTCATGGTCTTTGCCACGCAGAATCCGGTCGACTATGAGGGCACGTTTCCCCTGCCCGAGAGCCAGATGGATCGGTTCCTGATGCGGCTGCGGATGGGTTATCCCGCCGCCGCCGACGAGCGCGAGATCCTGCGCACTGCGCACGGGGGGTATGATGCGATCGCCCTCAACCCGGTGGTGACCCGCCGGGAGATCCTCGCCGTGCAGGCGCTGGTGCCCCAGGTGTTCGTCGAGGAGAGCCTGCTCGACTTCATCCTGAAGATTGTGGCGGCGACGCGCACCGAGTCGGAGTTTCGCAGCGGGGTGAGCGTGCGGGGCGGAGTGGCCCTGCGCACCGCGGCGCAGGCCCGTGCCCTGGCGCAGGCCCGCGATTTTGTCCTGCCGGAGGATGTGATCGAATTGGTGGCGCCGATCTTTGCGCACCGGCTGGCGCTGGCCCGGCAAACCAGCGATGCGCTCGAGGAGCGCCGGGCGGTGTCGGCGGCGTTGAAACGGATCGTGGCCTCGATTCCGGCCCCGGCGTGACCATGGCCGCGGCCCAGAAGGTGGAGCGCACCGGCCCCGGCCTCCTTCCGGTCGCGCTCTCGCCGGCGGGCGGGTCCGCCGCAGTGCGGCCAGCCGAGGACGAGTGGTCGGGCCCGGGCGGGCCGGCGCGGCGGCCGCCCTTCCGGTGGAGTACCCTGCTCTGGTCGATGGTCTATCCGCAGCGGGGACACCGCATCCTGCCGACCATGCCGGGAATCGTGTTGGTCGGGCTCTCGTTCGGCATCGGGACCGCGGCCTACAATTCCTCGAGCAACATCCTGTTCATCACGCTTTCGCTGCTGCTCACCTGTCTGATCCTGAGCGGGCTGCTGTCGTGGCTCAACCTGCGCGGGGTGCGCTGGCGGCTGCTGCTGGCGCCCCCGCTACGGGCGGGGCACGACGCCGTGGTGGCGCTCGAATTGCGCAACCAGAAGCGGTTCCTCCCGACCTACGGGTTGTGGTTTGAGTTTGCCGGACGTCCGGTAGAACCGAACGTAGTGCAACGGGCGGAGTCCACGGTGACGGCCAAGGGATCGGAGGTGCGGGCGGCCTTTGCCCGGGCGGAGGCGGCGGAGAGCCGCGGCCGGGTGGCGCTGACCGGCCGGCTGGATCCGCGGGGGGAGGGGCGCGTCGAGTGGGTGGTGCGCCCCGAGCGGCGCGGCCGGTTACGGGTGGAATTGGTGAGCGTGGGATCGCTGTTCCCCTTCGGGTTTCTCCGCAAGGACATCGGGACGGGACTGGCGGTGGACACGATTGTGTGGCCGGCGCCGGCCGCGTACCGGCGGCACAGCGTGGCGGCGGCCCGGCGCGTGACCGGAGGGGAACGCGTGGCGCGGGCCGGCAGCGGCGGGGACCTGCTGGCGCTGCGTCGTTACAGCGCCGGCGATTCGCACCGGATGATCCATTGGAAGGCCAGTGCGAGAATGCGGACGCTGCTCGTGCGGCAGTTTGCCGCCGAGCACGCGGAAGGCTTTTCGATCTGGCTGCGCACCGATGCCGGGCTCTGGCCGCGCCCGGAACAGTTCGAACTCCTGATCAGCCTCGTCGCGACGCTGGCGGAGGATCTGTTTCGCGGTGGCCGGCTGCGGGACGTCGCGATCGACGCCGAGCCGCCGGCGGCGGTGCGCCGCATCCATGATCTCGAGATGTGGCTCAACCGCCTCGCAGTGGCGGGCCCGGCGGTCCAGGCGGAGCGTCTGGCCGGAGAAGTGACGGTGGCGCGGCAAAACGTGATGACCTTCGTGCCCGAGGGTGCCCGCGGCGTGGCGGCCTACGTGGACGGCCAGAAGGCCGCATCAGCATGAGCACGACGTCATCCCGCCGGCCTCAACTCACCCTGGATGAACTGCACCAGGTCAAGTGGCTGCTGGGCGGGCTGCTCACCCTCCTCGGGGTCAGCACGGTTTTCTACATGGACATCGACGCGTGGGTGCTGACGGCGCTCACCATCGCGGCGACTGTGGCGACCGTGGTGCGGCCGACGCTGCCGGGGAGGGTCCCGCGGCTCGTCCATACGCTGGCGTTTCCGGCCATCGCCGCCTTTTTCGTGGCGGACCTATGGCTGAAAACGGAGCTGCTGCCCGCGATGGTGCGGCTCGACATCCTGCTGCTGATTTACCGCAACCTCTCCTACCGTCAGCGGCGCGACGATTTGCAGATCATCGTGCTGGGGCTGTTCCTCGTGATTGTGGCGGGGGTGCTCACGGTGTCGCTTACGTTTGCGGTGCACCTGTTGATTTACACCGCAGCCTCCCTGGCGCTGCTGCTGGTCATCACCCTGGGCGAGGCGGCGACGGGGGGACAGCGGCCGGGGGCGGTGGCGCTGCGCGCGACGCCCGCCTGGGCGCACCATGCGGACTGGCGGGGACTGGGGCGGCGGCTGCGCGAAGTGACGGACTGGCGGGTGGTTGGTCTGGGGGCCGCACTCTTCGCCGGCGTGGTGGGGGTCTCGGCCCTGCTGTTCCTGGCGATCCCCCGGTTTCAAATCGAGAACAGCATGTTCCTCGACCGCTTCATCACCAAGAAGGCGCGCTCGGGCTTCTCGGACATCATCCGCTTTGGCGATGTCACGGAGATCCAATTGGACAACTCGATTGCCCTGAGTGTCGACGTGTCGGATCAGTCGCAGGTGCCCGCGACGCCGTACTGGCGAATGTTGGTGCTCGATTACTACAACAACGGCACGTTCCGGCTCTCCACCGCCCTGCGCCAGCAATTCGCCGCGGAGCGCACCAGTTCCACCCAGGCGGGCCATGCGCGGCCGCGGCTGGGGGCGAAGGCGGTGTGGACGTTTTACCTGGAGTCGGGGGTGAGCCGGTATCTGCCGTTGCTGGCGTCCTTCGACATGCTGCGCTTTCGCGAAGTGCAGAACTACCGTTATGCCCCGGGGCTCGGCCTGGTGGCGTTGCGGGAGGAACCGGTGTCCATGACGGCCTATCGCGTGGAGGGTTTTGAACTCGGGTCGACGCAGCCGGATCCGGACTTCGCGCGGGCTTGGCGCCAGCGGGCGGAAAAGGAGCAGCGGACGGTGTTGGTCCAGTCGCGGCTGAACCTGCAGGAGGGGGATCTCGAGTCGTTGCGGGGGATGTTGCAACAGATCACGGGTGGCCAGCGGCTGCCGGCGGCGGAGTTTGCCAGCCGGGCGGGCGACTGGCTGCGCCGCGGGCATGGCTATTCGCTGGCGCCCAACCTGCCTGGCGGCGACGGCGACCCCCTGGTGCGCTGGCTGGTTTCGCGGGAGGCCGGGCATTGCGAGCTTTTTGCCGGGTCGATCGTGTTGTTGGCCCGGGTGGCGGGATTTCCCGCCCGCGTGATCACCGGATTCCGCGGCGGCAGCTGGAACGGTTATTCGAACAACTTCACGATCCGGAACGCCGAGGCGCATGCGTGGGCGGAGATCTTCGACGAGGCGGCCGGGGGCTGGTTGCGCACCGATCCGCTCGCCCCGGCCACGGCCGTGCAGGATGAGGCGATGCGCGGGGAGGCCGCGGTGGCGTCGCGGTTGGATCGAAGCTGGACGGCGCGGTTGGACAGCCTGCGGGTTTTCTGGTACCGGCGGATCGTTAGCTTCGACCAGCGCTCGCAGGCCGAAACCCTGAAGGCGGTGAAGGAAGCCACCCAAAACACCGGTCGCCAATTACGCGCCACGCTGGAGGGTATGGTGGAGGAATTGAAAGCGTGGCTCACGTCGCCCTGGGATGGTTCCCGCGCGGCCCGGGTCCTGGGCGTGGTCGCGGGCCTGGCGGCCGTCGCGTGGTTATGGCGTGAATACGGCCGGATGTGGTGGCGAACCTGGCCGCGCGGCCGCGGAGCGCGGCGCGATGATCCGGTGCGACGCGAGGCCGGGCGGTGGCTGGCCCGGCTCGCCGCCGCGCCGGATCGCGAGGCCGAGTCGCGGCGGGTTTGGGCCGAATTGCAGCGGGTGCGTTTCGGGGCGCGGCCGACCTGGCCGGAGCCGGCGGGGGTGTTTCGCCGCGCGCGGCAGGCGGTGCGGGCGGCGCGGCGGGTCCGCGTCAACCGGTCTTGAAGCGGAAGGGGGCCGCGGGCTGCTGGGTTTTCTGATCGAGCCAGGCCTTGAGGATCGCGTGGGCCACGGGCGTGGCGTAGCGACCGCCGCCGGTTTCCTCGCCGGGCGTGTCGCCCTCGATCGCGACGGCGAGCGCGATCTGCGGGTTCTCGATCGGGGCAAAGGCGATCAGCCAGGCGAAGTTGATCATGCCCTTGGGATCCTGCTTCTGGGCCGTGCCCGTCTTGGCGGCGATGCGGAGCCCGGGCAGTGGCGAGAGCAGGCGGGGATCCTGCAGGATGCGCGCTGTGCCGTAGGGCCGCTGGGTCACCTGCTCCATGCCTTCCAGCAAGGCCGCGCGCTGCGCCGGCGTGAGGCCAATCGGCTCGGTGTGCTGGCGCGGGCGGTTGGGATCATGGAGGATGGTGGGCTGGGTCCAGATCTCGTTGCGCGCGACCGAGGCCATAAAACAAGCCATCTGCAGGGGAGTCACGTCGACGAAACCCTGCCCAATCGCCATCTGGGCGGTGTCGCCTCCGACCCAGCTCTCGTGCACCACGCGGCGTTTCCAGTCGGGGTCGGGAATGATCATGCGTCGCGTCTCGTCGGGCAGGTCGATGCCGGTGGGACGGTCGAGGTGAAACCGCCGCGCTTCCCGGGCGATGGCGTCGACCCCCATGTCCATGCCGGCTTTGTAGAAGAAGACGTTGCAACTTTTCGTGATGGCCATCACGAGCTCGATGTCGCCGTGGGCGTGGCCGTCGTGACAGGCGAACGCCTTGTTGCCGACGCGGAAAAAGCCGGGGCAGTTGGCGGAGCTGTGGGGGTTGAGGGTGCCCGAGCGGAAGCCGGCGATCGTCGTGAGAATCTTGAAGGACGAGCCGGGGTGGTAGGCGCCCTGGATGGCGCGCTTGAACCAGGCGCCGCGCGCGGTGAGATCGGCGGCGGCGGCGTTGAGCAGGCGGGGGGAAAACGCCGTCAAGTCGTAGTCGGGCTTGCTGGCGAGGACGAGGACCTCGCCGGTGTTGACATCGAGGGCGACAGCGGCGCCGGCCATTTCGGTCTCGGCGAGCCGGGCCTCCGCTGCGAGCTGAAGATCGATGTCCAGGGAGAGCGTGAGATTGCCGCCCGGCTTGGGGAAGACCTGCTGCAGTGGCGGGTTGATCCGGTTGCCCGCCGGATCCACCCGGAAGATGGCGCCGCCCGCCTCGCCCTGGAGGATGTCGTCAAAGCGTTTTTCCACGCCGTCGCGTCCCATCGTACCCTTCATCTTGAAGGTCCGCAGATCGTCGCCGGGGAAATCCTCGAGTTCCACGTCGTCGGTCGATCCCACGTATCCGAGGGTATGGGACGCGGCGGAACCGTAGGGGTAGTCGCGGGTGCTGGAGGTGTAGACCTGCGCCGGCGAGTTGACGGGCAGGCTTTCGAGGAGGCGGGCGTACTCGACCGGCTGGAGGTCGTCGAGCAGGGTGTAGGGCAGCAACAGTTCCCGGGTGAAATGGCGTTCGAGTGCGCGGGGGTCGACCTTCTCGTCGCGGCCGAGGACCCGGTTGACGAGGTTGAGGTAACGCTGCACCACGGTGGCCCGCGCGATTTGCACGAGTTGCCCGGCGCTCGGCATATCGGCCGTGTCCATGTCGTCGAGGTTGCGGTAATTCTTGCGGATGCGGATCTGCTCGGCGCGAATCTCCGGCCGGAGGGCATCGAGCAGGAGCCGCACGGAAAAACGCGGCCGGTTGCCGACGAGGAGCCGCTGGTGGCGGTCGTAGATGCTGCCGCGGGGCCCGGGGTAGACGATTCGCCGCTGGTTTTGGACGCGTTCGGCGTTGGCGTGATCGCCGACGCGGGTGAGTTGCTGGTAGCCGAGGCCCCCGGTGAGCGTGAGCAGCAGGGCGGCGAGCACAAAGTAGAAGAAAACGATCCGCGGGTCGTAGCCGCGGTGGCGGTCGACCAGGTGCCCCGGATGATCGGCGGAAGTGGGGGCGGAGCGATTCACGGCGGGGAGGAAACCGGCGACACGGGCACGGGGAGCGGGTTCAACCGAGGCGTTGACTCCGCAGGGCGAAGAATGTCTCCACCAGGGCCACGGCGCGTTCCTGCAGCGCGAGGAACCAGGGGGTGATCAGGGCCAGTAGCAGTTGGGAGGCGACCAGATCGGCGATCAGGCGCGGCCAGACCGCCGCGGGGGCCGGGGAGGAGGGCAGTTGGGTGAACGAGAAGAGGAGGAACAGGGCGAAATTGGTGAAGAGCACGACCAGGGTGGCGGCGATGTTGTCCGCGCGCGGCACGCGATCGCGCACGCGAAAGACGGTGACATGCGCGGCGGCAAACAGCAACAGGTGGGTGCCGAAGGTCACCGGGGTGTTGGCATCGCAAACGAGGCCGGCGAGCAACGTGGCCGCCAGTCCGGACCGCAAGGGCTGAGTCAGCGCGGCGAACACGACAAACAAGCCGCCGACGAAGATGTGCAGATGAAATTCGGAGAGGGCATGATTCAACTCGGCGACCATGGCCCACAGCAACAGGAGCGCGGTGAAGAGGACGGCGGGACGGCGCATGGCGGAGGGCGAAAGAAAGGGGGCGGCGCGGGGCGGGTTATCTGGCGCCGCCGCCGGTCGCCGGTTCCTCGAGGGTCAACGGAACCATGACGGTGACCTCGGTCAGCGCACCGAGGCGCTCGTCGAGCTTGACCTCACCCGACTTGAAGAGGCCGTCGCTGCCCAACTCGGCCCGCGTGATCGTGCCGAGGGTGAGGCCGGGGGGGAACACGCCGCCGAAGCCCGAGGTGACGAGCCGCTTGGGTGAGTGGGGCGAGGCGATGATGTCGAGCGGCATCAGCTCGACCACGCCCATGGGCGGGGCGAAGGTCGAATTGATCCCGCCCTGGAAGCTGATGGGGCGGGTGTCGCCCTCGACGACGCCGGCGAGCCGCACGTTGGCGCTGCTGATGAGCTCCACCACGGCGGTGGCGGCATGCACCTCCGTCACCCGGCCGACGACCCCGCCGGTGAAGACGACCGGCGCGCCCACCGGAATGCCGAAGTTGCGCCCCTTCCGGATGACGATGCGCTGCCACCAGCCGGAAAAGTCACGCCGGGCGACGCGGGCGTGTTCAAAGCGGTAGTCCTTGAACGAAGGGAGTCGCAGCAGGCTCTCGAACCGGGCAATCTCCGCCTGCAGTTCGGAGTTTTGCTGGACGGCGAGTTCGTAGGAGGAATTGACCCGCGCGAGATCGCGTCCCGCCTCGATGAGTTCCGTCTTGGAATGCAGGCGCAGCGACCAGAACTCCTGAAGGTCGCGCACCTTTGAGGCCACGAGGGTGATGGGGGCGGTGAGCTCGAAAAAACTGGCCCGGGCGAACGTCTTGACCGCGGTGGGCACCAGCAGCCACGCGCCGACGATGAGGCCGAGGGTGAGGAAGGGGTTGGCCTGGTCGAAGCGTTTGAAGGACACGGGGGCGCTCGCACGGGGTGCGAGGGGCGGGTGAAAAAGGGCGGAAGGCGGAGGAAGCAACCGGCACCCGCCGCGCGGGAGGAGGCCGCTCCGTTACCGACGGCGGTTTCGCGGGGCGACCTTACGGATTCTTGTTCTCAAGATAGGTGCCGGTGCCATTGGCGACGGCGGAGAGGGGATCCTCGGAGATGGTGACGGGCAGGCCCGTCTTTTCGCTGAGGAGCTTGTCGATGCCGCGAATCAGCGCGCCGCCGCCGGCCATCACGAAACCGCGATCGACGAGGTCGGCGGAGAGTTCCGGGGGACAACGTTCCAGCGTGACGCGCACGGCGTCGACGATCGCCGCGATGGTGTCGGCCAGAGCTTCGCGGATTTCCTGCGAGGTCACGTGAATGGTCTTGGGCAGGCCGGCGACGGAATCGCGGCCCTTCACCTCCATGGTGAGTTCCTCGTCGAGCGGATAGGCGGAGCCGAGGCGCATCTTGATCTCCTCCGCGGTGCGCTCACCAATGAGGAGGTTGTAGGCGCGCTTCATGTAGCTGATGATCGCGGCGTCCAGTTCATCCCCGGCGACCCGGATCGACTTCGAAAACACGATGCCCGAAAGCGAAATGATCGCGATCTCGGTGGTGCCGCCGCCGATGTCGACGATCATGTTGGCGGCGGGTTCCTCGATCGGCAGGCCGACACCAATCGCGGCGGCCATCGGTTCGGGGATGGTCTCGACGCTGCGGGCGCCGGCGTGCGTGGCTGATTCCATCACCGCGCGCTTTTCGACCTCGGTGATCCCGGAGGGGATGGCGATGACCACGTGCGGGGGGGCGCGAAACGCCGAGTTCGACACTTTGCGGATGAAATAGCGCAGCATCTCCTCGGTCACATCGAAGTCGGCGATGACCCCGTCCTTCATCGGCCGGATCGCCGTGATGTTGCCGGGGGTGCGGCCGAGCATGCGTTTCGCCTCTTCGCCGACGGCCAGGACCTTGCGGCTGGTCGTGTCGAGGGCGACCACCGAGGGTTCCCGCAGCACGATCCCCTTGCCCTTGACGTAGACGAGCGTATTGGCCGTACCGAGGTCGATGCCAATATCGTTCGAGAAATAACCGAAAATGTTCGCCATGATTGCGGTACGGGAAGCGGAAAGAGTGGCGGCGTTTCGCCGACGGAAACGAATCGGCGGGCGCGAAGAGTGTCAACGAGGTAAATACTTCCGGCACGGGTAAGCGGGTTCTTTCCCTGGGCTGCTCCGCGTCGGCGTGGGGGCGGCGGCGGCGATTTGCGTGTGCGCTTGACGAGTCGGACGCCGCCGCGCGTCCTCCTCGAAGGGTCCATGCACGGTTTTCACCTCATTCAGGATTTGGCGGTCATCCTCGTCGTCGCCGGGGTGGTGGGATGGTTGTGCCAGCGGATTGGTTTGTCGGTGGTGGTCGGGTTCCTGGTCGCGGGGATGCTGGTCGGGCCCCACGCGCCGCCGTTCGCGCTGGTGGGGGATGTCGAGCGGGTGGAGACGCTGGCCCAAATCGGCCTCGTCTTCCTGATGTTTTCGATCGGGCTGCAGTTGAGCCTGCGCAAGATGCAGCGCCTGGGGCTCTCGCTGATGGCGGCGACCTTCGTCAGTGCGACGGTGATATACCACCTGGCGCGCATTTTCGCGGTGTCAGTCGGCTGGAGTGCGAAGGAGGGACTCTTCCTCGCGGGCATGCTGATGGTGTGTTCGTCGGCGATTGTGAGTAAAGTCCTGCAGGAAACCGGGACCAATCACGAACGTTGCGGACAGCTGGCGATGGGGATGGCGGTGATGGAGGACGTCGTGGCGGTCGTGATGCTCACCCTGCTCAACTCGCTCGTGCAGATTGACCAGGGTCAAGGAGCGCAGGTGCCGGAGACACTGCTGCTGCTCGGGGCGTTTGTCGTGCTGACCGGGGTGGTGGGGTTGCTGCTGGTGCCCTGGCTGCTGAAGCGCATGAGCATCGCGGCGAACGAGGAATTGCAGACGCTCGGGCTGGCGGGAATGCTGTTCGGCCTGGCGGTCGTGGCCCAGACGGCGGGTTATTCCGTGGCCCTCGGGGCGTTCCTGCTGGGCACGATTGTCGCCGAGACGCCGCACCGGCACCAGGTGGAGCGGACCTTCGAGGGCATGCGGGATGTTTTCAGCGCCGTGTTCTTCGTCGCGATCGGCATGCAGATCGATCTGCGGGAGCTGTGGCACGAGGGCCTCATGATCGTGGCGGTGGCGGGCTTGACCCTGGTGGCGCGGCCCGTGGCGATTACGACGGGCCTGGCGCTCATCGGCACTCCGCTGAAGGACGGGGTGCGAACCGGACTCACCGCGACGCCGATCGGCGAGTTCTCCTTCATCATCGCGCAGCTCGGGGTGGCGGGCAAGGTGGTGCCGGCCCGCTTTTATCCGCTGGCGGTGGGGGTATCGCTGGTCACGGCGCTAATCGCGCCCCTGCTCGTGCGCCGCTCCGAGCGCATCGCCACCATGATCGTGGCGCGGCAGCCGCGCTGGTTCAGCGACTGGGTGTGCGCGTATCACAGCTGGCTTGAGCAGATGCAGCAGCGGCGATCGCGCAATCTGTTATGGCAGCTCAGCCGCCGGCGGTTTGTGCAGGTGGGCGTGGGGGCGTTGTTCGTCACCGGCCTGGTTGTGTTCTCCGGCCAGTTGTTTGCCCTGGTCGAGGAGGGGCTGGGCCCGGGGCGCATTCCGCCCCCGTTGCTCGAGGTGGTTTTCTGGACCGCGTTGACCCTGGCGATTCTCGCGCCGTTGGTCGCGATTTGGCGCAACCTGTCGGCCACCGCGATGCTGTACGCCGAAATTTCGACCAAGGAGCTGGCGCACGCCAAGCGGCTGCGCCCCCTGATCGAGGCGGGCCTGAAGGTGGGAGCCGCCGCGGCCATCTACCTCTGGCTGGCGGCGATTCTACCGGCGGAGGGCACGGCCAAGTGGCTGCTGGTGGTGAGCGGGGTCGTGGCCGTGGTGGCGATCGTCGTGCTCCGCCGCAAACTCATCTACTGGCACAGCGAGATGGAGATCGAATTGATGAGCGTGATCGAAACGGCGGATGAAAAGATGACCGCGACCACGGCGCCGTGGCTGCAGCCGCACCGCGAGTGGAACCTGCACATGATCGACTGCACCCTGCCCGATCTGGCCGACAGCCAGGGCCGGCAGATCGCGGAGCTCGACCTGCGGGCCCGCTTTGGCTGTTCGGTTGTCGGGATCGAGCGGCAGGGCTACATGATCCCGCTGCCACCTCCGGAGGCCGTGCTCTACCCGCGGGACAAGGTGTTGCTCATGGGCACGACCGAGCAGGTCAGGGCGGGAAAGAAGTTCCTCGGGACGGTATCCGGCGCCCACGGGGCGGATTCGGTGTTCGAGGAGATCCGCATGGAAACGGTGGAACTGCCGGGGTGGAGTCGTGCGGCCGGGCGGACGCTGGGCGAGTTGTCGCCGGCACAGCGACATGGTGTGCAGATCGCCGGAGTTCACCGGGGCGGCCAGCGTATTCTGAACCCGTCGGCGCAGGAACACCTCAGTGCGGGCGACGAAGTGCTGGTGCTGGGTACGCCGGTGCAGATCGCGGAATTCAAGCGCTGGGTGCGGGAGCGGGCGGACGAGGCCGACGCCGTGCGGCCGGACTGACTCCGTGGGTGCTCCGAACGGCGGCAACAAAAAGCGCGCCGGAAACGGCGCGCGCAGATGGACCGAGGATCGGGGCGATACCGCGCCGGATCAGCTGGTGGCGGGCGGCTTGGCCGCAGGCTCTTTTTTGACGGGCTCGACGGTTTTTTCCGGCTCGGGCTCGTCCTTCGTCGCCTTCTTGAATTCCTTGATCGATTGACCAAGTCCTTTGGCGAGCCCCGGCAGCTTGGCGCCGCCGAAGAGCACGAGCATGATGACGAGAATGATGACCAGCTCGGGGGCTCCCAGGCCCATGAAGCCGGCCAAGAAGACGGAGGACGTTGTCATAGAGTCTGCACCGTAGGCCGGTGTGGTTGGCTGTAAAGCGGGAAAGAGATTTCTCAGGGGGCGAGCCACACAACCTCATCGCCCGGCGTCGGTTGACCCTCCAAGATGGTCGCGCCCAGGGTGCGGCCCCGGACGTAGCGGGAGGCCCGCAACTTTCCAGTGGGGGCCAGTTCCTGGGTACGGGTGGTGAGTTCGGTGCCGTCGGCCAGGGCGGTCAGCGGAGCATCGGGCGCGAGTTCCACGAACGCAAAGTGTCTTTCCCCATCAATCGCGATCACGCGGCCGACCATCAGGCGGGGACTCGGGGCCAGGGTTTCGGCCGGGGCGGACCGGGCCGCCCCGGCGGGTGAAAACCAATGGCAGGCGCTGCAAAACAGGATCGCCGCCAACCCCAGGAACAGCGTGCCGGGAGAGGGGCGGTTCATGCGCACCTTGCGCCGGACGGGCCGTGATCGGGGGACCGGCTAGAGCTTGGGCAGCGGGAAGCCGAGACCGCCGGGAAGGGTGCCGCTGCCGAGGGGGGCCCCGGGTCCGGGTCCGGCCTTGGGACCGCCGGGCGGGCGCGCCGTGGCGGCGACCTTGAGCAGGTTCTGGGCGTTGTCGATTTGTTCGGCGTCGAAGAAACCGTGCAGTTGGCGGATGCGTGTCGGGTGGCGCATTTTGCGCAGCGCCTTGGCCTCGATCTGGCGGATGCGTTCGCGCGTGACCTTGAATTGCTTGCCCACCTCCTCGAGGGTGCGGCTGTAACCGTCGATGAGGCCGAAGCGCAGGGACAGCACGCGGCGCTCACGTTCCGTGAGCGTATCCAGTACGTCGATAATCTTTTCCCGCAGCAGCGAATATGCCGTCATGTCGTACGGATTTTCCGCCGACTTGTCCTCGATGAAGTCGCCGAAGCTGGTGTCGTCGCCGTCGCCGACCGGGGACTGCAGCGAGATGGGCTGCTGCGCCATCTTCATGATTTGCTGCACGCGCTCGACGGGCAGGTTCATCTCGTCGGCGACCTCTTCCGGAGTCGGTTCGTGACCGTACTCCTGCAGGAGCTGCTTCTGGACCTGCATCACCTTGTTCAGGGTCTCGATCATGTGGACCGGGATGCGGATGGTCCGCGCCTGGTCGGCGATCGAGCGGGTGATGGCCTGGCGGATCCACCAGGTCGCATAGGTGGAGAACTTGTAGCCGCGGCGGTACTCGAATTTCTCGACGGCCTTCATGAGGCCCATGTTGCCCTCCTGGATGAGGTCGAGGAAGGACAGCCCGCGATTGGTGTACTTCTTCGCGATGGAGATGACGAGGCGCAGGTTGGCCTCGACCATCTCGGTCTTGGCCTTGTGGGCCTCGCGCACGTGCACCATGGTCTGGGCGATGACGGCCTGCAGTTCGGCGGGGGCGATCCGCTGCTGGGCCTCGATTTGCCGGAGGCGCGCCGAGATGGCCTTGGGGTCGACGGCGGCGTCCTTCTTGGTCTTCGGGTGCTTGGCGCGATCCAACTGGGCCTTGAGCGCATCGATCTCGTCCAGCGTCGGCTGGAGTTGCTCCAGGTACTCCTCGTAGACCTTGAGCTTGAAAAAGAACTTGCCGAAAAAGGAGCGCAGCACGTTTTCGCGCTTTCGGAACTTCGCCAGGACCTTCTTCTTCTCGGCCTCACCGCGGGCCTTCAGGAGTTCCTCCCAGCCGGCGGCGACGCTCTGCTCGGAGTTGCGCGCCGAATCGACGAGCTTCTGCAATCCCTTGAAATAGACTTCGCGCGATTCGATTTTCTTGTCGATCACGAGCCGGTCAAAGCGCTCTTCGCGGTTCAGGAGCTTGGTGCCGAGGGTTACGATGTAGGCGCCGATGGCGGAGGCCTGGAAGAGCGCCTCTTGGGCGCGGAGCTCGGCGGTTTCGATCCGCTTGGAAATTTCGACCTCCTGCTCCCGCGTGAGCAGGGGGACCTGGCCCATCTGCTTGAGGTACATGCGCACCGGGTCGTCGAGGATGTCGTTCTGGGACGAGCGCGACTGCTCCTCCTCCGCCTCCTCCATCCGCTGCTTGTAGTCCTCGACCTGATCCGGCTCGAGGATCTCGATTTCGAGGTTCTGCAGAATCGATAGGACGTTGTCGATTTCCTCCTGGTTTTCGACCGACTCGGGCAGGGCCTCGTTGATGTCGTCGAACGTGAGATAGCCCTGCTCCTTGGAGAGCCGGATCAGGTTGCGAATCTTGTCGTTGATCCCGCCCGCCGGAATTTGGTCGGCGCCGGTTTCGGCCGCCTCGCCACCGGGTGCAGGACTGACTTTTTCGAGAGCGGCCTCGACGGCCTGGGATTGGGCGGAATCAGCGGATGCGGACTTGGACTTGCGCGACATGAGGAAGAAGAAGGACAGCCGAACGAGCTTCGAACAACGACAGGGTCAAACCGCCGCTTCCAGAACAACTGGAATGCGGAGCTGACGTTGCAGTTCGGAACGTTCTTTCAATAGAGAAATTGGGTCAGACTCACTGTCCGCTCGGGGGTTGGCCAAAGCAAGTTCTATTTGGCGCAGCCGGGGCTCAAGCGCCCGCGATCGCAGCTGCCGGAGGCCCGCCTGGGCCACCTTGGCCGGTTCGTCGATGGAGGGGGCCTCAAAGAGCAGGCTGGCGACCAGGGTGCGCTCCTCCGGGGTTTCCAGCAGGGTGTCGAGTTGGTCGCGGCCGGGCCAGGAATCATGTTCAAACTCGGCCAGGAAACGGTTGAGGAGCCGTCCCGCGGTGTGGTCCGGGCTGGTGTCGAGCCAGTCGGGCTGAATCGCGTGGCTGAGCGGCTTGCCCAAGCTCTCGAAATGAAGGCAAAGGAGCAGGAGATGGCGCTCGGGGGTTTGGGCCGGTTCGGAGGGAGCGGTCCCGGCGGAGGGATCGGGCTGGTCCGGGAGGGGGCGGGCCGCGGCCTGCCGGGATTGGCGGGCGGCGAGATTCTGGTACTCGCGCTCAACGGTGCGGGGTTCGAGCCAGAGATGTTGGGCGGCCTCCCGGATGAGATGCGTTCGGACCGCCTCGCTCTCGCATTGGGCGATCAGTTCGACGGTCGATTGGGCGGCCCGGGCCCGCTGTTCCGCCGTCGCGGTCGCCGTATCAGGCAGGAAGACCCCGCAAGCGAAGGCCATGGCGCTGCGGGCGGTGCGCCGCACGTCTTCATACCCCGGGAGGCCGCGCTCGAGAAACAGGAGGTCCGGGTCGAGTTTCTCCGCCCCGGCGAGGGTGAGGAACCGCACTTCGAGGCCGGCCTTGAGCGCAAGGGGGAGAAAGCGCAGGGCGGCCTTTTGCCCCGCGCTGTCGCTGTCGAAGAAACATTCTACCTGAGGGTGATAGCGGCGCAGCAGGACGAGCTGGCTTTCGGTGATCGAGGTGCCCTGGGGGGCGACGGCGGTCTTGAGGCCGACACTCCAACAGCGCAGCGCGTCGAGCTGGCCCTCCACCAGCACGAAGGGCCGGTCCTCACCGACGGCGGTGCGGGCGCGGTCGAGGTTGAACAGGAGGTTGCCCTTGGTGAAGACGGGCGTCTCGGGCGAATTGACGTACTTGGCCTCGCGCGCCGGATCGTCGTCGGGCGTGCGGGCCGACTGCCGCGCGGTGAAGGCCACCACCCGGCCCTGATGATCGCGGATGGGAATCATCAACCGGCCGCGGAAGCGCGGGCGCAGGGTGTGAAGCGTGAGGGTGGCATCCTCATGGATGAAGAACAACCCGCAGCGCCGCAGCGCCTCTTCGGAGAATTTTCTGCGCATCAACGCGGTCGCGAGGCCGCTCCCGGCGGCATCGGCGGCGCCGATCTTGAATTCGCGGGCGAGTTCCAGCGCAAACCGGCGCTGCTCAATCCAATAGTCGCGAAAATATCCGCCCGTGTCGTCCGCCGCGAGGAAAGCCTGGTGAAAGTGCTCCGCGGCGGCGTCGTGCAGGTCGAAAATTTCCTGGCGCAGCGATCGTTCTTCCCGGCTGGGACCTCCGGTGCCCTCTTCGTATTCGATGACGACGCCGAAGCGCTTGCCGATCGCCTCCACGGCCTCGCTGAAGCCGAGTTGTTCCGTTTCCCGCACAAACGAGATGGCGTCGCCCGCCTTGCCGCAGCCGAAGCATTTGTAGAAGCCCTTGTCGGGGTCGACGTTGAAGGAGGGCGTCTTTTCGTTGTGAAACGGGCACAGACCCTTCAGCCGGGAGCCACCGGCTTTGCGCAGCGTGACCACGCGCGAGACCACATCCGCGAGGTTGACGCGGAGTTTGAGGTCACGCACGCAGGCGGGCTTGATAACGGGCATAAACGACCAGGAGGGAAGGAGAGGCGGGCGGGGAGCCTTCGGGGCACCGCCCGGGCCGGCGCCCGGGTCACCCGATGTACGGAGGGCGCCGCGCCGTCAGTTCGCTGAAGAATGCACTTTCAACCTGCCTACCCGACTGTCAAGTTCCGCGGCCTTGGTGGCACCCCGGTTCCCTCAGATTGTCGCTGGAGTGAAACTTCGGGCGCCGCCAGGCGACTAACTCAACCCATGCGTCTTCCTTTTGTCCCGCTCTTCGGACTCGCGTGTCTCCTCGTGCCGGCCGGTGCCGTCGCGGTGGCGGCGGCTCCGACCTCTCCCGCCGTCGCGACTCCTGCGAAGGTCGAACCGGTTTGGGAGGCGCGGCTGCCGGCGTTCGACGTGGCGACCTACGAGCGGGAGGTCGAGAAGCTGGTCTCAACCTACGAGCAGGCGACCGGCCGCAAGCTGGTGCCCGGAGCCAAACACAAGGTCGGTCTCAAGATTTACGCCGATTCCGGGCCCGGCTTGGCCACGCCGGTGCCCCTGGTCAAGGGGGTCATCGCCGCGCTCAAGCGCCGTGGCTTCGAGCACTCCGACATCTTTCTCGTGGGGCTGAACGCCCTGCGGCTGCGTATGACCGGCTACCTGCCGTCGCTGGTTTCGGGGCAGACCCCGTTTTCCGGCAATCCGGTCTATGTGCTCGAGTCGGGGCGTTATTACGACCCGGTGTGGTTTTACGACTCGCCGTTGCCCCAGCGCTTCGACCCGATTTTTGCGCAGGAACAGACCAAGGGGGTGCCCAACAACTCGACGAAGGACGAGGATCGCAAGAGCTTCCTGGCGACGCCGCTCTTCCTCGACGCGGATTTCTGGATCAACCTGCCCGTCTACTCGGATCATCCTACGCTCGGGATCAACGGGGCCCTGGTCAACGCCACGTTGTGGAACGCCTCGAACACGGCGCGGTTCTTCCGTTCGCCGGCCAACGCCCCGGCGGCGGTCGCCGAGATGAGTGCGATTCCCGAGTTGCGCCAGACCTGGGCGTTCACGCTCGCAAGCCTGCAGCACTACCAGTTTGTGGGCGGGCCGTTCTTCAACTCGCTGTACACGGTCTCGGAGCCGGTGCTGTGGTTGAGCAACGATCCGGTGATGATGGATGCGCTCGCGCGCGATCGGATCAACGCCCACCGCAAGCAGGAGGGCTTCGAGAGTATCAACGAGGAGATCCGCACGCTCGAATTTGCGGAGGCGTTGGGGGTCGGTTCGACCAAGACGTCCACGGCGAAGATCATCCGCGTCGACTGAGCCCGGCCACGGTCCGGCGCGAAGGACGCATCTCCAGGTTGACGGTGGCATTGAGCCCGGCCCTCCCCGTAGCGCCAGTCTTCGACTGGCGCCCGCCGGTCAGAGACGCGGCGCTACTCCCAGAGGCATCACCGCCAACCGGCAGATGCACCCCGGCGCGAACTCCCGGCAACTTCCCTCTTGCCGAGCGCGGGTGGCTGCGGCGAAGTGGGGCCGTGTCGCCGTCATGACCTCTTCCGCCTACCTGCCCTTTCTCATCCAGGCCGTGCTCGCCGCCGCCATCACCGGCGGGGTGATTGGGGCGAGCCACCTTTTCGGCCAGCGCTTCAAGAAGAACAATATCAAGGATTCCGCCTATGAGTGCGGGGTGCGGGCCGAGGGCCTGATCCACACCCGGTTTTCCGTGAAGTTTTACCTGACCGCGCTGCTCTTCATGCTCTTTGATCTCGAGGTCGTGATCCTGATTCCCTGGACCTTCGTCTACCGGGAGTTTCTCGCCCACCACATTGCGATCCTGGGGCCGATTCTCTTCTTCATCGGCGTGCTGGTCCTCGGTCTGGCTTACGAGGTGAAGAAAGGGGCGCTCGAGTGGGAGCGGTGAGCGGAGGCGCGCCTTGGCCACGATGAATCGGCAAAGGGCTGGTCGTTCTGTCGGTCTGGGGGCCCGGGTGGCCCGCGCGGGGCGGCCTGCCCCGGTGGCGATCGGCGAACGGAGATTTTAACCCATGCGGCTGGAACGAATCATTGCGCGCAATCGCATCATCGATCTGAAAAGCCTCGATTTGGAGGGGGCGCTGCAGGAATTGCTGGAGGTGTGCGTCGGCAAGTTTCCTGATCTCAAGCCGGAGGCGCTGTTGCGCGGGCTCCTCGCCCGCGAGAACACGATGACGACCTACCTCGGCTACGGCGTCGCCCTGCCGCACGTGCGGGTCCGGATGTCGCGCCGGTATGTGCTGGCCATCGGGCGCAGTCGCGTGGGTATCCGGCATGACGGGGCGCTCGCCGACGAACGGGTGCACCTCATCGTGATGCTCATCGCAGGCGAGGACGCCCGCGATTACCTGCAGGTGCTCGCCGCGATTGCGCGCCAGGTCAAAGACAACGAGCTGGTCGAGACCCTCGTCAACGCCCCCGACCTGGATGCGCTCCACGAGCGACTGGTGGGCGGCTTTGGCGGCCTGCGCGCGGTGCAGGCGCAGCAGAACCGCGTGAACCGGCTCATGTTTCGCGAAGCCGAACGCATTGCGAGCGGGGCGGGGTGCAACGCGATCGTGGTGTTCGGCGACACGTTTATCGGCGGGCTGCAGCCCGGGGTGCTGCGTTCCCGCCTGAAGAAGATCCTCGTGACCCGAACCGCGTTGGAATTGGGCGACAGCAGCGATACGCGATTCAACGAGACGATTCAGGTGCGGTCCTTCTCCAACCAGCGCCTGGCGCAGCTGCGCAGCGCGATGCTCGTCGCCCTGACCCGGGGCGTGGTGAAATTCGCCGATCGCATCTGCTGCGTGGGGGGGATCACGGGGAGCAACCAGTTCGACACCCTGGTGGTGGTCGACATCGAGCGGGAGTTCCAGACCCTGCTCACCGGCTCCACCGCCGACCTCCTGCCCCCGGACGTGAAACCGGAGGTGCTGGAGCGGGTGATTGCCGTGGCGACGGAACTCGCGGTCGAGGGTCGCGAGGGCCGGCCGGTCGGCTGCCTCTTCGTGGTGGGCGATCACCCGCGCGTGGCCACCCTGTCCAAGCCGCTCGTGTTGAATCCATTCTATGGTTACAAGGAGGAGGATCGCAACATCCTCAACCCGTTCATGGACGAGACGGTGAAGGAGTTTTCCTCGATCGACGGCGCGTTCCTCATCCGGGGCGATGGCGTGGTGGAATCGGCGGGGAGCCTGATTCAGGCGATGGATAGCACGCATAACCTGCCGAGCGGCCTGGGCACGCGCCACGCCGCCGCCGCCGCGATCAGCATCGCGGCCAACTGCATCTCGATCGTCGTATCCTCGAGCACCGGCCAGGTGACGCTTTTTCGGCGCGGCGTCATGCTGCCGCTCACGGAAAAGCGGCGGTAGCGGGGCGGCGGACCGAGGCCCTCAGGGCCGCAGGCCCGGCATCCCGCCCGGGATCATGCCGCCCATATCCAGCTTCTGATAACCGGCGGGCGGGGCAAAGAGCGAATCGGGCAGGGGTGTCCGATCAATGGCGGTGGCCTCCATGCGGAAGTTTTCCTTGCCGCCCTGATCATGACTGACCACGCGGAGGGGAAACAGGTCCTTGCCGGCGAGAGCGCGTTCCCACGCCTGTTCCGGGCGGGCGCCCCCCATTGGGTTTGAATCCGGCAGGCTCATGAACGACCCGAGACCCTGCGCCAGCCACAGTTCCGTCTTCTTGCCCTGGGCGGTGGTAATGTACTTCTCGGCCACATAGCCGAGGAGCTTCACCGTTTCGCCGGTTTTTTCGAGTTTCGCATCATCGGCGCTCGCGGCGGCGGCCTGCGCGGCGACATCGGGCAACGCCATCACCAGGTACATCCGCGGTTCGGCCATGATCATGATCGTCTCCTTTTTTGCGACGTCGATGATCATGCCGCCCATCTCCTTTTGTCCAGGCACCTCGATCCGGAGTTTCCCGCCTTTCATGAGATAGCTGATTTCCTCGCTCTTGCCCCGGTCGACTGTGGTCTTGAAGACGACCTTGCCTTCAAACGAGGCGGCGGGGAGCGCGGCCGGCACCAGGAGCAGGAGGGCAAGCAGGTAGTTTTTCATCGGAGGATTGCGGCGAGCCAAGCACCTCCGTGGATGCGACGCAATGCGGGTTTCGCGATGGGCCGGGCCGGTTGGCCGCCCCCGGCGGTTTCACGACTTGCCAGTTCCGGAGCCGGCCGCTGGATTTCGACGATGGCCAATTCGGGTTCCAGGGCGGTGAGGCATACGCCGGCGCCGCAATCCGCGGGATGCGCGGATGCGTCCACCTGGCCGGAAAGCGAGGCTCGCGGAGGCAGACCCAGCCCATGAATTACCGCCATCATTTCCACGCGGGCAATTTTGCCGACGTGATGAAGCATGCCCTGCTGACGGAGCTGGTGCGGGCGCTGCAGAAGAAGGCCAAGGGGTTTCTCTATCTCGACACGCATGCCGGTCGCGGGAGTTATGATTTGGATGTCGCCGCGCGGGGCGACACGCGGGAACGGAAGCCGGAGTGGCCTGACGGGGTTGGCCGTTTGTGGCAACGGGCCGATGCGCCCGCGGCGCTGGCTGGTTTCCTGGCGTTGCTCCGTGAGTTTGACGGGAGGGAGGGCAACCTCACGGCGCTGCCGCGATTCTATCCCGGCTCGCCGCGGCTCGTGCAGGCGCTGGCCCGGCCCGTGGACCGGCAGGTGTGGTGCGAAATGCATCCGGCGGAGTGTGGCGCCTTGCGGGCCGCGGGCGGGCGGCATTCCGGCGTCGAGGTGCGGGAGACCGACGGCTATGGGGCGCTGCGGGCGTTGCTGCCGCCGCCCGAGCGTCGCGCCCTGGTGCTGCTGGATCCGCCCTACGAGGCTCCGGAGGAATTTGCCCGGGTGGTCGCGGCCCTGGCCGAGGGCGGACGTCGTTTTCCGAGCGGGGTGTACGCGGTGTGGTATCCGCTGACCGGGCGGGCCCGGGTCGACGAGTTTCTCGCGGCGGTGCTGGCCCAGCGGCCGCCGTCGGCGCTGGCAGCCGAGGTGGAGATCGCCGGGGAGGCTTCGTCGCTAAAGCTGCGGGGCTGCGGGCTCCTCGTGATCAATCCGCCGTGGCAGTTTGCCGAGACCGCCCGGGCAATCCTGTCGTACCTGGCGGAGGCGCTGGCGCAGGCCCCGGGTGGTGGGGCGCGGGTCGAGTGGGTGGTGCCGCCGGCCTGAGCCGGGCTCAGGCCGCGGGAAGGTTCCGCTGCAGCATGTTCGCGAGCTGCTCGAAACGCACCGGCTTGGACAGGAAGTCGTTCATGCCGGAGGCGAGGCAGGCTTCGTGGACGTTGGTGCTGACGTTGGCGGTGAGCGCCACGATCTTGAGCGGCCGTCCGTCCAGGATTTTCCGGATTCGTCGCGTGGCTTCCATGCCATCGATGCCGGGCAGGTGACAGTCCATCAGCACCAGATCGAACGCCTCGGTGGTCGCGGTCGCGACGGCGGTCTCGCCGTCGCCGGCAAATTGCAACGACAGGTTCAATTTCTTCAGGAAGAGTTCGATGACCTGCTGGTTGACCGCGTCGTCCTCCACCACGAGGACGTGACCGGCCAGCTTGGGCGGCACAAACCTGGGTGGTTTTTCCACCGGGGGCGGGGCGGGGGCCACCTCGGGTAGCTGGCAGGGCAGGATCAGGCGGAAGGTCGCGCCCTGGCCGGCGACGCTTTGCACCTGGAGCGAGCCCCCCATCGCCTGCGTGAGGCGCCTCGAAATGGCGAGGCCCAGCCCGGTGCCGCCATAGCGGCGGCCCAGTGAGTTGTCGGCCTGGGTAAAGGGGGTGAAGAGCTTTTCGAGGGTGACGGAGTCGATGCCGATGCCGGTGTCACTCACCGCGAATTGCAGGGTGGCGCGTTGGGGGCTGCGTTCGAGGCAGTCGACCTTGAGTTCGACCCGGCCGCGTTCCGTGAACTTGATCGCATTCCCGACCAGATTGATGAGGATCTGGCGCACCCGGGCGGCGTCGCCCAGGACGGCGACGGGGAGGTCATTCGCCAGGCGCAGCTCGAATTGCAGCCCCTTGTCGCGGGCGCGACCATGGTGCAGGTCGGCCACCACGCGGGCGGCGGCGGCGGCGGAAAACGCGGCGTGATCAAGCGAGAGTTGGTGGTTTTCGATCTTCGAGAAATCGAGCACATCGTTGAGCAGCATCAGCAGCGCCTCGGCGGAGTCGGTGGCGGTCTTGAGGTAGTCGCGTTGCGCCGGCGTGAGTTCGGTATCGCGCACGATGCGCAGCATCCCGAGCACGCCGTTCATCGGGGTGCGGATTTCGTGACTGATGGTGGCCAGGAAGTCCCCCTTCGCCTGGCTGGCGGCCTCCGCCCGTTCGCGGGCGTCGCGCAGATCCAATTCGCGCGTTTCCCGCCGGGCATTTTCGGCCCTCAATTCGGCCGCCAGTTCCTCCCGCTCAAAACGCGAGGCGATCGCATCCGAGAGAATCTGATGATTATGCTGGGTGGTCCAAAGCGTGTGGCTGACGAAGAGGCCGACAAAGAAGGTCAGGACCAGGAGCGGGGCCTCACCGCGCGTCAAATAACACAGCGCGACGGGGCCCATCATGGTGGCGATGTAGGCGACACTGCCCTTGCGCATGGGCAGGAGCATCCGCATCGAGGCGGTGGCCAGGCCGGCGAGCAGGAGCATATGGGCCGACCGGGGCACGCCTGCCACGATGAGGGAGGGGAAGACCCAGGGAGTCGCACCCCAGCCGGCTGCTCCCAGCGTCGCGATTATCACCAGCAGCAGGCCCCATTGCCGATTCGCGGTGGGCTCCGGCCTGCGCCGATGAAAACGATGGGAGAGCCACCACGCCGATCCGATCGGCAGGGCCATGAATCCGACCCAGGTCAGCAACGGGGAAAGAGCGGCCTGATTTTGCACGAGGAACACCAGCGCCAGAACTCCAATGGCCGAGATCCACGTCCACCCCTGCAGCTGGCGAAAGGCCAGCCTGACCAGTTCGATCCTCGTCTGGATCTCGACCGGATGGCCGGGGTTCCGCGCCAAGGAAGCGGTGCGGAGGGTAGGAGGAAAAACGGCGGCAGATTCCGCGGGGTCGGGCATGGGTGAGATCGGGCTCGCGTGTTCCCGACTTCCGCAGCGTGGCGTCGCCGCCGGCCGGTGCAAACTCTTATGCGCAAGTGACCCGCCCGCCCGGGTTGCGCGGTGGGCGCGGACCACGGAAATGGTCCGGGTCGGCGTGGGTGCAACGAGGGGCTTGCTGTGCTCGCGGAAGACCGGAGTCGCACCGGCGGCACCCAGAGAGGAATCGCGCCACTGTAACCGGTGGTCGTCCCCGCGCCGCGGGACCGCCCGGTCAGTCCTAATCGGCTTTGGCTTGGGGCAATCCCGTGACCAGCGAAACCTGAGCGAAACGTGGGGGTGCGAGTACCAGCGGAGGAGCCTGAAACACGGGGCGGTTCCACAGTACATCCTCACGCTTGAGATTCCGGATCATGGCCGGCGGATCAAAGAAGGGTTTCGGTTGGAGAGCGGGTACGGGAAAAGGCATGGCGTCGGGTCGGCTTTCAGGACCGCAACTTTGCGGCCAGGTGCCGTCGGATCTCGGAAATCATAGGCTCCGTTCCCGCGATGGAGACCCGATTCGGGGGGGCACCGCGGAGTGGCGCACCGGCAAACCCGCCAGGACGAGGGCGGGAGGGATTTCGCCGGAGTGGGAAGTCGGCAAAAAAGGAGCGGCCCGGGCGGCAGGAGGGCGGGGCTGCCGGCTGCAGTAGCGGTCGCCGAGAATTGCATGGATCCAAATTGTGCCCTTGCCCACCACGCGCGAGCCTCTCAAGTTGGCGGCGCTCGTTTCTACCCCTTGCAACGTCAAACCCTGCCGCCCCAGAGTCCACCCCGCGCCCCGATCGGGCGGGCTTGGGTGTGCCCAGGCTGGAATTTTTGGTCCAAACTCAACCCGTTAATTCCCTCCTATGACTAGTCATCCAGAGATCAGCAACGAAGGTACCGTGCCCAACGCCAAGCGGCTGTTGTGGGCGGGTTTCATGGCCATTCTCGCGGCCGGTGTCGGCTTCGCTCTACGTGGAGGCATCTTTGGCGCGTGGGCGTCCGAATATGGTTTCACCGCCACCCAATTGGGTGCGATCGGCGGGGCCGGCTTCTCCGGTTTCTGCTTCGGCATCATCATCGGCGGGGTGCTCGTCGATAAGATCGGTTACGGCAAGCTGGTCGCCCTGGCCCTGGCCGGCCACGTGCTCTCGGCGGTGGTGACGTTCATGGCGAGTAATCCGCAGAACGCCTACATGTTCCTGTTCTGGGGTATGTTCATTTTCGCCTATGCGAACGGCACCCTCGAGGCGGTCGCCAATCCCCTCGTCGCGACGGTCTTTCCCCACAACCGTACCCATTTCCTCAATATCCTGCACGCCTCCTGGCCGCTGGGCATGGTCGTGGGCGCCGTGGCTTCCTATTTCCTTGGCACGGTCATGGGCTTTGGCTGGAAGGGCCAACTGGCCTTCTACTTGGTGCCGACAGCCGCGTATGCCTTGATGTTCATGGGTCAGCATTTTCCGAAGTCCGAGGCCGCGGCCAAGGGCTCAAGCTTCGCGGAGATGTTCAAAGACGTCGGAATTCTGGGCGCCCTCGTGGCCTGCGGTCTGATCGTGGTATTCTTGGGGAACACGCTTCCGCTGTTCGGGATTTCCGCGGGGGTCGCCGAAAACATCGGGTATGTGGTGGGCGGTATCTTGGTGGTCGTGGTGGGGGTTTTGACCAAGTTCTCCATGGGCTCCATGATTCTTTTCGTCCTGTTCGTCACGCATTCCATGGTGGGAGCGGTCGAATTGGGAACTGACGGATGGATCGAGGCCATTACGGGAAATCTCTTTACCGCCACCCAGGGCAAGATTCTCTTCATCTGGACTTCGGCCATCATGTTTGGGCTGCGTTTCTGCGCCAACTTCATCGAGACGAAGCTGGGAGTCTCGCCCATCGGATTGCTTCTGATCTCGGCTTCCCTGGCGGTCGTTGGCCTGCGTCTGGCCTCGGGGATGCAGTCGTTCGCGATCGCGTTGGTTGCTTTGGGGATCTACGCCCTCGGCAAGACTTTCTTCTGGCCGACGATGCTCGCGGTGGTCGGTGATCGTTTTCCGCGCTCCGGCGCGGTCGCCATGTCCATCATGGGTGGCATCGGAATGCTGTCCGCCGGGCTCCTGGGCGGCCCGGGACTCGGGTACGCCAAGGACCGCTTCACGTCCGAGAGTCTCAAGACCTCCAATGGTGCGGTCTACGAAGCCAACAAGGCTGCCGGGGAATCAAAGTTCCTTTTCTTCTCGGCGGTCACGGCCGTCGATGGATCCAAGCTCGAGGCGGCCAAGAAGGCGGGAAAAGACGGAACGGCTGATCAGAAGACCATCGTCGCGGCCAATCAGGCGGGGGACCGGGCCACGCTCAAGGCGGACTCGTTCATTCCGCTCACGATGGCCGTCGTTTACCTTGGGTTGCTGCTGTATTTTAAGAGCATCGGTGGCTATCGTGCCTTGAAGCTCGAGGAGCAGAAGGTCTGAAGACCGGCCGAAGCATTTAGGCAAAAGCCGCACCCCGGGGGGTGCGGCTTTTTTGCGATCACGACTGGGTCCAGGTGATGGGGAAAGTCTTCACGTCGGGGGCAGCGCGGCGGCGTCGGCCACGTCTCCGCCACGGTTGGACGAGGAGGCGCGAGGATGGTCCGTTACGCCACCCGACGCAAGGCCGCGGCCGTGATTCCATAACCCCGCTTGGGCAGGATGATCGTGAGCACACCATTGGTGATTTCGGCTTCCATCGCGGCGTAATCCAGACTGCGGCCAAGTCGCAAACGCAGCCGGTAGTCACCCTGCACTCGCTCGAGGTGCAGGGCATCGAAATTGATGCGCACCAGGTGCGACTTCCGCGCCGTGACGGTGAGATCGGTCCCGCGTCCCTCGATTTCGACGCCGGCAGCGGCGACCCCGGGGATGTAGAGGGTGAGGACCATGGCGTCCGGACGATCCTGACAATCGTAGGCGGGCTGGCGGAACACCTCGGTGGCGGTGGCGGCCGCCAGGGCCAGCCAGCGACGGGGAGTCGGAAGGGTGGAGATCATCGTGCTATTCATGGAAGGAAAACGAAACGGAAACGTTCCCTCGCGGTGGTCTGGGGACCGCCGGGCTCAGGGGACTAAACGTTTCCGAGGAATCGGAGAGTTTAGTGCTGGATGCCCGTGCCGGTCTTTTTATTCCAAACGGAAACGACGACCGGTCGCAGCCCAGCGCCACGCTGCTGCCCCTGCGTCAAGCAGGTGCCGGAGCGGCGAAGGTGATGCGTAGTGCGGCCAGTCATGATTTCTAGTTGGGTGACCGTGCAGAATGCAGGCCGCGTGCCAAGCCAGAAACTTTTGTGCCGGCCGGGATTGCGTGGTGGTGTGCCGGTCGCATGCTCCGGTCCATGGCCGCCCCGACTGACTCCGTCACCACGATATCCGATCTCAAGGCCCGCGTACTGGCGTTCGTGCGCGAGCGCGACTGGGAGCAATTTCACTCGCCGAAAAATCTCAGCATGGCCCTCGCCGCGGAGGCGGGGGAATTGATGGAACACTTTCTGTGGGCCACGCCGGAGCAGTCCCGGGCGATTGCCCTGGAGCCGTCAAAGCGCGGCAAGATCGCCGACGAACTGGCCGATGTCGTCATCTATGCGTTGGAGTTCGCCAACATGACCGGACTCGATGTCGCCGGCGCGATCGAGGCCAAGATGACCGCCAACGCCGCAAAGTATCCGGTGGAGAAAGCGCGCGGGCGCTCGGACAAATACACCGAATTGTAAGGTTTACTCCGGCGGGCGGAAACGTCCGCCGGGGCCCGGGCACGGCAAAACCTCAGCCCTGGCCGCCGAAGCTCACGTAGTCATCGAGGTCGAGGAGGTCGGCGAAGGAACGGACGTCGTCGCGGTCACCGGCGGCGGCCTTGATGGTCTCGGCCATCCACTCGTGACCGCCGGCACCGCCGGGGCCGTGTTGCTCCACCCAGGAGGACCAGGCGAAGATCTCCGCTGGCAGGCGCGGTGATTTTTCGCGCACCCAGGCGAGCATCTCGGTGTCGGAGCGGCCCTGCTTGATTTCAGCGAGCATCGCCTCGTGATCGATGCCGGTGAAGACGAAGAAGCTCCGGTCGAGGGGACAATTGTAGTGGTAGGGGCCGTTCTTGCCGGCGACCTCGGCGCGAGCCTTGTCGAGGAGACGGGGCAAATGAGCGAAACCGCCGAGGCGCACGCGCGTGCTCCGCGGCGGATGTTGGGTGAAATCGGGGGCGCAGTAGTTGATCATAAAAGGTCGGCGGGTGCGGGGCTCAGTTGTTCGAATAGCAGGCGCATTGCCCGCCGCAGGGCTGGGGGGGCGGGGCTGCTTTCTGCGTCATGATGCCGTATCCGCCGGCGATGACGCGGCGCACGGGTTCCCCGCTTTCCGGATGCCGGGTCAGGGGGGCGTCCTTCATGGACTGGCTGACTTCAAAGCGTTGCGGTTTTGCGCCGGGCTTTTGCGGGATGGTTTCGTAGACGTAGGTGGTCATGACGGGTTTGAGGAGTACCACTGAGTCGTGATGATCGGATTTCGCAAGCGTACTTGCCAGCCGCCCTCATTGCTGCCCATTCCTCCGGCCGTGAAAGGTGCCCACCTCGTTCGGAACTATTACGTCATGCCGTGCTGCCTTCTGCTGCTCAACCTCGGCGTCGAGCTGGCCAGCTACAAGGCGAAGATGATCGACCACGTGCTCCTGCGCACCGCCGCCATCATGGGCGTGGCGCTCACGGGCGCCTCCCTGGTCTATTATCTCGTGGCGCCGGCGATTGTCGCGCTGATCGGCGGTTTGCACCGCGGCAGCCGGCAGGGGGGCGGGAGTCTCGGCGAACTGCTCTTCCTCCTGGTCCTTGGGGCGGGCGTGTTCTGGCTCTACTATCGCATCTACATCATCGGGCCGGAGTCGGTGCTGCCGATCGAATGGCAGAATCCGATCCTGGCTCGAAAATAGTCACGCCTTGGGGCGGAACATCGGCATCACCGCCGCGTTGGTCTCGAGCCGCGGTCCTCCGATCAGGTCGACACAATACGGGATCGCGGGGAACACGGCCTCGAGGTTTTCGCGGATCGCCTTGGGCCTTCCGGGCAGGTTCACGATCAGGGTGCGGCCGCGAATGCCCGCCGTCTGCCGGGAGAGGATGGCGGTGGGCACGAACTTGAGCGAGGCGGCCCGCATCTGCTCGCCGAAGCCGGGCAGCAGCTTGTCGCACACGGCCGTGGTCGCTTCCGGCGTGACGTCGCGCGGGGCCGGGCCGGTCCCGCCGGTTGTCACAATCAGGCTGCAGCCCGCCTCGTCGGCCATTCGGCGCAGCTCGGCCTCGATGACCACGCGTTCGTCGGGAACCACCCGATAATCGACCTCAAAGGGTGTGACCAACCACTCGCGCAGGAGGGCGACGCAGGCCTGGCCTGGGGTGTCGGCGTACACCCCCGCGCTGGCCCGGTCGGAAATGTTGAGGACACCGATTTTCGGGAGCATGCGGGATGAATTCAGACGCGAGGCCGCGGGAAAGAGAATCACGAACTCATGGGTTCCTGGCTTTGGAATTCCGCGATGATTTTTTCCGGGGTGGCACCTTGCGCCCGCAGCGTGCGCAACGCCAGTGCGTCGTGCCGCTTCGCGAGGCGTGCGCCCTGCGCGTCACGGAGCAACGGGGCGTGGTAGTAGCGCGGGGGCGCGACGCCGAGGGCCCGCAGCAGCAGGATCTGGCGAAAGGTGCTCTTGATGAGGTCCGCGCCCCGGACGACTTCGGTGATGCCCAGTTCGGCGTCGTCGACCGCGCAGGCGAGCTGGTAGCTCGGGGTGTCATCCTTGCGCCAGACCAGGAAGTCGCCGAAGTCACGGCCGACGATGGCGCGTTGTTCACCAAATTTTCCGTCGTGAAACGCGAGCGTTTCGCCGTCCGGCACGCGGAAGCGCCAGTTCATAGAGATTGTTTCCCCCGGGGGCGGCAGCGGGGTGTCGGGCGGGGGGCGGAATTGCGGGGGGTAGATCGGTTCGTCGTCCGCGCCGCCTTCGTGCGGTGCGCCCGCGGCCTCGATCACATCACGCCGGGTGCGGGAGCAGGGGAAGATCAATTTCCCGGCATGCAGGCGTTCGAAGGCCGCACGGTAGCGCGCGCGCCGGGAGCTTTGGGAGACCATCGGTTCCTCCCAAACGAGGCCGAGCCAGCGCAGGTCCTCGAGCATCGCGGCGACGCAATCGAGGCGGAAGCGGATGGCGTCGAGGTCATCGTTGCGCAGGAGCAACGTTCCCCCGGCGGCCCGCGCCCGTTGGTGGGCCAGCCAAAAGGTGCGGGCGTGGCCGAGGTGGAGAAGACCCGTGGGCGAGGGGGCGAGGCGGCCGCGATATTGGGAGTCGGAACCCACGAGCGGAGACGGTTGGCGAGCCGGGCGGACAGGAGAAGATGATTCTTTGCTTTTGTCCGTGGCCGTCTGGGTTCATCCGTGGTGCTTACCACCATGCCCAAGCTGCTCTGCGTCTATTGTGCCTCCAGCGATCGCCTCGACCCGAAGTATTACGACGTGGCGACCGCCCTGGGTCGCGAACTCGTGGCCCAAGGCTGGGGTCTGGTCTATGGTGGCGGCCGCACCGGGATGATGGGCGCCGTGGCGCGGGCGGTGACGCAGGCGGGGGGCCGGGTGGTCGGAGTGATTCCGGAGTTCATGAAAGTGCGCGAGCTCGCTTACGACGAGGCCGATGAACTCGTGACGGTGATCACGATGCGTGAGCGCAAGTTGATGATGGAAACGCGCGCCGATGCCTTCGTCACGCTGCCCGGTGGCTGGGGCACGCTTGAGGAGGTGCTGGAGATCCTCACGCTGCGCCAACTCGAGGTCGTGAAGAAGCCCTGTGTGTTTCTCAACCAGGACGGTTTCTACGATCCGCTCCTGCAATTGTTCGATCGGATGCTGGCGGAGAAATTTTTCAAGCCATCGAACCTGGAACTGTTTCGCGTGGCGACGACGGTGCCGGAAGTTTTCACCCAGATTGCGACCGCGGGGGGCGTGAAGGCGGAGTCAAAATGGTTCGACACCCGTTGACGATGGCGGTCGATAACGGCGCCACCGCGGTGCGGACTGCACGCCACGGTTGCTTCGCACGCGGCCGGATGAACCCACCGTGTTTCCTGCCATGCATCGCGCGCCGGTCCTGAATCTGCTCCGCGCGCACGCCGCGCTCGCTCTCGACACCCACGAGGCGGAGATGACCGCGGCCACGATTCGTTTCGTTGAGGAACAGGCGGACTGTCTGCTGCGCACGTGTGCCCCCGGTCACCTCACCGGCTCAGCCTGGATCGTCAGCCCGGATCGGCGCCAGGTGTTGCTGACCCATCACTTAAAACTCGAGAAGTGGCTGCAACTCGGCGGTCACGCCGATGGGGAGAGCGACTTGCTGGCGGTGGCGGGGCGGGAGGCGCGGGAAGAAAGCGGCCTGGCGGGCGTGCAAGTCGTGGTCCCGGCGATTTTCGATCTCGACCGGCATTGGATTCCCGCGCGCAAGGCGGACCCGGGCCACTATCACTACGATTTGCGCTTCATCTTCGAGGCGGATCCTCGCGCAGCGCTGGCGATCTCGGCGGAATCGAAGGATCTGGCGTGGGTGGATCTGGCGCACGTCACGACCCTGAATTCCGAGGAGTCCATGGCGCGGATGGTCAGAAAGACCGGGCGGCCCCCGGCGTGACGAATAATACCATGCGCCACCAAGTTTTTGATTTTGGGCAGGGCGCGGACGCCGCTCCGCGCCGGGCAACGGCGGCGAAGGGACTCGCCGTCCTATCCATGGGTCGACGAGGGAACGTCAATATAACAAAGGTTGTTGGTGTTTCCCTCGAAGCTGCCACCGGTCACTCCTCCCGGCCGATCACTTCCAAATCGGCACGAGGTCGCTCTTTCGCACCCAGCCGGTCTGACCGTTTTCAAAGGTCAGGCGTCGCCAGCCGAGAAACGAGCGGTCGGAGAGCGCGAGGCTTCCCGCAGCCAAGGGTGAGGTCTTTTGGGTGGTGTCGGCCTCGGTGGGAATGGAGCGCAGGGTCGTGGCGCGCGCCACGATCACCGCATCGGCATCCGCCGCCTGCCCGAAGGCCAGAATCGCGGCATCCGCCCCGACGATCAAGGCGAGGCTGAGCGCAAGGGTCGCCACCGAAGCCCATTTAAGGCTGCGCGGGCCGCGGCCATAGGCGCGGGCGAGCAGGCCACCCAGGGAGGCGGCCACGCCCCAGGCGGCGAGAATCTGGACGAGCTGCCAGTGGGCGGGTGACGTGAGTTGAGCCAGGGACTGGCGCAGGCCGGGGGTGACAAAGCTCGCGAGGGGAGCAGGGGCCGCGCCGAGTTTCTCCGCCGCGTGGGCGAAGTGCCAGCGCACCGCCGGATTACCGGGCTTTTGGACAAACGCCGCCGCGGCCTGCGCGGCGGCTTCACCCGAACGATCCAATTGCTCCAGGGCGAGGGAGAGGTTGTGCCGCGCGATCCAGTCGGTCGGATTCTTCTCGCTCGTCTCGCGCCAGGTTTTTTCGGCGGCGGGAAAGTCTGCCTTGCGGTAGGCGGCGGCGCCGTCGAGCTCGGCGGCGCGAAGGACCACCGTGGTGGTGGCGAAGCCCACCGCCACCAGCGCGGCGAAGGGCATGAGATTGCGCGGGAGCAGGAGCCACCGGGCCTGGAAAGCCGGCACCTTCTTCTGCGCGAGCGCGGCCCGGGCGCGGGCGACCCAGTCGGAGGGCAGTGCCATGCGCTCGCCATAAAGGGCGCGATCCGCCTCGGCCCAGAGGGTCGACCAATCGCCCGTGGCAAAGGCCGCGGCCGGGGGAGCCGCGTGCGTGAGTTGCCAGAGCGCGGCCGCGTCGTGCTGCCAGGCAAGCAGCAGACGGGGGCGGTCCGCCTCGGCGGCGCGTTCGAGCTGCGCGAGGGTCAAGCCCAGGCGGTCGCGGGCTTCGCGGCGGGGGCGGATGGGATCGGTGGCCTGGGCCCGGCGCAGGGCCAGGAAACCCCAGCAGGCCAGCAGCGCGGCAATCGGGGCCAGCAGGTTGATGACCAGGGCGCGCGTCGAGAGCGGGAGTCGCGTCGTGGCCTGGCCCGGCAGCGGGTCGCGCGGGATGCCGGCGGGCAGGCCCGGGGTGGAGACGGTTGGGTGGACCTCTGGGGTCGGCGGGATTTCGCTGCGGCCAGACTGGGTTCCGGGCTGGGCGGGACCCGACTGCGGCGTGACCTGAAACTGGGGCGCGGCGGGCGCCGTGATCGTCAGGCTGGAACGCGGGGTCGTGATTGTCTGATAGGTTCCGCTCGCGGGATCGAAGTACGCCAGCGTCACGGGGCCGAGCGTGTAATTGCCGGCCTTGGACGGGACCAGCACGACATCCTCGACCAAGGTCGCGTCGAAGAGCTTGCCCTCGCTGGCGGTGCGTTTCGCCTTTGGCTGCACGACCTGAAAATCATTGGAGACGTCGCGCGACGGCAGGCCGGTGATGTCGGGCCAGTTGCCGGTGCCACTCAGTTCGAGGGTCCAGGTCACCGGTTCACCCACCGCCGCCCGCTCCGGGACGACTTTGGAAACGAGCTTGAACTGGCCGACCGCGCCGTTGAACGCCGCCGGGGCGCCGGCCGGGAGCGGCCGCACGGTGATCATCGGTTGGTCGGAGGTGACGGACACCTGTTCCATCCGCGGCTGCGAGATGATCCCGAAACCAATGGTGCCGGTCTGGATGCTCAGGAGGTGGCTGGCCGCCTCGAGCTTCAAAGTGTTGGGCGTCTTCGCGATCGCCCGGGTGCGGAAGAGGACGTTCACCCGACCCTCGCCGTTGACGGCACTTTCGCTGACCTCGGGTTTCGACCAGTCCTCGGCGACCAGGGGCGCGGCGTTCCAGTCGAAGGTGGGCGAGATTTGGGGGTTGGTGCGCCGCGACGCGGACAGGACGTAATTGAGGCCGAACACCTCGCCGGCCCAGACGCTGGGGCGCGCCGGGATCAGCTTGGCGCTGGCCACGGAGTCGAGGAGCGGGGCGGGCGAGGCGACGTTGAAGGGGGCCACCCGCAAGGTACCCTTGTTGGTCTTGACGCCGAAGGCGGGAATTTGCACCGGCGGGTTCTGGGGACCGCGGATGATGTACGACAAGGCGACGGTGCGGGTCACCGAGAAGTTCACCATGTTCATGCTCTCCGAGCGGCCGGCCGCGGTGAAGCTGACGCCCGGGATCGAGGGCAGGACCGGCTGGCCGTCGGGCTCGCAGTTTTCGAACACCAGCATGATCGCGTTGGACATGCCGCTCTCGGCGGGCTCCCACCGCACGGATTGGGCGCGGGCCGACGCCATGGCGGCGACGAACAGGAGGAAGAAAAACGGGAGACGAAGGAGGCGCATGGCGTTACCAATTCTTGCCGGTGGTCTTGGCCGGCTTCTTGTCACCGTCCATCAACTGGAAGAGCTGGGCCGGCGAGTCCTGGTTGCGGAGTTGTTCGAGTTTCTGCATCGGCAGGGCGAGCGCGGGATCCATCTGTTCCCGCGGCAGGCCTTCCTTCTTGTCGGGGGTGCCGCCGACCTTTTGCGTGTTTTCGCCGGGGGGCGGCGGAGGCGGTTCTTCCTTCTTGCTCATGTCACCGAAGGCCGATTCCCCCGCGTCCTTCTTGTCTTCCTTCTTCTCGGGCTGATTGGTGGAGGAAGGATCTTTTTCCGATTTGTCGTCGCTCGACTGCGACTGTTTCTGCGGGTCCTGCTCCGAAGAGTTGTCCGATTGATCCTGTTTCTGCTGATCCTGCTTGGATTGGTCCTGTTTCTTGTCCTTGTCCTGGTCCGGTTGCTGGTCCTTCTTGTCGTCCTGTTTCTTCTGGTCGTCGGCGGGTTGCTTGAGCAAGGCCTCGAGTTCCGCGCGGAGTTTCGGCCAGTCGGTGGCCTTCGCGTCGAGTTTCCCGCCGAGCTCGACCGCGGTGAGGGCGTCGCGCACGGGCCCGTCGGGCACGGCTTGTTTTTGCGATTGCAGGCGGGAACCCCAGGTGACGGTTTCGCGGCCGAGTTCGGCCCAATCGCGGGCGGTTTGGTGCCCGGCGGCCGAGAGGCGGCCGACGATCCGGGCCAGCATGGGAGGCTCGGGCGGGGCGGTGGGCGCGGTGGGTGCGGTGGGCGCGGTGGCGGCGGGTGCAGCGGATGGAGCCACGGCGGCGGCGGGTGGATGGGCCAGGGTGGCGGCGGCGCGGGCGGGGCGGGGGAGGAAGGAGAAGGGAGCAAGGAGAAGGAGCAGGAGGGTCGCGGCACGAGTGGTGGCGACCTTCTCCCTTCTGCCTTCGCCCTTCTCCAGCGAGTGTAACGAGATTGTGCGCGGCTTCGGCCGCACGGGGAACTCGCGGTAGAAACTCACGAGCAGGAACCAGAGGCCGAAGGCGAGCGGCCACTGAAAACGTTCCACGAGGCGGATGGTGTTTTTTTCGACGAAGTCGCCCTTGCGGCCGGCTTCGATCGTTGCGGTGACCAGCGCGGCGAGATCGATCCACGCGCTGGCGTCGCGGTAAACGCCGCCGGTGGCGCGGGCGAGCTCCTGCAATGTGCCGGCTTCGAGCTTGGAGAGCACGACGGCCCCGCGTTCGTCCTTCACGAAGCCGCCGCTGCCGTCGGGAATCATGCCCCCGCCGGCGGTACCGACGCCCAGCGCCAGCACGCGGATATTTTTCTTTTTCAGCGCCTCCAGGTGATCCTTCCAGGAGCTGTCGGTGGCCTCACCATCGCTGAGGACGATGAGGAAGCGATCGGCGGCGTTGGTGGCGCCGAAAGCTTGCAGGGTGGTCTCGAGCATCGCGCCGTAATGGGTGCCGCCCTCCGGCAGAAAATCCGGCCCAAGGTTGGGCAGGAATTCGCGGAGGATCTCGTAATCGGCGCTCAGCGGTGCCTGGAGAAACGCGGTGCCGGAAAACACGACCAACCCGACGCGTTCTCCGGCAAGTTTTTCCAGCAAAGCCTGAATGAGCAGCTTCGACCGATCGAGCCGCGACGGTTTGACGTCGGGCGTGAGCATCGAACGGGACAGATCGACCGCGAGAATGATTTCGCGCGACTGGTCAAAAACGGGCTCCTCGAGGCGGCCCCATTGCGGACGCGCCAGGGCGACCACGGTCAACGCCAGGCCCGCGCCCAGCCAGAAGCGGGGGCGCAGGGAGGGATCCGAAGTGGCGGCGGTGGGCGCGGCGGCGAACTTGAGGGAAGCGTAGGCCGCCTCGGCGCGCAGAATCTTGGGGTGGGCGTTGGCGATGCCGGCCCGGCGGTGTTTTAATTCCCAGACGAGCAGCGCGCCGGGCGCGAGCAGCCACCAGAGGAGATGGGGCCAGGCGAAGCTCATGCGGGCGCCTCCTGCCACCGCGGGGGACGCACGATCACGGCGGCCGCGGCGAGCGCCAGGAGCGCGGGCCCGGCGCACCACCAGAACAACTCGGTGGTCACCAGGTAACTCTTGGCCTGAAACTCGATCTTCTGGGCGCGATCGATGGTCTTGAAGGCGCGCTCGATCGTGCCGGTATCGGAGGCCCGGAAGAACTTGCCCCCGGTGAGGGTGGCGATCTCGCGCAACGTCCCTTCGTCCAGATCCGAGAGCATGCGGCGGTACGTCACCTTGCGCCCCTGTTCGTCGTAGATGGGGACCGGCACGTAGCCTTCTTTGCCGGATCCGATGGTGTAGATGGGCACCCCCCGCGACTTCGCGATCTCGGCGGCCTGCATCGGCTGGAGCGAGCCGCGGTTGTTGGCGCCGTCGGTCATCAAGACCAGGAAGGCTCCGATGCGTTTGCCGGCCCGATCCCGCTTGGCTTGTTCGAGCCGGGTGAGGGCCACGCCCAGGCCGTCGCCGATGGCGGTGCCGTCTTCAATCATGCCGATGCGCACCCGGGACAATTGCCGGGCCAGCCAGTCGTGGTCGAAGGTGAGGGGGGCCATGGTGTAGGCGCGGCCGGAAAACAGCACGATGCCGATGCGGTCGGTGGGCCGGCGCTCGATGAACGCCTGGATGACCGGCTTGATCGCCTGCAGGCGGTTGATGCGCTCGCCGTCCTTCTCGAAGTCCTCCGCGCGCATCGAGGTCGAAAGATCGATGGCCAGCACGATGTCGTACCCCTCGGAACGCACCTCGCGTTTGTCCTCGACGCGTTGCGGGCGGGCGAGCGCCAGCACGAGGAGCGCGAGTCCGGCCGTGGTGAGGGCCACGGGCCAGCGGGACGGCGCGGCGAGGGAGGGCCGGAACCAGGCGGCCGCGAAGGGCACCAGGAGCACCGGCACGCTTCGGCGCCCGCGCAGCCACGCCAGGAGCGGCAGCGCGGCCAGCGCGAGCAGCCAGATGGGATCGTGGACCGTGAGGTGGCTCATGCCGGCAACGGTAAAGATGAGTGGCGCGGTCTCATCGCCGGCCCATTTTCATGCGCGCGTGGAAGAAACGCACCAGCGCGTCGAGGCGGTTTTGTCCGGTGCCGACGACCAGCCGGGAGAGGGGATCCGGGAACAGGGACTGCCAGGCGGTCTCCCGCTCACGCACCCAGCTGGCGTGGGCGGCGCGTTCGGCGGCGCTGCCATCGAGGGTGACGAGCCGCCCCGCCGTCGGATCGTAGGCGGCAAAGCTTTCGCCCGAGGGCATGGCGTGCTCCCACGGATCATCGACGCGGAAGCCCATGGTCTGGTAGCGGCGCTGGAGCACCGGCCAGCCTTCGGGTTGGGCGCCGCCGCGGCCGCCGCGATCGATGGGCGGAAAATCGCCCAGCCAGATCAATACGCTGTGCTTGGGCGCGGCGCGGGCCAGGAAGCGCCAGGGAATCTCCGGCGTGCCGTCGGTCAGGGCCGGCGCGGAGCGGGCCAGCAGGGTGGCCGCCAGATGCAGGATTTGTCCGCGGCCCCGGACGGGTTCGCGGAAAAGATTCTCGCCCGGGGCGGCGTGCACAAAGCCCACGCGGTCGCGGTTCACCGCGCCCAACAACATGACCAGGCCGGCGAGTTCGAGCAGCGCCTCGCGCTTCGACTGGGCGCCGGATCCAAAACGGAGGGAAGGAGAATCCTCGAAGACCAGCAGCAGCGTGACCTCGCGCTCCTCGACGAATTTCTTCCGGTAGGGTTCGCCGAGGCGGGCGGTGACGTTCCAGTCGATGTCGCGGACATCGTCGCCGAACTCGTACTTGACCACCTGGTCGAACTCCATGCCGCGGCCGCGAAACGCCGAGCGATATTCACCGCTGAGCACATTCTCGACGGCATGGCGCACGCGCCATTCGAGCTGGCGGAGCAGGGCCAGAGGGTTCTCGATGGTCGATTCGCGATTTTCGACTGGCATCGCGGAGCTGGACGGACCGAAGAGCATCAGGCGGGAAATTTCCCGGTCAGGGGAAAGTTCATCACGTCGTGGGAACGGGGGTGCGTTCGACCACCTGAGTCACGATCTGGTCGGCGTTGATTTCCTCGGCTTCGGCCTCGTAAGTGAGGCCGATGCGGTGGCGCAGAATGTCGTGGGCGAGATCCTGAATGATGCTCGGGGAGACGTAATCGCCGCCGCGCAACCAGGCGAGGGCGCGGCCGGCCTGGTAAAGCGCCAGCGACGCGCGGGGCGAGGCGCCGAAGTTCAGGTAGCGTTTCGATTTGCCCTGGGTCTCGGCGAGGGCGCGGGTGCCGCGGACCAACGCCAGGATGTAACCCTGAACGGCGGGGGAGAGGTGAATCCGATCGACGTCGGCGCGAAGGGTGAGCAGCTCCTCGCCGCTGGAAACCGCCGCGAGGGACGGCTGCCGGGTGACCTGTCCCCAACGCTGCATCATCGCGGACTCCTCTTCGGCCGAGGGGTAGTTCACGATCAGCTTGAACAGGAAACGGTCGGTCTGCGCCTCGGGCAACGGATAGGTGCCTTCCTGCTCGACCGGGTTCTGGGTCGCCATGACGAAGAACGGCTTGGGCAGGGGATGGGTCTTCCCGCCAATGGTGACCTGGCGCTCCTGCATCGCCTCCAGGAGCGCACTTTGCACCTTGGCCGGGGCGCGATTGATTTCGTCGGCCAGCACCAGATTGGCGAAAATGGGTCCCCGATGCGCGGAGAATTCGCCGGTCTTAGGCTGGAAAATCATCGTGCCCACGACGTCGCTCGGCAGCAGGTCCGGCGTGAACTGGACGCGTTCAAACTGCACGCCCAACGCCGTGCCAAGTGACTTGATTAACAAGGTCTTGGCGAGGCCGGGCATGCCTTCCAGCAAGACATGGCCGTTGGCGAGGAGGGCGACGAGCATACGCTCGACGACGGCATCCTGGCCGATCACGGCCTTGCCAATTTCATCACGGAGTTTCTGGGACCAAGCGGGACCGGTGAGCATGCGGGAGTCGTGGAGGTGAACGATGGAGCGGAAGAGGAAGGCGGTTTGACTCGGGGTCTGTCGATAAGTTTCCCTGAGAGGAAAACGGGCACCCGTGGCATTACCAACCCAAATCTCAGATCGGCTGGCGGCACTGGGTTGGCGACTGGCCGACGTGGAGGAGCGTTTCGTGCGCGGAGCCGGGCCGGGCGGGCAGAAAATCAACAAGACCAGCAGCACGGTCTGGCTGCAACACCGACCGACGGGGGTGGAGGTGCGTTGCCAGCGGGAGCGATCGCAGGCGGCCAATCGGGAGACCGCCTGGCGGGAATTGTGCGACAAGCTCGAGGCGCGGGTGCGGGCGGCGACCGCGGCCGCGGTTGATGTCCGGGAAGCCGAGCGCCGGCGTACCCGGCAGAAGAGTCGGGGCCAGAAGGTGCGGATGGTCGCCTCGAAGCGGCATCGCGCGCGGATCAAGGCGCGTCGCGATCGTCCGGCGGAAGAATAGCCGCGACCGCTCAGGGTATTTCGTAGATTTCGACGAGTGCCGTGCCGCTTGCATTACCGGCGCCGCTGACAAGTGCGGTGTATTGCCCCGGCGCCAGCGCGACCAGGAGCGCGGAATCCTTCGATCCGGCGGCGAGCGGGAACGTGAGGACCGTGGTCGCCGCGCGAAGATCGGCGAGGTTCTGACTCTGTTCCCAATCGTCGTTGCTGGCGACGGCTTTGCCTGCCGCGTCGAAGATCGTGAGGGTTGGATCAGCGAGTGAATTCGCGACGCCGAACTGCCCCAGGCCCGGGCCGACGCCGCGAATCAGAAACTGCTTGGGAGCGGTCGTGCCGGTCGTGGAGGTGACGAAGCCCAGAATCATCGGGCCCGCATCGGCGCTGACGAAACTGCGGGAAGACAGGTTGACCAGGCGGGCGGAGGTGGTGTCCGCTTCGTAAATCTCGGCGAGGGCGAGGCCGCTGGGTTCGATGCCGTTGAGCGGAAACCCGGAAATCGCTGCCGTATAACTTCCGGGCGGCAGGGTGACGAGCCCGGCCGAGTCGGATGAAAAACTGGCCAGAGGAAAAGCGCCGAGGTTCGTCCCGACAGTTTGGATGAAAGCCGCGTCGGTAGGCCAATACCAATCGTTGTTGGTGAAGACGAGCGTGCCGCTGGCATCGTAAACATTCAGCAATGGGTCGGTGAGAGTGCCCGGAACATTGAAGGGTGCGCGACCGAGAGTAGGGCCGACCGCGCGGATCAGGAGGCGTTTTCTTCCCGGGCCTTGAATGGCGAAGCCCACGATGAACGGCGAGTCGCTCCGGCCGGCATTCGCCCGCGTGGAAAAATTGAGGACGCGCGCCGTCTCGTCCACGCCGACGCGGATAATTGCGCTCATGACCGTTCCGGCGGAGTTGCTGATGCTCACGCGGTAATCGCCCGCGTTGTTTTGGTTTGTTTGCGCCACGGAGTAGGTGGCCACCAGCGCTCCCGCGATGGACGAGCCATTCTTGAACCATTGATAGGAGAGCGGCTCGGTGCCGGTCGAGGTGATGCCGAGGGTCAGCGCGCGACCGGTGTTGGTTTGGACGGCGGTCGGCTGGGCGACGATAACCGGTGCGACGGGAAGCAGGCGCGTGTAGAAGAGGCGCGACAAGCTGGCCCCAAGCGGATTGGCGGCGCGAATTGCGCCCAAACTCGACGCGGTCAACTTGAACGTCACGGAGCCCGTAGCCCCGTCGAGGGTCGCTATCTCTGGATATTGCCCATAGAGCGGAGACGAGGCGGTGACGGTTAGCGGCGCGGAGCCGGCAATGAGCGCGGTGACGGTGAACGAGTCGCCGTCGCGGACTTCGCGATATTCAGCATCGAGCGCGACGACGACCGGCGCGTTGTGGCCGCTGGGCGACCGGGCGTTGAGGCGCGCGACTTGGGCGCGAGGGAGCGAGTTGACCTGCGTGAAGTCGCCGCAAACGAGGGCGCGCCCATCGGGGAGGGCGAGCAGGCATTGAGGCGCGACGGCCGAGCCCCTGGCATTGGTCAGGCCGAGGCCCGGATCGAAGGCGTCGATCGAGAGATCGGGGTTGACGTGCACGAGCTGATTGCGGGGCACACTGGCAGATGCGAAGTTGCTGTCGCGGCTGCGAACAAGGGAAAACGCGCCGCCGAGCCAGGCACTCCCGTCGGGCGCGGCACCCACGCACGCCAGCGAGCTGACAGAAATGGATCCACGGGAGAGGAGACTGCCATTCGAAGGAGAGCGCGAGAGACCGGTGTTGGTGGCGATGTAGATCGTGCCGTCCGCGATGAGGCGGAAGTCGATCGGGCTGTTTGCCACGCTGTTGTAAAGGCGACTCCCGATTGTTCCATCCACACCCAATTCTTGCAGAATGGAAAATGAGGTCGGAGCGGGGGGAGGCGAGAACGGGTCTGTGATGACCGAGGGCGGGATGGGCGGAGTCGTGGCGTAGGCTACAATCTGGCCGTTGGGTTGCAGGGCGATGCGTTGCACGGTGCAAGTGACCAGATTGATCGACGTGCCCGATCCGGCCCCGATCTGAAGGCTGCGAAAAGCCCAGGTGGCGTCCGTACTGCCGTCGGAATTCAGCCGTACGAGCGCGGTCGAACCGTCGACGACGAGGACGCGGCCGGTGGAAGTGAGTTCGACTTGGCGCACGGTGCCCAGGGAACTGGCGGGCACAAAAGTCGGGTCGACGGTGCCGTCGGGATTGAGACGGGCGAGACTGCGGCGCGCGACCCCGCCGATGGTCGAAAAGCTGCCTCCGACCAGAATCCTTCCATCGGGCTGCACGGTGATCGTGCTCACCGAGCCCGAGAAATTGAGCACGCCCGGTCCGAACGTGATATCGAGTGAACCGTTGGCGTTGAGCCGGGCGAGTCCGGACTGGGGCTGACCTTGGTTGAACAATTGAAACGCGCCGCCGATCAGGATTTTCCCGTCGGCCTGCAGCGCCGCGACGCGCGGAGCCGAGCTGAGCGTGGTGTCGAGCGCGAAGGTGGGGTCGACGGGATCGGGCGCGGGATTGCCGTCGAGCACGGTGAGGGTCGCCGCATCGCTCGCGACTGCGCCCGCGGCATTGGTCACGATACACGAGTAGTTTCCGGCGTGGGCCGGGGTCACGCTCGGCAGGTAGAGCATATCGCTCGTGGCGCCATCAAGGGCGATGCCGTCCTTGCGCCATTGGTGGACCAGGGGCGACGAACCGCTCGCGACAACGAAAAAGGCGACATGACCGCCCCGGGCTTCGAGGACGGACGCCGGCTGGGCGACGATGGCCGGGGGAATCGCGGCCGCCGGTGACCGGAGGATCACGCCCTTGTCTCCGACGGCGATGGCCGAGTCGGGTCCGGCGGCCACGCTGCGGAGTATGAGTCCGGCCTCGACGTCGGTCGGTCGATCGATCCAGCGCGAGCCATCGAACGACGTGGCCACGCCGCGACCGGCGACCGGAGAATTGCCGACGGCGATGAACTGGTTGTTGAAATACGCCGCGCCGCGAAAGGTGGTTCCGCTCGTGGTTGGCTGCTGAGTCCACGTCAACCCATCGCGCGAGGTGAAGGTCGCTCCATCCGCTCCCGCGAGCACGAACTGCTTTCGTCCATAGGCGGCCCCTTCGATCTGGCCGGCGGCGAAGATCCCGCTGTCGGTCCAATAGCGGCCATCGTAGGACGACAGGATGCCGACCTGTCCGGTCGCCACAAAAAAAGGGGCACCGTAGGCGAGGCCGCGCAGATAGCCGGCGTGGGAGTTGCCATAATACACGTACTCCCAGCTCAAACCGTCGCGCGACGCGAACACCCGGCCGCTGTCGCTCACGGCGGTGAAGGTGCCGTTGCCGTAGGCGACGTTGTTGAGTCGCGGTCCGGTGGTGACGCGTGGCGTCCAGTTGACGGTGTCGGAGGACGTAAGAATGAGGCCGAGGTTTTCCGCGGTTGGGGCCGTGCCGCCGATCGCGATCCAGAGGTTGTTGGCATGGGCAACGGCGGTCAGCCAGCGGTCGGGAAAGCCCGAGTCTTGTTTGCTCCACGTCAGTCCGTCGGGTGACGTGATGATCGTGCCTTGCTCGCCCACTGCGACCCACCGGCCGGCACCGTAGGCGACGCCCCAAAGCGTCTGCGAAGTGGGCGAGACGAGGGCCGACCAATTCTCCTGGGCGCCGAGAGGCGCGGTGAGGAAGAGCGTGAGCGCGGCGACTTTACCGAATGGTTGCACGATGAGTCAGGATCGTGAACTCGGCTGGACGAAGCAAGCGCTGGCCGGAGGCGGCGCGACGTTAGGAGAGAACCTCGACCCGGTCGCCGCGGCGCAGCGTGGCCCCCGTGGTTTCGTGGATGAGATTCTGGCCGAAATCAACGTAGGTCGGGTCCTCGGCGTTGCGGCGGTAGGTGGCCAGCGTGCGCAGCGGTTCGTGGCCGCGTGCGGCGGTGAACTGATCGGTCGTCGTCACGACGCAGCGCGCGCAGGGTCCGGCGGCGCGAAAGTCCACCGCTCCGATGCGGAAACGCCGCCACGTGTCCTCCGCATACGCCGGGCAATCCGCGATGACGAGGTTGGGTCGAAAGCGGTTCATCGGTAGTGTCTCCTCACCCTTTTCAATCAACCGATCGTTGAGATCGACGAGAGAGGCTTCGGCAATCACCAGCAAGGGGTAGGCGTCGGCAAAGCCGACCACCGGGGCAGGTTGGAGGGCGGGTGGCGGGGGGAGGTGGCGAACCGGCCGGTGAAATGCGGTGCCCGCGCGCACGAGCCGGCACTTCACGCCGAGAAAAGAGCCCAGCCATGCGGCGGCGGGATCGCCGCAATCCTCGGCGATGAGGCCCTCGCTTTTCCAAACCGTCACGATACGCGTCGCCACCGGACGGGCTGCGGGCGGCGCATGACGGGGGATGGCAACCTGGCCGGCACCGTCGGCGCTGAGGGTCAGCGTGTCGGGGGAAAGGGCGGTGGCGACGAGGGCCATGCGCGGCAGGGTGCGTTGGGTGAGGAAGCGGCCGGCTGCATCCACCACCAGAAATCGCCGATCCCCCACCAGACCCAGGGCATCCACGGTGGCTGCTTCAACGGCGCAGCCGCGCAGGGACTTTACGGGATAAACCAGGAGACTGGAAAGATGCATGGGGGAACGGTGGCGGAGACTGTTCGTCGGCGGACGGGTGGGCGACAACGCCAAACCGCCCGACTTTAGGCGATGGGCACGGCGGATTTTTGCACGGTCGGTCGCGCTGTCGGAGCGGCTTTATGCCGCGATGGAAATCCGCACGCGCTGAATCGCGGCATAAAGCCGCTCCTACAAGAGGGATCCGACGAGTCATTTTCGGGCCGGTTTGTCGTGCAAAAATCCGCTGTGGGGCGATGGGGCCGCCAAGCTGTGGGGGTTTATCCTAAATTCCGCAGATGAAATTGACCACAGAGACACAGAGATCACAAAGAAAGGCAGTTGGGGAAACTCCGCCTCAAAGGCTGCTTCACCCCGTGGGTGAATCGGATCGGCGACCCGTTTTCTCTCTGTGCCCTCTGTGTCTCCGTGGTTCCAACTGCTCCTTTTAGGTTTATACCAACCTCGCTTGGCCTTTGGACTTTCCATCGGCGACGCATGGGTGGGGCGACGAGTCCCATCACCGCCGCAGGATCGTGATGAAACCTCTGGCGGTCACCTCGGCGCGGAGCGGAGTCCGCGCCCCACCCAAAGTCCAAAACCCAAGGGCGATTGGAATCAGGCGGGCACCGGCAGCGCCAGATTCGAGCCGCGGCGCCGGTTTTCCCGGGGATGATAGCCGGCGGCCAGGAGCGCATAGCCCGGGCGATCCACCCCGTCGGGCGTAAAGCGCACAAAACCCTTTTGGGCGGCGAGTCGCACCAACTCGCCCCGATGCTGCACGCCCAGCTTGCGATGGAGGCCGCGCCGGACCGTCGAGATCGTGGCGGGGCTGAGTCCCAGGCGATCGGCCGCTTCCGCGTCGTCGCAGCCGTCACCGATCACACTCAGGACGACCTGCTCGAAGTCCGTCAGCATACGAAACAGCGCGGTGGGTCCGGCCGTGAGTTGCTGGAGCCGGCGTTCGATGCTCGCACTCCAGAAGCGGGAGCCGCCCATCACGGCGTGAAGGGCATCCGCCAAGGCCTCGGGCGGTTCCTCGGCGGAATCAAAGGCGCCGTCGATGGGCAGGGAGCGCAGGGCGGCAAAGGCGCGGTATTCACGGCGCATGGTCACCACCAATACCCGCTGCACCCGAAAGGGCTCCTGCTTGCACTGGGCGATCAGATCCAGCGCGTCGCCCTCCTGCATGCCGCCCAGACCGGTGATGAACAATCCAATGGCCTCCCGGGCGAGCACCTCCCGGGCGACGGCCACGGAACCCGCAATCGTGACGTGCACGGGCTGCAGGACGCGTTCGGCGTGCTGCCGCAGGGTGTCGGCGTAGAGGCGGTCGGCCTTCAGGATCAGGACCCGATGGGGGTGGATGCACGTTGCCATGCGAGTTGTCTAACGGTCGGCGGCGGGTGCGCCCAAGGCGGGCTGCGTTATTTTACCGTTACACCGAAAACGATCGCCGCCGCGAAGGTTCCAGCCCCCAGCCGACACCTGAAGAAAAGCGGACGACCGCTGGAATTTCGGGCTCAGTCGGCCCGGCTCGCCTCCACGGCCGGCGGTCAGATACCGCGGTAACGGTAGCCCGCCTTGGGAATCACCTCGACCCAGTCGCGCACCTCCAGCCCAACGGCGGTGGCGGACTCGGCAAGTTTCGCCAGCAGGACACGCATATTGTTCGAGTCGCCCTGAAACGGGCGGTTGAGAATCTCGCCGAAGAGCGTCTCGTAGGTCACGATTTCGCCTTCGGCCCGGACGAGGCAATCGACGAGTTCGATCTCGCGGGGAGTGAGGTGAGTCGCGCGGCCACGGTGCCGCAATTCCCGGTCCAGCCGGTGCAGCACGCCGCCCGCAAAGGGGATCGTGGCCGCGGGTGGCGACCGTCGGCGAAATCCGGAAACCTTCGCGTCGCGCTGGAATTTTTCCAGATACGCGAGGAGCACCTCCGTTCGGATGGGATCACGCAGGGTGCAATCGGCGCCGAGGCTGATTTGTCGGGCTTCGACGGCGGCCGGGGTACCGGCGGCAAGAAGCACCAAACTGCGAACGACCTCCCGGAATTCGGAGGCGGCCAGCTTCGCGAGCACATGATCGGAGAAACCGTCGCTGAGGCTGTGGCGGACGACGAGGGCGTGGGGTTGGCAGCGCCGCAGCGTTTGCGAGGCAGCATGGACCGATTCGCATGTAACCGAAATCCAACCACGGCTCGCGCAAAGGGCTACGAGGGCGGCGCGTTCGCGGGCCAGACTGGAGATGATCGCGATCACGCCGTGGGAACGGGCAGAAGTCGACGCGGCGGTTACGTCGGCAGGACCAGAACCAGCGTGAATCGCTCGGCGAGGGGCGAAACGGCGGCGCCGATCAACCCGTGACACTTTTGGATTCCCCGCACGAGACCCTGGGAGGGCACGGCGGCAAGGGGTGGATGATGGCCGGCGAGCCAGGCCTCGAAGTCGGCGGGCGCCAGCGGCGGAGCACTGGCCGTCAGGGTGAGGACCACCGCCGGATGGCTGCCGAGGGCGTTGCGGCGGTTCAGCCAGTAAAGATTCCTCCTGCCCGGGTCCCGGGTGGCGGTGTCGAGCCGCGCGAGGTATTCGCCCTGCACTCCCACCGTCGTGTTGGGCGCGGCGGTTACCAGGGTCGCACCCAGGGCCGAAACCATTAACAACAAGAACTCGATGCCCGACAAATTCCGGATGGGCAGGCCGGCTTCGACCGGGCGGAAATCGACGGCCTTGCCGGCTGCTTCGGCCTGGCACATGCGCAGGGTGATATCAATGGCGTGGGGGATTCCCTCGTGGAGTATGGCCGGCGACGTGTCGCGGCTGCCATAGGCCGAGTCGAAAAATCCTTCGGCGACGGTCATGGCCGCATCCGAGGTCTTGCGGGCCTCCTCGAGGCCGCGCAGGAGATGGGTTACGCTCGAATCGGACCGGGCCCGGGTGGCGAGGAGCGTCGTCGCGCTCTGGAGATGCGCGTGAATGGTGGTGAGCAATCCCGCGGTCTGCCGCAGGGCGTCGCGGGCGGTCTCCGAGGCAACCAACTCAACCTCACGTTCCCAGCGGGCGGCGTCCCGGTCCCCGGCGATGACGCTCGCATCCCGGGCCAATTCCTGATCGCGCCTTCGGCGGCGGGTTTTCTCGACCCACTCCGGGATGCGGCCCTCGAATTCCGGCCGTTCCGGAAGTGGCTTCGACAGGAAATTGTAAACCTGGAGGGGAATGGCCCGGCGCAGATTGTCGGATGAGTCGAAGGCGCTCAACACCACGAAACCAAGGTCCGGGTCAAATTCCTGTGCGGCATCGATGAACGCGAGACCGTCCATCTTCGGCATGTGGATGTCGGCAAAGCAGAGATCAAATTGCTGCTGCCGAATCTTCTGCAGGGCTTCCTGGGCGTCAAAGGCGTATTCGAGCGTACACGTGGAGCCGAGGCGGAGCCGAAGCGAGGCATGAATCTGGCGTTCGTCGTCCACGACGAGAATCCGGGGCGGCAGCAAACTGACAGGGTCGCGAGTCATGCCGAAGTGGACCGATTGCACGTGACTGCCGGTAGGAGTCAAGAGACTGGTGGCGGGGCAAGGGCGGAAGGGCGCATTTGTCGGTTGGCGATGATGCCTCTGGGAGTAGCGCCGCGTCTCTGACCGGCGGGCGCCAGTCGAAGACTGGCGTTACGGGAAGGACCGAGTTCAACGCCACCGTCAACTCGGAGATGAGCCCATGGCGAAAGGGGAGGCTGGAAGGCGGCCCTGGACCGTGGGGATTTCGATGGTGACGGCCGTACCCCGGCCGGGCTCGCTTTTCACCACGATGGTTCCGCCGTGCAGTTGGACGATCTTCTGCGAGATCGTAAGACCAAGCCCAAAGCCACGCACCTCTTCGCCAAATTCCTTGGTGGTGAAATAGGGATCGAAGATGCGGTCGATCACCGCGGGTGCAATCCCCCGACCCTCGTCGGTGACCTGCAACTGGAGCCAGCCGGGTCGTTTAGTGCCGGCCACCACGGTCACGATTCGGCCCGGGTCGGAGGCGTCGATGGCGTTGTTGATCAGGTTGGCGAGCACTCGCAGCAAGAGCACGCCGTCGGCGATGAGCGGGCCGTGGGTTCCGGGGGTGAGGACGAGGGACACGCCGCGCCCCGCGGCGCGCGCGGCCGTGGCTTCGCGCACGCGTTGGAAGAGCCGGGGCAGGTCGATCGTTTCAAATCTGGCCTCGAGTCTTTCAGAAAAGAAGAGCGCCTCGCGCAGGTACTCCGTCATGATGCGGATGGACCGCCGGGCGGCGGCGTGCACCTCGGCTTCGGCGCTGCCCGCGGCATATCTTCCCTCGGTATGCACGAGAAAGGAGGAGACCGGGGTGATCAGGTTCTTGAGATCGTGCGCCAGCCCGCGCGACATCATGGCGAGGTGTTCCATGCGCGCCTGCATCGCGGCCTGATCGGTCAGGCGCGAGCGGGTGAGGATGCTGTCCATCAATTCGGCGATGTTTTGGAGGCGCTGAATTTCGGGATAGGTGAAGGGCCACTCGTTGTCCTTGGTGCCGATGGCGACGAGCAGCGATGGGGCCGGACTGTCGCGGGGCACGGTGATTAGCACGGCGAGGCCATGTTTGCGCAGGAAGACGCCGAGATCTTCCAGGCCCGTCGTCGGCCGCCGGCGCTGGAGACTCTCAGGGGTGATCCAGGCGGTTTCGCAGAGGGTGGTGAACCCAGGGCGGGTGGTGGAGAGTTCAGCCAGGCCCCGACCCACATAGCTGTTCCCCCGGTTGCTGAGGATGCTGGCAAAAGCGGCGTGATGGCGGAGGGCGAGGAGTCGTTCGAATTCGACCGTCAGACGGTGTGAACCCGCTTCGAGCTGGGAAAGGTGAATCACCTCGCTGCGCAAGCTCGCGAGCAAGCGCTCGTCGCCGAGTCCGATCCAATCACGGGTCTTTTGGTCGAGCCAGAAGACCATGGTGCCGCCGAGCGCCGTGCCCACGACCCAGGCGGCGGTGTCGGACATTACCTGCCCCAAAGGGAGAGATAGGATCCACGCCGATGAGGCCAGAGCTCCCACCACGGCAATGCGATGTCCCACCGCGGCGAGGACATGGCGCGCGTTGAAAATCCGATGGTTGGCGAGCGCCCAAGCCATGAAGAGGTAGGCAGCGAAGACCACGAAGATGCTCGCGCGGTTCAGCGTCCGAATTTGGAGCAGGTTGCCGAGGCCGTTGAACACGGCGACCAGGAGCCCGACTATGCCACAGCTCAGGGCCAGATATTGGAGTTCCAGTCGGCGGATGCCACGATGCTCCTGAAGTTGCCGTACGATCTGAATCGCCGTGAGCAAGTACAGCACGATGCCGATCAAAGCGTGTGCAAAATACACGGAACCGCGGTGCAGAAGGAAGCCGGCGCCCGGATATACAAACGAATCAGAGAGGCAGAGTCCCGCGAGGAACAAGCAGATGCCCAGAATAGGAAGTGAACCGAGGAACGCTTTCTTCCCGTCTCGATCAGCGACAAGAATTGCGTTCTTGAGGAACCATACGCCCCATGGTGCGAACGAAGCGACGATTGCGTTTGACCGGAACCATAAGGAGAGATCGGCCGGTTCACCTCGGTCCCGGGCGGCGCCGGCGAGCATTGCCCCGAAAACACACGCCAACCATGAGGCTTGGATCAACGAGTAGACCGCAAACGCCCAGTTTGAAGGGCGCTTGGAATTTGCTGCTGGCGCGGTAAATCCAAGGACTAAACTTAGAATGGCAGCGGCAAGGGTCAGTGTTTGCATGGCATGAGGGACATTTCGCTACGAATCCACGCCATGAGCTCTTGCGGTTCTTCTTCGGCTGCCGGAGCTAGGGGGTGTTGTTCCCATGGCCCCTCCCGCCTTCGCTCTCCCATAGGTCGCCAGGTACCGGGAACTTCCTCTTGATGTCTTGAAGTCCGTCGGGACGACTCCCTCGAAATCGAAGCACACTCGCAAGCGATCGCCCTTGACCTGATAAATGCAGGCAATCTCCCGCCCTGCATTGGTGCCTTCGCGCCCACGGAGCAGCATATTTCCGACCGCGGAGTTGTTGCCGATTTCAAAGGCGCCGGAGTCCGCGGTTTGTCCCGCGAAACGTACGCGGTATCTGCCCTGTGCGAATTCAAGGGTCGTTTGCCGGACGACGAGTTCGGGGGCAGTCTCGCCATCGCATTCCGCCCGCACCATCTCCCAGACGCCGTCGATTTCCGAGCTGGCTGGGGCACTCATGGTCAGCTCCGCTTTACGACCTCGCGGGCGGCAGTGTCCACGGTGCCCGGGGCGGTGAGTTCCTTCGCGCCCTTGGCGCCCAGTTCCGCAAGTTTGCGCGCGCCCGGGAGCAGCATGCCCTCAAAGGAGCCTACGGCGGCGTTGTAACCCTTGGTGGCGGTATCGAGGCCTCGGCCGATTTTGTCGAGGTTGTCGGCGAAGGCGGCCACGCGGTCGTAGAGGGCGCGCCCCAGGGCGCTGATCTCATCGGCGTTTTGGGAAACGGCCTCCTGTCGCCAGCCATAGGCCGCCGCCTTGAGCAGCGCGATGAGGGTGGTCGGCGTGGCCAGCAACACCCGCCGGGCCAGGGCCCGGTCCAGCAATTGGTTGTCGGTATGCAGGGCGGCGGTGAGGAAATGGTCACCCGGCAGGAAGAGCACGACAAACTCCGGCGCCGGTTGAAATTGCTCCCAGTAATTCTTGGCGCCGAGTGCGTCGATGTGGCCGCGCACCTTGGCGGCGTGCTCCTGCAGGCGGGCGGCCCGCACGGTCTCATCGTTGGTGTCCCCCGCGGCGCGATACGATTCGAGGGGGGCCTTCGCGTCGACCACGATGCGTTGTCCTCCGGGTAGGCGAACCACGAGATCGGCGCGGAGGCTCCCGGCCGTTTCCTGCTCCACGAAGTCGCAATAGGGCAGCATGTCGGCCATCTCGACTACGCGGCGGAGCTGCAATTCGCCCCAACTGCCGGCGTAGGTGGTCGAGCGCAAGGCGGTCGAAAGTCGGGCGGCTTCATTTTGGAGCTGAACCTGCGCCGTATTGAGCGCCTTGAGTTGCTCGCCCAGGGCTCCGTAAGCCCCGGCCCGGCTCTTTTCGATCTCCACCATCTTCGTGTCGACCCGCTCGAGGGACTCACGAATCGGACGCACCAACGCTTCGACCGCCTGGCGCCGTTGGTCGAGATCGCCGATCGACTGCTGCTGCAACTGGGCAAAGGCCTGCTTGGCCTGTTCGAGAAAGTCAGTGCGATTAGCGCGCAAGGCATCCGCCGACAGGGCCTTGAATTCATTCGTTAGCCGATCGTGGGCGGTCCGCTCGGCCTCGAGCTGTGTGGCAAGTTGGGCGTTTAGGGTGGCGAGACGGGAGGCTTCGGCCCGCAGCGCGGTCATCTCTCCGGCAAGCCGCGTGTTTTCGGCCCCTTGCAAACGGATCTGTTCCCGCCAGGCCGCCTCGCGCGGACGCAGCAGAAGCCACACCAAGGTCGCGGCGAGGGCGGCGGCGAGAATCGCGACGACGGTAAAAGTCATGTTAAAAACGTCGGAGGGGAATCCAGGGAGATCAATCCCGGATGCGCGCCTTGACATGGGAAAACCCGACCGGCACACACGCTGCAGTCGCGGGCAGGACGCGTTTGCCCGGCACGCCTCAATCCTCTTCCAAGACCCCGCATGTTGACCGAGAAAAGTCTGGTGGCCGATTCCCCGGTTGAATTTGCGAAGCCGCCTGTCCTCGTGGTGGACGACGAATATGGCCCCCGCGAATCCATCGCGTTCAGTCTGGGGGCTGACTTTGCCGTGGATACCGCCGAGCGGGGAAAGGTGGCGCTGGAGAAGCTCAGGGAGAAGTCCTATGCGGTGGTGGTGCTCGACATTCGGATGCCCGAAATGGATGGCATTCGCACCCTGGAGGAATTGCGCAAAATCGATCCCCATGTGTCGGTGATCATGTTGACGGGATACGGCACCCTGCTCACGGCGCAGCAGGCGATGTTGGGTGGGGCGAACCAATACCTGCGCAAGCCACCCGATATTCCGGAACTCATCGATTCGGCGCGCAAGCAGGCGGCGGCGACGCGGTTGCGGCGGATGCAGGCGCAGGCTGCGGTCGACGCCCAGAATCTGAATTTGGCGCTCAAACGGGAAATCGAGCGCAGCGAGCCGCAGATCTGGCAGGCGCGGGCGTCGGTCGAACTCGTGCACGATCTCAACAATCCGCTGACCGTGGTGATTGGATATTCGTCATTGGTGGCGGAGGAGGCGCGGCGCCTGGCCCAACACGATCCCGGGGCGGGTCAAAGGGTGATTGAGTTTTCGGGGATGGTGGAGAAGGCGGCCGAGTACTGCCACCACCTGTCGGAAAACTGGCGCCTGGCTTCACGCAAGGTGACGGAATTTTCGCCGGTGGATCTGGTGCAGGTTGCCCACGAGGTGTGGCAGGTGATCTTCTTCAGCAATCCGGCCATTCAGGTGTCGGGCCCGAAGACCGTGGTGGTCCGTGGCTCGAAGTTCGAGCTCATGCGTGTGATGCAAAATCTGTTCAAGAATTCGCTGGAAGCGGGTGCGACCCGGGTGGAAGTCGCGTTTTCGGACGAAGCAGGAAAGGCGGTGATGGCGGTGGTGGACAACGGCCTGGGAATGGACCCTGAGAGCGTAAAACGGGCCGCGCGGGGTGGGTTTAGCAGCAAAGCCACCGGCACGGGGCTCGGCCTGAATATTTGCCGCCACTTGGCTGGGACCCACGGGGCAAGCTTTGCGCTCGACTCGACTCCGAGCCGGGGCACGAGCGTCAAACTGGTGTTTCCCCCCTTCCCGCAGGGATGAAGCGCCGGCGGGTAAAAATCACGGGCATCGGTTTGGTCACGCCGGTCGGAACCGGGAAAGAGGCTTTCCAACGCGGGATTCAAGAGCGAATTAGCCGCGTTGTTCCGATTAAGCGTTTTCCGGAAGAGGCAGGAGCCTTCGTCGCCGCAGAAATCAGACGATTTAACATCGAAGAGTTTGTCGCTAATGGCGGAAGCAAGCGACTTCCACGTCATACTCAGTTTGCTCTAGCTGCCGCCAAACTGGCTCTCGGTGATGCCGGAATCGATTTGGAATTTGTCCGTAGACTTTCACCAATAGTCGTAACGGGCACGTCATTGATGGACAGCGACGTGATTAATCGTACAATCGAAAACGTAGTCCGAAAGGGCCCGCGATTCGGGTTGTCGCGTGTCGTGTATCAAGGTCCCGTCAGTTCGATCGCAGCTGCAGTTGCTGAAAGTTTGGGCGGGGCCCGTAGTATTGCACTCCAGAGTGCCTGCTGCTCCGGAAGCGATGCGATCGGCCATGCTGCAGCTTTAATCGCGAATGGAACCACCGATCTCGCCGTCTGTGGAGGAACTGAGGCGCCGATATTCTATCATCCAATGTTAGAACTAAAGATGGCAGGCCTTTCGCCGGACACTGCCGAACGTTCCGAACAGTTGGGGCGACCATTTGATCTTTGGCGTACCACTGGTGTTATTGGAGAAGGTGCCTGCCTTATGACATTGGAGCCGGAATCCAGTTCTCGGTCAGGCTACGCATTTGTTGATGGATATTCCTATGCAACAGACAGGAGTAACCAAGCTGGTGAGGGCCTTTTTGAGGCGCTGCGCCTTTGTATGGCCGACGGAGGCGCTCGCCCCGTCGACATTGAAATGATCAGCGCTTGGGGTCCGGGACATCGTGAAATCGACGCTATCGAGGCAAAGATCTTGCGGCGATTCTTTGGTGCCGAATTAGATCGTATTCCGGCAGTTTCGATCAAAGGAGCCATCGGCAATCCTTTTGCCGCAGCCGGGGCGATTCAGGCAGGATGCGCTGCACTTTCTCTTCGGGACTCATTTATTCCACCTACCGTGAATTGGGAATATCCGGATCCGGATTGTTGCCTAAACTTGTCGTCGCATCCCCGTCGAATTTCGATCGGATCCGCGTTAATCAATTCTCACGGATTGTCTGGTTCCAATTCCTGTCTTCTGCTTCGCCGATGCGATTAGACTTAACTTTGATCGCTGCGGCGATCGCATTTATAGTTGGGTTCATCGCGTTTTGGTCAAATCCAAGTCGCCGGGTCAATCAACTATTCCTCACACTTTCTATTCACGCGGCTATTTGGCTGATTTTCTTGGCACTGGCAGTTAGGGGAGGCGACTACGGGCAGATTTGGATGCGAACTACCACGGCGGTGGGCGCTTTTATTCCGCTTCACTTATGGTTTATCAAAGAGTCGATCGTTAACAATAATGAGCCTTGGTGTCGTATGTGTCGCCGAAGTTCGCCTTGGGTATTTGTATGTGCGTCACTGGCGGCGCTTACAACCACAGAGTGGTATGTGGCTACGGTATCAAGTAGAGAATCGCACGGCTTTGGTTGGGGTTATTATTTATATATAGTCGGAATCGTAGCCGTCTATTTGGCTCTGAGTTTACAGACTCTGCGCCAGACACGTGAACAAACGGGGGTGCATCGGCTTGAATTGCGTATCGTTATTTTCGGAGGAAGCGTTGCTGTAGGCACCGTACTATTGCTAATGGCATTGCGCGCACTCATGGCGCAACCGTGGCTGATTCTCCTTCAGCCGCTTGTCGTACTTGTATTTTATACCGGTACTGCTGTTGCAATAACGACAAGTCGGATCTTTGATGCGCGGCAGATTCTCTTGGTTAGCTTTCAAAAGCTATCCTTGATCGGACTTGTGGCAGTGGTGGCATATGTGCTTGATGCAACGTTTGGGTTGCTCATGGTGGAGCCACTAGCTTTAGCGGCGACGACTGCGTTGGCACTTTGGTTTGCAGCGTTCTTGAACGGACGGTTGGATCGTTTGTTTCAATTTTATCCCGAAGCAATGGCAGCCCGGCAGGCTGCCTTTGACGCGGCGCGGCGGGAAACTCGTGTTGATCGGTTGGAAAATTCATTTTTGGCGGTTCTGAAAGGTTGGAGTCAATCAGACCACGCTCTTGTGCTTTCCGGTTCGCGTGACTTCTTGCGCGGTAGTGGACTCGAAATCCGGGATGAAAATACTGTCTTAGAGACAATGCGGCAGTTGCGCTGGGCAACACCCGAACGACTCGCCCGCGAACGTTCGACGTTTGAACGGGATGAGATTACGAAGTATTTGAAATTCCAAAACCTTGGAGCATTGGTTATTGGTGAAGGGCCTACACTATCAATACTTGTTGGCGTGGGTGTCGCCGCTTCGCGGCGGCCCTACACCTACCCGCAGGTGACCCAGTTGATGGAACTGGCTTCGATTATGGAAGGCGCGCTCGAGCGGGCGCATTTTTCCGCCAAGGCTCAGCATTCGGAACAACTCGCGACCGTGGGACTGCTAGGGGCGAATCTCGCCCATGAAATTCGCAATCCGCTCGTCTCGATCAAAACGTTCGTGCAGTTGCTGCCCACGCATCACCAGGACCCGGTTTTTCGCGAGAAATTCTTCCGTTTGATCGGAGAGGAGGTGACGCGGATCGATCAATTGACCGAGCAGTTGCTCGATCTCGCCTCGCCTCGATCGTATGCCGCGTCTCGGTTGGATTTACATGTTGTACTGGAGGCCAGCCTTGATTTGGTCACCGCCAAGGCCGCGGGCAAGAACGTGCAGTTTTTCACGGACTTCCGGGCCTCGCCGGATACGGTGTTCACCGATCCCGCGGCGGCAAAACAGGTCATGCTCAACCTGTGCTTCAACGCGATCCAAGCGGTGGAATCCAGCGGCGCGGGAGAGCGGTGGGTCAAAATTGCCACCCGAAATTCCGATGACGGGGTGGAGATGGCGGTGGCGGATAGCGGGCCCGGGATCGCGCCTGAGATGCAACCACAGCTCTTCAAGCCGTTTCAGACCAACAAATCGACCGGGTTTGGTCTCGGGCTTGCGATTTGCCGCGACATTCTCGCCAATCTTCACGCCAGCATCAGCGTTGATCCGCCCGTGCCCGGGCACGGAGCGACGTTTCGTGTCACTTATCCATGCCAACCCTCATCGTCCTAGCCACCCAAGATGCCGCCCTCGCGGACGCGTGGGAGCGGCAGTTTCCGGCGGGACGAGTGGTTTTGCGTCTAGGGACCCAGATGCTGCCGAACGGGACGGCTCCGGGGTTTGCGGCGGTGGTGGTGCTCGATGCGGCCTGCGAGGCGGTGCTGCCACCCTCCCTGCTGCGCTGTCCTACCATCTACGTGGGCGAGCCGCGCAGCCTGCCCTATGAGCAGGCGCGCCTGTCGGGGCGGGCAAGGGCCTTTCTGTCCTATGAGGAGAGTGCCCAGCGTCTGGGCGAATTCCTGTCGTTGGTCGAAGAGGTGGCAGAGAAGCAGTCCCTGGTCGAAATGCTCACGGAGAAGAGCCGCCGGACTGAATTGACGCGACCGGTGCCACGGGCCCTGCCGGTGGACGCGGTGGAGCTCTGGGACTTCATCGAGGGCGCAATCGAAAATCTGGATGCCCGGGAGCGTTTGGTCGCGGAATTCCGGCGTGCCTCCCGGCAGCTCTTGCGCGCCTCCCATGCTGTTTTCTTTCAGCGGGAGGCCAACGGCTTTCGGGCCGACCGCGGCACCTCCTTCTTTCCGATTGACGATCCGTTGGTGACCTACTTCGAGCAGCATCCAGCGGTGATCGATGGCACCAATTGGGACACGCCCGCGGATCCGGTGGCGGAACTTGGCGTGCGCAACCGCCTGGCGCTTTGGGGCGCGCGTCTGCTGGTGCCCGTGCACGATAATGGCCGGTTGCTTGGCTTGATCGCGTTGGGAGTGCGCGATGACGGGCAACCCTACGATGAGGCCGACCGCAGCCGGGCGATCCATCTCGCCCGGCTGTTGCGACACGCCCTGGCCAAAGGAACCCAGTTTTCGCGGCTCAACCTTCTGGCCGAGCAGGCCAGCCTGGGGGCGAAATACTTGCCGGGGACGCTGGTGCTCGGTCCCGACGAATCACCGCCCCGCCATGTGCCACTCATCGTGCGGGAAATGATTGGTCAGTCGCGGCGTACGCGGGAGGTCTGTCGGGCGATGCCAGGAGTCGGGCAACCGTTTCGAGTCAACGCTGGAATCGTGGCCGAGACCGGCGGGGTTTGGGTTTTTTGGGAGGAAGCCAGCGGTGAGGTGCACGATGCTTCGTTGCGGGAGCGGGCGGGGCGGCGGGATGTGCTGCGCGAGTTGGCGCTGACCCTCAGCCACGAATTGGGTAATGCCCTCGTGTCGCTCACCACGTTTCGCCATGCGAGTGTGGAGCGACCGCCTCCGCCGGCGCTCATCGAAACGATCAAGGCGGACGTCGCCCAGTTGGAAACCCTGAATGCCAACCTGGCCTTGATGCAAGGGCTGCATGAGGCGGATGCGGCGCCCGTCGATATCAAGGAACTCGCGCAACAGGTCGGGCATTCCCTCGGCCTCCGGGTGGAGGTCGGGCCCGATCCGGTGGTGCTCATGGCCAGCCGGAAATTGTTGGACTTTGCATTGCGGGCCCTGATTCGCACGATTGGGGAGAATCGGCCCGATCACGGATTGCGTGAGTTAGCACTTAAGGTGCGTTCGACGGGCACAGGCTCGGAGTTGACGGTTCTGCTTTCGATCAAGGGCAGACATCTCGAGTTGGAAGGCATTCTGCCGGAACCGACTGACGCTGCGGTACCGAACCTGGGTCGGCTGGGGGTGTTCCTGGCCAAGGAGATATTGCGCCTACACCACGGGGAAATTCACGCAGGTCCCGGGCTTGAGGGCACGGAGATACTGATCTCGCTGAAAAAATGGTAGACGGTGTCCAGTCCGACTTGCTGCCTAGAATCAATACTTGGTTGCAGGCTGAGTCTGCCGTGTGTTCTGCAGTTTTGTTTGGGTCGCGGGCACGTGATCCATATTCCCTCGCGGCGGCAGATGGGCATTCGGATATTGATTTGCATGTCGTGTCGAATTCGGTCGATCGAGTCCTTGCCACAGATTGGTCCCGGGCGGTTAGAGGTTCCGATTTCTGCTTGCAAGTGCTGCGACCGGCCTCGGGGGGCATACGAAAAGTGACGGTTATTTTCGACAACGGAGAGGTCGACATTGTTCTTGTGCGGTCGGTCGAAATGAGAATGGCGTCTTTTGCCATGCACCTTGGATTGCACCGACGGCTTCAGTTTGTGGAAACTCCGCTAAACATCTTTGCTACGATAATGGCTGGCGGGTACCGGTTTTTGAAAGGTCAGGGGAAGTGGGGTTCGCTTTATGCGCGGGTAGTTGCAGAAATGAGGGGATGTCGCTTGAGCGACGCCGAGGTTAGACGAATGGCCGATGCTTTTCTTTGCGACATGCTTTGGATTCTACGGAAGCTAGGACGCGGGGAACTCGTTGCGTCTCAGCGCACTCTTCATCGTTCTCTGCATGAGACCAATGTATTGCTTCTTCACGAGCTGCGAATGCGTCGGAGCGAAATTACGTTTCAACAGGCTCGACGGATCGAAAAACTTGTGACTGCTAATCAACTTCCTACGGTAATAGTAAATGCACAGCTTGATCGAAGCGAGATCGCTGCGGCTGCTTGGGGTTTGCGCGAAGGGCTCGACGTTCTGATGCGAGAACTAGTCCCATCATGGCATGCGCCGAAGGGTTTGACTGAGTTGTTAGTTCAGCAAACCCCTACGCCTGCGCGCTGAATAGTTCTGCGATCACGTCCTCGAGGGGGATGTCTTCGATCGTGATGTCGGCCACGGGGCCGGCGCTCAGGATTTCCTGGGAGACGGCGACCACGTTTTCGCCGGAGACACACAAGGTGAATTTGCCATCGCTGGTGCGCGTCGTGGTGCTCGCGTGGCGCGATTGCCAGGTGTCGGGGAATGCCCCATTGGCCGTCGCGGCCGGCACAAAGGTGATGATCTTCTTCCGGGCCCCACCGGCATTCTCCAACCGGGCGAGGGCGCCGTCGTAAATCTTGCGGCCCTTGTGGATCACGATGACCCGTTCGCAGAGTTCCTTGATGTCGGCCATGTAGTGGCTGGTGAGCAGAATGGTCACGCGGTGCCGGCGGTTGTAGTCGCGGAGGAACTGGCGAACATTCTTCTGCGAGACAACGTCGAGGCCGATGGTCGGCTCGTCGAGGAACAGCACGCGCGGGCGGTGCAGGAGCGCGGCGATGAGTTCCATCTTCATCCGTTCACCGAGCGAGAGTTCGCGCACCATCACGTTCAGCTTGGGGCCGACCTCAAGCAGGGTCACGAGTTCGTCGAGCGTCGCCTGGAACGCGTCCGGCGGGATGGCGTAAATGGCCCGGAAGAGGTTGAACGACTCGATGGCGGGAAGATCCCACCAGAGCTGGTTCTTCTGACCGAGCACGAGCGCGAAGATCCGCCGGTAGGCGTTTTCGCGCTTGGAGGGATCAAAGCCTGCGACACGGGCGGTGCCGGTGGTCGGGTAGATCAGGCCCGACAGCATCTTGAGGGTCGTGGTCTTGCCGGCGCCGTTGGGTCCGAGAAAACCGACGAACTCCCCCTCCTGGATCGAGAACGTGACGTCCTTGGCCGCCGCGGTTTCCTCAAACTCCCGATGGAAGAGTCCGCGCACCCCGCCCCAGAAGCCGGGCCGCTTCTTGTAGGTGCGAAAGATGCGGGTGAGCCCGTGGACGTCGATCATTGGGGCGCCGAGTGAAACCGTTCGGTGACTCGATGCAACAATAGGCGCGGACATGCGCCGCCTCTGCGCCACGCAGTGCAGCAGGAGCGGAGTCGGTACTGCGTTCGCTTCCCGTTCGGGTTTGGTCCATGGATCCTGGCACCATCCTGGGACCATCCTGGGACCATCCTGGGATCATCCTGGGACCATCGTTCACCCTGCGTTCGCCTCCATTTCGTGTGCGAGTCTCGGCGCGCGGGAATGGCGGCAATCGTTCCCCGGCGGGCCAGTCGGATCTCAGCCCTGCGTGAAGGCGGGCAGGCGCACAATTTTGCCCCCGGCCAGGGCGGAGGCGTGCGCGCAAAGGCCGACGCAGGTCCAGTTGGCGGAGCGCACGGCGTTGGGGCGGCACTCGCGGCCCTCGACGAGCGCGGTCAGGAACTCATGGGCGAGATGCGGGTGGGAGCCACCGTGGCCCGCCCCCTGGGTGAAGCTGAGGTGGGTTTTCTTGCCGAGATCGTAGACGCCCTTGGTCGTGAACGGGCGGATGCCGGCCGGCAGGCGCCTGGCGTAGTCCGGCACCTTGATCTTCCTGGGGATCTTGTGCTCGGGACGCTTGGCGGTGTGGAGCACATGCGGCTCGTGTTCGACGAGCGTCCATTCGAAGGATTTTTTTGAACCGTAGACGTCGATGCTCTCGCGATACTGGCGCGCCACGTCGAAGAGCGAGCGGATGATGCGGGCGGTCAGGTCGGAGTCCTTGAACTTGATGTGCGCGGTCTCGACGGCGAACGGGGAGCCGTATTGCTCGACGAGTTCCGGGCGAATCGTGCCGGAGCCGAAGCAGGACACGTACTCGGCGACGGCGTTGGTGAGATCAAGCATGGGTCCGACGCAATGGGTCGCATACCACATGGGCGGCAGGCCGGGCCAGTAATTGGGCCATCCATCCATATCCTGCTGGTGGCTGGCCTGGAGGAATTGAATCCGGCCGAGGTCGCCGCGCTCGTAGAGTTCCTTGAGGTAGAGGTATTCCCGGGCGTACACGACCGTCTCCATCATCATGTAGCGCAGGCCGGTCTGGCGGGAGAGTGCGACGATGCGGCGGCAGTCCGCGATCGAGGTCGCCATCGGCACGGTGCAGGCGACGTGTTTGCCCGCCTGCAGCGCCTTGATGGTCTGGCCGGCGTGGTCGGGGATTGGCGTATTGATGTGCACCGCGTCGATCTCCGGATCGCGCAGCAGCTCGTCGTAGTCGGTGTAGCCTTTGGGAATGCCGAAGGCCTCCTGAATGTTTTTCAATTTCTTCGGGTCACGCTGGCAAACGGCGATGAGATTGGCCTGGGGGTGGCCCTGATAGATGGGAATAAACTCGGCGCCGAAACCGAGGCCGACGATCGCGAGGTTGATTTTTTTGTCGGACATGACGTTGGAAGTTGAGGGGTCAGGGTTGTGAGACGGAAACATTAGACCGGGGCCGGAAATTTTCGAACAAGGCAGGAATTAACCACAGATGGACCCAGATGAACACGGATTAGAAACAGAACGGACTCTGTTGGATCGGACTCGCCCGAACCTTGGGGGTCCCTGCTCCGAATCTGGGTTCATCTGGTTTCATCTGTGGATCAAGAAAATCATTGTAACGTCTGGAGAAAGGCTTCGAGGTCGGCAAGTTCCTGCGGGCTGAAGATCGTGGCCATGGGGGGCATGGGTGAAATCTGGAACTGTTCGTAGCCCTTGGCGATGACCTTGCTCGGCTCGAGCAGGCTCTCGTGAAGATAGGCGGGCGTGGCGCGGGTGGCGATGCCGTCGAGCGCAGGTCCGACGGTGCTGCCCTGGCCCTTGAGGCTGTGGCAGAGCACGCAGGCGGCGGGATGCTTCAGGAAGAGTTGTTCGCCGCGCTTCGGGTCGGCGGCGACCAGCGGGGTGCCTTCCTCGGCGAGAACCAGCTCCACCAGCCGTACGTCGTCAAAGCAGGCGTCGCCGCGGGCCACGTGGAGGACGTTGACGCTGGCGGTGGTGCGCTCGCCGCTGTTGAACTCGACTTCCAACTCCGTCCAGTCGGTGTCGCGGCGGCGGATCGTCTCGGTCTCGACGCGGGCGCCATGCACGTTGAAGCTGACCTTGCCCTGCAACGCATGGGTCTTGGCCCAACCCGCGAGACGGTAGGTGGTATTCGGCTTTACGGGGACGTCGGCGAACAGGCTCGTGTCGGCGTCGCCGCGGGTGATGACGCGCACGGCCTGGTGGCCGCCGTGAAATTGTTTTTCTCCGCCGGCGACGGACCATTCGGCGGTCTGGTTGCCCTCGCGTTGGCCGTAATCGCGGCGCTTCCAGCCGTCGGGCAGGCCGTCGTGGCCGACCACCTCGAAGCCGGGATTGGGCAGCAGGTTCGGCCCTTCACGGTAGACGGAGGCCCCGTGAATCTTGCCGAGCAGGCGCGTCGCTTCACGGAGCCATTCGTCCCCCTGGTTCGCCGGATTGCGCACGACACGGGTGACAACGGTCTGGATTTGTTTCGTCTGCGGGAACTCGGCGAGTTTCACCAGGGCGGCGAGTTGGGTGAGGGGATCGGGATCGCTCACCACCGCCGAGGCGAAGAAGAGCCCCACCGCGCGCTCGTCGTGGGCCAGGGCGCGGACGGCGTTGCGGCGGACGGCGGCGTCGGAGTGGACCAGGGCGGCGTGATGCGTGGCGTCGTCGAGCAGGCCGAGACCGTGCAGGGTCCACAACGCGTGGATGGCCGGGAGGGGCGCGCTGCCGGTGACGGCCAGCTTGAGCGCGGGAGCGGCGTCGGTGCGGCGGCCCTCGACGAGCAGGCGTTGGGCGGTGAGCCGCCAGAATTGCGTGCCGGCGCCGAGGGCGGCGACGAGCTGCGCGGTGGTGGCACCCTGGAGCGACTTGATCGCGGCGGGCCTGGCCTGGTCCCAAACCACGCGATAAATGCGGCCGCGGGCGTGGTCGCGCAGGGGGTTTTCGTGGGCCCCGCCCACGCCGGTCTTGGCCGCGTAACCGCCGCGATCGGGGTTAGGGGTGGGGTTGTGCTGGATGATGTAGTTCTGCCAGTCGGAGAACCACACCGCGCCGTCGGGGCCAACCTCGGCGAAGACCGGTGACATCCATTCATCGCTGCTCGCCACGAGATTGAAACCGTCGTGGGCGACGTAGCCGGCGCCGTCGCGCCGCACGTCGAAGAGCGCGATATTCTTCATCGTCGGCTCACAGACCATGGCCTTGCCCTGCAGACGGGCGGGAAGTTGGTCCGAGTCGATGAAGGCGCTGCCGGCCGCCGCGGTGTAGCCGCCGAACACGTCCACCTGCCGGTAATTGGGCGTGATGGTATGGGTCTTGTCCTCGGTGTTGATGCGCCTGGCCGTCATGGCGCGGGTGCCCTTGGGCACGATGGTGGCGGGAATGCCGCCGAAGAAGATCGGGGCATTGTTGGCGGTGCCGCCAAACTGATCGCCAAACTCGTTCACGCTTTGAGCCCAGGAGTTGTTGGTGAACTGATGGAGGAACTCGAGGGCGGAGCCGTCGGCCTGGAAGCGGTAGGTGCCCATCGAGAATTGTTTTTCCTCGCCCCCGACCGTACCCTTGAAGCCGGAGTAGCCCACGCAGCCATAGAGCCAGTTGTCGAAACCGTAGTGGAGATTGTTGGCGGTCGCGTGGGTGTCGTTGATGCCCCAGCCGGTCATGATCTCGGTGCGCACGTCGGCGTGATCGTCGCCGTCGGTGTCTTGGAGAAACAGGAACCGCGGTGACTGCGACACCACGATGCCCCCGTGGGCGAAAACGAAGCCGGTCGGGATGTTTAAGTGGTCGGCGAACACCGTGAATTTGTCGGCGCGGCCGTCGCCGTCGGTGTCCTCGCAGATCTTGATACTGTCGTTGCCCCTGCCATCGGGCTGCACGTTGTGCGGGTAGTCGCGGGTCTCGGCGATCCACAGGCGGCCGCGTTCGTCCCACGCCAGGAAGATGGGTTTGGCAATGTCGGGCTCGGCTGCGAACAACTCCAGCCGTAGATCCGGCGCAACCTGGGTCCGTTCCTGGCTGCCCTTCCGGCCGAGGGGAAATTGATAGGTGACGGGTTGGGCCCGCTTCTCGTAATTGGCGATGGTCGGCCGGACTTCGCGCTGCTCGGGCTCGCGCTGCGCAAGAAACTTTTCCCACGCCGCGACCCGTTCGGGGCCGGCGGCGGCGAGCAGCACGGGTCGCGCGGTGCGCGCATAGGCCGCGGACGCGGCGTCACCCAGGGCGGAGGCCGGCAGGACCTTTGCCGCGGAGAGGGTGGTGAGAAACGGAAAGGCCTTCGCCGGGGCGTCGAGGACCACGACGTCGAATTTCGCGACAAATCCCGGAGTGGCGTCCTTCGGATCCGACAGGTAGTCGAACCAGATCGCGTCGCGCCCGAGGTCCCGCATGAGCGCATGACAATTCATGCGGGGCGCGGATTCCGCGGTGCCGAGGTAGAGCACGCGCAGCGGGCTGGCCGCACTTCCGAGGGCGAGGGAGATGAAAAGGGAGAAGAAGAGGGCGTGGTTCATGGGGGCGTGCGGGGCGAAAGCAACGGGACCAAGGCGGTAGCCGCCGAAGCGGGGGGCGGCGAGGGAATTGACAGGCGATGGGGACGAGAGGGAGCAAAAAGGAGCCTGCCCGGAGTTGCCCTCCTGTGCGAGTGGACGGGGAAAGAGTGGTTTTTTACCTCCGACTTTCGCATCGGAGCTGAGAAGGCGCCAGGTTGCGCTCCTGATCGACACGTCGCATGCCACGGCGTGCGAGGCCCAGCTCCGAGTTCACGGTGGCATTGAGCTCGTTTCTCCCCGTAGCGCCAGTCTTCGACTGGCGCCCGCCGGTCAGAGACGCGGCGCTACTCCCAGAGGCATCACCGCCAACCTTCAGATGCGCCGGTGCGTGCGGGGGCGGCATTCACGGGCTTTACGAAAAGGCGGTTCGGTGTATCATTGCGCCCCATGAAGCGGTGGCACTCGTTGAACGTGATCGCAGTGGCGGCCCTGGGGCTGGCGGCCGGATGTGCGTCGTCGCAGATGAGCCGCATCGATCGCAATCGCGATATCTACGAAACGTGGCCGCTGGAGGTTCGGCAGTCGGTTCTGGATGGAAAGGTCGAACCCGGGATGAACCCCGACATGGTTCGAGTGGCCTGGGGCGAACCCAGCGAAATCAGTGTTTCGCCCGGCGGGGACGAGATTTGGGTCTACGCCAAAGGGGGCGATCCGGGCTCGGTGATGTATCCCGGTTCGAGCGGGATGGGAGGGTCGGTCATCGGCATGGGCAGCCCGGGCATTGGCATCAGCACGGGACGCGGCGGCACCGTGATCGGCGGGACGGGCGGCATCGGCATCGGGGGCGGCATGGGCGGCGTGGGGATTGGAGGCACCGGCATGGGCGGCATGGGGGGCATGGGTTCCCCGATCATCACCCGTCCGACGCCGGCCGACATCCGCGAGGTGGTCTTTCGCAATGGCGTCGTCACCCGGGCAGACAAGCCGTAGGCAGGTCTTCGCCGCGGGGAAATCATCCCTGGTTTACGGCGGGTCAGAACTCGCCCAGCTTCCGGTAATCCAGCACGGAATGACTGATGTGGCCGGCGGCGAGGGCGGCCCGGTCGGTCAGGGGTTCGGAGGGGGAGAGGTCGTCGCCCAGACGGAAGATCAGACGATGGGTGCCATCATCGTCGGCGGCGGTGAACAGGCCGGGTACGACGACGCGGGCGGGCACCGTGCGCCATACCTCGGTGTGCGGGTGGCAGGGCAGCGGGAAATTCACGTTGTGCACGATGAAGCTGCGCGGCGGCGTGGTGGCGGCGAGTTCCGGGGCCAGGCGGGCGGCATGGCGCGCGGAAACCCGGAGGATGGCGTGGAGTTCGGGCGAAGGGAGGTCGTTCGCCGCCTTCAGGGTGTTATAGACTTCCGCGGTGAGATCCTGGGAAAACGCGATGGCCGGGAGCCCATGCAGCGCCCCCTCCCACGCCCCCCCAATGGTCCCGCTGGCAATGATGAAGCCGAGGGACGCGTTGAGGCCGATGTTGATCCCACTGACCACGGCATCCACGGCGAGCGCGCGCGGCAGCAAATGCCCTACGGCGATGTTGATGCCGTCGCTTGGCGTCCCATCCACGATCCAGGTGGGGCAGCCCAGGCCGCGATCCGCCGCGGAGGCGTGGACCGGCCGGTTGCGCGACTTGGCCGCGCCGACCCAGCTCTGCTCCCGCTTGGGCGCCACGACATACACTTCGTGGTCCGTCGCGCGCAGGGCGTGCACCAGCTCGTGGAGGAAGACACTCTCGATGCCGTCGTCGTTGGTGACCAGAAACCTCATGGGGTCAGCGCGCCAAGGAAACGGGGTTGCGGCAAAGGAAAAGTCATGGGTTCCGGTGTCGGCCCATGGGAAAGCATATCTTATGGTTTCAAACTGGCCTGCGCCGCGTGAGGAACCCTAATGTATGCGCAATAAGCGCTGAGCGCCCGACAAGAAAAGCTGAGTCGCCGTGCGGGGGTATCGGTATGCTTGTCGTTCAATGAACTTGAAGCCACTACCGAACAACCCCGCCGTTGCCTCAAGCTGCGGCTGCCGGGTTCTCCCGTGGTGGTGGCGGCAAGGCGCTCCCCTCTTCCCATGAAAACCGTGGTTTTTAACAACACCGTCCTGCGCGACGGCCATCAGTCGCTGGCGGCCACCCGCATGACCACGGCGCAGATGCTGCCGGTCGCCGGTCGCCTCGATGCCCTGGGCTTTGGCGCCCTCGAAACGTGGGGCGGGGCCACCATCGATGCCACGCTGCGCTTCCTCCACGAGAATCCGTTCGATCGGCTGGACAAGTTGAAGGCCGCCGCCCCCGCCACCCCGCACATGATGTTGCTGCGGGGGCAGAACATCGTGCAGTACACGAGCTTTCCGGACGACGTGGTGGAAGCCTTCGTGCGTTGCTCCGCCCGCCACGGGATGGATATATTTCGGGTGTTCGATGCGCTCAACGACGTGCGCAACCTCCGGACGGCCATCCGCACCGTAAAGGCTGAGGGCAAACACGCGCAGGGTGCCATCTGCTACACCACCAGTCCGGTGCACACCCCGATTAAGCTGGCGGCGCTGGCCGACGAACTCGCGGCGCTGGAGTGCGATTCGATCTGCATCAAGGATATGGCGGGACTGCTGACGCCGAGGATCACCTACGAGCTGGTCCGGTCGATCAAGCAACGCCATGCGTTGCCGGTCATCGTCCACAGTCATGACACGGCGGGCCTGGCGGTCGCCTCGTATCTGGCGGCCATCGACGCGGGGGCCGACGCCGTGGACACCTCGATCACGCCTTTTGCCAACGGCACGGGGCAGCCCGACACCGTGCGGATGCTGGCGGCACTGACCGACCATCCCCGGGCGCCGAAGTACGACCGGAAGGTGTTGCTCGAACTTCGCAAGTACTTCGAAGGGGTGGCGGGGGAACTGGCCAAATTCATGAGCACGGCCAACGAGCGGGTCGACAGCGACGCCTTGAGCTACCAGGTGCCCGGCGGCATGCTGAGCAATTTCCGCACGCAACTCGCCGAAATGAAAATGGACGCGCGATTCAACGACGTGATGGCGGAGGTGCCCGTCGTCCGCGAGGCGTTGGGTTGGATTCCCTTGGTCACGCCGACCTCGCAGATTGTCGGCACCCAGGCGGTGCTCAACGTGAAGTTTGGCCGCTGGAAGAACCTGGCCCAGGCGAGCGTGGATATTGCCCTCGGCAAGTACGGCCGTCCCCCGGGCCCGATCGATCCCGAGTTGCTCGCCCTGGCGCGCAAACAATCGGGACAGGAGCCCGTGCACGGCCGGCCGGCGGACTTGCTCGCGCCCCGGATGCCCCAATTGCGGCAGGAACTTGCCGCCAAGGGGCTGTCGGTCTCGGACGAGAACGCGGTCCTCTGGGCCATGTTTCCCCGGGAGACGGAGGCGTTCTACAAACCGGCCCCGGCCGCGCCGGCGCCAGCGGCACCGGCGGCTCCGGTGGTGCCCGTATCCCAGGCGTCCCTACCGATGTCGCCGCCGCCACCCGGTGCCGCGGTCACCCGCCGGCCCGCCACCCGGATGCGACTGACGCTCAACCACCGGCGCGTCGAAGCGCTGGTCGAGGAGCTGGACTGACCCTTTCCATGAGTTCAACCACCACCGAAGAACTTTTCGCCGGATTTGCCCCTGCGACCGACGCCGAGTGGCGCAAGGTCGCCGAGGAATCGCTCGACGGGGCGCCGTTTGAAAAGAAACTCATCACGCGGACGGCGGAAGGGATCGACCTGCAGCCTTTGTACTCCCGGTCCGATGGCGAGAAACTGGGTTTGGGCGAATCCTGGCCCGGTCTGCCACCGTATCTGCGCGGCGCCACCGCGCTCGGTAGTCGCGCCGCGGGCTGGTATATTTGCCAGGATCCGGGGTGCGTGGACGCCGCAGCCTTCAACGCGGCGCTCCGCCATGATCTCAGCCGGGGACAAAACGCGGTGAGCCTGCCGCTCGACACCGCCACCCGGCTCGGGCTGGCTTCCAATGTCGCTATGGCCGATCAGGTGGCCGACGTGGGTCTGGCGCTGACGTCGGTCGACGACGTCGCCGCCGCCCTCCGCGGGGTGGACCTGGCCGCGGTGCCGCTGTTCGCCTCGGCGGGCGTGGCCGCAGCGACCGTGACAAAGCTGCTGACCGACTGGCTCGTCCGCGAGGGCAAGCCGGCGGGAGACCTGCACGGCGCGGTGCTCGGCGATCCGTTTGCCGAGTGGCTGCGCCACGGCCACCTGCCCGGCCACCTCGACGCGACCTATGACGATCTTGCCGGGCTCACGACGCAGGTGCAACGCGATGGACTGCGGTTGCGCACGATCGGCGTGGACGCGAGCGCGTGGGGTGAGGCCGGCGCCCACGCGGTGCAGGAACTCGCCTTCGGGCTGGCCACCGGCACCGCCTATCTCCGGGCCCTCAATGACCGGGGTCTCGGAGTCGACGCCACGGCGCCGCGAGTGCTGTTTACTTTTGGACTCGGCTCAAACCTCTTCATGGAGATCGCCAAGCTGCGAGCGGCGCGCCTGCTCTGGGCCCGGGCGATGGAGGCGGCCGGCGGCGGAGCCGAGGCCCAGCGCCTCGTGTGCCATGGCCGGACCACGCGCTGGAACAAGACGGTGCTCGATCCGCATGTGAATCTGCTGCGGACGACGACGGAGGCGTTCGCCGGCGTGGTGGGAGGCTGCGACGGGCTACACGTGGGGACGTTTGACGAATGCCAACGGGCGCCCGACGAGTTCTCGCGCCGGCTGGCGCGAAACATTCAGATTATCCTCGCCGAGGAATGCCAGTTGGGGCGCGTCGTCGATCCGGCCGGCGGATCGTGGTACGTGGAGACCCTGACCCGCCAGGTGGCGGCGAAGGCGTGGGAATTATTCCAGGAGATCGAACGCCGCGGCGGGATGGCGGCGGCAATTCGCGAGGGGTATCCCCAGGGCCTGGTCGAGAAGACCGCGGCCGACCGGATGGCCGCCGTCGAGACGCGGCGCGAGGGTATCATCGGCACGAACCTGCAGCCCAACCTGCGGGAGAAATTGCCCCCGGAGGCGGCGGTTGCCCGTCCGTCTGCGACGGCGACCCCCGCCGGGGTCAAGCGGCTCGTGCCGCACCGGCGGGCGGCACCCTACGAGGCGCTGCGCTGGCGCGCCGAGGCCCACCTGGGTCGGACGGGGACGCGGCCCAAGGTCTTTCTCGCGGGGCTGGGACCGCGCAAGCAGCACGCGGCCCGGGTGGATTTCTCGCGCGCGTTTTTCGCCGCGGGCGGCTTCGAGGCCATCGCCGGCCAGGGGTTCGACACGCCGGAGGCGGCCGCGCTCGCCGCGCTCGCTTCGGGTGCGCCCGTGGTGGTCATCTGTTCGACCGACGATACCTATCCGACGCTCGTGCCACCCCTGGCGCAGGCGCTGCGGGCCGCGGCCCGACCGCCGTTGGTCGTGCTCGCCGGTCTGCCCGCCACGCCCGAACTGCAACAACAGTTCAAGGCGGCCGGGGTGGATGAGTTCATTCATCTCCGGGCCAATTGCGCCCGGCTGCTCGCGACGTTTCAGGATAAACTCGGCCTCTAATCACGCCCTGCCATGACCTTTCCCGATTACACCACGATTCCCTTCGATGCCATCGCGCCGGCGGGAGCCACGGAAGCCGACTGGCTGGCCGCCGCCCGCGCCACCGCCGGGGGGCCGGACGCCCTCGGTGACTGGCTGACGATGGAGCAGATTCCCGTGAAACCCGTCTATGGGCCGGCGGACCTGCGCGCCGTCGGGCACCTTGGGTTCACCGCGGGCATCGCGCCGTATTTGCGCGGCCCCTACGCGACGATGTACGTGCTCAAGCCGTGGACCATCCGCCAGTACGCGGGCTTTTCGACCGCCACGGAGTCGAACGCATTCTACAAGCGCAACCTCGCCGCGGGGCAGATGGGGCTCTCGGTCGCGTTCGACCTCGCGACGCACCGCGGCTACGACAGCGACCACCCGCGCGTGGTCGGCGACGTGGGCAAGGCGGGCGTGGCGGTGGACTCCGTGCTCGACATGCAGGCCCTGTTTGCGGGCATCCCGCTGGATCGGATCAGTGTCTCGATGACGATGAACGGCGCGGTGCTGCCGGTGCTGGCGTTCTACATCGCGGCGGCGCTGGAGCAGGGCGTCGCGATCGAGAAGCTGGCCGGCACGATTCAAAACGACATCCTGAAGGAGTACATGGTGCGGAACACCTACATCTATCCGCCCATTCCCTCGATGAAGATCATCGCCGACATCTTCGAGTTCACCTCGCGGCAGATGCCGAAATTCAACTCCATCTCGATCTCCGGCTATCACATGCAGGAGGCGGGCGCCACGGCCGATCTCGAACTCGCGTACACCCTGGCCGACGGGCTGGAGTACCTGCGCACGGGCCTCCAGGCGGGCATCGACATCGATGCGTTTGCGCCGCGGCTTTCGTTCTTCTGGGCGCAGGGCAAGAACCTCTTTATGGAGGTCGCCAAGATGCGCGCCGGCCGCCTGCTCTGGGCGAAGCTGGTGCGGCAGTTCAACCCGAAGAATCCCAAGTCGATGGCGTTGCGCACGCATTCCCAGACCTCCGGCTGGTCGCTCACGGAGCAGGATCCGTTCAACAACGTCGCCCGCACCTGCATCGAGGCGATGGCGGCGGTGATGGGCCACACGCAGTCGCTGCACACCAATTCACTCGATGAGGCGATCGCGCTGCCGACCGATTTTTCGGCCCGCATCGCGCGCAACACCCAGCTCTTCCTGCAGGCTGAAACGGGCCTCTGCCAACCGGTCGATCCCTGGGGAGGCAGCTATTATGTCGAGCGGTTGACGCACGACCTGGCGCGCCAGGCCTGGGCGCACCTGGAGGAGGTCGAGCAGCTCGGGGGCATGGCCAAGGCGATCGAGACCGGCCTGCCCAAGCTGCGCATCGAGGAGGCCGCGGCCCGCCGCCAGGCGATGATCGATTCCAGCCAGGAGACCATCGTCGGCGTGAACAAATACCGCCTCGAAAAAGAGGCGCCGATGGAGATTCTCGAGGTCGACAACACCGCCGTGCGGGAGGCGCAGATCAAACAATTGCGGCAACTCAAGGCGGAGCGGGACAGCGCCGCCGTGCAGCGGTGCCTCGCGGCCCTCACCGCGTGTGCGCGCGGCGGGGAGGGCAATCTGCTCGCCCTCAGCATCGAGGCGGCCCGGGCCCGGGCGACCCTCGGGGAAATTTCCGACGCCCTCGAGGTCGTGTACGGTCGTTACCAGGCGCAGATTCGCTCGATCTCCGGCGTCTATACCCGGGCTTTCACCGGGCACGACGACGTGACGAAAGTGCGCGGCATGGCGGATGCCTTCGCCGCGCGGGAGGGCCGCCGGCCGCGCATCCTCATCGCGAAGCTCGGCCAGGATGGTCATGATCGCGGCGCCAAGGTGGTCGCCACCGCCATGGCCGACATGGGCTTCGATGTCGACGTGGGCGCGCTCTTCCAGACGCCGGAAGAGGCGGCGCGCGACGCGGTCGAGAACGACGTGCACATCGTCGCGATGAGTTCCCTCGCGGCCGGGCACAAGACCCTGCTGCCCACGCTCGTGAGCGAATTGAAGCGCCGGGGTCGCGACGATATTCTCGTCGTGGTCGGCGGCGTGATCCCCGCGCAGGACTATGCGTTTCTCTACGAGCACGGCGCCGCCGCCGTCTTCGGTCCCGGCACGCCGATCCCGCGGTCCGCGGCGATCCTGCTGGAGAAACTGGGCGCGGCGCCCGTCGCGTTCGAGTGACCGCACCCGGCCGCCCAACGCCCGCCGACCGCTGATGGCGCCGGAAATCGGGGTTTGCCAACATGCCTGATGCTTCCCCCCGTCCGGAATGGGTGCCCGTCGAAGGGGGCGCCGAGTTCACCACCCGCATCGTGCCGGGGGTGGCGGCGCGGGCGCCCGACCACCGACCGGTCCGGCGGCGGGCGGCGGAAAATCCCGCCGCGATCGCCGCCGCCCTTCGCGCCGGAGACCGCGGGGCGCTCGCCCGCGGCATCACGCTCATCGAAAGCCGGGCCGGAGCACATCGGGCGGCCGCGGAAACCCTGCTCACTCTGCTCACGCCCCATGCCGGCGGTGCGATGCGCGTCGGTGTCACCGGCGCGCCGGGGGCGGGAAAGAGCACGTTCATCGACGCATTGGGCGTGCAATTGTGCGATGCCGGCCGGCGGGTCGCGGTGCTGTCGGTCGATCCGAGCAGCCCGGTGACGCGCGGCAGCATTCTGGGCGACAAGACCCGCATGGAAAATCTGTCGCGGCGGCCCGGGGCGTTCATCCGGCCGTCGCCGAGCGGCGGCGAGCTGGGGGGAGTGGCCCGCCGCACCCGGGAAACCATCGGGTTGTGCGAGGCGGCGGGGTTCGAAATCGTCATCGTGGAAACGGTGGGCGTAGGCCAGAGTGAGGTGCTCGTGCGGGGCATGGTGGATTGTTTTCTCGTGCTGCTCCTGGCGGGCGCGGGCGACGAGTTGCAGGGGATCAAGAAGGGCATCCTCGAACTCGCGGACATCCTCGCGGTGAACAAGGCGGACGGCGACAATCGGGCGCGCGCGGAGGCGGCCCGGCGCGAGTTCAGTCGGGCGCTGCACTACCTGTCGGGGCCGGAGGGGGCATGGCCGCAAACGGTGCTCACCTGCTCCGCGGTCACGGGCGAGGGTATCGCGGCGGTGTGGGCCAAGGCGGAGGAGTTTTTTGCCCATGGCCGGCAGAGCGGTGCGTTCGCGGCCCGTCGGCGCGAGCAGGCCCTGGCCTGGTTGGATGCCCTGGTGAACGAGGGCTTGCGCGAGGCCTATGCCTCGCGTCGCGGCGTCGCGGCGCTGCGGGCGCAATTGGAGTCGCAAGTCGGGGCCGGGCTCGTGCCGGCCCCCGAGGCTGCACGTCTGCTAATGGCAGCGGCCGGGTTCACCACGTGAAGATTTTCTACTGCAAGCTCAGGAGTTCGCAAATTGTGCGGAGTCCCGGTCGGGATGACGCCTTATGCTTGCCGGTCCCAGGAAGTCCTCTTTCGCCATGATTACATCCATCGACCATTTGGGTATTGCCGTCCGGTCCCTCGACGAGGCGGTGCCCCTGTATGAAAAAGCGCTCGGGTTGCGCTGCCTCGGCCGCGAAGAGGTGGCGGCCCAGAAGGTGCGCACCGCCTTTTTTGACGCCGGGGGGGTGCACGTGGAGTTGCTCGAACCCACGTCGCCCGACAGCACGATCGCGAAGTTCATCGCGGATCGGGGGGAGGGCATCCACCACGTCGCGTTTCGCACGGACGACATCGGGGCCCAGTTGAAGCAGGCCTCGGCGGCCGGCGTCCGGCTGATCCACGAGACACCTTTCGAGGGCGCGGCGGGGAAACTCGTCGCCTTCCTCCATCCCAAGTCCACGCGCGGAGTCCTCACGGAATTCTGTGCCGTCAAGCCGGGCGCCCCCGCCGCCCACTGAGTGTAAAGGAAAACCACCATGGCCATCGCACCGCAACTTCTTGAACAACTCGCCGCCCGGCGCCGCACGGCTCTGGCCGCGGGGGGCGAGGACAAGCTGAAGGCCCGCAAGGAAAAGGGCCTGATGAACGCCCGCGAGCGGCTGCTCGCTCTCTTCCAGCCGAATACCTTCATGGAATGGGGCATGCATGCCGACCACGACTGCCACGACTTTGGTCTGGCGGAGAAATCGTTTCCCGGCGACGGAGTCGTGACCGGGGTGGGCTACGTCGACGGCCGGCCGGTGGCGGCGTTCAGTCACGACTTCACGGTCGGCGGGGGCGCGCTCGGCCGCATTCATTCCAAGAAGATCTGCGATCTCATGGATTACGCCATGAAGGCGGGCATGCCGGTGCTGGGCATCAACGACTCCGGTGGCGCGCGTATCCAGGAAGGTGACGAGTCGCTGTCCGGCTATGGTCAGGTGTTTTTCCGCAACGTGCTCGCCTCCGGCGTCATTCCCCAGGTTTCGATCATTGCGGGCCCCTGTGCGGGGGGCGCCGCCTACAGCCCGGCGCTGACGGACTTCATCATCATGACGAAGAAGCACGCCAGCATGTTCATCTGCGGCCCCGAGGTGATCAAGGCCGCCACGGGCGAGTCGGTGACGATGGACCAGATCGGGAGTGCGGCGGCGCACGCCACGGTGAGCGGCAACATCCACTTCGTGGCGGAGGACGACAAGCACGCCCTGGAGATCGCCCGCCGGCTCTTCTCCTTCCTGCCGTCGAACAACATCATGGATCCGCCGCACCGGCCGACGCCGTCGCTCGACCTGTCGCCCGATCCCGGTATGAACGATTTGGTGCCCGCCGATTCCAAGACACCGTTCGACATTCACACGGTGATCGGACGGCTCGTGGATGGCGGGGACTTCCTGGAGGTGCAGCGGGACTGGGCGAAGAACCTGGTGGTGGGGTTTGGCCGCATCCAGGGCATTGTGTGCGGCCTGGTCGCCAATCAGCCGATGGTCAAGGCGGGCACGCTCGACATCGACTCGTCGGACAAGGGCGCGCGTTTCATCCGTTTTTGCAACGTCTTCAACATTCCGGTCGTCACGCTGGTCGACATCCCCGGCTTCATGCCCGGCATGGCGCAGGAAAGGGGCGGCATCATCCGCCACGGCGCGAAAATGCTTTTTGCCTACGCGTCCTGCACCGTGCCGAAGCTGACCGTCATCCTCCGCAAAGCCTACGGCGGGGCCTACCTCGCGATGTGCAGCGCCGACATGGGTGCGGATGCCGTCTACGCCTGGCCCACCGCGGAGATTGCCGTGATGGGGGCGGAGGGCGCGGTGAAGGTGCTCTACAAGCGGGAACTCGCGGCGGCCAAGGACCCGAAGGCGCGGGAGGCGGAATTGGTCGCCGAATACCGCGACAAATTCACCTCACCCTACGAGGCGGCGCGGAAGGGCATGATCACCGACATCATCGAACCCGCGCAAACCCGGGCCAATCTCGCCATGGCGCTGCGCAATACGCTTTCAAAACGCGAGACGCGGCCGCCCAAGAAGCACGGTAACATTCCCATGTAACCCGGGATGCACTGCCTCCTGCCCGAGGGCACCCGGTCCCAACCCGGGTGCGACCGGGCCCTCCCGTTCCTCCTCTCATGAACTTTTCCTTGCTCGCGGTTGTCGGTCAGCCTCTGTTCGGCAGCTTGGGGCTCGCCGTGCTGTTCGTGCTCGGCCTGATCGCCCTGTTGCTGGCGGTGGTCGCGCTGGTGGGTCGCTGGCTGGCGGCGACCCATCCGGACGTCGTCCCGCGCGGGGTGGCTCCGGCCGATCCGGCCGAGATCTCACCGGAGACCCTGGCCATCATCGCCGCTGCCATCAACGTCACCATCGGCCCGCGCGCCGAGGTGAAGGCCATCGAGCTCGTGCCGGCTCCCACGCCCTCCGTCGAGGCCCTGATGGCCCAGTGGAGCCTCGAAGGCCGCCGGCAAATCTACACGTCTCATAAAGTCCGCTGAATCCTCCCTCCTATTGCGCCATGAAGAAACTACGCGTCACCATTGACGGCAAAGTCTATGAAGTGCTGGTCGAGATCCTCGATCAGGATACCGCAGTCGCGATCACGCCCGCGGCCGCTCCCTTGGGCGCCCTCGGCGCGGTGGCCACCCCGGCGATTCCGGATGCCGCCGCCGCGGCCCTCAAGGCCGCCGCCGTCACGGGCGCGGGCGTCGTGGTCAGCCCGCTGGCCGGCAAGATCGTCTCGATCGACGTCAAGGTGGGCCAGAGCGTCGAGGAAGGGACCCAGGTCGCAACGATCGAGGCGATGAAGATGAACACCTACATCTACGCCCCGAAAGCAGGCCATGTCGCCGAAGTGCTGGTCAATCCCGGCGACGGCGTCGAGGAGGGCGCGGCGCTGATGCGGCTGACCTGAAGCCGGGCCGTCATTTTTCCCCGTCACCACGACCATGAAAATCGCCGTCCTCCAGGCGTTCGTGATCTACGGGATCGCTTTTGTGATCTCGATGCTCATCGCGCTGCTCATCACGGGTCTCTTCCGCCTCGTCCGCCGGATTTCAGGTTCTTCCTGACGCCGGGCCGGTGCCTTCACTCCTACTGCCATGGGTCTCTCCAACTTTCTCGATCTGTTCCAGGGTATCACGACGCTGATCGCGTCGAATCCCGCCGTTCTCGCCGCGCGCCTGGGGCTCATGCTCCTCGGCATGGTGCTCGTTTACATGGGCAAGAAGGGCATCCTGGAACCGCTGCTCATGATTCCGATGGGCCTCGGCATGTCCGCCGTCAACGCCGGCGTGCTCTTCCTCGATCCGGCGACGGCCGCGGCGGTCACGGAGACGGTGCAGTCCGGCGGCCACCCGGTGGCGGGTACGCTCTTCATGGCGCCGCTGGTGCAGAAGACCGACAACCTGATGTACGTGCTGCAGATCGATTTTCTGCAGCCCATCTATACCTACATGTTCAGCAACGGCCTGATCGCGTGCCTCGTGTTCATGGGCATCGGCGTGCTGCTCGACGTGGGCTTCGTGCTCGCGCGTCCCTTTCTCAGCATGTTTCTCGCCCTCTGTGCCGAGTTGGGCACGGTGGCGACCTTTCCCATCGCGGTGGCGATGGGTCTGAACTACGGCGAGGCGGCGTCCATTGCGATGGTGGGTGGCGCGGACGGACCCATGGTGCTCTTCACGTCGCTGACGCTGGCGAAGGAACTCTTCGTGCCGATCACCGTGGTCGCGTACCTCTATCTGGGGCTGACCTATGGCGTGTATCCCTACCTGATTCGCTTCCTCGTGCCGGCCAAGTTGCGGGGCCTGCCGATGCCGGAGCGGCCCGCGCTCCGGATCACCTCCGACGAGAAACTGGCTTTCGCGGTCGTGGGCAGCACGGTGCTGTGTCTGCTCTTCCCCTCCGCGGCTCCCTTGTTTCTCTCGTTGTTCGTCGGCGTCGCGGTCCGCGAATCGGGCTTGAAGTATTTCGTGGCGGTGATCGACGGCCCCATTCTCTACGGGGCGACGTTGTTTCTCGGCCTGACTCTCGGCGTGTTGTGCGAGGCCTCGACCATCCTGAATCCCAAGGTGCTGGTGCTGCTGCTGCTCGGCATCATCGCGCTCCTGCTTTCGGGCATCGGCGGCATCATCGGCGGTTTCCTCGCCTACTACTTCAGCGGCAGGAAAATCAATCCCGTGGTTGGGATTGCGGGCGTGAGTTGCGTGCCGAGCACGGCCAAGGTGGCGCAGAAGGAAGTGAGCAACGTCAATCCCGAGGCCCTCATCCTGCCGGAAGCGCTCGGCGCCAGCATCTCGGGTGTCATCACTTCGGCGATACTCACCGGCATCTACGTCACTTTGATTCCGTTGATGAAATGAAGCGTCTTGCCGTCCTCGCGAATCCCTATTGGGCCACCGGTGTGGTGCTGGCCGGGGTGGGCGTGCTGGTGGCACGGGCCGGCGGGACGGCGTTTGCGCCGGAGTGGCAGCCGATCGGTACCTCCGTCGGCCGGTTGCTGGCTTTCAGCGGTCTTGGTTTGATCGCCTGGGGAATCCGCTGCCGGGCACGCGGTGACCCGCCGGGCTGATGCCTGCCGGTCGCGACCACGCCTCGCTGGGGTCGCCGGCCAAACCCCCCAGGAACTTCCTACCCTTTCTTACCCGAAAGCAACATGCACAAACTCCGCGTTACCGTCGATGGCAGGGCCTACGAAGTGACGGTGGAAATGCTCGACGAGCCGCACGCAGCGACGCCGGGCTATTCCTCCGCCTGGGTTCCTCATACCCAGCCCCCGCCCAACCCGCTGCCTGCCCCGGTGGTTGATCCCGTGGCCGCCGCGCCCCAGCGTGGGGCCGCCCTTGCCACCCCCACCGGTGCCATTCTCAGCCCCCTGGCGGGCAAGGTGGTCGCCATCGACGTCAAGGTGGGCGATCCGGTCGTGGAAGGCGCCCAGGTCGTCACGCTCGAAGCAATGAAAATGAACACGTTTGTCTACGCCCCGAAGGCCGGCACCGTCAGCGCGGTGCATGTCAACCCGGGTGACGCGGTGGAGGAAGGGGCCGCCTTGCTGACCATCGTCTGACGCGTGATCGTCCGGCCGCACCTCCAAGGTGTCCGTGGCTCCCGGTGAGCGCGCCGTCCGGTCCTCACCCACGGCCACCCTGTTTCAACCCCGTTAACTCTCCAGCCATGCTTCTCAGTTCACCTTTCTTCGCGGCGGCGCTGCCGACCCACCCGGGAATCGGCGAGACGATCGTCTTTCAAATCAACGGGCTCCTGGTCGTCTTTCTGGCCCTGGCCACCATCTGGGGAGTCTTGGAGCTGACGGGAATCTATTTCCGGCGCGCCGCTGCCCGGGCGAAGGCGACTCCGCCGCCAGCCGTCGTGGCGCCGGCGCCGCTGCCCGGTCTTCCGCCCCAGGTGGTGGCGGCGATTTCCGGCGCCGTCTGTGTCGTGATCGACGCCCGCCACCGCATTCTCGCCATCGCCCCGGTAACGGCTGATCTCGACTGGGCGCACGAAGGCCGCCGGCAGATTTTCGCTTCCCACCAGGTTCGCTGAACCCCTCCCGTCATGCTGCAAGGACTCGTTGATTTTTTCTCCACGACCGGATTTGCCCTCGTCACCTGGAAAATGCTGGTGATGTGGGCGGTCGCCGTCGTCCTGCTGTGGCTCGCGATTGCGAAGGGCTTCGAACCCCTGTTGCTCGTGCCCATCGCCTTCGGCGCCCTGGTGGCCAATCTGCCGACGCGCGGCGTGATTACGACCGAGGTGAAACCCAACGGAGCGATCGACAGCGCCATCTTTCGGATCGAAGGCCGGGTGCTCCCCGCGGAACATCCGGGCGCACCGGGGGAGGCGAACCTCCAGGTGCTGAAAGTGGAGAAAGTCGAGGGTGGGCTCTACGATTTCATTTCCCAGGGCATCAAACTCGAGCTGTTCCCCCCGCTGATCTTCCTTGGCGTGGGTGCCCTCACCGATTTCGGGCCGCTCATCGCGATGCCGCGGACCCTGATGCTCGGGGCGGCGGCGCAGGTGGGGCTGTTCATCACGTTCATGGGCGCCTCGCTGCTGGGCTTCTCCGCGAAGCAGGCGGCTTCGATCGGCATCATCGGGGGAGCCGATGGTCCGACGGCGATCTTCCTCACCAACAAGCTCGCGCCGGAATTGCTCGGGGCGGTGGCGGTGGCGGCCTATAGCTACATGTCGCTCGTGCCGTTGATCCAGCCGCCGATCATGCGGTTGCTCACGACCGACAAGGAGCGTCGCATCCGCATGCAGTCGCTGCGCAAGGTCTCGAAGCTCGAGAAACTGATCTTCGCCGTCGTCGTGATGATCATCTGCATCCTGCTGGTGCCCGATGCGGCGGCGCTGATCTCGATGCTCATGCTCGGCAATTTCATCCGGGAATGCGGCGTCACCGAGCGATTGGTGAAGTCAGCCCAGAACGAAATCATCAATGTCTTGACCATCTTTCTCGGCACGAGCGTCGGCATCACGATGCGCGCCGACAGTTTTCTCGCGGCCGAGACGCTGAAGATCATCGTGCTTGGGGTGATCGCCTTCGGTTTTTCGACCGCGAGCGGGGTGCTGGTGGCCAAGCTCATGAACGTGCTGTCGCCGAACAATCCGGTGAATCCCCTGATTGGTTCCGCTGGCGTGTCGGCGGTGCCGATGGCGGCGCGCGTTTCCCACGTCGAGGGGCAGAAATACGATCCCAACAACTACCTGCTGATGCATGCCATGGGGCCCAATGTGGCGGGCGTCATCGGCACGGCGGTGGCGGCGGGATATTTTCTCTCCACCCTGGGCCATTGAGCGCGACGCGTAACCCTTCCGGCCGGTGGTCGCGGAGTCCCGGCGGCGGAATTCCAGCGGGGGCGGTGCACATGAATGCGACTTCCCCAACCCTGCTCCGGCGAGCCGATCGTGGCCGGCGTGTTGCAGGCGATCGCCACCGCGCATGTGGCTTTCGCGCACCGGCACCTGGCGGGATTTGTGCCCATGCTCAACCGCTGCTGGGGCCGGGCGCGCACCGTGGAGCTTGAGCCGGCGGCCGGCGTGTCCTTGGCGACGCGGTGCGGGCGATTTTGCGGGATCGAGGCGGGTGGGGGCATCGTGCTCGAAACCGAGGCGGGCGTGCGGCACGTCGTCGCGGCCCATCATGTCGGGCGACTCCGCGAGGTCGGGTAAGGCGGCGGGGAAGGGTCTCCCGCCCCGCCTGCTCGTCGCACCGACAACGATTAGATCGCGGCTCGGGTTCGCGGCTCCTCCGGCCGATCCAAGAGCCGCAGGAGCCCGTCGAGAATCGTCAGGGGATGGGGCGGGCAGCCCGGAATGAAGAGATCCACCGGCAGAATCGCGGTGGCGCCATCGAGCACCTCCGGATGTCCGGCAAACGGGCCGCCCGCGATCGCGCAGGCCCCCACGGCGATCACGATCTTTGGATCCGGCACTGCGTCGTAGGTCTTGCGCAGGGCGAGTTCCATGTTCCGCGACACCGCCCCGGTGATCAGCAGGCCATCGGCATGCCGCGGCGACGCCACCATCTGGATGCCGAAACGTCCCAGATCCCAGCCGATGGTCGAGAGCACATTCACGTCGGCCTCGCAGGCGTTGCAGCCGCCGGCGCTCACCTGACGGAGGCGCAGCGAGCGGCCGAAGAGACGGCGCAGTTTTTCGTCGAGCGCCGCCGCCAGCCGGACCTGCTCGTGGCCGGACTCGCCCAGCATGAGATCCTCCCGCCGCCGCGCCGCCATCCGGTGATCGCCGGTTGCCGTGATCGCGCCGGAGGGACAGGCGGCGATGCATTCGGTGCAGAAAATGCACCGGCCGAGGTCGAGCCCCACCGGCGCGGAGGTGGGCCGGACAATCGCCTGCGTGGGGCACACCGGCACGCACGCGGTGCAGGCTTCCGGGCACTTCGTCGCCTCGACCCGCAGTGCGCCGCCGTGGCGGTCAGGCAGCGCCGGCGCGGGGCCCCGGGGATACGCCATCGTTTCGCAGCCGCGTTTCAGCCGGTGAATGAGGGTGTCGAGGACGTACATAAGATCAGGAATTTGGCCGCCAAATTCCTACAGATCGAAACCGCAGTAGGAGAGGTTGAAGCTCTTGTTGCAGAGCGGAAAATCCGAGATGGCCTGGCCGCGCAGAGCGAGGGCAAGGCCCGTCCAATTGTGGAAGGAGGGATCCACGATTTTGTAGCGCCGGAAGCGGCCGGCGGTGTCGGTGAGCGCCACGTGGCAAATCTCTCCGCGCCAGCCCTCGACCAGCGCGACCGCCAGCGTGGCGGCGGCCGGCGGCGGAAGCTCGGCGCCACTCTCCCGTTCCACCGGCGCCGCCAGTTGCTCCAGCAGGAACTGGCCCGAACGCTGGGCCTCAATCCCCCGGACGCGGGCGCGGGCGTAGACGTCGCCCCCCCGCCACACCGCGATCGGCACCTGGGCGAAACGATGCCAGCCCGCCGGGTGATCGTAGCGCACGTCGCGCACGAGTCCGCACGCCCGGGCGGCGGGCCCCACGAGTCCGAGCTCGGCGGCCTGCGCCGTGAACAAGGTGCCGGCGTTTTCGAACCGGGAGCGCACCGCGGCGGCGTCCCACAACCAGGCGGCCGCCTGCTCCAATTCCGCCAGCGCCGGGATCAGTTGCTCGCGCAGGCGCGCCGCCCGTGCCGCTTCGAGCTCGATCCGGCCGCCGCCCGGCCGCACGATGCCCCGACCGAAACGATTGCCGCAGATCAGCGCGGTCAGGTTGAGAAAGTCGCCGCGGATCTTGCCGCCGGCCGAGGCCGTGGGCAGAAACGCCACGTCGTTGGCCAGGGCGCCGAGATCCCCGGCGTGATTGGCCAAACGTTCCAACTCCAGGGCGATTGCGCGCAGCCATTGCGTCCTCAGTGGGGGCTCCGTTCCGGCGAGCGCTTCGAGGACGGAAGCATAGGCGGTCGCATGGCCGACGGTCGTATCGCCGGCGACGGTCTCCATCTGGGCCATGGTCGTGCGGTGCGGCCCGCCCGCGAGCGCCGCCTCCACGCCGCGATGCTGATAGCCCAGCGCGATCTCGAGGTGCAGCACTTCCTCCCCGGCGCACTGAAAACGAAAATGCCCCGGTTCAATCACGCCCGCATGCACCGGCCCGACGGCCACCTCGTGCACCTCGCGACCGCCGACGCGGAAAAACTCCCCCATCGCCGGCGCCATGCCGCCGCTCCGCCGCACCGGCTTGAGCCAGGGGTGTCCCTCGGGCGTCAAGCCGTGTTGCTCCCAGACTTCACGTTCAAAGAGATGCGCCTGGGGGTGGGAGACGGTGAGCGCGGGATAGCCACCGGACAACGGAAGGCTGCGCCCGACCGCCAGCGTGTTCTCGGCATCGTAGGCGATCACCGCCACCAGCCGCACCCCGGCCCCGGCGGGGACGCCGAACCAGGCGCACAAGCGACCGCCCCGATCGAGTGCGGTCGCCGTCATGCGCACGAACTCCGCCACCGGCCATTCCGGCACCTCGGCCCAGGGCAGGCTCGTGGCGTTCGCGAGTGGCGCGAGTGAGGTGGGGTGGTTCATGGCACCGGATACAACTGGGCCACCGCCGCCGTCCACGTGTCGCGCAGCACGGCCGGGGGCGCGACGCCCAGCCAGAGCGCCAGGAGCAGCAGGGCCAACGGTGGCAGAATGATCCCGGCGGTCTCCGGAAACAACCGGCGACCGTCCCGCGCCGCGGTGCGCGGCCGGCCGTCGACAATGGCGAAGACCAGCCGGGTCAACCCGAAGAAAGCCAGCAGCAGGCAGACGAGGAACATCGCCGCCGCGCCGCCATGATGGGTCGCGAAGGCCGTGCGCACGACGCGCAGTTCGCTGAAGAACGGGGCAAAGGGCGGACACGCCGTGATGGCGAACATGCCGGTGACAAACAGCGCCGCCGAGCGGGGGGTGAGCAGCGCCATGCCGCCCACTGCGTCCATCGTGCGCGCCCCCGCGGCCCGGCGGATGTTGCCCGCGCTGAGGAAGAGCGCGCCCTTCGTCAGGCTGTTGCCCCACACGTGATACAGGGCCGCCCACGCGCCGGCTCCGCCCAGGCCCGCCCCGATGGTGAGGATGCCCATGTGCTCGACACTTGAATACGCCAGCATCCGCTTGAAATCCCGCGTGCCCAGCAGGAACAACGCCGCCACCAGCATGGAAAACAGCCCGATCGCCAGCAGCGTGCGATCCGCCATCCCGCCCAGCCCCGCCGCCGCCACCACCGCGCGCACCCGCAGCACCGCGGTGAACGCCACCGTCGTGACGCCCCCCGCCAGAATCGCGCCCACAATCCCCGGCGCCTCGCCGTAGACATCCGGTTTCCAGGTGTGCATCGGGGCGAGACCCATCTTGGTGCCATATCCCACCAGCAGGAGCACCCAGGCAATCATCACCCAGGGGTGGGACAGGGCCGCGCCCTGGGCGGTGAGCGCCGCAAACGTGAGGTCGCCGCCCCCGCCGCCCTGGAGCGAGGCGTAGCCCAGGCAGAACGAACCCAGCAGGGAAAGGGCGATGCCGGTGCCGCCGACGAGCAGGTATTTCCAGGTCGCCTCGACGGCACGGGCGGTGTGGTTGAAGTGCAGCAGGGGCACGGCGGTGAGGGTCACCGCCTCGGTGGCAATCCAGAGCAGGCCCAGGTGCCGGGCCTGGTGTCCGGCGCTGAGCAGTCCCAGCAGCACCAGCATGAGGGAGACGAAGACCCGGTTCGGGCGCTCGGCGCGCACCCGCAGGTACCAGACGCCGTACACCGCGCAGGCGAGAAACAGCAGCGACACGGCCGGCAGCACCGCGCGCGCCAGCGCATCGCAGGCCAGCCAGGCCCCCGGTTGATCCGGCGGCGGGTTGAAGAGTATCCAGAGTGAGAGCACGGCATGCGCCAGCCCCCCGGCCGGCATGAACCAGGGCCGCGTGCGGTCGCCCGGCCAGAGCGCGGCGGCGGCGGCGGCGGCAAACGGGAGGAGGATGAGAAGATAGGCGCTCATTCGCGCAGCACGGTGAGTTTGCGGGTGTCCAACGAGTCGAAGGCGCGCTGGATGCGATCCACGATGATCCCGATCACGAAAACGCCGACCGTCAGGTCGAGCAGGATGCCCGATTCCACCAGCAGCGGGGTGGAGTTGATCAGCAGCAGGCCGAACAGATAGATGCCGTTTTCCAGAATCAGGTAGCCGCACACCTGGGAAATCGCCTTGGCGCGGCCGATCAGGAGGACGAAACCCGTCAGCAAGGACGCCAGCGCGCCCGGCACGAAGAGCGTGCCGGTGTGTTCCGGCAGCAGCGGCAGGGCCCGGGCGCCGGCCACGGCCGCGATCGTACCCGCCGCCCCGAGGAGCAGCGACGGCACGTAGCCGATGAACGGCTCGATCTCCCGATCGATGTGGGCGGAGCGCATCGCGCGGCCCAACAGCGCCGGGATGAGGAAGCCCTTCACCGCCATGGTGACGACCGCCACCGTCGCGACGAGCCAGTCGAAGTGCGTCTCCATCAGGAGCGGGATCAGGCCGAGCACCATGCCCTGCACGGCGACCGCCCGGATAATCGACGGCACCCGGCTGCTGGCCAGCGCCAGCAGGTTCAGCCCCATCGCCACGCCGACCAGGAGATTGACGGTCGCGCCACTCATGCGCCCCCCCCTTTCCACGCCAGCAACAAGGCGAAGAGGCACAGGAGGAACGCGGTCGTGAGCAGGAGCGGGACCCGGCGGAACGCAAACCGCGCCAGCAGGGATTCGACCAGACCCACGCCCAGCGTGACGCCCAGCACTCCCCCGGCCAACCACCCCGCGGCCACGACCGGCGAGAGGGTCCCAATCGGCAGCACCGCCTGCACCAGGAGCACCGCAAAGATCATCAACTTCATCGCCGCGCCGTGCAGGACCACTGCCAGGGGCGGCCCGCTGTGGTCGAGCACCATCACCTCGTGAATCATCGTCAGCTCGAGGTGCGTGTTGGGATCGTCAAAGGGCACGCGGCAGTTTTCCGCGAGCAGCACCGCAAACAGTCCGGCCGCCAGCAGGACGGCACCGGCGCCCGCCGCCGGCGCCAGCATCGTCGCGAGGGTCACACTGCCACTTTGCACGCTCAGCGTGAGGATCGCGGTGATGAGCGCCACCTCGGCCAGCACCGCAAAACTCACTTCGCGGGCCGCGCCCATGCCCTCGAAGGCCGACCCCGTTTCCAGCGCCGCCCACGCCGTGCAAAATCGTGCGACCGCCAGCAGATAGACAAACAGCAGGACATCGCCGCGGAAACTCACCCCCCCGCCCCCGGGCCCCAGCGGCAACAGCAGGGCCGCGCCCGTGATCGCCACCCAGCCCACCGCCGGCCCCGCCAAAAATCCCGGCGACGCCAGGTGACTCAGGACGACTCCCTTCCGCCACAAGCGCGCCAGATCATAGTAGAGTTGCAATGCCGGCGGACCGCGCCGGCCGGCCACCCAGGCCTTCACCTGGTTGATGAGGCCGGGCAGCAGCGGCGCCAGCAGCAGCCAGACCAACAAACGCAGCAGGGATTCAACCAGCGGCATCATCGAACGTCCCCCCACCACGCGATCGCCCCCAACGCCACGAGCCCCACGCCCACATACGCGATGTAGAACTGCAGCCGCCCGTGCTGCAGCCGTCGCGCCAGGCTCGCACCCCGCAAAATCGCGCGACCCACCGGCTCGATCACATGTTCGAGCACCGTCTCCGGCACGCGCTGGAGGTGCAGCGTATCCGCGGGAAAATATCCGCGGGGCCGGCGCTGGATGCGCGCGGGCCGGAGGACGAGCGCAAACCAGGGCGTGGCGACTCCGCCAAAGGATCCGCTGGTGTATTGCATGCGGGCCGACGGCGCCGCAAAGCCGCAGTCCCACGTGGGGGCGCGGCGCAACCCCCGCGGGTGCACCCGCCGCCCCAACCCCACCGCCGCGGCGACCATCAGGATCGCCAGCACCAGGTGGACGGTTCCCAAGGTCCCGAACGGCCCGGGCGCCTCCGCCGTCCCCCACGCTGGATGCCACACCCCCGTGGCCCGCGCCAGCACCGGCCAGATCAGCCCGGGGGCCAGCCCGAGGGCGACACAGGCGGCGGCGAGCCCCGCCATCGGCGCGCGCATCCATCTTCCGGATTCATGGGCCCGCGTCGCCGCCCGGGTGCGGGGTGCGCCAAGAAAGACCAGCGCGGACGCCTTGACGAAGGTCGCCAGGGCCAGCGCCCCCGTCATCGCCAGCACGATGGCCGCGGGCATCGTCGCCCACGCCGCGGCCCCCCGACCCATCGCCCCGTCAAAGAGTCCCAGATACACCAGCCACTCGCTCACAAACCCGTTCAGGGGCGGCAACGCCGCCACCGCCATCGCGCCCAGGGCAAACAGGCCCGCGGTCCAGGGCATCGCCCGCCACAATCCGCCGAGCCGGCTGATTTCACGGGTGCCGGTGGCGTGCAGCACCGAACCCGCGCCGAAGAAGAGCAGCGACTTGAACAGCCCGTGGTTCCACACATGCAACAGGGCGCCCGCCAGCGCCAGCCGCCCCCAGGACGTCTCGCCGCGGGCGGCGCCCAGCAAGGCCGCCCCCAGCCCGATCATGATCACGCCGATGTTCTCGACCGAGGAATAGGCCAGCAGCCGCTTGAGATCATTCTGGGCGAGGGCAAAGGCGATGCCGAGCAAAGCGCCGGCCGCGCCGAGGCTGATCACCACCCAGCCGGCGGCGCCCGGCAGCGGCAGCCAGCCGCTGAATCGCACCAACCCGTACACGCCCATCTTGAGCGCGACCCCCGAGAGCACGGCGGAGACATGGCTCGGCGCGCTGGCATGCGCGGAGGGAAGCCAGATGTGCAGGGGAAAGACGCCCGCCTTCACGGCAAAGCCGAACAGGGCCAGCCAGAAGAGCGGCGCGAGTGCCGCCTGCTCGCGCATCGGCCCCAATTCCCAGCTGCCGGTCTGCGCCGCCAGAGCGCTGAAGAAGGCAAAGAGTCCCAACGTGCCCGCATGCGAGGCGGCGAGGTACAGCCAGCCGGCCGCGCGCACGTCGCGCCGCCGGCTTTCGAGCACAATGAGGAAATAGCCGCAGACCGCGAACAACTCCCAGGCGAGGAGAAAGTGCAGCCCATTGGAGGCGAGCAGCACCGCCGCCTGGCTCACAAACAAGGCACTCCACCAGCACCGACCCCGACCGGCTGACCGCGGGTACCGCTCGTCCGACCAATACTCCCGGGCATACACCGCGCCCGCCGCGCCCACCACGCCCACGAGCAGGAGGAACATCGCACTGAGAGCATCGAGACGCAGATGCAATCGTTCGCCCCCCACCGCAAAGGTGCTCCGCCATTCCCATTCGCCAGCGCCCGCCAGCACGAGAACGGCGGCAACCGCGGTGGCCAGCGCCCCGGCCACGACCAGAGCGAGCCACCCCCGCGACCACCGCAGGCCCAGCATCATCGAGACCACCAGGGTGGCGGCTGCGACCCCCAACGGCAGGGCCGGGGTCACGCGCTCCCTCCCTGCTTCACCCCGGCGGCCGAAGGCGCATCGTCGGTCCCCGCCACCGTCGAGACTATCTCGGCGTCCGAGGCGCCGCCCAAGATCAACGCCCGCAAGGGTCCCCGCACGAGAATCCGGCTGAGCCGGCCGAGCAGCTCGAGATGGGCCCGCGGCGACGGGGCGATGAAGAAGATCAGACGGGTGACCGGGATCTCATCGGGCACGGGTTCCGTGAGATCCAGTCCTCCGTTCAGCAGGAGCAACGCCACCACGCCGGAGTCGCGTCCGAGCGCGACGCGGGCGCTGGGATGAGGCAGGGCGAATCCGCCACCCACCGGGGCAAATGTCACCCCGCCGGGCTGACGCATCCGCTGGGTGAGCAGGTGACGAATTGGCGTCGTCGTCCCCGGCATGGTCCCGACAATTCGCACCAGGGTCTCCCGGACCTCAGTCGGCGCGACCTCCCGCCAGATGCCGCCGGCCCGCAGCAGCGTCTCCAATTTCCAGCCCGCGGCAAGGGACGCGTTTTCCGGGGCCAGAAAGCCGGCCCGCGCCGCGAGCCCGCGCGCCGCCGCCCAATTGGCCACCTGCTCGCGATCAAACAGCAGGCGGCCCCGATCGGGCGTGTGCGGCAGCCCTTCGCTGCGAATCCAGTCGTCCACCACGCGCTCCGCCACTCCGAACGACTCGGCGATCTGGGTGAGGTTGATGTACATGGCGGACGGACGGAGCGGGAAACGCAGCGGTGATTCAGGTCAGCCTGAACCGGGTGGAATCTGCCGGCCGCGACTCCGGGGCAAAACCCATGGCGACGAAAGCGCGAAAAGAAGCAATCCGCCCCACCCCGGAGGTTTTGCTTCTTTCGCCGCGACCTGGGGCGGGATGAGCTGGCTGGGGTGACCTCATGGCGGGCCTCCCGGGCCGGCGATCGCGGCGAGTGCCGCCAAACCGGCCACCAGATAGAAGAGGTACGCTTGCACCCGTCCGTGCTGCAGCCGCCGGGCCGCCGTCGCGAGGTGCATGACCACGCCGGCAACGGGGACCAGCACGAACTCGAGCACCGTTTCGGGCGTGCGCTGGCCGTGCCCGGCCTGCCCCGGGAAGATTTCGGCGATGGGTTCTCCGTGCCGCTGGGGACGCAGGATCCACGCGAACCACCCGGTGATGAGGTCGGCAAACGAACCCGCGGTGTATTGCATCCGCGGGCTGGGTGCGGCGTAGCCGCAATCCCACGTGACCGCGCGGCGCATCCCGTTGTGTCGCGTCCACTGCCAGAGCAGCGCCACCGCGCCCGCCGCCCCGACCGCCAGGCTCACGTGCAGGACCCCGAGGGCAGCCAGCGAAGCCGGGGGCTCCACGCCACTCCAAGCCGGATTCCAATCGGCCGCCGCCCGGGCCACCGCCGGCCAGAACCACACCGGGGCGAGTCCGATGGCGACACACGCCACCGCCAGCAGGAGCATCGGGCCGCGCATCCACCAACCGCTCTCGTGGGCGCGGGCGGCGGCTGGAGTGCGCGGCGCGCCCAGAAACACGACCCCGCAGACCTTCGTGAAACATGCGAGCGCCATCGCCCCCGTCAGGGCAAGCAAGACCACGGCCGCCACCGCGGGCAGTGCCGCCATTCCGGAGGAGGTCACCGCCTCGAACAAGCCGAGGTAGACCAGCCATTCGCTGACAAAACCATTGAGCGGCGGCAGCCCGGCGATGGCGGCGGCGCCGAGGGCGAAGAGTCCGGTCGTCCAGGGCATCGACCGCCACAAACCACCGAGCCGGCTCATTTCACGCGTGCCCGTGGCGTGCAGCACGGACCCCGCCCCGAGAAACAGCAGCGCCTTGAACAGGCCGTGATTCCACACATGCAGCAACCCTCCGACGAGGGCCAGCCGGCCCCACGCGGCGTGGCCCTGACTCGTCGCCACGAGGGCGAAACCGAGTCCGATCAGAATGATCCCGATATTTTCCACGCTGTGATAAGCGAGCAGTCGTTTGAGATCGTGTTGCCCGAGCGCAAACGCGACTCCCAGCACCGCGCTGGCCAACCCGACGATCACCACCACCCAGCCGGCCGCCGCCGGCAGCGGCAGCCAGCCGCTGAAGCGAATCAGGCCATAGATGCCAACCTTGAGGCACATCCCGGACATGATGGCCGAGACATGGCTCGGGGCGTTGGCGTGCGCGGAGGGCAGCCAGACGTGGAGGGGAAAGAGTCCCGCCTTCACGCCAAAGCCAAACAGCGCCAGCCAGAAAAGCGGGGCCAGTTCCGGGTGATCGCGCATGGCACCGAGTTCCCACGACCCGGTGCGCGCCGCCATGACGGCAAAAAACGCAAAGAGACAGAGGGTCGCCCCATGCGATGCCACCAGGTAGAGCCAGCCCGCCGCCCGCACCTCGCGCCGACCGCGTTCCAGGGAAACCAGCACGTAGGCGCTCAGAGCAAACAGCTCCCACGCGATCAGGAAATGCAGTCCGTTGCGCGCGAGCAGCACCCCGCCGATGCTGAGCATCAACGCCGCCCAGGCCACCCGGCCCGGGCCGACGGTGCGGGGGTGCCTCTTTTCCGTCCAATACTCCCGCGCGTACACCGCGCCGCCTCCGCCAATCACACTGAGCAGCGCGAGAAACAAGGCGCCGAGGGCATCCAGTTCCAGATGGATCTGCTCGCCGCCGAGGGTTAGTCCATTGCGCCACTCCCAACCCGTTCCTGCGCCACCGGTCAATACCACCGCAGAGGCAAGCAGCAGGCAAACCGCCCCCGCCAGCGTGGTCCCGAGCCAGAGGCGCGGAAGCCGCCATCCGGCGACAAATGCCGCCGCCAACGCGACCCCGCCCGCAAGAATGAGTGGACCCGGGCTCATGAAGTGCAGGCTACAGGGCGCCCGGCCCAAGGCACAAGCGGCGAACGGGCGGGCGGCCTCATGCGCGGGGTTCCGGTGTTTTCCTGTCCGGACCCACGGGGCGGACCAGCAGGTGCTGCGCCCGCACCAGCGCCGCCGACAATTCCTCCCGCGCCCGCGAACAGGCCCGCAGCGCCGCAGGCGCCTGCCGGAGGAAGGGGATCGGGAAAATCATGCCGGCACGCGGGCAGAGAGCGTCACTGCTGGGACGGGCACGGGATCAAACGCTGGCGACGGGCGCCCCGGGCTTGGCGGCCGCTTGCCGCCGGGCCCGGGCCGGGGCGCGCTTTTCGACCGTCGTCTCCGGCGTGGGCGCGACTTCGGCCGACCACAGGAAAACCCCGCAATTCGGACACACCGCGAACCGTCCGGGCACGACCAACTCTCCCGCGAGCCCACGCGGCAATCGGATGTGGCAGGCCGCACAACTGCCGGCATGGACTTCGGCGGCGCTGGGCAGCCCCCGGGCCGCCAGGCGATCGTGATAGGTGAGGATCGCCGTCGGCAGTCGGTCGCGCAGCGATTCCATTTGTTTGCGAATCTTGCCGCCTTCCCGGCTGTCGGCCGGCAGGCGCCTGAATTCCTGCGCCAACCAATTCAGGGAGCGCAGCTGACTTAAGACTTCGGCGGAGTACATGTTGAAGAGAAAGCAGGCCGTCTGCCATGGGGATCCGCTCCACCGCCAGCGACTGGAGCCAAGGCGCTTACGACATTTCCGGGTCCAAACCCCACTCTGGCCCGCCCTCAAAAAACGCCTGGAGCTGCAATTCTTACCGACAATCTGCGCAATCAATGCAGATTCGCTCCTGGTGAACCCAGCCAAGATTACCGTGGTGGTCCTGGATCGAAATCCCGCCGATCTCGCGGATCTAACTGCTGCCCTGGGCAAGGCGGGCTATCGCGTGCTGGCTGCCTCGACCGAGGCCCAGGTGGAGCAGTACGCGCGACAGGAACCGCTCAATCTGGTGGTGAAGGGATTCGAGGCGGGACGCGTCGATGCGATCGGCCTGATGGAGCGGGTGCGGACCATCTCCCGCGACACCGAATTCATTCTCTGCGGCCGGGGCGGTACGATCGCGGCCGCCGTGGACGCGGTGCACCAGGGCGCCTGCGACTATCTGGACAAGCCGGTCGAGCCGGGAAGGCTGCACGAGGCCGTGCGCCGGGCGCTCGAACGGCAGGCGCTCGTCGCGGAGGATCCTTCGCTGCGCCAGAGTCTGAAACGCCGCGTGGATCCGGATGTGTTTGTGGGCACCAGCGCCCGCATGGGTCAAATCGTCGAGACGCTGGCGGAGGTGGCCACGACCAATGTGCCTGTGCTGATCACCGGGGAGAGCGGCACCGGCAAGGAATTGGTGGCCCGGGCACTCCATGATCGCAGCCGGCGCCACGCCGGTCCTTTTATCGCCCTGAACTGCGCCGGACTGCCCGACTCATTGCTGGAGTCCGAACTCTTCGGCCATGTGCGCGGGGCGTTCACCGGCGCCATCAACGATCGGCCGGGCGCGTTCAAGCTCGCGACGGCCGGCACGCTCTTTCTTGACGAGATCGGGGACCTTTCGTTGAAGGGTCAGGGCGACCTGTTGCGGGTGCTGGAGGACGGCGTTTACCGTCCGGTGGGCAGCCCCCAGGCGCTGCGCGCCAACGTAAGGGTGGTTGCGGCCACCAATCGCGAACTCACGCACCTGGCGAACGAAGGGCGCTTCCGTTCCGACCTGCTCTACCGCCTCAACATTGTCGAACTCGTCCTGCCGCCGCTGCGCGATCGGGTCGAGGACATCCCGGCGCTCGTCGAGTCTTTCAATGCCCATTTTTGCGCGCGACATGAACGGCGGCGCAAGACCTTCACGCCCGAGTTTCTTGCCCAGTTGGCCCGCCATCCCTGGCCGGGCAACATCCGGCAACTGCGCAATCTCATCGAACGGCTGGTGGTGACCGTGCGGGAGAGCCGCATCGGTCCTGACTACGCTCCCCCGCCGCCGGCGGCGAAGGACACGCCGTCCGACGACATCCTTTTCCAGGTGCGCAAGGGCATGACGCTCGCGGCGGTGGAGGATGAGCTGATTCGGGCGACGCTGGCTCACGTCACCCCCCGGCGGGGTGAAGCGGCCCGACGGCTCGGCATCAGCGTGCGCTCGCTGCACTACAAGATCAAAGAACGGCAGCTGACGTAGGTCGGAACCGCAAGACCGCTCGGGGCGGTGAAGCCCAAAAAAAAGCCGCGACCGGAGTCGCGGCTTGGAATGTTGGCGGAGAACCAGGGCTTACCCGGCCGCGGGCGCGGCGGGGGCCTCCGGCGCGGGCGCAGGGGCGGCGGCCGGTTCCTGCTTCTGGGCCTCCATCTCCTTCATCGCGGCCTTGCGCGAGAGGCGGACCTTGCCCGAGCGCTCGTCGATGCCGATGCACTTCACCCAGATCATCTCGCCCATCTTCACGACGTCGTCGGTGCGACGGACGCGGAAGTCGGCGAGTTCACTGATGTGGCACAGGCCTTCCTTGCCGGGGGTGCACTCGACGAAGCAGCCGAAGTCCTTGATGCCGGTGATGCGGCCGTGGTACAGCTTGCCGGTTTCGATCGGCACGCCGCCGCCGCCGCCACCGGGACCGCCACCCCCACCGCAGAGGCCGTCGATTTCGGCGATGGCGCGGTTCATGGCGTCGGCATTGTTCGAATACACGAACACCTTGCCGGAGTCGTCCTCGGCGATGTCGATCTGCGCGCCGGTGGTCTCGGTGATGCGGCGGATCGTCTTGCCACCGGGCCCGATGAGCAGGCCGATCTTTTCGGGATCGATCTGGATCGTCTGGATGCGCGGGGCGTACTGCGAGAGGTCGGCGCGGGGCGCGGGCAGCGACGCGAGCATGACCTTGAGGATCTCGATCCGGGCGTCCCGCGCCTGGAAGATCGCGGTCTTGGCGATTTCGAAGGGCAGGCCGTTGATCTTGAGATCGAGCTGGAAGCCCGTGATGCCCTTGGTCGTGCCGGCGAGCTTGAAGTCCATGTCGCCGAAGTGATCTTCCTCCCCGAGGATGTCGGTGATCGTGACCCACTTCTCGATGGAGCCGTCGGCGGCGTTCTGCGTCATGAGCCCGCAGGAGATGCCGGCCACGGGCGCGGTGATCGGCACGCCGGCGTCCATGAGGGCGAGACAGCCGCCGCAGATCGAGGCCATCGAGGTCGAGCCGTTGGAGGCCATGATCTCGGAGACGACGCGGATGGAGTAGGGAAAGACGTCCTCGGGCGGGAGCACCGGCACGAGCGAGCGCTCGGCGAGGGCCCCGTGGCCGATTTCGCGGCGGCCGGGACCGATGAAGCGGCCGGCTTCGCCGACGGAGAATGGCGGGAAGTTGTAATGGAGGATGAAACTCTTCGACGTGGCGCCGCCGGTGAGTCCGTCCATGTCCTGGGCTTCCTTGGTGGGCCCGAGGGTGGCGATGGCGATGTTCTGGGTGTCGCCGCGCTGGAACGTGGCGGAACCATGCACGCGGGGCAGCACGCCGACCTCGGCAAAGAGCGGGCGGAGGTCCTTCTGGCCGCGGCCGTCGGAGCGCACGCCCTTGGCGAGCACGGTCTGGCGGTAGGCCTTGTATTGGAGATCCTCGAACACGACATTGAGGTCGACGTCGGTGAACTTGCCTTCGCCGAGTTCGGCGGTGAGGGCGGTCTTGGCCTCCTCCTTGAGCAATTTGACGGCCGCGTTGCGCGTGGCGCGGTCCTTGCCGAAGATGGCGGTGGAGATGCGGTCCGCGGGCACGACGCGCTCGATGATGGCGCGGGCCTCGGGCGTGGCGCCGCAAAGGGCGAAGGTCGCCTTGGGTTTGCCGGCCAAGCCGACGAGTTCCTTGATTGCGACGAGGATGGGCTGGATGGCCTGGTGGCCGAATTCGAGGGCCTTGATGAATTCCTCCTCCGGAATCTGGTCGGCGGAGCCTTCAATCATCAGCATGTCTTTGGCGTTGCCGACATAGATGAGATCGAGCGAGGAGGAGTACATCTGCTCAATCGTGGGATTGGCGACGAATTGCCCCTCGATGAGGCCGACGCGGACGGCGGCGATGGGGCCGTTCCACGGAATGTCGGAGATGGCGAGGGCGGCGCTGGCGCCGTTGACCATCGCGATGTCGGAGTCGTTGACGAGGTCGGTCGAGAAGAGCTGGCCGATGATCTGCACCTCATTGAGGAAACCCTCGGGAAAGAGGGGGCGGCAGGGGCGGTCGCAGAGGCGGGAGATCAGGATCTCGCGCTCGGAAGGGCGGCCTTCGCGCTTGAAGTAACCGCCGGGGAAGCGGCCGGCCGCGGCATACTTGTCGCGGTAATCGCAAGTGAGGGGGAAGAAGTCCTGGTTGGGCCGCATGGTCTGGGCGACGCAGGCGGAGACGAAGACGTTGGTCTCGCCGATGTTGACGTTGACAGCGCCGTTGGCGAGCTGGGCAAAGGTGCCGGTGGAGAACGTGATCCCGAGACCGGGCACGGTGACTTTATATTTCTGGTTCATTAGCTTTCTTTCGGACGGATGCGTGACTGCGGTTGGGACGGGGTGGGGCAGCGCCACGCGGCTGCGACAGGGCCCGTCAGGCTCCCCTAAGATGGGAGCGGCGGCGGCACAAAGGCCGCGTGCGGAGAGGATTGAGTGACTCTAGCCCGCTTTGTGTCTGCTCGCTCAGACGCGAGAGATTTCCGTTTGGCACCCGGTTCGGTGAGAACCAAATGGAAATGTCCCGGCCTGGATTCGAGGGTCTGAAAAGACAACGGGCGACCCGCGGATCGGGTCGCCCGTTCGACAAAAGCGTTATCTGCGGAGACTAAGTTTCTGCAGCAATTCGTTGTACTTCGGGAGGTTCGTCCGCTTCAGGTAATCCAGAAGCTTGCGACGGCGGGATGCCATCTGGAGGAGACCCCGGCGGGAGTGGAAATCCTTGCGGTGCGTCCGCAGATGCTCGGTCAAGTGATTGATTCGGGCAGTGAGGAGCGCGACTTGGACTTCAGAAGAACCTGTGTCCTTCTCGTGAATTTTGTATTCTGCTATGATTTCAGGTTTTACGACTGTGGTGGGCATGGTTTTATTGTTGGTTTTCACGACTGTAGGGAACCCTTGCAGGCTCCGTGGCACCCGCTCCCCCCGACTGGAAATCGGGTAAAGCCGGCGTCACCGTTCCAATCCGGCGGAAGGCCGGACCAGTCATGGTGGGCACCCGCGACCGGCGGGCATCCACTGACGCAAGGGCGCAGACTTCGGAAATCCCGGTCGTGCCGCAAGTGCAAATTTATACCAACAGCTCGTGAGCTCCGGACTGTAGGGCGTCACCTTGGCGACGCCGTTTCGCATGAGAGGCGCGGACCAAGGTCCGGCCCTACAAAATCCAATCATTTCAAGCCATCGGTATTACGGCTGCTGCGATGAGGGCGCATCTGCCGGTTGGCGGTTGTAGGCGGGGTGCCTCCACCCCGCGATAGGTCGTCCCCGCCGGTCCGCGCGGTGAGGGCACCGCGCCCACATGGAAGTCACCGTCAACTCGCAAATACACCCGACTGGCGCCCTCAACCCACCCGCAGGTTGATGGCCTTGACGGTGGCGCAGCCGGGCAGCTTGCGGATACGGGCGACGATTTCGTCGCGATGGAGAAAGAGTTCGTTGCGGACCACGGCGTGGGCGGCGAGGACGGTGAGGAGGTTGCGTTCGAGTCGGGCGGGGTGGGAATAGGCGGCGCTGGCGCTGCCCACGATTTCAACCCAGTGGTCGCGAATGGTGTGTTCGGGGGCGTCCCGGCCGATGCGGTGTTTTTGCAGGAGCTCTTCGACCAACGCGGAGAGCGCCTGGGTGGGCCGGCGTTTGGCCCGTTTCGGCTCGGAGTACGGCAGGCGGCGCAGGTCGCCGACCAGTTCTTCGGCCAGCTTGCTGAAGGAGTGAGGTTCGTCAGCCATGGGGTCGGGGTGGCTGGCGGTGGCGTTCGGCCTCAAACAGCCGGCTGTAGCGGACCAGGGCGCCAAAGGCCGTGGCCCAGGCGATGTACCAACCGGGGAAGCCGTCCAGGAAGCCGCGGCGGAGGACGTAGGCGCGGAAGAACCGCCAGCCGGGGCGGAAGACCGCGGCCGGGAAGGAGAATCGCGCCCCGTCCGCCTGTTGCTGGCGCAGGAAGAGATCGGCGAACGGGTTGATCTTGGCGACGTGCGACGCGAGCGTCGGGAAGGAGTAGTGGTGCAGATCGCCGCGGAGGGTCGCGACGCCGCCGTCGCACGTGATCGTTTCGTGCACGAACGCGCCGCCGCTCCAGCGCGCCCGATCGCGGCGAAACAGCCGCAGGCAGTGGTCCGGGTACCAGTCGCCGTGGGTAATCCAACGGTCGATGAACCACACCTTGCGGGGGAAGCGCGCCCCCGAATATTGGTCGATGTCGCCGAAAAACGCGACGATGACCGCGCGGAGTTCGGGCGACACTTCTTCGTCGGCGTCGAGGGCGAGCACCCAATTGTGGGCGGCCAGCGCGAGCGCGGCGTTCTTGGTGTCGCGATAACCCTGCCACGGCAGGTGCTGCACCCGTGCCCCGACCGCCAGGGCGATCGACTCGCTGGCGTCGGTGGTGTCGTTGAGCACGACGACGATCTCGGCGACCCAACCCTGGACGCTGGCCAGGCAGCGGGGCAGGTGATGTGCCTCGTTTTTCGCCACGATCACCACGGACAGGGGGAGCGGGGCCGGCTGGCTGGCCTGTAGGAGCGGCTTTATGCCGCGATGTCTTGGCGCGATTTGGTCGCGGCGTAAAGCCGCGCCTACATCTTTCCCCTCAGGCTGCGGGGAATCTGGTAAAGATAGCCGCAGGCGCGCCAGGCGCGGACGAGGGCCTTTTTGGCGGAGCCCGGGCGGAAGAGGATCGTGTGGCCGAGCGCGAGCAGACCGTAGCCGGCGGCCTTCGCGAGATTGGCGAGGAAGCGGCTGGCGAGGTAGCCCGGGGCCGCCGGCTGCGCCGCGCGATCAATCACCCGGGAGCGCGCCGAATCGAAGGCATGCCGCGAGGCGTAGCGAAAGGTGGTGCGACTGGCGGGCATCTGGTGCTCCACGGCGGCGGCGGGGGCAAACCACACCTCGAGTCCGGCGCCCCGCACCCGCCGGATCATCTCGCTGTCGCCGCCCGAGAAATAATTTCCCGCCGCGCGATCGAGGGCGGTGTGAAACGGGCCCAGTTCCGCAAACACCCAAAGGGGAAACGCGAGGTTGGCCCCCATCGGCGAGTGTTGCGTCGCGAGCGGACCGGCGTCGGGGCGGAAGGCGAGCGGCGCGTGCCACTCGCGCACCCAGTCGGGCCGGCCATCGGGAAAGACGGGTATGACCTCGCCACCGACGGCCCCGATGCGCCGCAAGCCGGCGTCGGCGATCAGCGGCACGGTCATCTGCGCCATCCAATCGGGCCGCACGAGAATGTCGTCATCCCCAAACAGGATGATCGTGCCGCGGGCCTCGGTGATCGCGCGGTTGCGGGCGTAATCGAGGCCCTGGCGGGGTTCCGCCACGTAGCGGGGCGCGGGGTGGGCGCCGGCAAACTCCGCCACCACCGCCCGGGTGTGATCGTGGGAATTGTTGTCGATGACCAGCACCTCGTAGTGGTCGCGCGGGAATTGTTGCGCGGTGATGCCGGCCAGCGTCTGCCGCAGAAAGTCCGCGCGGTTGTACGTCGGAATCGCGATGGTGACGGTTTTTGCTGCGCAAGAACCGGAGGTGTCTTTGGCCGGTGTCACCATGGCGTTTCCAATAGGTGGCTCAGCCTTTGGGTGGGGCGCACGAACTCAAGCCGGGTTTTTTTCTTTCATAGTCCCGGATTTTCGCCCAGCGAACCCCCATGGCGTTCAAGCACTGGCCCCTCGTCCGCGACGTGCGTTTTGCCCAGAAGTGCGGGCGTTACCTGCGCGGCGCCCGCAAGCGGCGGCCCGATTTGCCCTGGGACGAGTTCCTCCGCATCGCCCGGCACTTCAAGACGGACGACATGGGCAGCCATCCCGAGCGGGGTTATTTGTTCCAGCTGGCGAGCGATGCTCCGGTCAACGCCCAGGTGGTCGAGGTGGGATCGTGGATGGGGGCGTCGACCTGTTTTCTCGCGGGCGGCTTGCAGGGCCCCGGCGCGAAGATCTTCGCGGTGGATAACTTCCAGGGACTCTCCACCTGCGGCGAGGACGCGGCCTGGTACAACCGGCACTTTGCGCGACTGGGCGCCAAGAGCACGCTGGAGATTTTCCGGGCGAATTTCGCCGCGCTGGGGTTCAGCGCGCGCGCCGAGCCGGTGGTGAACGACTCGCTGGCGGCGGCGCGGGAACTGGCGGCGAAGCGCGGCACGATCGATCTCATCTTCATCGACGGCGATCACTCGTATGCGGCGTGCAAGGCCGACATCGCGGCCTGGGCGCCGTTGACCAGACGCGGCGGCGTGATGGCGTTTCACGATTTCGGCAGCCGCGCCGAGGGCGTGACCCGGGCGATCTTCGAGGAGATTCGGGACGGGCGCTTTGCGGAAATTGTGGGTGTGGCCGGGACGATCATTGCGTTCCGGATGTGAATCGGGCGGACGGACCCGGATGGCCGGGAACCGGGAGGGGCGCCGCCACCCGCCTCACCCCGCTGGCTTGAATTGATGGGATTTTGTAGGGCCGGACCTTGGTCCGCGCCTCTCGTGCGAAACGGCTTCGCCCAGGTGCGGCCCTACAGTCCAGAAAGCACGAGCGGTTGGGATCACTCCTCCTTGAACTGGTCGAAGACCTTGAGCTCGGCGGGCCAGGTGCGGCCGGAGCGACGCGCGGCCACGACCTCCTTCTTTTCCTCAGGGTCGATCCAGTGCACGAAGAACTCCTCGGCGTTGCGGCTTTCCATCGGATTGAAGCCCGCGGGCCATTTCACATAGCGCCAGTAGGCGCCGCGATAGAACGGAATCTTCCAGCCATTCACCCAGGCGGCATCGTCGTAGATGATCTGCTCGATCCTGGCGGCGAGCGTCTTGATTTCGTCGAGCGTCTCGGCCCGATCGTAGGCCTCGATGAGGCGGTCGAGCTCGGGGAGGAAGGTCATGGTCATGTTGTTGGTCTGGACATTCACCTGCCGGGGCTGGGGGTTCGCCTCGCTGCCGGTCGCGATCGGCGTGGGTTGGCCGTCCTTCGTGTACGCATCGAGGTAGGCGTTGGCGCCGTGGTGGGTTTCCCAATACCGAGTGTAGAGTTCGACCGACCGGCTGAGAGCCTGCAGCGCGATCTCGTGATTCTTCTCCTGGACTTTCTTGAAACCGGTGGTGCGGTCGAGCACCTCGAGTTTGAACTCAAGGCCGGCCTTGACCGCCTCCTGTTTCAGGATGGGCAGCATGTCCCGATACTCCTGGCGGCCGGTCGTGATCGTGAAGGCCAGCCGCTGGCCGGCGGCGTTGGTGAGGATGCCGTCGGCACCCGGCCGGGTGAAGCCGGCCGCGGCGAAATACTCCCGGGCCTTCACCGGATCGAAAGGCCGCGGGCCGATCGTCGGGTGCATCCGCCAGCCATAACCATCGGAGCGCGTCTGCGGGCGCACGGCGTCGCCGCGGAAGTACTGGGAGCACACGAGATCGAAGTTGGTCGCGTGCTGGAGGCCAAGCCGCACCTGGCGGTCGGCGAGGAGCGGTTTGGCGGTGTTGATCCAGAGCCCCCAGTCCGGCTGCGGAACGCGGTTGTAGAACTTGAAACGCACGATGCGGCCGGCCGCCACCTCCGGATGATTTTCCGTCAGGGTTTCGTACCAATACTTCGGCGTGGCCAGGGGCATCAGGTCGAGGTCGCCGCGGGCAAACGCTTCCACGGCCTTGTCGGGATCCCGGACCACCTCGAGCCGGTAGCGATCCGGGTTGAAACGACCGCGGTAGAAACGCTTGTCGGCGCCCCACCAATCCTTCACGCGCGTGAGCGTGACGGCGCGGCCCTTCTCGACGTCCTTTTCCTGCACCACGTAGGCGCCGGCCTTGGGCAGGGAGCGCCATTGGAAGCGGTCGAGCCAGTCGGCGCCGAAATCCTGAAAGGCGTGCCGCGGGTACGGGGAGAAGTTGCCAAAGCGCGTCGCGAGGTCGGGTTTCCTCTCCGGGTGCACCAGCGCAAACGTGTGGGCGTCGTAGACGATCAGCTGCACGTAATTTTTCGAGAAGAAATCGTTGTACCAGGGCTGGCGCAGGTGCGGGCTGCGGAAAAAGTAAAACGAGAACACCACGTCGGCGGTGGTGAGCGGGTGCCCGTCCGACCAGCGGGCCTTGGGGTCGATGCGGTAGTAGACGGTCTTCGTCTCAAGGGAGACGGCCCATTGGCTGGTCAGGCCGGCATAACCCCGTCCCGGAAAGTTGGGGTGCCGCTCGACGAAGTAGGGTTCCACGTAGTCCAGCAGGTAGGGGCGGATGCCGCCGGTGGCATCGGGGCCGATGGTGCGCAGGGTGCGCGGAAAATCGGCGATGAAATAGGTGAAGGTCCCGCCTTTTTTGGCGTTGAGATCGGCGAACACCGGGAGGTCGGCGCCGTCCTCCCACGGGAGGTTCGCCGGCAGGTCGGACGCGGTCTTGAAGACGTAGAAGTCAGCCTGTTCCTTGAGGGTGCGGGCGAGATCGGCCTCCATCGGCGCGTTCGCAGCGGTGGCGGACGCGGTGGCACCCGGGGTGGCGGAGGATGGCGCCTTGCCGCAGCCGACGAGGAGCGAGCCCGCAGCCAGAAGCAGGGCGGGCAGGAGCGGGAGGGTGGGAGTTTTCATCCAGGGGTGGGCGGGGGAAGGGCGGGGGCAGTGTCAAAGCCGTTCTCTCGCCTCGTAGTCTTTCTCTTTCCTCTTTCTCTTAATCTTTCTCTCCCCCCGGACAAACCCTGACGAAAAAGAAAGATAAAGAGATGCGAGAAAGATTTGCCAGTCGACTTTGACACTGCCCTGGGGGGGGAAGGGCGGATGTTCACTTCGGACCTTCCTGTAGCGCCAGTCATCGACTGGCGCTCGCCGGTCAGAGACGCGGCGCTACTCCCCGAGGCATCACCGCCATACGACAGATGCGCCCGGTCGGGCCAAGGGGAGAGGTCTGGTGGCGGCGCGAATGGCGCGGGAGTAACTTCCGGGGTAATTGTCATTGAGTTGGATTGGGCAAATGCCCCCGGAGTGTCACTTGAGCGCGAGGCTCCGTGCGACCGCGGCCACCACCTCGGGCACTTCGAGTTTTCGCACGCAGTAACTGCGGTAGGAGTCGTCCCGCACGCACGGGGTCGGGGTGGCCGCGCCCAGGCAGGCGCAGGGGAGCGGCGTTTGCAGCACCGTGTGGTTTGCCCCCAGCGGTCGCCAGATGGTGGCATTCTGCGAACTGAAGAGGGCGACCACGGGCGTGCCCACGGCCGCGGCGACATGCATGGGGCCGCTGTCGTGGCAGAGAAACACATCGCATTGGGCGATGAGCGCCGCGAGCGCTCCGACGCTGGCGAGGGGCTTGAGGGCGACGACGTGGGTCTGCGCGTGGCGGCGAATCTCGTCCGCCAGGGGTTCCTCGCGCGGGCCGGCGGTCAGGAAGACCTGGGCGTCAAATTCGTCCTGCAGGCGGTCGCACACGGCGGCAAAGCGCGCGGCGGGCCAGCGGCGGTGTTCGCTGCGGGTTCCCGGATGAACGAGGATTTTTGGCTTTCGCTGTTCGATTTTCGACTTGGGGCCGCCGGTTAGTTTCTCCGCGGCGGCCAGGTCTGCGGGGCGGGGCACCAGACGCACCTCGCGGGAGGGGACGGGGACGCCGAGGGCGGCGGGCAGGGCCAGGTAGGTATCGGTGATGTGGTGCGAATCGTAATACGCATTGGTGACCCGGGCGGTGTGGCTGTAGACCCAGCGATGGCGGAACGGAATCAACTCGCGATCGAACGTGGCACGAACGACCGCGCCACTGAACCGGGATACAAGCGCGGTCTTGTCGGTGTTGTCGAAGTCGAGGACGTGGGTGAACCGGGCGCGGCGGAGCGTGCGGACCAAGCCGGGCCAGGCGCCCACGCGCGTGGGAAACGCGAGGGCGGCGTTCACGTCAGGGTGGAGGGGCACCACGCCGGCGTATGCCGCTTCGGTGAGGATGGTGAGATGGACCTCCGGCCAGTGGAGCCGCAGGTTGCGCGCGACGCTGCCGAGCAGCACGAGGTCGCCGAGGTAGCGGCGCCGGATGAGCAGGATGCGGGGAACGGGCATGCGGCGGGGAAAGGCGCCTAGCGGGGAAGATCCCCGGAGTTTAGCGAGAGTCGCCACCACGGGAACGACGGAATCTTGAAATCGAGAATCAGCCATCTGGAATCTGGCATCGGGGGCTTCGGCGAGACGCCGAAGCCAGCACCCGAGACGGGTGCGCTCCCCGGACCAGAATTGAAGATGGCGTTGCAAACCATGCGGGCTACGGCGCGGAGGCCTGGCGGTCGTAAAGCGAACGGTAGAGGTCGCTGGTCGCGTGCAATGCCGCGTGGTTGCCCCGGCCGACGATCCGGCCCTGATCGAAAACGAGGATCAGGGTCGCGTGGCGGATGGTGGAGAAGCGGTGGGCGATGATGAGGACGGTCTTGCCGACGACGAGCTTCTGCAGGGCGGCCTGGATGAAGGCTTCGCTCTCGCTGTCGAGGGCGCTGGTGGCCTCGTCGAGGATCAGCAGCGGAGCGTTGCGCAGAAAGGCGCGGGCCAGCGCGATGCGCTGCCGCTGGCCGCCGGAGAGCGACGCCCCGCGCTCGCCCACGACGGTGTCGTAGCCGCGGGAGAGGGTGGTGATGAAGTCGTGGGCGAAGGCATCGCGGGCCGCCTGCTCGATTTCGGCGCGGGTGGCACCGGCCCGGCCGAGCTGGAGGTTCTCGAGAATCGTGTCGTTGAAGAGCACGGCCTCCTGCGACACGACCGCGATGTTGCGGCGCAGATCCGCCAGACGCATCGCGCGGACATCGAGGCCGTCGAGGGTGAGGCGGCCGGCGGTGACCTCGTAGAAGCGCGGCACGAGGTTGGCAAAGGTGCTCTTGCCGGCGCCGCTCGGTCCGACGAGGGCGCAGACCGCGCCGGCGGGAATCGTGAGGCTGACATCACGCAGCACGGGCACGCCGGCTTGGTAGGAGAAGGCGACGTGATCGAAGGCGATCTCACCCCGCAGGCGACCGACCGCGACGGGTGCGGCGGGATCGGCGATGGTCACGGGTTCGTGGAGGACGACCTCGAGCCGATCGAGGGCGGCGGCGCCGCGCTTCAGTTCATTGTTGAGCGCGCCCAGTTTCTTCACCGGTTCGTAGCTGCTATAGAGGGCGGTGATGAGGGCGATGAAAGTCTCAAGCTTCAGGCCGCTGCGATAGGCGTAAACCAGCGTGACGGCGATCCCGGCGGCGGAGATGACCTCGATCGCGGGCGTGAGGGCCTGCGCATACTTGACGATCTTCATCTGCGACGTGACCAGGGCGCGGCACGCCGCGGCAAAGCGCGACGTCTCGCGCTCCTCGAGCCCGAAGGCCCGGACCTCGCGGGCCGCGGAGAGGTTTTCGGAAAAATGGCTGCTCACGTCACCGAGCTGGCTCTGCACCTGGGCGGCGCGCTTGATCACCTTGCGGCCCACGTAGCGCACGGGAAAAATGGTCAGGGGGACGGCGGCGAGGCAGACCAGGGCGAGCCAGGCGCCCTGCGCCGTGATCGCAAGATAGCCGACGGCGGCCAGCGCGCTGAGCAGGGTGGCGGGCTGCTTGATGCCGTCGTTGGCCAGCAGCGTGAGGGAGAACTGCAGTTGCTGGGTGTCGGAAAGCCCCCGCGACATCAGATCACCGGTCTGCCGGCCCTGGACAAAGGAGAGCGGGAGCACCTGCAGTTTCCGGAAGTAGTCGAGCCGGATCGCCTCGAGCACCCGCACGCCGGCGAACTGGGTGAAGTAGCTGTTGAGGTAGCCGCTGAGGGCGCGCAGCGCGAAGATGAGCGGGATGTAGGCGGCGACCAGCGCGACGTGCAGGAAAGGCGCCGGGGGGCCGACCGGCGCGAAGATCCGCGGAAAGACGTACTTGACCAGGAGGGGCAGGCCGGCGCCGCTGGCCGCGCCATAGAGGAGACCGCAGCCGATCGCGATGGCGATGGGCCCGCGAACCGGGCGGAGATAACAAAGGTAGGGGCGGAAGCGCGTCACGTCGGCGGGAAGATCAACGGGATGGCCAGGCGGCGGTGGCGGCGGTAGAGCTTGAAATCGGAATCGAGGGTGAAGACCCGCGCGCCGTCATGAAGTTCGGTCAGGCGCACGAGGCAGGCGTCGGCGAGTGACATGGGCACGTCGTGGTATTTCGCCAGCAGAAAGGCGATCGCCTCAACGTGGTGCTTGAGATCGAAAGCCACGCGGAGCCCGCCGGCACGGGGAAGCGCCATCAATCGCTGGTTTCCAGGATCCAGGCTTTCGGTCAGGTGGGCGCACTCTGAGAGAACTGCTTCGCAGGTGGAGAGCGGTTCGGTCAGATCACGGATCTGGGTGCACGCCCAATCGTGAAACGGATCGTTCCGATCCAGAAATGCCACCAATGGACCGCTGTCAGCGAGAACGAGATCGGCCATAACCCGGCAATTTCTTGCTCAGGGCGGATAGATTGCCCGGGCCATCAAGGCTGCCCGCAAGGTGGCCGATGCGATCCCAAAGGGTTTGTTTCTTCAGCCCGGTCTGCTTTTCGAACGATTCGCGCAGGACCGCCGCTTCGGACTTGCGACGACGCGCAGCCTCCGCCGCAAGGCGGCTGTGCAGAGCCTTGGGTAGTTTGACGGTTACGGCGGGCATGGATCCAACTGAATGGTCACAGGGTGGGCGTGTCAATGCGAGGGACCGAAGTCCACGGGACACCACACGGCGGATTTTTGCACGGCGAACCGGCCCGAAAATGACTGGTCTGATCCCTCTTGTAGGAGCGGCTTTATGCCGCGATTCAGCGCGTGCGAAATTCCATCGCGGCATAAAGCCGCTCCTACAGCGCGACCGACCGTGCAAAAATCCGCCGTGCAGGACACCAAGTTCCCGGTACCGTGGACGTGGCGCCCGATGAAAACCAAAGCTCAATCCTTCGAGGAGCGCACATCCAGCGCGTCGCGCAGGCCGTCGCCGAGGAAATTGAGCGAGAAGAGGGTGAGGGAGAACATCGTGGCCGGGTAGATCAGCAGCCAGTGGAACTCCTCCATTTTCTCCGCGCCGTCCTTGATCAACACGCCCCAGGAACTCATGGGCGGCTGCACGCCGAGGCCGAGGAAACTGAGGAAGGCCTCGAGCAGCATGACCGAGGGAATCGTGAGCGTGGTGTAGACGATGATCGGGCCGAGGATGTTGGGCAGGATGTGGCGGAAGATGATCCGGCGGCGGCCGAAGCCGAGGGAGCGGGCGGCCTCGATGAACTCCATCTTCTTCACCGCCATCACCTGGCTGCGCACGATGCGCGCCATCGTGAGCCATTCGACGGCACCGATGGCGACGAAGAGCAGGATAATGTTACGGCCGAAGAAAACCATCAGGAGGATGACGAAGATCGGGAAGGGCAGGGAGTACATGATGTCGACGGTGCGCATCATGAAGGCGTCGCGTGTGCCGCCGAAGAATCCCGCGACGGCTCCGTAGACGACGCCGATGGTCAGCGCCACGAAGGTGGCGGCGAGGCCGACCCCCAGGGAGACGCGGCCGCCGGAGAGCAGGCGCACGAGGAGGTCGCGGCCCAGCGTGTCGGTACCGAGCCAGTGGCGGGCGCTCGGCGCGGCGGCGCCGAGGTCGAGATTCTGCTCCTCGTAACCGTAGGACGAGAGCCACGGGCCCGCGACGCAGGCGAGGGTGATGACCACCAAAGAGACCATGCCGAAGACCGCGAGCCGGTTCTTGCGCAGGCGCAGCCACGCATCGTGCCAGAGGGACGAGCCCTTTTCCAGGGGGACGGCCAGGGCCGGGGAGGTGGGGGTGGAGGGGCTCATCGGGCGATCAGCTCTCGAGCCGCACCTTGGGGTTCATCCAGGCCTGCACGACGTCGACGAGGAGGTTCAGCGCCATGATCAGCACGGCGTAGAGGATGACGGTTCCCAGGACCAGGGTGTAGTCGCGGTTGAAGGCGCTGTTGACGAATTCGCGGCCGATGCCGGGGATCTGAAAAATCGTCTCGATGACGAACGAGCCGGTGAGGATGCCCGCGACCGCGGGACCGAGGTAGGACACCACCGGGAGCAGACCGCCGCGCAGGGCATGGTGGATCACCACGCGAAACTCCGAGGCGCCCTTGGCGCGCGCCGTGCGAATGAAGTCCTGGTGCAGGATCTCGAGCAGGCCGCCGCGGGTCAGGCGGGAGATGGGCGCGGCATAGGCGAGGCCGAGGACAAAGGCGGGCAGCACGCGGTCCCGGGGCACGTACCAGCCGGAGGCGTTGAACCAGCCGACATGGATCGCGAGGCCCAGTACGAGCAACGGGCCGACGACAAAGGTCGGGATGGAGATGCCCACCATGCCGAACGTCGACGCGACGTAGTCGATCCACGTGTTGCGGAAGACAGCGGCCAGGGTGCCGAGGGAAATCCCGAGCAGAAGCGCGACGGCCAGGGCGAGGGCGCCGAGTTCGGCCGAGACGGGCAACTTGTCAGCGATGATTTCGTTGACGGTGCGGTTGGGGTACTTGAAGGACGGCCCGAGATTGCCGTGCGCCAAGCTGCCCAGGTAGTCGAGGTACTGCCGCCAGAGCGGTTGGTCGAGGCCGTAGTGGGCTTCGAGGTTGCGCAGGATTTCGGGCGTGACCGCCTTCTCCGCGGTGAAAGGGCCACCCGGCACGAAGCGGATCATGAAGAACGTCGCGGTGATGACGAGGAAGAGCGCCAACAGCGATTGCAGGGAGCGCGACGTGATGAAGCGGATCATGGAGGCGGGGAGGAAAGAGGGATTAAGGGAATCAGGGGCCGAGGGAAGCCCCGATTGGCCGGGGATGCGGCGGCAGGGCATCTCCGAGTTGGCGGTTGTAGGCGGGGTGCCCCCACCCCGCGATAGGTCGCCTCCGCCGGGCAGCGCGGTGAGGGCACCGCGCCCACATGGAAGTCGCCGCCAACCTCGCAGATGAACCCACGCGCCTCCCGCTTCCTTCTCCGCCCTCATTTTTCCAGCCAGATGTACTTGTAGGGGTGGTTGTCGAGCAGGGTGGGGTAGAGCCCCTTGACCTTCGGGCTCATCGCGAGCACGCGCGTGTAGAAATAGATCGGCAGTATGGGCAGCTCCTCGACGAGCAGGGCGTCCATTTGCTGGTAGATTTCGTAACGGGCCGCGTCGTCCCGGGCGGCGAGGGCGGCAGCGAAGAGCCGGTCGTAGTTGGCGTTGGCGAACCCGGTGTCGTTGTTCAGATTGGTTGAGGTCCAGATCTCGAGGAAGACGTGGGGATCGACGTAGTCGGCGATCCAGCCGCCGCGCTGGAGATCGAAGTTCCTGGTGTCCTGCGAATCGAGGTAGACCTTCCACTCCTCGTTGCGCAGGGAGATGTCGATGCCGAGTTCGCGGCGCCACATCTGCTGGATTGCCTCGGCGATCACCCGGTGGTTCTGGCTCGTATTGTAGAGCAGCTCGAGGCGCGGGAAACCCTTGCCGCCGGGGAAACCAGCTTCCGCCAGCAACCGGCGGGCGTCCGCGGTGGTCCCGGTCAGCCGGGCGCGCGGGACATAGCCGGCGGTGCCCGGGTAGCTCACGCCGTAGGCCGGCACCTGCCCGCCGTGGACGACGTTTCTCACCAGGCTTTCGCGGTCGACGGCGAGCGACAGGGCGCGGCGCACCCGCCGGTCGTTGAGGGGAGGGCGGGTCACGTTGAAGCGGTAAAAATAGATGCCCATGTAGGGATCGATCTTCAGCGCCTCGGGGAACTGCTTCCGGTAGACGTCGATCTTGGCGAGGGGCAGCTCGTAGGTCATGTCGAGCTGGCCGGTGCGGAACATCCGTTCCTCGGTGTCCTGGTTTTCGACCGCGAAGAAGTGAATCTCGTCGAGCTTAACGCGGGCGTGATCCCAGTAGCGCGGGTTGCGCGTCACGACGATGACCTGCTGCTGCCGCCACTCCTTCAGCAGGAAGGGACCGTTCCCGACGAGGTTCTCCGCCCGGGTCCAGGCCGTGCCCTTCCGGGTGAGTCCGCCGAATTTTTCCACCACGTGGATGGGCACGGGGAACCACGAGTAGTGGCTGGCGATGATCTTCAGCAGGAACGGCACGGGCTGGCTCAGGGTGATTTGTAGCGTGCGCTCATCGACGGCCTGGAAGCCGACCTGGGTGAAGTCGGTCAGCCTGCCCTCGTTGTATTCCCGCGCGTTCTTCACGAAGTGCAGGAGGTAGGAGTATTCCGCGGCGAGCTCGGGCGTGAGCATCCGTTGATAGGAACGGAGGAAAGTCGTGGCGTTGATCGGCGTGCCGTCGGACCACCCGGCGTCAGCCCGCAGGTGAAAGGTGTAGACGAGGCCGTCGGGTGAAATCTCCCAGCGTTCGGCGACGCCCGGTTCGGCGCTGAGATCGCGGGGGTTTTCCGTCAGGAGGCCTTCGAACAGGGCGATCACCAGCTTGTGCTCGGATACGCCCGTGACGGTCTGGGGATCGAGGTCCTGTGGTTCGGTGCCGTTGCCGACGCGCCAGATCATCCGGCCGGCCGCGGCCGTCGCGGGGCCGGGACCCGGGGCGGTCGCGGAGGATTTCCGGCCGCAGGCGGAGGTGAGCACCATGAGCACCGCAGCGGCGAGGAACAGGAGGGGACGCAACATCCGGAGAAGGGAATGGCGTCGGCTGCGATCTGCAAGCGTGTGACGGGGCGCGGGATGTCGTCGTGTTGGGGTTGGTATTCCGGGCCGGCGAGGTCGCAACGCCGCTGCTTTGGTTTCGTCCTGGGTGGCCGGCGCAGGCCAATTTTGGCCGATCGGCCAAAATTGGAAAGGCGCGGGATTACCGCCTGCGGCCGGCCGGCCGCAGCCGGAGCAGACCGACGGCGAGGGCGGCTCGCGCCTGTCTACGGAGGATCGAGGGAGACCTGCTGGTAGCACCGACCCCAGAGGCCGTCCTCCTCCCAGCCCCGGACCCGCGGGGACATGAGCCAGATCTTGGTGTTGAAGTAGAGCGGGGTGACGGCGGTGGCGGCCAGGAGGCGTTCCTCGGCGGCGAGGGTGCGGCCGGCGGCGAGGTCGGCGTCGAAAGCCGCATCGTGCCAGCGCGGATAATTCAGCGGGGCGTCGTGCGTGAAGTCGGCGAGCATGGCCGCGGGATCCGCGACATCCGGAATGGAGGTGACAAACGCGAGGTCGAAATTACCCGTGCGCAGGGCATCGAGGTGCACCTTGGCCTCGCGCACGGCCAGGCCGACTTCGATCCCGAGTTCGTCGCGCCACATCTGTTGGACCGCCTCCAACACCTGCGATTGCGTCCAGCCGGAGAGCTCCAGTTTCGGGAAACCCTTGCCGCCGGGATAGCCGGCGGCGGCCAATTGCCGCCGGGCCTCTTCCGGCTGGAAGGTGGTCGACCCGTGCGGTGGGTCGCCGACGCCGCGCAACGCCGGCGGCAGGAAGTGGCCGGCCGCGATTTGGCCCCCCTGCAGGACGCGCTCCACGATCTTTTGCCGGTCGAGGGCGAGGGCGAGGGCCCGGCGAGCCCGGTCGTTGAGCGCCGGGCGCCGCGTGTTGAAGGCGAGGTAACGCGTCTCGATCATGGGGGCGCGGTGCAACTCCGCGGGGCGATCGCGGGCGTAGGCCGGCACCTTGCTGAAGGGGACCGCCATGGTCGCGTCGATCTGGCCGGCGCGGTAGGCGCGGTCCTCGCTGTCGCCGCTGTCGAAACGCACGAACTGAATCTCCCGCAGTCGGACTTCGGCGGCACCGTGCCAGCGGGGATTCTTCCTCACGATGATGCGCTGATCCGCGCGCCATTCGGCGAGGGTGAAGGGGCCGTTGCCGACGAAGTGCTCCGGGCGCGTCCAGTTGCGGCCGTGCTGCGCGACGACATCGGTGCGAACCGGGAGCCACGGGCCGCTGGCGACGTAGTAGGGGAAACGTGGATTCGGCTGTGCGAGGGTGACGACCAGGGTGCGGTCATCGACGGCGCGGAAGCCGACGGCGGAGAAATCGGCGAGCGCGCCCGTGGCGAAGGCGCGCGCGTTCTTCACCAGGAAGAACACGCTGGCTTTCGGAGCGGCCGTGGCGGGGGTGAGGGTGCGGCGATAGGCTTCGACAAAGTGCGGGGCGGTCACCGGCGCGCCGTCGGACCACAGGGCGTCGGGCCGCAGGTGAAACGTATAGGTGAGGCCGTCCGGTGACACCGCATAGCCGAGGGCGGCGCCGGGTCGGGGCTCACCGCCGTCCGCGCCGGGGATCAGCAGGCCCTCCAGCAGGGCGCGGAGCGTCCCAAACTCGTCGGGCAGCGTGGTGGTGGCGGGGTCGAGGGAGGCGGGTTCGTTGCGCTGGCTGAGCCGGAGGGTGGGAGCGGGCGGCGGGCCGGTGCCGGAGAGGGGGACCTCGCGTTTGGCGCAGGCGGCGAGCGCGAGGAGGGCGACCAGCGCAGGTACTGCGCTCAGGTGGAATCGGGTCAGCACGTCACAAAGGGAGGCGGGGTGCCCTCACCCCGCGAGTTGCCGGGTACGCATGCCCATTTCCGCGGGGTGAGGGCACCCCGCCCACAAGCATCGATGCGCCCGCGAAGCCGATGCCCGGGCGTGTCACGCTCACTCTTCCAGCCACACATGTTGATAGGGATGGTGATCGAGGAGGTTGGAGTGCCAGCCCTTCACCGCCGGTTGGATCAGAAACACGTGCGTGTAGTGGTAAATGGGGATGATGGGCGCCGCCTCGAGCAGCAGGGCCTCGGCCCTTTGGAACAGGGCCAGGCGTGCGGCGGAATCGACGGTGCGGGCGGCGGCGAAGAGGGCGGCGTCATATTCCCGATTGGACCAGCCGGTGTAGTTGTTGCCGCTGTCGCTGCGAAAAATGTCGAGGAACGTCGCGGGGTCGAGGTAGTCGCCGATCCAGTCGGAACGGAGGATCTGGTAGTCACCCGTCCGGCGCGCGGCGTGCGTCACCTTGAGTTCCTGGTTGGTGAGCTGGACCTCGACGCCGAGTTCGCGGCGCCACATCTCCTGTACCGCTTCGGCCACCACGCGATGGTTCTCGGAGCTGTTGTAGAGCAGATCGATCACGGGCAGACCCCGGCCGCCCTCGAAGCCGGCCGCCTTGAGCAGGGCGCGCGCGGCGGCGACGTTGGTCGGGATGCCGGCGACGGCGGTGTACCCGGCGGTGCCCGGGGGCGTGAGCGCGTGCGCGGGCAGCTGGTCACCGCGCAGCACCTTGGTGACGAGGGCCTCGCGATCGACGGCGAGGGCCAGGGCGCGGCGGAGGCGCACGTCGGTGAACGGGGCGCGCTGGGTGTTGAAACGGTAGAAATAGGTGCCGAGGTACGGATCACGGCGCAGCAGGGCGGGGGCGTCATGCCGGTAGGCGTCGATCTTGGAAACCGGCACCGCCTCGGTGAGGTGGAGCTGGCCGGCCCGAAAAGCCCGTTCCTCGGCGTCGACGCTGTCGAGGGGGTAAAAATGGATCGCGTTGAGCCGGACCTGGGCGGCGTCCCAGTAGCCGGGAAATTTTTCGACGATGATGACCTGGTTGGGCTGCCACTTCTTCAGCATGAACGGGCCGTTGGTCACGATGCGACCGGGGCGCGTCCAGCCGTTGCCGCGCTGTTCCGCGGGGCCGTGCCGCGCGATGGTCGCCAGCGGGACCGGGTACCAGGGTGGGTTGGTCAGCAGGGAAAGAAAATAGGTGGCGGGATGTTCGAGGGTGAGCCGGAGCGTGCGCGGGTCGAGGGCGGTCGCCCCCACCTGGGCGAAATCCTTGGTGCCGCCCTTGTGGTAGGCCTCCGCCCCCTGCAGCAGGTAGAGCATGCTCGCATAGTCGGCCGCGAGCGCCGGGGTGAGGATGCGGCGATACGCGGCCACAAAGTCCTGCGCGGTGACCGGTTCGCCATTCGACCACCGGGCCTCGGCCCGCAGGTGAAAGGTGTAGGTGAGACCATCCGCGGCGACCTCCCAGCGCGCGGCGACCCCCGGGACGGGGTGCAGGTCGATCGGATCCTCGGTGACGAGCCCCTCGAACAAGGCGCGGAGCACGTTGCCCTCGGCGGTGCCGGTGACGAGGTGCGGGTCGAGCTCCGTGACCTCGTATCCGATCCCGCGATGCAGCACCTGCCCGCGGTTGCCCTGCCGGACGGCGGACTCGCGCGGGAGGCAGCCGGGGAGGGACAGCAGGAGGACGGCACCGGCGACGACCGCGACGCCCCGCTGCCACGACCGGCGGCGGGCGGCGGGTCGGGCCGGTCGCCCGCGGGGTGGGGGCACCCCGCCCACACCGGGGCCGGAGAGTGCAGGCTGGCGCGAAGGCGCGGTCATGCCTTGGCCACAAGCACGACGGCGTGCGCCGCGATCGCCAGGCCGCGGCCGAGGTCGCCGATGCCCTCGTTGGTGGTCGCCTTGAGGCCGACGTCGCCAACGGGGAGGTGCGTGGTGTGGGCGAGCGCGGCCTTCATTTCCTCCAGCCGCGCAGCGATGCGGGGTTTTTCGGCGATGATGGTGGCGTCGAGGTTGACGATGGCGAACTGGCGCTGCGAGAGCTCGGCGCAAACGCGCCCCAGCAGGACCTGCGAGTCGATGTCACGGTAGGCGGGATCCGTATTGGGGAACAGGTGACCGATATCGGGCAGGCCGGCGGCGCCAAGCAGGGCGTCGCAGATCGCGTGGGTGACGCAGTCGGCGTCGCTGTGGCCCTCGAGACCGAAGTCGGTGTCGAAGGTGACGCCGCCGAGGACCAACTTCCGGCCGGGGACGATGCGGTGGATGTCGTAGCCGTGGCCAATGCGAAAATTCATGGGGCAGTGGGGGAGGGCGTCAGGCCCCGGGTTGCGCGAGGAGGAACTCGACGTAGGCGAGGTCGGCGGGCGTGGTGAGCTTGGGGTTGGGGTAGGGGTTTTCGAGCAAAGCCACCGGGAGGCCGAGTTGCTCGACGGCCTGAGCGTCGTCGGTGATTTGGAGCCCGCGGTCGCTGACCCGGGCATAGGCGCGGACGATGAGCTCCCGTTGGAACACCTGGGGCGTTTCCATGGCCCAGAGGCGGGAGCGGTCCAGGGTGCGCAGCCGCGAATCGTCGCGGGCCTTCGCGGAGTGGAGCGGGATGTGTTCCTTGATGGTATCGGTCACGCGATGCGCGAGCACGACCGCCTGTTCGCGGCGGACGATCTTGTGCAGGGCCACCAATTGTTCCGCCCGGATCAGGGGCCGCGCACAATCGTGGATGAAGACATGCGCGATATCGGCCGGCAGCGCGGCGAGAGCGTGCATCACCGAGTCCTGCCGCTCGCGCCCACCCTGCACGAGCACCGAAGGAGTGGGGGCGTAGGCGGAGAGCGCCATCATCTGGCGCTGGTCCCGGTAGACCACCACGTAGAGATCGGCGATGGCGCTTTGCATGAAGGCCGAGGCCGAGTGCGCAAAGACCGGGCGGCCACCGAGCGGGGCAAGAACCTTGTCGGTCACGACGCCGCTCATGCGCGAGCCACTGCCGGCGGCGAGAAGGATGGCGGCGGTGCGACTCATGCGGGAAGGAAGCCGGCCGGCAACGCGCGAGGGGTGGGGGCGAGGGGTGACATGGGGAAGGCAGAGGTCAGAGGGCGGAGGTCGGACGCATTAACTCGAGTTGAGCTCGGCGAGGATCGCGCGGGCGGCGGTCGCGGGATCAGCGGCCTTGAAAATCGGGCGGCCGACCACGATGAAATTGGCGCCGGCGCGCGCAGCCTCGCCGGGGGTCATCACGCGGGTTTGGTCGTCGGCGCCAGCGCCGCGGGGTCGGATGCCCGGAGTAACCAGTGCGACCGCCGGCGGCAGGGCCGCGCGCAGGGGAGCGATCTCAAGCGGGGAACAGACGAGGCCGCGCAGACCGGCGTCGGCGGCGAGCCGTCCGAGGCGGACGACCTGCTCCTCCGGGGACCCGGCGACGCCGGTCTCGGCCAGGGCCGATGCCCCCATGGAAGTGAGCACGGTCACGCCGAGCAGCCGCAGGTGAGGGGAGTACTGTTGCTGGGCCTTGACCGCCCACAACATCATCTCGCGGCCGCCGCTGGTATGCAGCGTGAGCATGCCGATGGGGAGCCGGGCGGCGGACTCGACGGCCTTGGCGACGGTGTTGGGAATGTCGTGGAGCTTGAGGTCGAGAAACACGTCGAACCCGAGCGCCGCGATCTCGCGGACGGCATCGGGGCCGCAGGCGGTGTACATCTCGAGGCCCACCTTGACCCAGCGCACGGTGCCCTGGAGTTGGCGGAGGACGGGCGCGACGTCACGCGGAGCGGGGGCGTCGAGGACAAGAATCAAGTCACAGGCCATTACTGGGATGATTAATGACCACTAACCGGCACTAATGAAGACAAAACGCCGAGCCCGCATTTTGGGGCGAAAGCCGGGTCGGTGGAACCGGCTCATCGCGGCAGGGCTGCCGGGACGCGTGGCGCCGGGGGTGGGAGACTCCACAAGCGATGAACGTGGATTTCGCTCCCGCTTTCGCCCCGCGCCCGACAAGCTCGGGCATCGTGGAATCGATTTCAATCTTCGCGCCGGCCAAACTGAACCTGTTCCTCGCCGTGACCGGGCGGCGTCCGGATGGCTATCACGACCTGGTTTCGGTGGCGGCGCCGCTGGATTTTGGCGACACCCTGCGGGTCGAGCGGGCCGGGGCGACGTCGCTGGTTTGTGACGATCCGGGGGTGCCATGCGATGATACCAACCTCGTCTTGAAGGCGGTCCGGGCGTTTCGCCGCGAGGCGCCCTCGATCGGGGAGGTGCGCTTTGTCCTGGAAAAACGAATTCCGGTGGGGGCCGGGCTGGGGGGCGGGAGCAGCGATGCCGTGGCCACTCTGCGGGCTCTCAACCGATTGGTGGGTCCGGAGCGGGCGCTGCCCGGGGAAATACTCCAGGAGCTGGCGGCGGAGCTGGGCTCCGACTGTCCGTTGTTCCTGGCGGGATCTCCGGTGGTCATGCGCGGACGGGGCGAGCGGGTCGAGGCGTTGCCGCCGGGGGCGGTGGCGCGCTTGCGGGGACGCCGGGTGCTCGTGTTTAAGCCGGCTTTTGGCATTTCGACGCCTTGGGCCTACGGACAAATGGTGGCGGCGGCCCCGGGGGGGTATCTGCCGGTGGCGGAGGCTGAAGCCCGGCTGGCCGCGTGGATCGCCGACCCCCGGGCTGCCGCGGAGTCGCTGGTTTTCAACAACATGGAGCGACCGGTCTTCACCAAGTACCTCGCGCTTCCGGTCCTGCTCCGGCAGTTGCAGGCCGACTTCGGTTTGGAGGCCAGGCTGAGTGGAAGTGGCAGCGCCTGTTTCGCGCTGCTGCGGGAGGAGACGGACACCCCGCGGGTGGTCGCCGCCGTGCAGACCGCCTGGGGGGAGTCGGCCTTCGTGCGCGAGGCTCGAATCATGTAGATCGGAATTGACCCGTTTGGAGCGGACCGCGTTATCGTCAGGGCGCAGGCCGCGTTACCGCGCGCAGTGCATTCCTCTCTCAAGCATGGACCCGGCCAACAGGAACGAATTCACCGTGCAAGGCATCGCCGCCTCGCAGGGAATCGCCTATGGGCAGGTGTTTGTCTACCTGCAAAGCGACGTCCAAGTGCCGACCTATCTGGTGGAGGCGGAGAAACGAATCGACGAAGTCGCGCGGTTTGATCGGGCGTTGGTGGTCACGCGGCAGCAGATCGCGAAGATCAAGAACGAGGTGGAAGTGAACATCGGCCCCGCGGAAGCGGCGATCTTCGATGCGCACCTGATGGTCCTCGAGGATGAGGCCCTCATTGGCGAGACCATCCGCGAGTTTGAGGCGACGGGGCGCAACATCGAGACGTGCTTTCACCAGGTCTCGACGCGCTACGTGCAGGCCTTCGCCGAAATCGACGACGAGTATCTGCGGGAACGGGCGGGCGACCTGCGCGATGTCGCGCAGCGGGTGTTGCAGAACCTGCTCGGCCAGGCCGAGACCTCGCTCAACCGGCTCGCCGAACAGCGGATCGTGGTGGCGAGTGACATCACGCCCTCGGAGTCCGCCTCGCTCGATCGATCCTCGGCGCTCGCGCTCGTCACCGACTCGGGCAGCAAGACCAGCCACGCGGTGATCGTGGCCCGGTCGATGAAGATCCCGGCGGTGGTCGGCGTGCGCGACCTGACCCGGCGCGTGCGGGACGGCGACTGGGCGATCATCGACGGCTACGACGGAGTCGTGATCGTGAATCCGTCGGAGAGCACGCTGTTCCGCTACGGGAAGATTCAGGAGCGAAAGAAGTCTTTCGAGGCGCGCTTGCTGGAGGTCAACCGCCTGCCGGCCGTGACGCTCGACGGCGTGGCCGTCACCCTCCTGGCCAACATCGAGAAGGCGGACGAGGTGGAGAAGGCAAAGTTCTTTTATGCGGAAGGCATCGGACTGTATCGGACGGAATTCCTGTTCCTGAACTCCGCCCGCGTGCCCACGGAGCAGGAGCAGTTTCTCGACTACAAGGCGGTCGTGGCGGCAATGGCGCCGCAGCCGGTGATCATCCGTACGCTGGATTTGGGGGGCGACAAGCCGATGGAGGGCAACACCGAATTGTTCCCCAAGGAGAACAATCCGTTCATGGGCTTCCGCGCGATCCGCTGGTGCCTGGAGCACCGGGAGATCTTCAAGGACCAGTTGCGGGCCATCCTGATGGCCAGCGCCCATGGCAAGGTGCGGTTGATGTATCCCATGATCAGCGGCGTGGACGAACTGGCCCGCGCCCAGGCGGTGTTACAGGAGTGCCGGCAGGAATTGAAGGATCGCGGGATCCCGTTCGACGAAGCCATGGAGGTGGGGACGATGATCGAGATCCCCAGCGCCGCGGCCACGGCCGATCTGCTGGCGCGGCACAGTGCGTTTTTCAGCATCGGAACCAACGATCTCATCCAGTACCTGCTGGCGATCGATCGGGTGAACGATCGGATCGCGCACCTCTACGAACCGACCCACCCCGCGGTGCTGCGCACCCTGCGGCAGATTGTGGAGGAGGCGCACCGGGCGAAGCTGTCCGTCGGCGTGTGCGGTGAGATGGCCGGCGATCCGGTGTTCGCGCCCCTGTTGCTCGGCCTGGGCATGGACAGCCTGAGCATGTCACCGGCCTGGCTGCCCTCCGTCAAATACCTGATCCGCGCCATGACGATGAAAGACGCCCGGGCGCTGGCCGCGGAGGCGCTGGCGATGGAATCGGCGTCGGAGATCTACGCGCGATGTGAAGCGTTTTATCGTGCGCGGGTGCAGATCGAGTGAGGCCGCGGTAACGGGCGCGTTACGCGGCGCCAGTTGCGAAATTCGCGCAATCCGTTATACGAGACTGCAACTTTCGGCATGAATTCCCCGCTCCGTATTTTGCCCCCTCCGGTGTGGCTGACGCTCGGGTTGCTCGCGTTGCTGCTGGTGGGCTGCGACAATATCTTCATGCCCAAACACCGGGTGCTGGTCGACGCCATCAGCGCCCCGGGTTATGTGCCCAAGCTGTCGGGGACATCGTATCGGCTCGTGGCGAAGAAGTCGGTGGTGACCAATGTCCAGGCGCAGGTGCCGGTGATCAAGGCGTGCATCGATGCGGCGCTCGCGGGCAAGGGCATGTTTGAGCCGCCGTCCACGGTCGCGCCGGAGATCTTCATCGAGGTCGCCTACGGCGTCGACGCCACCCCCCGGGTGGAGGCCGCGGCGCGCGAAACCTTCCTGCAGTTGTCGGCCCGATCCAATCCCACCCGGGCGACCGAGAAGGGCGTCGGCCCCGAATTGTGGGATATTCGGGTCGCCGTCCTGGGGGTGGCGGGCCGGATCGAGACGGCGATGCCGCTGCTGGCGACCGTCGCGGCCGATTACATGGGCACCGACACCAAGCTCGAGACCCGCGTCGAGATTCCCCAGAAGTCTCCGGCCGTGGAATCGGTCCGGGAGACGGCCATCAAGACGCTTGAGGGTGAGGCGGCGGGGAAGCCCGGGGCGGAGGCGGCGGCCCGGGCCCAGGTGGAACCTGTAAGAACGAAATAGGGCGGACCGCTGCGAGCGCATCAACTGGGTCGGGGTGGGCAGGGTCCTTCAGCCCAGCGCGGCCCGCAGAACCTGCGCCGTCTCCCCCCAGGTTGGCAGCGGGCGGGACGAGGCCTCGGCGCACAGCCGGCGGTGCAGGATGTCGTCGCTGATGATGCGGCGAATCGCCTCCTTCCAGGCCGCGCGATCGTTGGTCGCCACGGGGAGGCAGCCGCCACCATCGGCATTCTCCCGCAGCACCGGCAGATCGCTGCACAGGCAGGGGACGCCCATCCAAAGCGATTCCAGCAAGGGCAACCCGCAGCCCTCGGCGATCGTCGGGAAGACTGTGGCCCGGGCCGACGCAAACAAGGCGGCGACCAGCGCGTCGTCCGCCGCGGCGTGAAAATGCAGGAACGGACGCCAGGTGCGCTGCAATTCCTTGAGGCGCGCGATGACCGGGCGGCCGAAATGGGGGTTCACGCGCCCGACCAGATGCAGTTCAAAGACGAGGCCCTCGCGCCACAGCTCCGCGCAGACCTCCAGGAGTAGCCGCTGGTTCTTGCGCGGCTCGATGATGCCGAGACAGAGCAGGCGGGGCACGGTGGCCGGGGTCGCGAGGGTGCGGCGGGGCGTCGCGTCGAAATCGGATCCGAGCGGCAGGACGTCGACCGGCGGCGGATGCGGGATGCCCTGCCATTGCCAAAAGCCGATCAGTTCGGCCCGGCTCGCCCGCGAAATGGCCCAGACCCGGTCGAAGGACGCCAGCAGTTTCATGTAGCTGGGATGACGGGCGACGCTGTGCGGCCAGGTGATGTGCGGGTGCTTGAGGGGGATGGCGTCGTGAAAGATGGCCGCCAAGCCGCAGGGGTGCCGGCGCAGGAAGGCGGAGAAACCGGGCCGCTCCTCCTCCGAAAAGAGTTCCGCGGTCAGGAACCAGTCGCCGGCGCGCGACGGCTCGTGGGCGGGAGCGGCGAAGCGGCGGGCGCCGGCATCCCACGCGATGGTGGTGATCGCGGTGCCGAGGTCCGCGCGCAGCCGGTGGCTCACGCGGGTGAGGCCCGAGCGGGGCGTGGCTTTGCCGGCCTTGGAGACGTCGAAGAAAATCATGCGGCGGGGGGCGGAGCGGCGGGAGTCGCGCCGGCGAGGGCGGCCTCGAACTTGGCCAGCAGTCGGGCCGCGTTCCGGTGCGCGTCAAAATTCTCCTCGACCCAGTGGCGGGCCGCGAGCCGGAGTTTCTCCCCCAGGGCGTCGTCGGTGGAGAGCCGGCGCAGCGCCGCCACCCACTCGCCCGGCGCGTCCACGTCGGCGACGAGGCCGGTCTCACCCGGGGTAATCGCCTCGGTGGTGGCGGCGACGGGCGAGGTGATCACCAGCGTGCCGACCGCCATGGCCTCGGGAATCACATTGGGCAGGCCGTCGCGGTCCCCGCTGGGCGCGATCACCCCGGTGTGGAGCAGCACGTCGGCCCACCCGAGCTGGTTCCAGACCTCGGGTTGGGGCAGGTGGCCGGTGAAGGTGAGGTACGGGGCGAGGCCCAGGTGACCGGCGAGTTTTTCCAGCTCCGCCCGCAGCGGGCCGTCGCCCACGATGCGGGCGGCGAAAGGCACGCCGGCGAGGTGCAGGGCGGAGTAGATCCGCAGCTGGCGATTGAGGCCCTTCTTTTCCACCAGCCGCGCGACGCACACGAGTTGGAGCGGTTCGCGCGAACGGCGTAGCGGTTTCAGCGCGGGCAGGCGCTCGAGGCCACGCCGGATGCAGACCACCCGCTCCCCGGGGATACCGCGGGCGATCAGGGCCTGGCGGCCCATGGTCGTGGACGTGTGGATGAAGGCGGCGTGTTGCAGTTTGTCCAGGAGCCACCAGTCGCCGCCATGTTCATATATGTCATACGCGTGGGCCGCGGCGCTGAAGCGGTGGCCGTCGATGCGCCAGAGCAGCCAGGCGGCCGTGGCGGGGGCGCCGCCCCAGGCGGCGTGGATCAGGGCCGGAGGCGAACGCCGGAATTCGCGGGCTAGGAGGCAGGCAAAGCCGGCGCCGAGCATGTTTTCCCAGAAATTAAGCCAGGACGGGGCGCGCCGGGTCCGGAGGCCGTGCAGGAGCTGTCGCAGCACCTCGGGCCGGCGGTACGCTTCGTACGGGATCAGCCAGAACAGCTGCAGCAGGCGCCACTTGTTCAAGGGCGTCACCGGCAGGCCGCGAAACGAGCCCCCGCCGCCCCAGAGGGAATAGATGCGAAGGTTTACGCCATGCTGCTTCATGGCGACGATCTCGCGTTGGAGGAACGTCTCCGTGTTTTTCGGGAACGTCGTGAAGAAGTAGGCGATGACGGGAGCGGCGGCGGGCAAGGTGGGGCGAAACTAACGTTCCGCCCGCGCCGGCCAAGCGGATTGCGCGGCGGAGTGGCCGACGGAGTGCATCTGCAAGTTGACGGTTGTAGGTGGGGTGCCCTCACCCCGCGATGGATCGTCCCCGCCGCACCGCGCGGTGAGGGCACCGCGCCCACATGGAAGTCGCCGCCAACTCGGAGATGCGCCCGGACCGACGGAGACTGGCGCTACGGGTGGGGCGGAAACGGACAGCGGTTCAGGCTGGCCCCCGCGACCTCGTTGGCGAGGTGCACCAGTTCCTCGATCACGACGGTGGGATCATCCTCGTAGCGCAGCCGGAGGAAGTTTTCGCGCACGCGGGCGTAGCTCGCCGGGTCGCCCCTCCAGGCGTCGAGGAGGCGGGCGAAGTCGGCGGGGTTCTCGATCTTTTCCGAAGCCGCGCCGTTGCGAAAAAATTTCCACGTGAGCTGCTCCTGGGGCATGATGCCGCCGAAGGCGTTGAAGATGATCGGGCAGCGGAAATGCAGCGCCTTGGCGCAGGTGGTGGTGCCGCCGCGGGTCACGATGGCGTCGGAGGCCTGCATCAGGAGGTGCACCGTATCCGAGTAGCCTTCGATGTAACAGGTGAACTCCGGGTGTTCGGCGCGCCAGTGAATGAGCTGGTTGTAGGTCTCGTTGTTGCGGCCGCAAATGATGATCGCCTGGAGGTGATCGGCGTGGCGGAGCAGGGCCGGCAGCAAGTCCGCGTGGTTGTTGGCGCCGTTGCCGCCGGTGGCGAGAAAGAGGGTGAAGCGGTCCGGGTCGAGATCCAAGGTGTCCTGCCGGTACTGGCGGCGTGCCGCCGGGTCCAGGACCTCGAGGTGCGAGCGGGGCTGCATCAGCGAGCCGCGGACGCGGGTGCGGGCGGCGGGGACGCCGCCTTTCACCGCGTAATCGCGCGCGGTCGGCGTGCGGGAAAGGTAGAGGTCGACGGAGGGTTCAATCCAGTTGCGGGAGTAGCCCCAGCCGCCGGAGAACTCGCCGCAGTAGGTGGCGCAGCGAACCTGATCCGCGCCCAGGACCTGGCGGGCGAGGGGAAAATAGCCGCGGTTCAGGCAGTCGTGGACACTGAAAATCAGATGTGGCCGGTACTCCTGCAGGACCCGGGTGTAATAGCCGCCGCCGAGGGTGACGGAGTTGCGGTTGAGGTAGCTGAGGATCTCGACGATCGCGTAGAAAAGGTTGTGCACCCAGGGCGCGCTCCGCTGGAGGGTGTTGTAGAGACTGACGCCGCCCCGGTTGATGACCGACGACTTTTCCAGCATCTGCTCGATGCGCACATCGACCTCGTGTCGATAGAGCTGAAAGCACCACTGGGCAAAGGCCTTGGCGCGGGCGTCGTGGCCGCCGCCCGTGCTGGAGGTCAGGACGAGGATGCGCAGCTTGGACATGGACGGAACGGCCGGGAGCGGGATCGCGGGTCAGGCGACGCGCTTGAACACCAGCGCGACGTTGGCTCCGCCGAAGCCGCTGCTGTTCTTGACCACGATGCGCGCCTGGCGGTGCTCGGTGGTGCGGGGCAGGAGCAGGCCGCCGCACTCCGGGTCGACCCGGGTGAGGTGGGCGTTGCCGGGGATGAAGCCCTCGCGCAGCGCGAGCGCACAGAACGCGCTTTCCATCGCGCCGGCCAGCGAAAGCCCGTGGCCGGTGAGCGCCTTGGTGCTGCTCACGGCCACCCGGGAGGCCGACTCCGCGAAGACCGCCCGCAGTGCCCGGGCCTCGGATACATCGCCGATGATCGTCGAGGTGGCGTGGGCGTTGACGTAGTCGACTTCCGCGGGAGCCACGCCCGCCGCCCGGAGCGCGTGCTGCATCGCGGCGGTGGAACCGTGCCCGTCCGGATGGGAGATGGCGACATTGTAGCCGTCCGACGCCTGACCCCACCCCAGCAGCTCCGCGTAGGGGGTGACGCCGCGGCGCCGGACTTCGTCCTCCGTCTCCAGCACCAGCACGCTGGCGCCACCCGTGCCCACAAACCCGTCGCGGGCGGCGTCGAAGGGGCGGGAAGCGAGGCTGGGATCCGTTTGCAGGGAAAGCGTGCGCATGCCGGCGAACGGCAGGATCGCATCGGAGTTGCCGTCCTCGGCGCCGACGATGAGCATGCGTTTCTGGCGGCCCAGGACGAGATCGTCGAAGGCGTAGCCGAGGGCATGCGCGGAAGACGCGCAGGCGGAGGAAAAGCCGCAGGAAGCCCCCTGGATCTTGAACGCGGCGACCAGGTTGAAATTAAGCGTGCCGACAATGGAGGCGACGATCCCAAGCGGGGAGCATCGCATCACGCCGTGCTTCAGCAGCCGATCATGATGATAGTGGGTGAGGTACGGGGAGCCGCCGGAGGCCGCATAGAGGCCGGTGGCCCGATTGGAGAGATCCGCCTCCGTGAGGCGGGCATCCTCGATGGCCTGGAGGGCGGCGCAGTGGGCGAACAAGCCGTTGGGCGCCATCGAACGGAGCAGTTCCCGCTTGATCTGGTAGCGGGACGGAAAGGTCCAGTCCTCGGGGTCCGTCGAATCGGTGGTGAACTCCTTGATCGTGCCGACGACCTTGCACGGAATCCCGGGCTGCTGAAACGGCGGGAACAACTCGAAGCCGTGGCGCAATTCGCACAGGTTGCGGACGACCGTGGCGGCATCGTTCCCGATGCTGGTGACGAAACCCAGGCCGGTGATGAAGACTCGGGGCATGACCTTCTGCCGGCGGCAGAAATTTGCGCGGGTGCTTACCCGGCAAGAGCTAGGCGTTGATGGCGGCGCGCAACGGCGTGGCCGGGGTCACGGCGGCGTCGGCGACGGACGCGGTGTCGGCGTGTTCGATCCCGTTGATCGACACGGGGGTGCTGGCCGCATCCACCAAACCGAAAGTAAGCGTGATTTCCTCGGCAATGACGGCCTTGTCCTGACCCACCCGGATGGCGCCTTCAAAGGTGGCCAGCGGCATCTTCATCCGCTTCGGCTTGATCGACAGCGAAAGAATGTCGCCCGGTTTGCAGATGCGATGGGCGCGCACTCCTTCGCAGCCGGTGAAGAAAATCATCTGGGCACTGACGACCTTGCCGGGTTCGGTGGGCGCCCCTTCGAGCAGATATAGCACCGCCAATTGCCCAAGGGCCTCCAGCATGATGGACGCCGGCATCACGGGGTTGTCCTTGAAATGACCCTGGAGGAAGAACTCCTGACCGGTGATGCGGTACTTGCCATTCGCGGCGGTGGAGCTGACCGAAGCCTCGTTGAGGAAGAGGAAGGGGGGCTGGGTCGGCATGACCGCCCCGATATGCTCGATGGGAATAAACTTGGTCGGCTTCGGCAGGGGCAAACCACGAATCTTGCAGTCGATGAACGTCTTGACGTCGCCCACGGTGCGCAAATTGCGCAACTCTTCGTTGTTGATCGACATCTGCAGGACGTCTTCGACGAGGATGACGATTTCCATCATCGTCAGCGAGTCGATGCCGAGGTCCTCAATCAAACGCAGATCGTCATCGGCGTCCTTCAACTTGATGCGCAGATCCGGCTCAACAAACCGCTCGATTATCCCGATTACCACCGCCGGAACATGCTCCGGATTGCCGGTCTTGCGAAACTGCACGGCCGCCTCGAAGGTCGACGGAGAGCAGCGTTTGAGGGACTCGCGCAGCGTGGTTTCGTCCTCAGGACCAAACGGCTTGGGGGGCGTCGGCGTCGGTTTGGATGGGGCCGAACTGGTTGAAACTGCGTCTGGCATCGTTCGGAGGTTCTATGTTACGGCCCGGTGTAAAGTAAACCCATTATTTCAAGGGGCGGACAGGGGTGGGCGGCAGGTGAAGGGGTGGCGGCGCCGGGGCCGGGAAAACCGGAGGGGGAGGCGAACGTCGGAACGGCGCTTGCCAGCGCGGGAAACGCGGACCTATCTCACAGATCCGCGAATCGGGCCCGGCGAGTTCCGAGCGCGGGTCCATCTCCCCAGCGCATGAGCGCCCTTGCCTCCGTTTCCGATCCCGGCCCGGTTTTTCTGATCACGCACGAGTTTTTTCCGCGGCGGGGCGGCATCGCGACCTTTGCCGAAGAGATTGCCCGGGCCTCAGTGACCCTGGGGTACGATGTCGAGGTGTGGGCGCAGTTTGCCCCGCCGACGGCCGAAAGGCGCGACTGGCCGTTCCGGATCCGGCGGATGCCCCTCAAGGGGACGCATGACCTGACCTGTCAGGTGCAACTGGCCCGGGAACTCATCCGGCACCGGCGCAGCCTGCGGCGGGGGACCGTGTATCTGCCGGAGCCCGGGCCGATGATGACGATGATGTTGCTGCAGTTCTTCCGGGCCTTTCGCCCGCGGCAACTGGTGCTGACGTTTCATGGTTCGGAGATCCTGACCTTTGCCGGCAGCCCGCTCCGGCGCTGGCTGGCGGGCCAGCTCATCCGCCGCGCCACGCGGGTCAGCACGCTGAGCAACTACACCCAGGAATTGCTGTTGAGCCATTTTCCCGAAGCCAACGACAAGATTCTCCTGACGCCGGGGGCCTTGCGATCCGACTTCGCGGTGATTGCGCCGCGGCCGGCCCCGGGACGAAAGAAACTGGTGATCCTGACCGTCGGCCGGCTGCATCCCCGCAAGGGGCAATTGCTGACGCTGCAGGCGCTGCAATTGCTGCCGCCCGCGATCCGATCGAACCTCGAATACTGGGTGGTGGGGGCGCAGAGCAAGGGCGGGTACGAGCAGAGCCTGCGTGTCGCGGCCGCGTCGCATCCCGATCTCGCGGTGCGTTTCTTTGGCAATCTCCCCGACGACGAGCTGTCGCAAGTCTACGATGGCGCCGATATTTTCGCCATGACGAGCCAGCAGCGGGGACGCAGCGTCGAGGGTTTCGGGCTGGTCTACCTGGAGGCGGCGGCGCATGGCCTGCCGGTGGTGGCGCACGATGTCGGCGGGGTGGCCGAGGCGGTGCGGGAGGGCGTGACCGGTTTGCTGGTGCCGCCGGAGCGACCGCTGCAACTGGCGGCCGCCTTTGAGAAACTGATTCACGACGCGGCCCTGCGCCAGCGACTGGGGGCCGCCGGCCGCGAGTGGGCGCTGCAGAATTGCTGGAAGCGGTCCGCGGCGGCGCTCTTCCACCCCGCGGAGACCGGCGCATGATCGAGAGCCGCACGCAACTGGCCGTCCGGTACGCCGAGACCGACATGATGGGGGTTGTCTATCATGGCAGCTACCTGCCGTGGTTCGAAGTCGGGCGGACGACCCTGCTGAAGGAGATGGGCTTGTCCTACCGGCAGCTCGAAGCCGACGGCTACCGCCTGCCGGTGCTGGAGGTATCCGCGAAGTACATTCGCCCCGCGCTCTATGACGACACGATCACGGTGGTGACGCGGATGGCGGAACGACCGGTGCTGCGCATCCGGCTCGACTATGAGGTGCGGCGCGACGCGGAGTTGCTGGCGACCGGTTTCACGGTGCACGCGTTCATCGATCGCTCGGGCCGGCCCGTGCGACCACCGGCCGCAGCCGTGGCGGTGTTCGGCGCGGCGTTCAAGTGACGGGGTGCTCCACCGCGTCGTATTCGGCGTGGACGAGCGGATCGACTTCGCGGGCACGGGCGGCGGCGAGTTGCGCCGCTCCGCCCAGCCGCCGCACGGCCCAGACCGCGTGGGCGCGGACGAGGGCGGAGGCGTGTCCGGCCGCCAACGCGACGAGGGGCGGCAACAGGGAGGGGTCGCCGGTGTTGCCGGCGACCACGCAGGCGTTGCGCAGCAGCCCGACGAGCTTGAGCCGCTTGATCGGCGTGCGGCGAAAGACCGCGGCAAAACGCTCCGGCGTGAGGGTGAGCAGGTCGGGGAGGGACAGCGCCGGGAGGTCGTGGCGGGCCGCCAGCAGCAGTTGCCGGCCGGTGCGGGCGAAGCGGTTCCACGGGCACACCTCCAGGCACACGTCGCAGCCGAAGATCCGCCGGCCGATGCCCGGACGGAGCTCGCGTGGAATCACGCCCTTGTTTTCGATGGTCTGGTACGACACGCAACGGCGCGCATCGACGACCCCGGGCGCGGGAAACGCGGCCGTGGGGCAGGCGTCGAGGCAGCGGGTGCAGCGGCCACAGAGCAGGCCGACGGGTTGAGCGTGGCCCGTGAGCTTGATGGGGGCATCCGGGGCGAACTCGACCCGCGTGAGCACGGCGGCCAGCAGGAGCCAGTTGCCGTGGCGCCGCGAGATGAGCATGGCGTTCTTGCCGGTGAAGCCGAGGCCGGCGCGCGCCGCCCAGCTCCGTTCCAGCACCGGACCGGTGTCCACATAAGAGCGATAATCGGCGGCCCCGGCGCCGTACATCTCCTCCAGAAGTCGCCCGGCGGCGACGAGGGCGGGCTGGATGGTGTCGTGGTAATCTTCATACAGCGCATAGCGGGCCCAGGTGGGCTGGCCGGTCGCGGCCGGCGGGGTGGGGTCCGGGTCGGACCAGTAGTTCACGCCCAGCATCACGAGTGACCGGGCGCCGGGGAGGACCAGCGCGGGGTTCAGGCGCCGGTCGGCGGTGCGCTCCATCCAGTGCAGGTCGGCCTGGAAGCCGGCGGCGAGCCAGGCGCGCAGGGGATCACCCGCCGGCGGGGTGAGCGTGGTGAAGCGCACCTCGTCGAAGCCCAGGGTCGTGAGTCGCTGGCGAAACTCCTGCTGGCGGGGAGCCATCGGATCGGGGCGCGGCACCTCAGGCATGCGCCCGGGCGAAGTCCGCGGCATCGCGGCGCCAGACCCGGACGACGTGGGCCACGATCTCCGAAAGAGGGCGGGCGTCCGTGAGGATCAGGGTGCCGGATCGCCGGTAGATCCCCTCGCGGGCGGCGTAGAGCGTACGGATGCGTTCCTCGGGATTCTCGACGGCGAGCAGCGGGCGGTTGCGGTGGCGGGACGTGCGATCGAGCACGGTCGCAAGGGAGGCGTGCAGGCAGACGACGACCCCGCGGGTCTGGAGCAGGGCGAGCATGCCGGGCTGCACCACGAGGCCGCCGCCGCAGGCCAGGACGGTGCGCCGGTCGGGATGGCCGCCGACAATGAACGCGTGCTCCAGCGCGCGAAAGGCGGCCTCGCCGTCCTGGACAAAGATTTCCGGAATCGTTTTCTCCTGTTGCCGTTCGATCTCATGGTCGCTGTCGAGCGCCTGAAAGCGCAGGCGTTGGGCCACGGCGCGCCCCACCGTGCTCTTGCCGGTGCCCATGAAGCCGACGAGGTAGAGGTTGACGTCTGCGGGATCCATCGTGTGCGTTGCAGCAGAACCATCCGCCTCCCGCTTTGCCAGACGCGAAAATCACCATGACCGGCTTTGCCTCCAACTTCTCCCTGGCCAGCGACAACACGGCCGGCATCTGTCCGGAGGCGCTGGCCGCGCTCACGGCCGCCAACGCGGGCCACACGGCCAGCTACGGCGACGATCCCCACACGGCCGAGGCGAAGCGCTGCATCGCGGAGATCTTTGAGCGCGAGTGCGACGTTTTCTTTGTCTTCAACGGCACCGCCGCCAACGCGGTCGTGCTGGGGGCGCTCTGCGCGCGCCACCATGCGGTGCTGTGTCATGAGCTGGCCCACGTCGAAACAGACGAATGCGGCGCGCCGGAGTTCTTCACCGGCGGGAGCAAGGTCCTGCCGATCAGCGGGGCGCTGGCCAAGCTCCATCCCGCCGGGCTGGAGCCGGCGATGCAGCGCGGACATGGTATCCACTTTCCCAAGATTCGGGCCCTGTCCCTCACGCAGACGACCGAGCTCGGCACGTATTACACGCCGGAGGAACTGGGGGCGCTGGCGGCGTTCGCGCGGTCGTGCGGTTTGCGGGTGCAGATGGATGGCGCGCGTTTCGCCAACGCCGCGGCGACCGCCCTCAGCCGGGGCCAGACGCCGGCGGACCTCACCTGGCGGGCGGGGGTGGACGTGTTGTGCCTCGGCGGGACCAAGAACGGCCTGTTGTCGACCGAAGCCGTGGTGTTTTTCAACCGCGAGCTGGCCCGGGAATTTGAGTACCGGATCAAGCAGGCGGGCCAGCTGGCATCGAAGATGCGATTCGCCGGCGCGCAGTGGGCGGCGGTGTTGCGCGACGGGGCGTGGCTCCGGCACGCGGGCCACGCCAACCGGCAGGCCCAGGCGCTGGCCGGAGGGCTGCGGCTGCTCGGGTGTCCGCTGGTGGCGCCAACCGAGGCCAACGGGGTGTTTGTCGAATTGCCGCCGCGGGCGGTGGCGGGTCTGCAGGGGAAGGGCTGGCATTTCTACAAGTTTTTCGGGGAGCACGGCTACCGGCTGATGTGCTCGTGGGCCACGCGGGACGCCGACATCGCGGCCTTCCTCGGAGACTTGCGGGCGGCCCTGTGAACCATCGCCCGATCCGCCGGGCGGCAGGGGGTGGCGGCGGAGGGGGCGCACGATGCGCCGGGGTTCGCCACCCGCGGGGCCGGGGTCACGGCCGGGATTCGCGGGCGAGGCGCAGGGATTCCCGGATGCGCCGATCGTCGGGGCGGAGGCGGAGGGCCTCCTCGTAGCTGGCGATGGCCGCCGCCGACTGCCCCTGCAGCAGCAGGACATTGCCCAGATTGGCGTGGGCATCGGCATCGAAAGGATGGATACGGATAAGGGCGCGGCAATGACCGGCGGCGGCGGGGAAGTCCTCGCGCTGCGCCAGCAGCAGGGCCAGGCGTTGGTGGGCACCGGTGTGCTCCGGCGCGTAGCGCAGGGTGTCGGCGTAGGGTGTCAGCGCCTGATCGCCGCGACCACCCCGCTCGGCCAATCGTCCCAGTTGATAGTAGGCCTCCGCCAGGGTCGGGTCCAACTGCAGGGCGGCGCGCAGGTGCGTTTCGGCTGCGGCGTCGCGCTTGAGTTCGGCCAGGGTGAGGCCGAGGTTGAAGTGGACATCAGCGGCGGGCCGGAGCTGGAGGGCGCGTTCGAAGTGCGGGAGCGCCTCGGCCAGGCGTTGGGCGCGCACCAGGGCGTTGCCCAGGTTGAACTGGGCGTCGGCGTGGTCCGGCGCGAGTTGCACGGCGGCCTCGAGTTGGGCCATCGCCGCCGGGAGGCGGTTCCCGGCGAGGAGCGCGACGCCCCAATTGTAGCGGGCAGCGGCGTAGCTGGAATCGAGCGCCACGGCGCGGGCGAACCGGGCATCGGCCTCGGCCGCGTGGCCGGCTTCCTGCAGCGCCTGGCCCAGGTTGTTTTGGGCACGGGCGCTGGAAGGATAGGCAGCGACGCTGCTGGACCAGATGTTAATCGCGTCGCGGTAGTCCCGGTTGCGGGCCACTGTGCCCGCGGCCAAGGCCACCGCCAGGCCGCCGGCGATCCAGGGAGCAGGGCAGGGAAACCGGAGGTGCGCGGCTGCCACGGCCGCCAGCGTGAGGGCGGCGAGGGGCAGGTACAGGCGGTGTTCGGCGATCGTTTGGGTCACCAGGGGTACGATACTCGAACTGGGTGCGAGGATGAGAAAGAACCAGGCGCCGATGAAACCAACCACCGGTTTCCGCACCAACGCCCAGGCGGTGCCGGCGAGCAGGAGCAGGATCAGGCTGCCCTGCCACCAGACGTCGGTGACCGAGTGCACCACGGTCGTGCCGTAGTCCAGAACCAGCGGGTGCGGCCAGAGGGCAAGGCGGAGGTAGTGGAGCAGCGCCTCGCATTGGGTGAGCAGGTAATGCCACGACGAAACGCCGCGTCCGAAGCCGGCGGCTGCGCCGCGGCCCCCGCCGGTCTGAACCTGCAACCCGAGCAAAAGCCCCCAGCTTGCGGCCAGGGCGGCGTAATAAGGGCGCCGCCGGCGGCAGGCCGCGGCGAAGCTGCCGGCGACGAAGGTGCGGTCGTAGAGCAAGACCACCAGCGGGGCGGTGACCATCACCTCCTTGGTGCCCATGCCTGCGACGCAGGCCGCCACCGAGGCGACCGCCCAGCCCCGCCGGCTGCGTCCCGGATTCTTGTCACTGATTGCGTGCCAAGCCCCCGGGAGGAGTGAAGCCCGGATATCACTAAATGCGTGACGAACTTCCGGGAGGGGCGCAGGTGCCTTGTCACTTAATACGTGACATGGGGCGAAGCGGACGAAGGCGTAGAGGGTGAGGAGGTAGAAAAGGCCGCAGAGGGACTCGGTGCGCTGGGCGATGCAGGTGACGGATTCGGTTTGGAGGGGAGGGAGGGCCCAGAGCAGAGCGGTAAAGAATGCGAGGGAGGAAGCGTGGGGGCCGTAAACGGGGCGGAGCAGCGGGAGGAGGAGCGTGCGGCGCACGAGGCCGAGGAGGGCAAGGGCGGCGAGGGCGTGAATCGCGAGGTTGGCGGCGTGGTAGCTCCAGACCGCTTCGCCGCTCACCGTGTAGTTGAGCGCGTAGGACAAGTTGACGACGGGACGCCCGGTCGTGGTGCTGCCGTCGGCCGGCGGATGGAGCACCGCGAGCGAGGTGAGGCTCCGGATGGTCGGGTTGTTCACGACGGCGCCGGCGTCGTCGAATAGAAAGGGGGCGCGCAGGGTGTTGGCGTAGGCGAGCGCCACGACCGCGATGAGAAGCGCCGCGCGCAGCCAGGAGCGGGACAGGGCCGGAGCCATGGAAAGATCAGTCAGGCAAAGACCGGGGGCTGGCCATCAAAGAGCCCCCTCGCGGGGGAGGGGGCTCGAGTGGCATGGGGGCGTCGTCGTCCCCGGGAATCAGAACGTGAGCGTGGCGGACAGGATGACCTGGCGTGGGTCGATGATGCGGAAGGCCCACGGCGTGCCGTCGAAGTTCACCTGGGTGGGCATGAGGCGTCCGTTCTCGAGGACATTGTTCACATTGACCTGGACCTTGAGACCCATGCGACCGCGGTCGACTCCGGTTGAATAGGCGATCCAAAAGTCGGTGTAATAGTTGCCCTCGTCGTAGATCGGCCGGGTGACATCATTGAGGTTGATCACCGTCGGCGAATTCGTCGGATCACCGACCTTGCCGTAGAAGCCGATGGCGGCCTTCGATTCCCAGCGTTCGCTGCCGCCGACCGAGAAGCCCTTGAGGCGGCCGCTGAACATGTCGTTGGTGAAGGAGAAGTTCGTGAGGAAGGAGGCGTGGTATTTGCGCTCGAGCGGGGAGGAGGCGCCCTCAAGCGCCTTCGCCAGGGATACCTGGGACTGGACGACATTGTTGAAATACGCCTCCGCGCTGGTGTTGCCGTCGTTGTTTTCAAACTGGGCGACGCCGGCGTAGCCGTAGCCGGTCCAGAAGTTCTTGAGCGACCAGAGGCGGCCGGTGTTGGGGTCCGTGAAATCCGGAATGTCGCGGGCTTTGCTGGTGGTCCATTTGGGCATGCGCTCGGCCAGCCAGGCGTCGTATTGCGGGGCGACATGGGTGTAGCTCGCCTGCGACTTCGAACCCGTGAGCTTCATCGTCCAGTGGCGCACGGGATTATACGTGAGTTGCACCTCCACGCCCTTGGACTTGCTGTCCTGGGTGGCGCCCGAGCTGAGGCCGCTGTAGTAGAGATACGGCAGCTGGATCAAGTCGTAAATCTTTCGCTGGTTGGCCTCGTCGGCGACGTTGTTGACGGCGTCGGTATTCCAGTTGGTGACGGAGATGATCTGGTTGAGGGTGCGGCCGCCGGCGATGCCGTTGCGGATGCGCTGGACGGCACTGGCCCACGGGAGGCCGGTGGTCGTATCGGAATAGGCGAGACGGGTGAGCAGGGTGTTGGCGGCGTTGGTGCGCTCGTTGAGATTTTCAGTTTCGTACCAGTTGAGGCGGGCGACGAGCTTGTTCTGGAACAGGTTGAAGCCGAAGCCGCCGTCTTTGCCCTTGCCGGTGGGTTTGGCCAGCGGCTTGAAGAAGTAATCCGTCTGGTAGGTGGCGGGCGGGTTGAAATTATCGGACTGGTTGTAGTAGAGCGTGAGACTCTGCAGGAACTCGGAAACGAGGGAGCCCTCGCCGCCGATGCCCTGGACGGCCCTCCAGCCCTTGAGGGGCCGCAGGGCTCCGCCGAGGGTCTTGGTGCTGCCGGAGAGTTGGTCCCAGCGGGCCCAGCGGCTCATCACGACGTCGTGATTGATGAGGCCGGTGCGACCGTCGACATAGAGCCGGTCGATGCCCAGGGCGGGCTCGGTGACCTTGCCGTTGATGTCGGTGAGGGCGCCCGAGGTGGTGATGCGGGCGCGGTAATCGTCCTGGCGCCAGCCCAGGGTCGTGATCAGGCGGTCGTTCCAGAGGTAGCTTTGGAGGGCGAACTGGGTGCCCTTGACCTCGCGTTGGGTGCGGCGGCTGCCGTTGTCGGCGAAGACCGTCTGCTCGATGATGTTGTCCTGCTGGAACTGGCCCGTGTTGTAATTCCAGACCTCCACCTGGGAGTTGTAGGGCTGGTTCCAGCCTTGGTTCCCGTAGAAACCGGCGGAGTGGGAAACCTGGGCCTGCGGGTCGCCTGGGCTGGCCAGGTAGTAGTGACGCGTCGTGGTGGTGGCGCTCCACATCGCCTGATTATTAAGCGCGAGATTGCGGGTGTAGCGCAGGGTCGCATCGGCGTCGCCGCCAACGAAATTCATGCGCCAGCGTTCAACGGCGCGCATCGAATCCTGTTCCTGCCACAAGCCGAGGAGCCGGTGGCGGCCGAGCCAATGGGTCCAGTTGCGGTTCTTGCCGAAGTCGAGGTCGTAGGCGAGCATGGCCCGGTAATTGTCATCGGTCTGAGGCTGGTAGAAGGTGTCGAAGCCGCCGCCGGCGCCCTCATACATGAAGGGCAGGCCGAAGTAGGGGTTGGGCGAGCCGTTGATCAGCTTGACGTTGGTGTCGATGCCCATGGTCGCGCCCTGCAATTGCGCGATGCCGAGGTTGGAGACGTCCTCGATATCCTGGCGCAGCCAGCCGGCGCTGAAGAAGAGGTTGGGGAGGATTTGCTGTTCCAGCTCGAGGTTGTAATTGGCCGCGCGGCTCCGGGAGAAGTTCGGCTGGACGGTGTTGTACCTGGTCCAGTCGTAGATCGATGGGTCGGTGATGCCGGCCCAGTTCCACGTGCCGTAGGTGTAGGTGCGGCCGCCGATGGAGGTGGTGGGCGCGGGCAGGTTGGTGGAAGCGGTCCACAGCCGGTCGGAGATGAGGAAGCGGGGATCGTTCTGCGTCCAGCCGAGCGTGGTCACGGTCGGGGTGGCGGTGGCGGGGTTGGTCTGCGCCGGGGCGTAGAATTGGGGCGCGCGCTGGAAGAATCCCCAGACCGAGCCGTTGTCGATCATCCGCACCGGACGGGCGACGTCATCCGCGACAATGCCGGGCGTGTAGAGCGGGGAGGTGAGGGTGCTGATCGCATTGCCACCGAGGATCGTGTTGACCGTGGAAACGTAGCCGGGGGAGAGTGCGTTCGAGACATAGGGGCCGAGGACGCGGTTCGTATCCAGGATGGTGATTCTGCGGGTGGTCGCGTCGTAGACCGGCCGGCCGGATTGCAGCCAGGGGGTCACCTGATCACGCGGGGTGAAGAAATTCGGGCGGTTGGCATCGTTTTCATAATTTTCCGCGAAGCCGCGAATGACGGTCTTCGGGAACGGCTTGTAGGTGATCGCGCCGTACTCGCGCCGGTACAAGTCGCGCGAGGGCTTCCGCTCGAACTGCCGGTTGTCGTAGAGCAAGGCCCCGAAGGCCGCCAGCTTGTCCTTGATCAACGAACGGTTGACGGCGAGCGAGGTGCGGAACGAGCCGTTCTGGTCGGTGCGCAGCGTGACCGAGTTGCTGTCGCGGTTGAGGGCCGCCTGGCTGAGGCTCTGATTGACGACCCCGGAAGGGGTGCCGAGGCCGAAGAGGAGTGAGTTGGGGCCGCGGCTGATCTCCACCGACTGGGTGTTGTAGGAGTCGAGGGGAAGGCGGTTGTTGGTGGAGAAGTTATTCATGGCGGCATCCGGCGCCGTCATGCCGCGGATGCGGTTGGATTGGGCGTTGGTCGTCGTGGTGCCATCGTTGCCAAACGAGTAGCCGGAGATGCTGTCCTTGACGGTGTTGCGATCGACGATGGAGGGCGAGTAGCTGCTGGAGCCCTCGGTGTTGGCCTCGTACTTGAAGATGTCGTTGATATCGAGCGAGGCGGTGTCCTCCATCTGCTGCTTGGTGACCACGGTGACGGAGGCCGCGAGGTCGGCGAGGTTGGTGTTGATGCGGCTGCCGGCCAGGGTGTTTTCCGCGAAATAGCCAACATCCTTGGTGGTCGAGACGGTGAAGGGAGAGAGTTCGATCGCCTTCTCGGAACTCGTGGTGGAGACGGGGACGGGAGCGACGGCTTGGGCGCGGGGAGCGGGGACGAAGGCCACAAGCGACAATGCCGCGAAGGCGGCGGTCACGAGATGATGAAACGGTCGGTCGGGTGTTTTCATGGTGTGTAATCAGGGTTGGCCTCGGGTCAGGCGTTGGTCGAAATGAGGGGTGGCGACGCAGCTGCATTCTCAAAATTATGGTCTCGCCAAAGCAACGGGCGCGGGTGCCTGACAGTCAGTGTGAAATCCGATCCCGCCCCCACCGTGCGCTCGCTGGCACGAGAGTTGGGGGTTTCGCACACGACCGTTTCAGATGCGTTGCGCGGCAAGGGCCGGGTGGATCCGGCGACGGTGGCGCGGGTGCAGCAGGCTGCGCGTGCGGCGGGGTATCGGCGCAATCCGCTGGCGGCGGCGGTGAGGTCGGAGCCGCAGCGCTCGCGTGGGGCGACGTTTCACGGGGTGCTCGCGGCGGTCGACCTGATCGAACCACCCCGGCGTGATCCGCACGGGGCTTTCCATACACAGTTGGTGGCGGGCGGGCGGGCGGTTGAGTTGTTGATCGCGCCACTGCAGCGCAATGAGGTCGGCGTGCCCGAGTGGCCGACCACCACCACCATCGCCGCGCGCTGGGTCGAGGGACCGACGCTGCGCGGCCTCGACGCCCGGTCGCCTCCCGTCGCCCCGGGATGAAGACAGGCGGCGAGGCGTTGGCCGGCGGACGGACGCTCCCGGCGCAAGTGGGGCGGATAGGCGGATAGCCCCGGCGATGCGGTCACTTGCCGAACAAGGGCCGGAGGATGCCGTGCACGGCCTCGGCCGGAGGTTTCGGCCGGAGCGAGGGCTGGTAATAGCGGCCGTCCGCCAGCTTCTTGGACGGGAAGACGGTGTGGAGTTCGATCTCGAGTTCGATCAGGTAGGTCTTGAAGTCCCAGGTCCAGCGCGCGTCGTAGGTGACGAGCACGTCCGTATTGGCGGGCATCATCGTCAACGGGCCCGAGGTGGCTGCGCGTCCGTACCGCCGGATCTCGGCGGCGATCAGCTCGTCCAGGTGGTTGTTCTCGTTCTGGCGCCGTTCGACGTAGAAGCGCTGGAACGAGTCGAGGACGATCACCTGGCGGGTGGAAATGGAGGAGCAACCCGCAAGCAGCACGGCCAGCGCGACGAGCCACAGGAAAGAGGACGACGCTCGGGAGATCACAGGCGTGATCAGGTGTCGGGGTGGGGCCGGGGTGCAAGCCCGCAACGAGGCCCGCTGGCGCGGCGGTTAACAGGTGGACGAAGCTCACTTCGGGCGCCAAAGCTTGCGCGGGGTGCGATCGAGGTGGTTGGAGGGATCGGGAGGCGGTTGGATCGAAAGGGTGCGCGCGTCGCCCTCATTCGAGCACGGATGGAGCGTGGCAGATCAAGGAGACCACGGAGCTTTTTCGGGCATGGGGGCAAGTATGATTGACAAAGACGTCCCGACGTCAATTTGATGGGTGATGGGAAAAACGGTGGATAGAAACGCTCCAGGTAAAGTTCGTGATGCGATTGCGTGCGTCTTGAAATCCACCGGCCGCCGCCTTGCCGTGCGGGAAATCGAAGAAAGTGTGAGTCGTCTGATTGGGCCCACGCCCGGTTCCTCTGTCCGCTCCTACTTGCGCCTAAACACGCCGGACATGTTTGTGTGCGAAGAACGCGGCCTTTATGGATTGCGCGAGGCGAATGGCCACGCCCAACGGGTATTCTCCGAATTAGAGGCGCGTCACGAACCATTCACGTTTGGGCGCAGTGTTTTTTATCACGACGATTGTTTGGATTGGCTGGAGCGACGGGAAAACGAATCGATTCACGCGGTGGTCACCGACCCACCCTACGGCTTGCACGAGTATGCGCCGGAGCAGCAGGCCAAGCTGCGGGCGGGCCAGGGCGGAGTATGGCGGATCCCGCCGTCTTTCGACGGGCACGAACGATCGCCGCTGCCACGCTTCACGACGCTGACGGTCGAGCAATTGGAGGAGTTGCGGTCATTCTTCCATCAGTGGACCCGCCTGCTACTCCCGAAACTCGTGCCCGGTGCAAACGTGCTCGTTGCGTCCAATCCGCTGCTTTCGCACATCGTTGCCGGAGCGATGGCCGATGCGGGTTTGGAGCGTCGCGGTGAGCTTATCCGGCTCGTGATGACGATGCGCGGCGGCGATCGGCCGAAACACGCCCACCGCGAGTTTGCCGGGGTGAGCGTAATGCCGCGTTCGATGTGGGAGCCCTGGCTCGTTTACCGCAAAGCACCGGAGGGACGCATCCAGGATAATCTGCGAAAATGGAAAACTGGCGGCTTTCGCCGGCCGTCCTCCGCGCGACCGTTCGGCGACGTGATTGAATCCGCTCCGACCCGGAGTTCCGAGCGGGCACTGGCGCCGCATCCGAGCTTGAAACCGCAGGCTTTCCTCCGGCAGGTCGTTCGGGCGGTGCTGCCGCTCGGCGAAGGTGTGATTCTCGATCCGTTCGCCGGGGCGGGCTCGACCCTCGCCGCAGCTGAAGCCGTCGGTTATGCGAGTATCGGGGTGGAAAAGGACGTAGAATATTTTTCCGTGGGGAGCGCGGCAGTACCCAAGCTCGCCGCGTTGCGAGTGGAAGGAAGTGATCAGGTGCGATAGACCCAATGATCGCGAAGTTTGCGGATTCCGTCTTTGTGCAGCGTGGCAGTGCGGGTGCCGAGTTCGCCGCGGGCGTTCTTGCGGAAATCCTCCACCGTGACCTGACCGAGATAAATTTCGGTGAATCGCATCGGCTGGCGGGTGACCGCGGGTTCTGACTCGTTGTCGATTTCGTAGACAAAAACACCCATCCACTGGTCGCGCGCGCCGTGCGTATCGACGGCGCCACCCGATTTTCGCGTTGTCTTGATCTCCACACCTTCGGTGCCGGCCTTGACACTGTCATTCACGTAGAGGCCGCGCACAATAAGGTCAGGGTGTCCGTTCGGATAATTGTTTTCTGCGAGAGTGCGTGAGTGTTTGGCCAGGCTTGCGGTGAGCATGTCCGACAGGACCCCCGACATGATTGCCGGGCGCAGCATGTCGTCGAGCCGTCGCAGACCTCTTCCGGAGAGGTGCGAGTTTACGTCGAAGAAGAAATCGTAGGCATCCTGCATCGCCAGTTGGAAATCCTCCGGCCGCAGTTCGAAGGGAAGTTTTGAATCCGGATTGAACTTTGCGAGGTCGACTACGTTTCGCGGAAGGGACATCGAAGGACAAAAAGCGGAGGTCAGGTCGGGCAGACCAGTTTGATTTTCAGCCGTGCAGGTAGTGCATCAGCAGGTTTTCGAGGTACTCCTGCCGGCCGGAACGCGGGGCCGGTTCGCCCAGCTTGGTGTGGACGAGCTTATCCAATTGGCGGAAGCTGACGCGGCCGGTCTCGATCTCGCGGCCGAAGCCGGTGTCGTAGCTGGCGTAGCGCTCCCGCACCAATTGCTCGAATTTGCCGTCGGCCAGGATCCGGCGCGCGAGCTTGAACGCCAGCGCGTAGGCATCCATGCCGCCAATGTGGGCGTGGAACAGATCCTCGGGATCGATGGAGGGACGGCGCAGCTTGGCGTCGAAGTTGAAGCCGCCGCGGCCGAGACCGCCGGCGCGCAGGATTGAGGTCATGGCGAGCGTGAGTTCGCGCACGTCGGTGTTGAACTGGTCGGTGTCCCAGCCGAGGAGCAGATCGCCGCTGTTGGCGTCGATCGAACCGAGCATGCCCTGGGCGGCGGCGACCTCGATTTCATGCTGGAACGAGTGCCCCGCGAGCGTGGCGTGATTGGTCTCGATGTTGAACTTGAAGTGCTGCTCGAGGCCGTAGGTGCGGAGGAAGGCGATCCCGCTGGCCACGTCGAAGTCGTACTGGTGCTTGGTCGGCTCCTTGGGTTTCGGCTCGATGAGGAACTGGCCCTTGAAGCCAATCGAGCGGGCGTGGTCGACGGCGAGGTGCAGGAAGGCGGCCAGATGATCCTGTTCGCGCTTGAGGTTGGTGTTGAGGAGCGTCTCGTAGCCCTCGCGACCGCCCCAGAAGACGTAGTTCTCGCCGCCGAGCTGCTTGGTGACTTCGAGCGCCTTCTTCACCTGGGCGGCGGCATAGGCGAACACGTGGGCGTCGGGGTTGGTCGCGGCGCCGCCCAGGTAGCGCGGATGCGAGAAGAGGTTGGCCGTGCCCCACAGGAGCTTCACGCCGGTCGCCTGCTGCAGATCGTAGGCGTGGGCCACGATCGCATCGAGGTTGCGGTTGGACTCGGCCAGGGTGCGACCCTCGGGGGCGATGTCGCGATCATGAAAACAGTAGAACGGGGCGCGGATCTTCTGGAAGAATTCGAAGGCGGCGTCCATGCGCACCTTGGCGACGGAGACGGGATCCTTGCCGCGCTCCCAGGGGCGGACGATCGTGCCGGGGCCAAAGGGATCGGAACCCGTGCCCCGGAACGAATGCCAATAGGCGATGGAGAAACGCAGATGCGCGGCCATCGTCTGGCCGTCGATGACCTCATCGGGGTTGTAGTGGTGGAAGGCGAGCGGTTCGGTGCTCTGGGGGCCTTCGAAGGCAATCGTCGGGACGGAAGGAAAGTGCTGGCGGGATTTTTTCATGGGAGGTGAGGGGAGGGTGGGACGGAAAACGAAAGAAAGAAGCAACGGCAGAGAGGGAAACCGGGGGGTCGCGGGAGTGAGTGTAGCGGATCGGCGGGTTGGCTGGGTAACAAAGTTCCCCACATTTCTTTTGATTTCTTGCACCGGGCGCCGTGCAGTCTCGCCGATGTTCACCCGATTTCTTGTCACTGCCCTCCCGGTTTCCCCGGCGCGGGGAGGTTTTTTGTGTCACCTAATAGGTGACACGATGACCGGCGGAAGGGAGGGGCCGTGAAGAAGGTCGCGTTGTTGATCGAGACGTCGAATCGCTATGGCCGCGATTTGCTTTACGGGGTGCGCGACTGGACGCTCACGGGGGAGCGCTGGGCGATCCGTTTCAGCGAGCAGGCGCGGCTGGCACCGCTGCCCTCGTGGCTGGGCGGCTGGCAGGGCGACGGCCTCATCGCGCGGGTGGACTCGCCGGCCATCGCCGCGGCCCTCCGGCGCACGCGGCTCCCGGTGGTCGACGTCAGTGCGGAACGGTTTGTGTCGGAGTTCCCGCGGGTGAGCGTCGACAATGGCGCGGTGGCGCGGCTGGCGGCGCAGCATCTGCTGGGCAAGGGGTTCAGGCACTTTGCGTATTTCGACGATGCGCAATTCCTCTGGGCCCGGCAGCGCGGCGTCGAATTCACGGCGGCGCTCACGGTGGCCGGACACACGTGCGCGGTGTTTGGCCGGACCCGCCGGAGCGGACTCCGCCGGGGGTCGGACGCCGAGATTCGGGCGATGGCGGAGTGGCTGGAGCGGCAGCCGCGGCCTCTCGGGGTGTTTGCGTGTTATGACGGGCGGGCGCAGCACGTGCTGGAGGCGTGTCAGCTGCGGGGCTGGGTGGTGCCCGACGAGATCGCGGTAATCGGGGTGGATAACGACGAGGTGCTGTGTGATCTCTGCACGCCGCCGTTGAGCAGTGTGCAGCCCAATGCGCGCCGCACGGGGTACGAGGCGGCCGTGATGCTGGCGCGGATGATGCGAGGGGAGCGCCCCGAATCGCGCACGAGCTATGTCGAGCCGGTGCGGGTGGTGGAGCGGCAGTCGACCGACGTGGTGTCGGTGACCGACCCGCGGGTGGCGGCCGCGCTGCGTTTTATCCGGGAACACGTGGCGGAAGGGATCGACGTGAGCGATGTGCTGCGGGCGGTGCCGATGTCGCGGACGCTGCTCGAGCGGAAATTCCAGGCGACGCTCGGCCACTCGCCGCACCGACAGATTGTGCAGCAACGGATCGAACGGGCGAAGCACCTGCTGGCGGAGAGCGAGGTTTCGATTGCCGTGGTGGCCGAGCTGGCGGGTTTCAACGATGCGAGTTACCTGAGCGTCGCGTTTCGGCGTGAGACCCGGGAGAGCCCCTATGCGTATCGCGCCCGGCACCGCACCAGCCGGGCGATCGGACACCACCCCTGAACGGCACCGCGCCCACGCGCCCGCGGCGCAAAGGTCCCGCCAGGGTTCAGCCACCGCGCCGGGCGGGTGGGGAGAGCCGGGTCCAGTCGCGGGGATCCACGTCGTAGGTCTCGCCGAAACCGGCCACGAGGCGACCGCTTTGCGGGATGAGGCGGAGCAGTTGAAAGTCGCCCAGATTGAGCAGCAGATCGAAGGCGGGCCCGAGTTTTTCGCGGAGGGCGCGGGTGGAAACGGCGAAGTCGGGGTCTTCGCGGGCGACGGGCTCGACGGTGCACGGAAAGGTGAGGCGCCGTCGGGCGAGCGGTTGCGCGCAGGCGGCTTCGTCCTCGACCAGCAGGACACTGGCGCGGCCGGTCGCCAGCAGATGGCGGGTGTGCACGGCGAGTCCGCTGACGAAGATGCGAAAGGAGCCGTCGGTGGCCAGGATGGCGCCGGCCACCGAAGCGTCGGGTTCGCCGGTGGCGGAGGTGGTGCCGAGGATGATCGTCTTGAAGCGGCTGCGCAACGTGACGACCCACGCCCGGGCGCGGTCCAGGCGGGAGAGGATTTCGTCGGTGGCGGGGAGATTCGGAGGAGAAGATTTGGGCATGGCGGGGGAGGTGAAGCGGCTGTTCCGACGAAATCCCAAGTTTGCGACCGATCGCAAGGCCGGCGGAGAGAACACTCGCCCTTCGCTTGGCCACCCCGAGGCAAGCCTCGGGGCATCAAGGTCAGGCGACCGCCGCGGGGATCGGGCTCGTGGAGTCGCGGGAAGGAACGTGGCAAGCCACGGGGAATGGATCCGCCTGCGATTCAAGAACAGTTCACCATGGCGTGCGGCGCCGCCGGACCTGGATCGCCAGAATGAGGCCGCCCGCGATCAGGAGGGACCAGGTGGAAGGTTCAGGCACGGGCACCACGAGGAAGTTGGAAAGCGTGAAGGCGGTGGCGGAATAATTGACCTCGAAGGAGCCGAAACCATCCGTGGTGAAGATGCGCAGGCCGCTGGCGGGGGCATTGAGGAAGGCCCCGGTGGAAGCGGCGGAAGTGAGGAGGGTGAAGGTGTCGGTGGGCGCCACAGCCGACTGGAAGGAGTTGACGAACTTCAGCTGGAGGGTGCCGTCGAGGGCGGCGTTGCCGCTGACATGGAGAAAATCGTAAGCGGTGCCCTGGGTCGTGCCGCCGAGTTCGAAGAGGGTGGTGCTGGTGTTGAGCAGGGTGAGATTGCCGGCGATATTGAGCTGGCCGGTCGAGTTGCCGGGGGAGACGAGGCCGCCGGCGGTGACATTGCCGGTGATCGTGCCGGTGCCGCCAAGGGTGCCGGTGCCGACGTCGAGGCCACTGCTGAAGGCGAAGTTGCCACCGGCGGCGACGAGGGTGCCTCCAGTGTTGGTGAACGTGGTCGTGAAGGCGAGGGTGCCGGCCTGGGCGATCAGCGTGCCGGAGTTGGTGAACGGCACCTGCACGGAGGTCGTGCTGGCGGAACTCTTCACGTAGGTGCCGGCGTTGGTGAAGGTCATGGTGGTGCCGCCGGTGCCGGTGGCGCCAACGACGCCGGTGGAGGAGTCGTTAAAGGTGGCGTGGTTGACGAAGGTGCCGCCCTGGCTGGCGAGGAAGTTACCCGCACTCCAATTGATGGTGCCGTGGTTGATGATGGCGTGGCCGTCGAAGTTGTGGGTGTTGGTGGTGGAGAGGTTAACGGTGGCGCCGCTGGCG
>JBBRWR010000005.1:0-139226 GCA_038249085.1 Opitutales bacterium
GCCCGCCCCCCCCGGAAGATTCAGTTTCCTAACGGTAAAATGTCTCAAGCGGGGGCCGCCCGCGCCGACCAGCGCTGGAGCGCCGTGCCGGTGCGGGAACCCGCGCACGCCTCGATGCCGCCGCGCGAGCCGGCATAGATCAACTCTCCGCCCGCCCGCCCGCCGCCCGGCCCCAAATCGATGACCCAGTCGGCCAGGTTGATCACGTCGAGGTTGTGCTCGATCACGATGATGGTGTTGCCGGCATCGCGCAGCTTGAAGAGCAGATCCATCAGTTTCTGGATGTCGCTCCAGTGCAGGCCGGTCGTCGGCTCGTCGAGGATGTACAGGGTCGAGCCCTGCTGGCGTTTGCTGAGTTCGAGGGAGAGCTTGATGCGCTGCGCCTCCCCGCCGGAGAGCGTCACGGCCGACTGCCCCAGCGTGAGGTAGCCCAGGCCGACGGCCTCGAGGGTCTCGAGCTTGTCGACCACGCGCGGGATGTTGCGAAACAGCCGCACGGCCTCGCGCACCGTCAGGTCCAGCACGTCGGCGATCGACTTGCCGTGAAAGAGGATCTCGAGGGTCTCGCGGTTAAAACGCCGCCCGCCGCAGCTGGGGCACGGCGCGTAGGCGTCGGGCATGAACTGCATGTCGAGTTTGATCGCCCCGTCGCCCTGACAACGCTCACAGCGGCCGCCGCGGACGTTGAAGGAGAAACGGCTCGGCTTGTAGCCGCGCACCTTCGCCAGCGGCACCTGGGCGTACAGATCCCGCAGCAAGGGGAGCAGATCGACGTAACTCGCCGGGTTCGAGCGCGGGCTGCGCCCAATGGGCTCCTGGTCGACCTGCACCAGCTTTTCGAAGAAATCGAGGTTCTCGATGTGACGGTGTTTCGCCGCGAGCGATTTCGCCCCGTTGAGTTTGCGGGCGGCCTGGGCGGCCAGGATGTCGAGGACCAGCGTGCTCTTGCCGGAGCCGCTCACGCCGGTCACGCACGTGAGGAGACCGACCGGAAACGCGACATCGATCCCGCGGAGGTTGTTGGCCCGGGCCTCCCGCACCGTGAGCCAGGCGCCATCCGGTTTTTTCGGCTTCGCGTCGCGCACCACGCCGAGTTTCCGGGCCAGGTAGGGACCGGTGCGCGAGACCTTCGCCGGCAGGGCCATGCAGGCCGCCGGCGTCCCCTGGAACAGAATCTGGCCGCCCTCGACGCCGGCCTCCGGACCGAGTTCGATGATCTCGTCGGCGAGACGCATCGTGTCCTCGTCGTGCTCGACGACCACGACGGTGTTGCCGCGATCCCGCAGGGCGACCAGGGTGTCGAGGAGTTTCTGGTTGTCGTGCGCGTGCAAGCCGACGCTCGGCTCGTCGAGCACATAGATGACCCCGACCAACCCCATGCCGAGTTGGGTGGCCAGGCGCACGCGCTGGGCTTCGCCGCCGGACAAGGTGCCGTAGTCCCGCTCCAGTGTCAGATAGCCCAACCCGGTCTCGAGCAGGAAGTGCAGCCGCTGCTCCACCCCGGTCACGACCTCGCGCAACGCCGGATTGTCGCCGTGGGTCGCGACCAGGTCGCGGGCGAACGCCTGGGCCGCGGCGACGTCGAGGGCCATGAATTCGGGAAACGTCTTCTCCGCCACGCGCACCGCCCCGCTGCGAGCGTTGAGGCGGGTGCCACGGCACTCCGGACACTCCCCGCTCACCATGAAGGTCGTCAGCCGCGCCCGAAACCCGTCGCTGGCGGTGTGGCGGAAACTTTCCTCCAGATCGGCGATGACCCCGGCAAACGGCATGGCCTTGGCCTCGCGCATGCGCCGCAGCTTGAAGGCGAACTGCCGCTCCCCCGCCCCGCGCAGGATGACCTCACGGGTGGCCGCGGGCAGTTGCTGCCACGGCACATCGGGGTCGAACGGCAATTGCTCCGCCAGCTGCTTGAGCAGCGCGTTGTGTTTGATGATGAGATTTTTTCCGCCGATGCGCCAGGGCTTGAGCGCTCCCTCCCGCACCGATTTCTCCGGAGCGGCCACGATGAGCTCGGGCACAAAGCGCAGCTTGCGCCCGATCCCGTCGCAGGTGGGACAGGCGCCCTCCCGATGGCCGAAGGAGAAATGCCGCGGCATCAGCTTGGCGAAGATGTCGCCGCACACCTCGCACGCCAGGGATTGGCTGAGGTGCACCTCGCGCCACGGCGCCTCCGCCGTGCGCTGCGCCAGGACCACCGCGCGGTCCCGGCCCTCGCGAAACGCCAGTTCCAGGGAATCCGCCAGGCGGCTGCGTTGGTCGACGGTAGCGACCAGCCGGTCCACCACGAGATCCACGGCCAGTTCGCGCGTGCCGGCGCCGGGGGGCAGCACCTGCGCGTCGTCGAGGTTCTTGATCTCCCCGCCGTCGAGGCGGATTCGCTGGAAACCCCGTTGGCGCAACCGCGGCAATTCCTCGCGCAGCACGCTGGGCTTCGCCCGCAGGCATGGCGCCAGGAGCATCACGCGTTCGCCGGCACACTCCGCGAGCACCCGCTGCACATTGTCATCCAGCGAGCGTTGCACGACGCGGCCCCCATCCTTCGGGCAAAGGGGCACCCCTACGAGCGCCCACAGCAACCGGGCGTAGTCGGCAATCTCGGTGGCGGTAGCAATCGTGCTGCGGGGACCTCCCGCCCCCGTGCGTTGCTCGATCGCCAGGACCGGCGACAAGCCGTGGATGAAATCCACATCCGGCCGTTTCAACAGGTCCAGTACGGCGCGGGCGGAAGCGCTGAGTGACTCGATGTATTTCCGGTAGCCCTCCGCGTAGAGGGTGTCGAAGGCCAGTGACGATTTGCCCGAGCCGCTCGGGCCCGTGACGACCACGAGCTTGCCCCGCGGGATGCGCAACTCGAGATTCTTCAAGTTGTGCTCCCGCGCGCCTTTGATGTGAATGTGGGTGGCGGCGTGCATGGTCCACGAGCAGGGTTGCGCAAATCGGCGGCGCGTCAAAGCCGCAGGCGCACTTTGCCGCCGCCGCCCCTCGACGAGCGCATCTCCAGGTTGACGGTGGCATTGAGCCCGGTCCTTCCCGTAGCGCCAGTCTTCGACTGGCGCCCGCCGGTCAGAGACGCGGCGCTACTCCCAGAGGCGTCACCGCCAAAGGACAGATGAGGCACCGCCCCCGACCGGCCCGACACATTCACACTTGCTCCCCCAGAGAACCGCCTGTGTCTTAGCCGACGCTAAAACCTGTTCTCAGCGCCGGGGTGACCAACCAGTTTGCTTGCACCGGCGTCAGAAAGCAGAGCTTACCAACCCCCATGAATGACCTCCTGACCACTCGTGCACGCCCCGGTCCGATTCACCTCCTGAGCCTCGCCTTGGGATTTGCCCTCGCCGCGCCTCCCTCGTTTGCGATCCAGTTCTCCAACGGCGAACTCAAGGGCAGCTTCGATTCCACGCTGTCCTTCGGCGGCCTTTACCGGCTGAAAGATCCGAACCCGGACTTCTACGGGACTTCAAACACGTTTGGCGGCGTCGCCGGCACGCAAAATTCGGTCAACACCGACGACGGCAACCTGAACTACGGGAAAGGCTGGGTTTCCGAGGTGCTGAAGGGTAACCACGACCTCGAGGTCCATTACCGCAACTTTGGCGCGCTCGCCCGCGGCTATTGGTACCACGACTTCAAGGCCGACGACACCGTCCGCACCCCACTCTCCGATCAGGCCAAGGATCGCGTGGTCAACGGCGCCCAATTGCTGGATCTTTACGGACGGGTGCAATTCGACGTTGCGGGCGACATGCCCTTCGACCTGCGCATCGGCCGCCAGGTGCTCAGCCTCGGCGAGAGCACATTCATTCCGAACGGCGTGAACATCGTGAACTCCGCCGACCTCTCCAAGTTGCGCGCTCCGGGCTCGGAGCTCAAGGAGGCGCTCCTGCCGGTGAACATGATCAAAGCCTCCATCGGCCTCACCCCTAACGTCACCGTCGAACCGTTCTGGCTGCTCGAATTCCGCCGCAACGAGCTGGAGCCGGCGGGCACGTATTTCTCGACGAATGACTTTGCCACGCGCGGCGGCAGCAACGTCTGGCTGGGCTTCGGCAGCGTCGCCGACCTCGGCAGCACCATCGGGGGCATCCCCCGCGACAAGGATCGCGATGGCGGCAACTTCAACCAATACGGCCTCGCCACCCGCATCCTCGCCCCGGGGCTCAACAACACCGAATTCGGCCTCTACTACGCGCACTACAACAACCGCTCGCCGGTCATCAGCGCCCGCACCCCGACGATCGCGGTCGACACCAATCTGACCGGCCCGCTCACCGCCGCCTTCATGCGGGGTGGCCTTTCCGCCGCCCAGGCCGGCCCGCAGGCGGCGGCGATCTTCCAGATGATCGTGAAGTCGGCCGTCGCCCCGGCCACCCTCACCCCGGTGGAAATCGCCACGCTGCAAAGCCCCACCATCAAGGCCGCCATCGCCGGGGCCCAGCAAATCGCGCTGCTCACCGCCGCCGCCACCGGCCGGTACTTCACCGAATATGTCGAGGGCGTGAATGGCTTCGGCGCCAGCTTCAACACCTCGATCGGCCGCAGCGGCATCTCCTGGCAGGGCGAGTTTTCCGTCAAGAACGACCTGCCGTTGCAGGTCGACGACGTGGAACTGCTCTTTGCCGCGCTCTCCACCCTCGCGCCGCAATTCGGGGCCAACAACCAACTCGGCAACTACCTCGGCCAGTATGGCCGCGAGGTCTCCGGCTACCGCAAGCACCGGGTCTGGACCGCCCAATCCACCGTCACCAAGGTCTTCGGCCCGATGCTCGGGGCCCAACAATTCCTGCTCCTGGGCGAGGTCGGCGGCGTCTGGGCCAACCTGCCCTCAAAGTCGGTCCTGCGCTACGACGGGTCGGGCACCTTCACCGGCGGCTCCCAGGCCGGGATGAACGGCGCCGGTTTCCCGCAATTCACGGCCACGCCGGACAGCGCCTTCGCCGACAGTTTCTCGTGCGGCTACCAGGTGCTCGCCCGCCTCGACTACAACAACATCCTGCCGAACGTGAACCTGCAGCCGACCGTCGCCTACACCCACGACGTGCGCGGCAACACGCCGCTGCCGGTGGGCAATTTCATCGAGGGGCGCCGCAGCCTCAACCTCTCGCTGGAATTCACCTACCGCAACGCCTGGTCGTATGAACTGCGTTACGTCAACTTCTCCGGCGCCGGCCGCTACAACCTCCTCTCCGATCGCGACTACTTCGCGACCACGGTGAAATTCTCCTTCTAACGCGGTGCCCCCTGCCGAAATGAAAACACCCTCGCTTGCTTCCCTCCTTCTCCTCCTCGCGACCGCCGCTGGTGCGGCCGACGCCTCCCGTCTGGGCCAGGATCTCACCCCGCTCGGGGCCGAGACCAAGGGCAATGCCGACGGCTCGATTCCCGCCTGGACCGGCGGCATCACGACCGCCCCGGCCGGTTACAAGCCCGGCGATCACCATCCCGATCCCTTCGCCGCCGACCAACCGCTGCACACCATCACCGCGGCCAATGCGGCGCAGTACGCGGGCCAGCTGACCGCCGGGCAACTGGCGGTGCTCAAGGCCTACCCCAGCTACAAGCTGGTCGTCTACCCCACCCGGCGGAGCGCCTCCAATCCGCAACGGGTGTACGACGCCACCCGGCAAAACGCCACGTCGGCCCGGCTGATCTCCAACGGCAACGGGATCAGCGGGGCCATCGTCGGCGTGCCCTTTCCGATCCCGCAGAATGGACTCGAGGTCGTCTGGAATTTCCTCACCCGGTACCGCGGCGTGGCCGCCACCCGGCACATCGACCAGGCCGCCGTCGAGCGTGGCGGCGGCTACCAACTGGTGAAGTTCGAGGACGAGTTTCTCTTCAACTACGCGCGGTCCGACCTCACCGCCAAGGAACTCGAAGCCAGCAACACCCTGGTCTACTTCAAGCAAAACGTGATCGCCCCGGCCCGCCTCGCCGGCACGATTCTTCTCGCCCAGGAGACGTTGGATCAGGTGAAGGAACCGCGGCGCGCCTGGGTGTACAACGCCGGCCGCCGGCGGGTGACGCGGGCCCCCAACGTCGCCTACGACAACCCCGGCACGGCCGCGGATGGGCAGCGCACCACCGATCAATTCGATATGTTCAACGGCGCTCCGGATCGCTACGAATGGACCCTGGTCGGCAAGAAGGAGATGATCATGCCGTACAATTCCTACCGCCTGCACAGTGACAAGCTCAAGGACTCCGACATCCTGAAGCCGCTGCACCCCAACCAGGACCTCGCCCGCTACGAGTTGCACCGCGTCTGGGTCGTCGAGGCGAAGCTGAAACCCGGCACCTCGCACCTCTACAGCCGGCGCACCTTCTACCTCGACGAGGATTCCTGGCAGATCCTGGCCGCCGACCAATACGACGGCCGCGGCCAGATGTGGCGCGTTTCGGAGGCGCATTGCATCAATTATTACGACGCCCAGTGCTTCTGGAGCACCCTCGAAGTGCACGTCGATCTCCAGAACGGCCGCTATCTCGCCATCGGTCTCGACAACGAAAACGCGATGTACGACTTCAGTATCAAGCGGACTCCGGCCGATTTCACCCCCGACTCGCTGCGCCGCGAGGGTCTGCGTTGATCCGACGAAACCCGTCGGCCGATTGTCCCGGTCGGATTTCATCCCCGCTCTCCCGCGACGACCCACCCCGGTCCAACGTCCACCCCGTTGATGCGCCGCGCCCTTCGTAGTGGATTCCTCGCTGCGCTCGGAGTGGCCGCCACGGGGTGGCTCGGCTTGGTTTCGCTCCGGGCCGCCGCCCCGGCCTCCCCGGGACCGGCGGCCTGGCCCCGCATGCTCCTGCTCGATGGCGCCCGCGCCGGCGACACCCTCGTCGTCGTTGGGGAACGGGGCACCATCCTCTTCTCCACGGATGAAGCCGCAACATGGCAGCGCGCGGCCTCACCCACCCGCGCCGCGCTCACGGGGATCAGCTTTTCCCCCACGGCCCCCCCACGGCCGGTGCAAACAGGGTGGGCGGTCGGGCACGATGCCATCATCCTGGCCACCCGCGACGCCGGGCGCACCTGGGTCCGGCAATATCAGGGCGAGAACCTGCAGGACTCCTTCCTCGATGTCCTGGCCCTCGACGAACGGCACGCCATCGCCGTGGGCGCCTACGGCCTGTATTGCGCCACCGCCGACGGCGGCGGCACCTGGCTCCGCCGCAAGATCCGCGAGCAGGATTCCCATCTCAACCGGATTTCCCAGGGTCCCACCGGCACGCTGTACCTGGCGGGCGAGGCCGGCACGCTGCTGCGGTCGATCGACCAGGGCGGCACCTGGACCGCCTTGCACGCGAACTACACCGGTTCGTTCTACGGCATCATGCCGCTGGATCAGCGCACCTTGATCGCGTACGGGCTGCGGGGGCATGTCTTCCGCTCGATCGATGATGGGCTGTCGTGGCAGCCGGTGACGACCGAGCCCCCGGAACTGCTGGCCGCCGGTCTCCAATTGCGCAGCAATCACCTCCTCCTCGCCGGCCAGGCCCGCACGCTGCTCGTGAGCCGCGATTACGGGAAGACGTTTTCCCCCGCCCCCACCGCCCTTGCGACGGGCATTGCCGAGATGATCGAGCTGCCCGACCGTCGGTTCCTCGCCCTCGGGGAAGCCGGCGCCACCGTGCTGCCGCTGCCGTAAACATAGCTTCGGAGCAATTAGACCATACCAACATGCGCGTCTCTTCACCACCCACCGTAGGAGACTTTACGCCGCGATGCGTGGAATCTTCGCGGCGTGAAGCCGCTCCTCCACCTATCCCAGCCGGAGCAGGCTCCGGGGCATCGGACCCATGGCGAATGAAGCCGCGGCCCACCCCAAACTCCCTCCGCCCGGGCCCGTCCGCCGCATGACCGTGCTCGAAAAGTTCACGGTCTGGATGTTCCGGTTCCGCGGGCCGCTGCTCGCGGGCTTCGCCCTGCTCACGGGTCTCATGACGTGGTTCGCCCTCGGACTGCGCGTCGATGCCAGCTTCGACAAGACCCTGCCCCGCGACCACCCCTACATCCGCACCTTCACCCAGTACCAGCGCGAGTTCGGCGGCGCCAATCGCGTGCTGGTCGCGCTCATGGTCCGGCAGGGCGACATCTTCACCCCGGAATTTTTCACCGAGCTCAGGCGGGCGACCGATGAAGTCACGTTTCTCCCGGCGGTCGATCGCCCGCAGGTCCAGTCGCTCTTCACGCCCAACGTGCGTTATATCGAGGTGGTCGAGGATGGTTTCTCGGGGGGCAACGTCATCCCGGCCGACTTCGACTACTCGGCTGAGTCCCTCCGGCGCGTCCGCGAGAACATCATCAAGTCGGGGCGGCTCGGCCAACTGGTCGCCAACGACTTCACCGGGGCGATCGTCAGCGCGCAATTGCTCGAGACCAATCCCACGACCGGGGAAAAAATCGACTACCAGGTCGTGGCCGACGCCCTCGAACGGATCCGGCAGCGGATTGAACAGGAGTCGGGCGGGACGATTCGCGTCCATATCATCGGATTTGCGAAGGTCATCGGCGATGTCGGCGACGGCGCGCTCGGCGTATTGACGCTGTTTGGCGTCTCGATTCTGGTCACCACCCTGCTGGTCTGGAACTATGCCGGGCGCTGGAAACTGGCCGCGGCGCCCATCGTGTGCTCGCTCGTGGCGGTGGTCTGGCAGCTGGGGGCACTCACCCTCCTCGGGTACGGGATGGACCCGTTTTCGATGCTGGTGCCGTTCCTGGTCTTTGCGATCGGCGTGAGCCACGGCGTGCAGAAGATCTGCACCTTCCGCAACGAGATGTTCAAGGGGCATGACGGCCCGACCGCCGCCCGCGCGGCCTTCATGCAGCTCATCGTCCCCGGCATCGTGGCGCTGCTCACCGATACGGTCGGCTTCATCACCATGCTGGTGATCAAGATTCCCACCATTCAGGAACTCGCCATCACGGCGAGCCTCGGAGTCAGCGTGATCTCGATCACGAATTTCTTCCTGCTGCCGCTGCTGCTTTCCTATCTGCGCCTGCCCCCGAGCTACGCCGTCTGGGTGGCGGCGCGGCGCGCCATGGGCGACGCCCTGTGGGAGAAACTGGCCCGCGGCATGAAGCCGGCCCCGTCGATGGCCATCATCGTGGGCTCCTTCGCCCTCGGCGCCTGGGGGTTTTATCGCAGCTCCGCCGTGCGCATCGGCGACACCCACGCCGGGGTGCCGGAACTGCGGACCAACTCGCGCTACAATCGCGACACCCGGGTCATCACGTCCAAGTTCAGCATCGGGATCGACATCCTCTCGGTCATCGTCGAAACCATCCCCGACGGCAGCGTTGACTACGAGGTCGTCACGCTCATGGACGAATTCGAGGGTCAGATCCGGGAGATCGCCGGCGTGCAGTCCGTGCTTTCGCTCCCGTCCGTGGCCAAGATCGTGAACTCCGGCTACAGCGAGGGCTCGCTCAAGTGGCGCATCCTGCCGCGCAACCCGAGCACGCTCGCGCAGGTCGTTTCGCCCATTGAGACCGCCACCGGTTTGCTCAATGCCAACTCCAGTGCGATGCCCATCATGATCTTTCTCGCCGATCACAAGGCCGAGACCCTGCGGGCCGTCACCGACGCGGTGAAGGCGTTCGCCGCCACGCATCCGTCGTCCAAGGCCACATTCCGCCTCGCCAGCGGCAACGCCGGCGTGATGGCGGCCACCAACGAGGTCGTCGCCGCCGCCGAGAAACCCATCCTTTTCTGGGTCTTTGGCGCCGTCATCACCCTCTGCCTGATCGCGTTCCGCTCGATCCGGGCCGCCCTTTGCATCGTCGTCCCGCTGGCGATTGTCAGCTATCTCGCCTACGCGCTCATGGCCTTCCTCGAGATCGGGTTGAAGACCTCGACGCTGCCCGTCGTCGCCCTGGGAGTGGGCATCGGGGTCGATTACGGCATCTATATTTTTGCCCGGTTGCATGCCGACCTGAAGGCCGGCGAGTACTTCGAGGATGCGATGTTTGCCGCCTTGAAGGACGCGGGGGCCGCGGTGGTCTTCACCGGCCTGACCCTGGCGATCGGCGTCAGTTCATGGGTGTTTTCCAACCTCAAGTTTCAGGCCGACATGGGCCTGCTGCTCACCTTCATGTTCCTCGTCAACATGGCCGGGGCCATCTTTCTGCTGCCGGCGATGGCCCGCTGGTTCTGGCGCCACCACACCGGCCGGACCGCCGCGCCCTTCCCCATGCGCAAGAGCTAGGACCGCCCCCCATCACCATGGCCCGCCTCCTGTTCATCGATGACAATGAATTGCTGCGCTCCGTCGCCGCCGAGGCCCTGAGGCTCGAAGGTCACGACGTGGTGCAGGCAGCCGACGGGCGTGCCGGGGTCGAACTGGCCCGCGTTTCGACCTTCGACGTCGTGATCACCGACTTGATCATGCCAGTGCAGGAAGGAGTCGAGACCATCACCATCCTGCACAAGGAGCAGCCCCGCCTGCCGATCATCGCCATTTCCGGGGGCGCAGCGCATTCCGCCCTCTACCTGAATATCGCCCGGAAAATCGGCGCTGCCCGCATCCTCGCCAAGCCATTCACCCCGACGCAACTGCTCGGCGCCATCGACGAAGTGTTACGCGCCCCCCCCCCTCCGACCCCACCCGCCGGGGCTTGAGCACCTCGCTCAGCCCTTCGGATCCGTTGTGGCCACCGGTGCGACCGGCTCCGCCATCCCTTTGCGGATAAAGTCCACGCCCGGCCCGTCGGCCTTCACCTTGACGGTGGTCTCGTGGGACGAGTCCTGGCCGATCAGATCGACGGTCGCCGAGGCGATGATGGGAAGATATTTTCGCAGATCCTTGCTCTCATCCTCCGTACTGGCGTGAACGCTCCACAATTCGGACGGCGGCCGGCCCTCGTTGGCGGACTTGTTTTCCCGGGCCGTGATTTTCAGGTACTTCTCGTACACCGTCACCAGGCGCGGCACCTCGTCGTAGCCGATCACCTCGCTCCGCGGCGGTTCGTAAACCGCCACCGTGCGATAACCCCGGTTGCCCCGGGAATCAGTGACCGGAATCGAGTCGTAGCGAACCCCGCCCCCGACCTGCGCGTAAACCGGCACGCTCACCCGCTCCAGCTTCGTCCGCGGCGCCTCCATGCCGTAATCGAGTTCGATCACCATGTCGGCCCGGTCGGCCGACGGCGCCTCGTACAGCCCTTTGCCGGACAGGGCGGTGCGCACGAATTCCGCGGCTTCCCGGTAGCGCAGATTCTCCTCGCCCAGCCGGGGATCCTTGCTCTTGAGGACGTAGGATTGGGCGTCGGTCCCCGCCGGTTTCGCAATCGCATCGACCTTCACCCGGTACGCCGAGGAGGAACACCCCCCGGAAAATATCGTGACCACCGCGACCAGGGGGAAAAGTTGGCGGGAACTCGGACTCATCCGGTTGGGGGGGGTGGCGGCAAAGAAACGTCAGTTCAACCACGGGGTTAACGTCCGTCCTCAGATGCCGGGTTTGGCTCCGACGGTGGGTGGGGGATCGGCCGGCTTCCGGGCCGAGACGGCGGCGGGTTCCTCGCCCTTCAACCGCGCGAGCTCTTCCTCGAGTTTCGCAATTTCCGCCTCCGTCGAGAGCGTCTTCTCGTGGGCGTCATCGAGATCCTTCTTCTTGGCGAGGGCGGCCGACCGCTCATCCCGCAGCTTCTTCAAGCGTTCGGAGGCGGATTCGAGCTTCTTCCGGGCGTCGGCCAACTCCATGTCGGAAATGCGAAAACCCTCGGCGATGGCGAGTTCCTCCTCGAGGGCGGCCTTCAGCTTGGCTTCCTCAGCCCGCTTCTTGGCCAATTCCTGCTGGTACGCCCGTTCCTGGGCCAACCGGTCCTGCTCCCGCCGGTCTTTGGCGTCCTGGACCATGCCCACGATGCCACCGATGAGGGCGCCAGCCGCAGCCCCGCCGATCAGGCCCGTGCCCGTCCCCATGCTGCTGTTGTTGCCGACGATGGCCCCGCCGGCCCCGCCAATCAGGGCCCCCGTGCCCGCTCCGCTGGCCGTTTTGGATGGTGCCACTCCCGAGGAACAGCCACTCAGGAAGATGAGGCTGGCGGCGGTGCCAAGGCTGACGACTGGTCGAAACATGAGGGTGCGGGGCTGATGCGGGTGGGACGCCATGGACGGACGGGGGAGAATAGCGGAGAGTTTCAGGAAGGCCTAAGTAAATTTGTGTTCGTTTTTAATTCAACCGCGAGTATGCAAATTTTCCCCCTGCCCGCATCTGTTTGGCGCCGCGGTTTGATAATCTTCGAGTCTTGCGGCATAAGAACCCAGCCCGTCCCAGCTCCCTCTGCTCCCTAATCTATTCCCATGATTTCCCGAAACAAGGGGATTTTTTCCACCGACTTCCTGGTGCCCGCGGTCGGCCTCGTCCTGGCCGCCCTCGTCGTTGAACCCTTCTATCGCGTCGTCGTGCGCCCCCGGGCCGACGAAATCGCCCTCAAGCAGCGCGTGATGGCGGCCCAGAACACCGCCACCAGCAAGAGTTCGGAACAGCGGTCGATTTTCATCATCATCAAGGATCTGGAGCAGGAGGTGGAAATCATCTTTGCGATCTGGGGGGTGATCATCCTCACCCAAAAACTGGTGCAGCTCCGGAAGGAGCGCGCGCTCTTCCGGCACGATTTCGTCCGCATCCAGCCGGGCGAACGTATCATCCCCGACGATGCGCTGGATCGCTACAAGGAGATGCGCACCGCCGTCGACCGCGAGCCGCGCTGGCGCGAGCGCCTGCTGCCGGAGTGCATGCTGGCCGCTTTGCACCGCTTTCACGCCACCAACTCCATCCAGGACGCCGCCAACGCGGTCAAGGAGCGCGCCGAACTTGCGGGCGACGAACTCGACTCCTCCCTGTCCCTCGTGCGCTACGTCGCCTGGGCGATTCCGGCCATCGGCTTCATCGGCACGGTGCGCGGCATCGGTCTGGCCCTCGCGTTCGCGGAAGACGCCCTCAAGGGCGACATCACCCCGGTCATCGAGGCGCTCGGCCTCGCCTTCAACTCCACCCTCGTCGCGCTCATCATTTCCATGGGACTGATGTACGTGATGCACATCGTGCAGTCCCGGCAGGAGGCGTTTATCATCGACACGCAGTCCTTCTGCCGCGCCCGGCTCATCGACGTCATGAAGGTGCCCCTGCGCGAGGAAAACAACGGCGCGCTCACCTGAGACCGCACCATGGCCACCACCCTGGGCATTGAACTTTCCGACGCGGGCTTCCTGGCCGCCGCCTGCGAGACCGGTGAACCGCACCTGCTCGCGGTGCCCGATCGCAACGGCTCCGGCGAATGGCCCGGTTTCTGCCACGCCGAGGGGGGCAACCTGTCGTTCGGCCGCGGCGCCGAGGACATGTGGTTCGTCCAGCCCCGGCGCGTGGCGCACAATTTCTGGTCCCGCCTGGCCCACGAGCCGTCGACCCTGAGCGCCAGCGGCAAGCCCGTCGCCTTTTCCGAACTCGCCTATTTTTTTCTCCGCGATTTCGCCGAACGCCTCGCCACCGTGGCGCCCAACCCACGCGCCGTGGTGCTCGCGTTGCCCGGCAACTACCTGAAGGACGAGACGACGGAGGACGAGAAGGTGGGCCTGCTGCTCGGTATGGCCGGCGAACTGAAGCTGCCCCTCGCCGGCATGATCGACATGGCCTGCGCCGCGCTCTGCGACTCCCGCGCCCCCGGCTTCAACCGCTCCCTGCCGGTGATCGTCGTCGATCTCGGGCTCGAAGGGGCGGATCTGACGCTCTTCACCACCGAGGATGAGCTGACGCGCAAGGATTTCCTCCACCTGCCGGAGTGCGGCATCTCGCAGCTGCTCAAGCAACTCACCGGCACGATGGGCAACCGCTTTCTGCGCCATACCGCGTTCGACATTCTCGAGGACGGCCGGATCGAGCAGACCTTCTTCCGCCAGACCAAGGAGTTTCTCCTCAGCGAGGCCCCGGAATACCGCTTCCTGATCAACACCGCGACCCGCGCCTACGAGATGCCGGCCAAGCGCGAACAACTCGCCCTGGATGCGCAGTTCCTCGTCGCCCCCCTGGTGCAGGGCCTCCAGTCGCTGGTGCGCAACTCCCCCCACGCCCTGGAACCCTGCACCGTGGCGTTGACCGACCGCGCGGCCCGCCTGCCGGGCCTCGAAGCCCGGCTGCACGCGGCGGGGTTTGTCCGCCTCCTCCGGCTTCCCGCCGGCGCGGCCGCCGCCGGCGCGGCCCGGATCGGGGCGGAACGCCTGCCCGTACCCCGGGATCTCGCCGAGGTGCCGCTCGCCTGCTCGGTGCCACTGTCGGACGCCCGCTCGCTCATCGCGACGCCTTGGGAAGCGCGCCTGCAGAAACAACGCGACCCCGCCACCAGGCTCACCCCGACTCACGCCATTTTGGATGGCATCGGCCACCCCATCGGAAAGTCCGCCCGCTTTACCATCGGCCTGGCCAACGCGACGGCCGATCTCGTCCTGCCCGACACCTTCAGCGTGGCGGATGAATGCGCGGTGCCGCTCGCCTTCGAAGGCGGACGCCTGTGGTTTGCCGATGCGGCACCGGGCCCCGAGGGCGCCACCGCCCCGGGCTTTGCCACCCGCTCCGCCATCGAAGCCGGGGATCGCCTCATGATTCGCTGCGGCGAGGCCTCGACCGAAATTCTCTTCGCCCACTGCCCCGCCCTGCGCGGCACCCGCCTCGATTAGCCGCCGGCCCGTTTCTTCCCTCCGATGTCGAACCTGGCAAAAAACAGACGGGAGATGGAGATCTACAGCGTCTCCTTTCTCGACTGCATTTGCTGCGGCTTCGGGGCGGTGCTCCTCATCTTCATCCTGACGCTGGCCAAGAAGACCGATGTCGACAAAGCCGACGTCGACGCCGCCCGGGCCCGACTCCGCAAGGTGGAGAGCCAACTGACTCTCAACCAGGAGGAGTTGGACCGCCTCGCGGCCCTCCTGGCCGCCGCCCAACTCGAACTGCAGGCCATCAACGCCAAGAACAGCGCGGACCAGGTGAAACTCTCCGACCGCCGGCGCGAATTGCTGCTCATGCTCCAGCAGACCGGCGCGCTGAAGGACGCGCTGCACACCCTGCTCGGCGAAAAACAGGCCCTGCCCACCGAGGAGGTCGCCCCGCCGGTGCCGATTCCGGAAGTCGACCGCCGGCAATACCTGACCGGAGTGAAGCTGCAGGGTGAATTCGTCGTGTTCATCATCCGCACCTCCGGCTCGATGCTCGACGACACGATCGACGCCGCCGCGGCGCGCCTGGGGGATGCCGACGAAAAGAAGCGCGAGGCACCCAAATGGCAGCGGGTCATTCACGCGATGGTCTGGATGCTCGCCTCGCTCGGGCCCGAGACCCACTTCCAGATCCTGCTTTTCAACGAGGAGACCACGCCCCTGCTCCCGACGCGGGGCGAGGAATGGTTCAGCACCCAGGATCGCAAGACCATGGGCGAAGTCGTGGAGCGCCTGCACGCCATCGTGCCCCAGGGGGCCGCGAACCTCGAGCGCGCCTTCACCACCGTGCGCTTTCTGCCCCGCCTGCCCGACAGCATCGTGCTCCTCACCGACGGCCTGCCCACCAGCAGCGACTCCCTGCCCATGGAAGGCCCGGTCGACGAAGGCCACCGCATCCGCTTCTTCGAAATCGCCGCGAAGCAATTGCCGCCCCGCATTCCGGTCAGCACCATCCTGTTTCCCATGCTGACCGGCGACCCCGGCGCCCCGGGGCTTTTCTGGGAACTGGCCAACGCGACCCGCGGCGCGCTGGTCAGCCCGGCCCACAGCTGGCCCGACACATGAAGCGCCGCCGCCAGACCCAGGTCTTCAGCCTGTCGTTCCTCGACTGCATCTGCTGCGGTTTCGGGGCCATCATCCTCATCTTCGTGCTGAACATCGACTCGCGCGAGAAGGAGAAGCGGCAGGCCCTTCTCGATGTGCAGCGCGCCCTCGCCGAGCGGGCCGCGGCCCTGACCAACATCCAGGCGGCCAAGATCAAGACCCAGCGCAACAACACCCGGCTGACGACCCTCGTGACCGACGCGCGCCTGCGCAACGACTCGCTGCACGCCCTGATCGACGAGCTCGAAAAGAACCTCCAGCAGGAGAAGCGCGGCCAGCAGGCCCTGGTGGTGGACATCGACGAACTGAAGAAGGAGATCGCCGCGCGGCAGAAGAAACCCGAGTTCGAAATCATCCTGCCGGATGTGAAACCCTCGCCCGTCGGACTGCCCGTCGGCAGCAACTATCTCGCCTTCATCGTCGACACCTCCGGCTCGATGCGCGACCCCAACCACGGCGGCCTGTGGCCCATCGTGATTCGCACGATTGAAAACGTCCTCGACGTGTACCCCAATATCGACGGCGTCCAGTTGATCGACGGCGACGGGCGGTTTCCGCTCGGCCGCCGCGGCACCGGTTCCGCCGCCTGGCTGGCCGACACGCCCCAGACCCGCGAAACCATGAAGCGCACCCTGCGTCGCTACGAACAGGATACGGTCAGCAATCCCGTGCCCGGCATCTACAACGCCATGCGTTTCCTCTTCGACCGCGACAACCCGAAGATGCGGATGGGCATCTTCGTCTTCGGCGACGAGTTCAACTCCAGCGACAGCGCCGACAGCGTGATCCGCCGGCTCGACGAGTTGAACCCGGCGGACGAGGCCGGTGCGCGCAAGGTCACCATCAACGCCGTCGGCTTCCCCACCACGATCCGCTATCAGTTTTCCATGGGCAACACCGGCCTGCGCTTCGCCAACCTGATGCGCACCGTGACCTACCTGCATGGCGGCGCCTTCATCGCGTTGCAGGATCTGTAGGCCGCCCGGGGGCGGGAACCCTCGCCCAGAGCGGAGCCGGAGCCTCGCCTCCAAGCCGCCTCCATTTCATCGCAGTACGTTTTGCTTCTGCTAACGAAACCACTGAAAGGCCCGCGAGGCGCGGACCAAGGTCCGGCCCGACAAAACCCAATCATTTCAAGCCGTCAGCATAACTTGACGAAGCGACCCTACCGGCCCGGGCCGTCGGGCTTGGTACGGAAGATCGGCACCGGGCGAGGGGCGGAAGGCTGGCCGTCGCCCAGGTCGAACCGCGACCAGCCCGCGTTGCCGATCAGGTAGAAATCCCCCTCCGGTCCGAGGCAGCCCAGCGCCGGCGCGCTCATCGCCAGGTGACCCGACTCGAGCACGACCACCCGCGTCACGACCTCCGCCGCCGGGTCGAGTTCGATGCGCCACAGGCGGTTCGGCCGCAGGCCCGACTGCGCCGCCAGCAGCGCCCCCTCCGGGGTCGCGACCAGGCAGGTGAAGTCCACGAAGGTCGCCCCGGCCGGCGGTTCCAGGCGAGCGACGGTGCCCCGGCGCAGATCCACCCGCAACAGGCCGTTGACCTGATCCGCCACCACCGCCAACTCCCCGGGCAGGAGGGCGAGACCATGGGGCGCGAAGAATTCGTCGCTCTCTGCCGCCACCGCCAGGCCCGCCGCCCCGGGCGCCAGCCGCCACAGTCGCCGGCCCTCGCGATCGGCCACGATGACGCCGCCATCCTCCGCGATCGCCAGCGTGTGAAAACCATGCGGCCCTTCCTCGCCGGCCTCCCGTTCGACCCCAATCGTCCGGCGCACGGCTCCGGTTTCCAAATCCAGTTCCACGAGCGCCGCGGTGCCCTCCTGCCCGGCGGCGAACCCCCGCATGGCCGGAATCGCCCCCCCCGCCGCCCACATCGTCCCGCCGGCTTCGTCGATCGCGAGCGCCAGCACACCCGGCAACTCGTCCCCCTCTCCGGCAAACCGGCGCAGGACCCCGTCCTGGTTGCGCGCCCACACGCAGCGGGCCTGGCCATCGGCAAAATAGAATTCGCCCGTCTTCTCGCGCCACGCCAGGCCTGCGATCAGGCCCGTGACGTCGCGCAGGGTGAACGCAATCTTCCCATCTCCCCGGGGATGCAGGTTGCCCGCCAGGCTCCGAACCACGTCCTTGAAATCAGCCCGCGCCCGCAGCGCGGCGAAGCCTGCCGTCTGTTCGATCGGCGCGTACCGCCCCAGCCCGGCAAACCGCCGCAGCGTGGCCACCGCGGCCTCGGGTTGGTCGGCGGCAACTTGCGCCTCCGCCAGATCCAGCAGCACTTGCGGAAAGTCCGGCCGCAACTCCGCCGCGGCTTCCAGTTTCGCGAGTCGCCCGGCGGCATCACCGGCTTCCGCCGCCGCCGCCGATTCCCGCACCCATTGCAGTGCCTGCAGGGCGGTTGCTTCCGCTCCACCCGCCCACCCGCCTCCCACCAAGACCAACCCGAGGAAGGTCGCACCCCGTCGCACCCAGGTGCCCCGCCCGCTACCCGCCTTCGGCGCCCGCGTTCCGCGCCCCGCCGGGTCCATGGCTAGATCCCCAGGATCGCCTTCAGGAGCATCGAGAGCAGGCTCAATGGATTCCCGCTGCCCCCGCTGCTGCCGGAAGGAGGACCGGATTGACCGGACGATGAACTCGATTGGCTGCCGCTCGAACTGCTCTGCTGTCCCGAATTTTGTTGCTGGCCCTGCTGGCCTTGCTGACCGGACTGGCTCCCCTGCTGGCCGCTCTGACTGCCGCGCTGGTTGGAGGCGACCTGCCGCTGACCCTGCTGACCTTGCTGGCCCTGCTGGCCTTGCTGCCCGCCACCCTGTTGCGAACCGTCGGCGCCCATTTGGCTGCCATCCGCGCCCTGCCCATCCTGCCCGGCGCCGCCGCTCTGGGAACCAGACTTGCCCGCCATGCGCGAGCCTCCGGCTTCGCCTGGAACGTTGGCCGCGTTGCCGTAGGGATAGTCATCCTGCCCGTTGGGAATCCCGTCACCGTCGATGTCCGGATCCTGGGCGTTGGGAATACCGTCGCCATCCATGTCTCCGTCCTTGGCGTTGGGAATGCCGTCGCCATCGAGGTCGCCGTCGGGCCCGTCGCGGCCGTTGCCCATGGCGGCACTCGCGTTCGGATTGGCCCCATACATGTAGTCGTCCTTTTCGTTGGGAATGCCATCGCCGTCCATGTCGGGGTCCTGGGCATTCGGAATGCCGTCCCCATCCATGTCGTCATCCAGGGCGTTGGGGATGCCGTCGCCATCGAGATCGCCGTCGGGCCCGCTCTTGCCATCGGCCGAGATGCGCGCCATCGGGCCAAGCCCGCCCGTGCCGTCACCGGACTTCCCATACGCCCCGGAAAACGTGAACCGCACATAGTCCACCTGGCTGCTGGCCAGGGCGGCGCGGTTGCGAATGGCCGCATCCCGCACGGCCTCCATGTCCCACTTGCGCTGGCGGGCCTCCTCGCGGTCCGCGAGCGGACCAAAGAGACAGGTCAGGTTTTCATGCCGGTAGCGCACATACCAACCCTCGTCACTCGGGCCCAGGCCGGTCGCGTTGATGCCGCCATATTTCTGCCGGAACTCCGGCGCCGGCAAGGCCCAGAAGTCGTCGATCGCGGCGACCGGATAAATCAACGTGGTGGCCCGGGCGAGGGACGCCAGCGCCACGACCAGGACCCATGACCGGAAGGCAGATGAGATTTTCACGCCGGGGAAAGGTTGTCCTTTAGAGGCCCGCCGGGATGGCGCGGCCCTTTTCCACCCGGTTGGGCCCCTGTTGTCCGGTCGGGCCCTTGCCACCCGTGCCGGTGCCTTTTTCGTAAACTTGCGTGTTCTTGCCCGCCGGCTGCTGCGCCCCGACCACCCCGGCTGCACTCTGGGTCTGCTGCGGAATGCGCATGGCCTTGTCGCCAATCTCCATCGTCGAGGGCTTCTGCTTGGACTGCTGGTCCCCGGCGCCCGAGGGGTCGCCACCGAGTTCCGCCACCTTGATGCCCTGGGCCTGCGCCCCCGGCTCCCCGGCCCCGCCGCCACCCGGTTTCTCCCCGGGCTTGGGTTCCGCGCCCCCGCCGCCTTCCTGGGCCACGGCTTGCCCCCCCTGCCCTTCGCCTTCCTTGGCCGCCGGATCGGGTTTGCCCCCGCCGCCCCCGCCGGGTTTCGCATTCGGGTCAGGCGACTCCTCCTGCCCGCCCCCACCGGGGGCGCCGCCGACCTTGCCATCGCGGGCGTTCTCGTCACCCGGCAGCTCAAAATCGCCAATCATGCCGTACTCGCTCTTCTTTTCCGCGGGTTGGGTCGATCCGTCCAACAACACCGGATCCGGCAGCACCGCCCGCCCCGAGGGGGTGGTCCGACTGCTGTTCGCAGCCCGGGTTCCTATGGGCGCCGTGGGCCGGGGCGCACTGGCGGCGAAACCTCCGCCCACCAGCACCAAGCCCGCGCCGACCCCGACCCACCAACGAGAGCAAAAGGTCTTCATGCGCATGCGAGTCTAGCGATCGGCGGACACATTGCAGGTGATCGTGACCACCGGCGGCGGGGTGCCGTTGCGCACCTGCAGGAGCATGTTGACGTCGCGGTACCCCTTGCGGCGTCCGATCACCTCATAATCACCCGGCAGGACCTTGACCGTGAGGGCGTCAAATTTCTGCGGCGCGCGGAAGTTGGTGATCTGCACCCAGGTGTCGCCGTCCGACTTGAAGGTGACGTCGACCGGCTTGTTCTGCGCCATGAGCAGCAGGTGGAGTTGCTGCACCCGGTCGCTGTTCACCAGATAGGACGGTTTGACCGCCATGGCCTCGTTAAAACGCCGGATGGCCCCCTGAAAATCCGCCTTGTTGGCCTGCTGTTCCGCCGCCTCGACATATTTGTCATACTGCAGCAGCGCCCGGATGATGGTCCCCACCCGGGTGTAGCCTTCCTTGGCCTCCACGTGATCCGGATCGAGCTGCAGGGTCTCGTTGTAGGCCTCGCGCGCCTCCGCCCACTGGTAGGTTTTTTCAAACTCAAAGCCCCGCGCGAGGGCCTTGGCCACGGCCTCCTGGTGGGCGCTTTCCCGGGCGGACTTGAGCTGCGCCTGCACCTCCGTCTTCTGCGGATAGACCTTGAGGGCCTGCTGCAGCTCGGTGATGGCCTTCTTCCAGTCGCGCACCTTCAGGGCCTCCTCGGCGGCCGTCTTGGCCGCGGCAAACTTGGTCTCCTTCTCCAGCCGCGCCGCCCGCGACTGCCCTTCCTGGGCCGCCGCTGAAAACGCGTCCAACGCAAACGCCTTCTTGTAGGACTCGGCCGCCTCGGCAAACTGCGCCTCCTTCTCGAGCTTCTCCCCCTGTTGCAGCAGCGCATAGACGCGGTCGATGTTTTCCGCGCGCTTCAATCCCTGGGTCGCCACCTCGTTGCCGGGCGACTTCTCCAGCGCCTGTTGAAAGGCCCGTTTCGCCTCTTCCTTGGCGCCGTGGCTCAGGGCCTTCTGGCCGGCCAGCAGGTTCTCCCTCACGTAGGCCGCCAGCGCCTGCTCCGCCTTCTTCAACTCCGCGAATCCCCCGTCAAACTCCTTCTTCGCCCCCGTGAAATTGCCGTCGGTCAGGAGCTGGCGTCCCGCCCCGGCCGCCTCGAAGGCCAGCTCCAACACCCCCGGGGCCAGGACGCGCGCCGGTTCGAGATCCTTGATCTTGAGCAAAATGGCGTCGTAGGCCTGCCGGGCCTCGCCCTTGATCTTCACGTTCTTGGTAAACGCGTCGATGTCCTGGTTCAGGGCATCGAAGATGACATAGGCCTGGCCGAACTCGTGCGCCTTGATCAGCGTCTCGCCCTGGCTGAAGGACTTTTCCATCATGATCAGGTGCTCGAGCTGGGACGGGTGATCCGTCGGCACCCGCCGCAACTCCCCCAAGGCCTTCGACGTGAGTTCATAGGCCTGCTCCGCCTTGGCCCGGCTGATGAATTCCGAATTCGCATCGGACACCGTCGGCTCTCCGGCCACCACCGCCGCCCGCGGCGTGAAGATATCCGGCCCCAGCATCCACTTGGCGGCCCGAATCACGATGCCCGCCGCAAACAAAAGCGCAAAGAACCCGCCGACACTCCATCCGAGAACCCGTTTCCATGTCCAACGCCGGCGCACTTCCTCCCGGCCGGCATCCGGGTTCCAATGGATGATGCGGCGCTTCTTCGCTGCATTGGATTCGTTTTCCTCTGCCATGGTGGTGTCGAGAACAGACGTTTAGATTACGACGCAGTTAGACGAAAGAATGATCAAGTCGTTCAGTGGGGAGGCTGGGACTGGCAGGAAAGAATGCTAAGATCATGCCAATTTGCAAAGGGCATTGCGCAACGCCGCCCCCTTTTTCGTAACGAATCCGTCGCAACCCTGTCCGGGTACTTGCGATTCATCCCGGGTTTCGTATCGATCCCAAGGCTCCGCCCCCCCGCTCCGCCATGCCAGCGCCCACCCGATCCGTTCTCCTCTGCCTGACCCTCCTCCTGCTCGCCGGTTGCTACCAGGTACCGGTCACCGGACGACACGCCATGAACCTGGTCGACAACCAGGAGGTGGCCAAGATGAGCATCTCCATGTTCGACGACATGAAGCGGCACTACAAACTCTCGCGCGATCGCGACCGGATCGAGCAGTTGCAGCGGGTCGGCGGCCGGCTCTCCCGGGTCGTGTTCTGGGACATGCCGGATGCCGACTGGGAGTTCGTCGTCTTCGATGTTCCGCAAATTAACGCCTTCGCCATGGCCGGCGGCAAAGTCGGCGTTTTCACGGGCCTGTACAAAGTCGCCAAAACCGACGACCAGCTCGCGTCGGTCATCGCCCACGAAATCGCGCATGTCACCGCGAAGCACGTCCATGAGAAGCTCTCCCGCGAACTGGCGGTTTCCGCCGTCGGGGTGGTCGGGACGGTCGGCGGCCTCGCCGGCGGTGTCTCCGGACTCACCGTCGATGCGCTCAGCCAGGTCTACGGCCTGACCACCGGCATCTCCGGCTTCGCTTTTGACCGGGCCAAGGAGAAGGAGGCGGACTACATCGGGCTGATGTATATGGCGCGAGCCGGTTACGATCCCCACGCGGCCGTCCAGGTGATGGAAGCCTTGGAACTCGAATCGGCCAACGATCCGATCCAGCCCGCCTTTCTCTCGACCCATCCGAGCCACCCGGAACGCATCCTCCAACTCATGGACGCGATGCCCAAGGCGCTTGAGGAACAGCAGAAGAGCGCCGTCCAGACCGGACCGACGATCATCAGGTAGCACCAGCGTCCCTTGTAATTTGGACTTCCCAGCTTCGCCCCATGGGACGGGCGGCGAGCCCCTTCGCCGCCGCATGCTCGTTGAGGAACCCCATCGTTGATCCCGGCGCGAAGCGCAGTCCGCGCCCGGCCAAGACGCCAGGAGACAAGGGCGATGGGTCACAGGCCTCCTCGGTTCGGCCTCGGCTTGCGCTCCTGTGATACCGGCGGCTTGAAATGATTGGATTTTGTCGGGCTGGACCTTGGTCCGCACCTCTCATGTGAACCGGCGTCCCCCAGGTGACGCCCTACCGTCCAGAAATCACGAGCGGTTGATGTGATCATGGTGGTTGTTGACCCGGTTCATGAAGTAACCCTTGAGCCGCACCGGTCGATCAGAGTTCGGCCCCCGTGCCTTTTGAACAGGAGGTCAAGCCGGGGACAATCCGAGGGCAAAACCCCCGGCGACCGCAATCACCCGCATGAGGTGACTCCGCCGCGCGACCCAGACATCAAGTCCGACCCGCCGTCAGCGGCAGGGTCGCCACCAGCATCGTCCAACCTTCCGCCGCGGGTGCCAGCGTCAGGTCGCCCCCGTGCGCCCGGATGATTTCGCGGGACAAACTCAGGCCCAGGCCGAGCCCGCCCGCGCGTTCCCGGCGGCGGGCTCGATCCCCCCGAAAGAAACGCTCGAAGATCCGCCCCCGATCCTCGGGCGCGATGCCGGGTCCGGTGTTGCTGATCGCCACGCGGGCGCGGCCGGCCTCCGCCGTCAACTCGAAGCGGATACGCCCGTCCGGATGGTTGTACTTGATCGCGTTGCCGGCGAGGTTCTGCAGGGCCTGCTCCAGGAGGACGGTGTCGGCCGCCACGACCACGTCGGCCGCCACGACCTGCTCAATCTGCAGGCCCGGCGCCAGCGCGGCACAATCCTCGACGACATTGGCGAGCATCCGGCTGAGATCGGTGTCCTCGCGGTGCAGGGCGAGACGGCCGGTGTCGGCCTGCGACAACAGCAGCAATTTCTCGATGATCGTCTTCAGGCGGAGAATTTCATCGAAGAGGCTGCTGTAGAGCTGTTGCTGCGCCGAGCCCGGCGGGGCCGCGTCGAGCGCCTGCTCGAGTTCCATCTGCAGCAGGGCGAGCGGCGTCTTCAGTTCATGCGAGGCATCGGCACTGAAGCGCGTGGCCTGGTTGAAGCTCTGCTCGAGACGATCCATCATCGCGTTGAAGACGGTGACCAGGCGCTGGAACTCGCGGTCGTGCGTCGGGGCCGCGATGCGCTGGCCCAGCCCGCGGGCCGTGATGCGCTCCGCCGCCTGGGTGAGCGCTTCGACCGGTCGCAGCGCCCGGCCGGCCAGAAACCACGCCCCTCCGCCCACGAGGAGCAGCGCGATCGGCAGCGCCGCCAGGAAGGTGCGACGCAATTCGCTCAGTCCGGCATTAAAGGCGTCGAGATTGGCCCCAAGCACGAGCGTGGTATAGGGATTGCCCATCACGCCCAGCCGCCAGGAACTGCCCTCCGCCTCGACCGTGAGAAACCGCGGTTCCTTGCGCGGCAGCGGCGGGTTGTCGCGGGAAAGCTCCCGGTTGCGCTTGGGCGGTGGCGGCGGGGCGGCGAAGGTGATTCCCCTCTCGTAGGCGGCGGGTTCGGGCAGGGCGGCCGGATCGATCCCCGCCGGCCAGTGCTCCGATTGGTACACGATTCGATCGCGGGTCTTGACCAGCAGGATGTAGGTCGAGGTCCGGCTGGGCCCGGAGACAAAACTCAGCGCCCCCTCCACCCGCACCCAGTGCTCCGGCCCCACGATCCGGTCGAGGTTGGCCGCGCCGAGGTTGCGCAATTCCCGGTCGAGCCGATCCAGGTTGAAGCGCACGTTCACCTGCCACGCGTAGAAGCCCGCGCCGACCAGCAGCGCGGCCGTGATCAATCCCGCCAGCAGGGCGAGCCGGAGGCGAAACGAGTTCACGCCGACTTGTCCGCCCGCGTCGGGACGGCGCAGGCGCGATAGCCCACGCCCCGCACGGTCTCAATCACCGGCGCCGCGTCATCCGCCCCCAATTTGCGCCGCAGCCGCTGCACGTAGACGTCGACCAGGTTGGTGCCGGGATCGAAGTGGTAGTTCCAGACGTGCTCGCAGATCTGGGCGCGGGTGAACGCGCGGCCCGGCGCCCGCAGGAAAAACGTCAGCAGCGCGAACTCCCGCGCCGTGAGTTCCACGGTGCGACCCGCCCGCCGCACCTCGCGGGTGGCCAGGTTCACCGTCAGCTCGCCACTTTGCAACAGGCTGATCGGAATCCCCGAGGCCCGCCGCGTGACCGCGTGCAACCGCGCCACGAGTTCGTCGACGAAAAAGGGCTTGGTAAGATAATCGTCCGCCCCGAGGTTCAGGCCCTCCAGGCGCTCGTTCAACGCGCTCCGGGCGGTGACCAAAATGACCGGCACGGTCAGATGCTGGGCCCGCAATTGGCGCAGGATGCTCAAGCCGTCGCGCCCGGGAATCATGATGTCCAGCACCACGGCATCGTACGCGCGGGTCGTGGCGAGCGCGTAGCCGTCGTTGCCGTTGTCGCTGTAGTCGACGATGAAACCCTGCGCCTCGAGGCCTTTCCGCATGAGTCCGGCGAGTTTCTTGTCGTCCTCCACGACCAGGATTTTCACAGGCTGCGATCAGCCCCGGGCCGACCGCAAACGTCAAGCAGCCAAAGATGACAGTCTTTTAATCCAAACGCTCGGCCAACGTTCATCTGCCTCGCGTCAACTATCACGCCGTCTATTCCAATGACAGATTTTCGATGCCCGATGACCGATTGCAAGATGCTCCCCTGCCGGCGGCTCGTGGCTCTCTTCTTCGCGGCCGCCGCTCCGTTTTCCGCGGCGCCCGCCTCGTCGCCGCTGTCCGACACCGGCCAGACCGCGCACTACACCCGGACCTTTGGCGAGGATTCCGACTACGCCACCCCCGCCCCGGCCTACGTTGACAACGGCGACGGCACCGTGACCGACCGGGTCTCGGGCCTCATCTGGCAGCAGGTCGACGGGGGCGAGATGACCTGGGAAAAGGCCCGGACCTATGCCAGCAACCTCACGCTCGCCGGGCGGCACGACTGGCGGCTGCCCAACAGCCTGGAATTGTTCAGCATCCTCAATCACGAGATGAATCGCCCGGCCATGGACACGACGTTCTTCCCGCGCACCGACGCCGAATACTGGTGGACCGATGCGACCCGGGCGGACGAACCTTCCAAGGTGTGGGCGGTCAACGCGGGCGGCGGCATCGGGGCGCATCCCAGGCGGGAAACCCTCAGCGCCGGCGGCGACCAACGCTTCCACGTGCGGTGTGTGCGGGGCGCTTCCCCGTTTGCCTCCGGACCACGCCTGACTGATCGCGGCGATGGCACGGTCGCCGACGCCGCCACCGGGCTCATCTGGCAGAAAGTCCCGGAAACCCGGGGTGCGACGTGGGAGCAGGCGCTGCACTATTGCGCCAGCCTCTCGCTCGCGGGACAAAACGACTGGCGGCTGCCCAATATCAAGGAACTGCGCTCGCTCAGCGACGACCGCCGCGTAAATCCCTCGTTCGACCGCGCGCTTTTCCCGGACGCCGCCGTGGACTTCTACTGGTCGTCCACGACACAATGGCGCCATCCCGAGCGGGCCTGGTATGTGGATTTTACCACGGGTCTGGTCACCTATGCCGACAAGCCGGAGAAACTTTTCGTGTTTGCGGTGCGCGGCGGCAACGCCGTGCCTTCCGCAATCAGAAACAAACTCGCGCCCGATCCCGCGCTTCTCCGCACCCCCCGCGGACCCCGGCCGGGCGAAGAGCGGGGAGAACGACCACGCCCGCCACCGCCCCGCAAATGACGCAACGCGGCAACCGCAACTTAATGAATCCGGAAATCGTGTACCGAGCGAAGCGACATCAGACAATCGGGCATCGGGCATCAGCAATCTGTCATGTGGCAACGCGAAACAAGTCTTCTCAATCTTAAGATGCCCGATTCTCGATGCCCGATTTCAAGATCCCTGAAGTCGTCGCGAAACGATAAGAAGTGGATCAATCCTAACATGAGCCTAACCGACGGCGACCGTCGCCCACACCCCGGCCGCCCGAAAGGAAACTTCGCATGAAAGCTGGAATCCTCTTCGGCACCTGTGCCCTCGGCGTCCTGTCCGGGACCGCCTTCGCCGCGCCGGCCGTCCCGCCGGGCTTCGCCCCCATTCCCGCCGGCACCTTCGCCATGGGCGACCACCACGACTTCGTGGATCCCAAGCACGGCGGCGACGAGACGCCGATCCACCAGGTGCGCCTGGACTCGTTCTACATCGGGATCAATACCGTCAAGACGGCGGAGTATGTCGCCTTCCTGGCGGACTCGCTCGCCGCGCGACAGGTCGAGGTGCGCGCCGGCGGCGTCTATTTGGTCGGCGGCCGCGATCTGCTCTGCGAGACGCGCACCCTGTCCCCCTACAGCCGCATTGGTTGGGACGGCGCGCGGTTCACCGTCCTCGACCACAAAGAGAATCACCCCATTGTCTGCATCCGGTGGGCCGGCGCGGCGGCCTACTGCAATGGGCTGAGCACCCGGCACCACCTGCCGCTCTGTTACGATCCGGCCACCTGGGACTGCGATTTCAACCGCAGCGGTTACCGCCTCCCGACCGAGGCGGAGTGGGAATACGCCGCGCGCGGCGAGCTCCAGAACCCCTACCGCAACTTCCCCTGGGGCGACGAACCCGACGCCACGAAGGCCAACTGGCTCGAATCGCGAAACCCGTTTCGCGCCGGCCCGCTGCCGTGGACGACGCCGGTTGGTTTCTTCAACGGGCAATTGCAGCGCAAGGCGGATTTCGGCTGGCCCGGCGCCGCGGAAAGTTACCAGACCACCAACGGCGCGAACGGCTATGGGCTCTACGACATGTCCGGCAACGTCTGGCAATTTATCAACGACTGGTACGGCCGCGACTACTACGCCTACAGCCCCGCCGGGAACCCGCCCGGTCCGGCCGCCGGCAGCTTCATGCCCGACGGCCAGCCCTACCGTGGGATGCGCGGCGGCAATTGGTACAACGGCGAAAACGGACACGGCCGCGTCTCGAATCGCAACCCCTCCTATTTCCGTGGGCCGCAGGATCCGGATCACCCGTATTATCATCTTGGATTCCGCATCGTGCTGCCGCTCGACGCCGAGAGCCGGCCCGTCATCAAACCGACGCCGGTGCAAAACGTGCGCCGCGGCCCGGGTCCGGGCGACGGGCGCCCTCCCCGCCAGGGCAAGGTTCCGGGGGGCGGCAAAGGCCGGGGCCCGGATCGTCCGCCCGATGATCGCCCGCCGCCCGAAAAAAACCCGTAACCACCAGGAACGAACTATCTCCATGAAAACTCCCTTGCCCCACCTCCTCTCTCGCGCGCGCCGGCTGACGGCGGCACTCTCCCTCCTCATCGCCCTCGCCTGCGCGGGGGACCTCGCCCCGGCCCAGGACCAACGGCCACCCCGGCCGGGCGGCGAGGGCGGTGGTGGCGGCGGCGGGAAGCGGGACGGCGGCCGTGCCCCCACCTCCGAGCACGACAACCAGCTCCCGGTCTCCCCGAATCCCGGTCAGACCATCGGCCTTTTCCTGAACACCCCGCAGGCCTTTCCGGGCTACACCCTGTTCGCCCCCAAGCACAACACCGTCACCTACCTCATCAACAACGCCGGCCAGGTCGTCCACTCCTGGAAGAGCGCCTATGAGCCGGGTCAATCCGTCTACCTCAAGCCCAACGGCCATCTGCTGCATTGCTGCTTCACCAAGAACCGCGGCTTCACGAGCGGCGGCGAGGGCGGCCGCGTCGAGGAGTTCGACTGGGACGGCAACCTCGTGTGGGAATTCGAGTATTCGAGCGACCGGTACCTGTCGCATCACGACATCGCGCCGATGCCCAACGGCAACATCCTCCTGCTCGTCGTGGAGAAAAAATCCTCCGCCGACTGCCTCGCCGCGGGGTTCCGCCCGGAGATGCTGCGCGATTCGCAACTGTTTCCCGACTCCGTCATCGAGGTGCAGCCGACCTACCCCAAGGGTGGCAAGATCCTCTGGCTGTGGCGCGGGTGGGACCACCTGATCCAGAACAGCGACCGCAGCCGGGCCAACTACGGCGACGTCGCGGCGCATCCCGAATTGATCGACGTGAACTGCAACGGCCGCCCCGTGCCCGCGTTTTGGAACCACATGAACTCGATCGATTACAGCCCGGCGCTCGACCAGATCGTGCTCAGCGTGCGCGGCTGCAACGAGATTTGGTTCCTCGATCACAGCACGACGGCAGCCGAGGCCGTCGGCCACGCGGGTGGGAAACACGGCCGGGGCGGCGACCTCATTTATCGCTGGGGCAATCCCGCGGCGTACGGCCGCGGCAGCACCCGCGACAAGCAGCTCGTCCAGCAACACGACGCCCAATGGATTCCCGACGGTCTCCCCGGCGCGGGCCACCTCACCCTCTTCAACAACGGCTATGACCGCGGCTGGTCCAGCATCGAGGAGATCGTCCCGCCGGTCGATGCCAGCGGCCGCTACGTCCTCGTGCCCGGCAAGGCCTACGGTCCCGAGCAGGCGGTCTGGCGCTACGAAGCGAAGACCCGCACCGATTTCTTTTCGTCGGAGATTTCCGGCGCCCACCGCCTCCCAAATGGCAACACGCTCATCTGCGCGGGCGTAATCGGTCATCTGTTCGAAGTCACGCCGCAGGGCGAGAGGGTGTGGCAATACGTGAACCCGATGGTGCGCGGGGGCATCCTCGCGCAGGGGGAGATTCCCGGCAAGGACATGCGCGGCCACTTGTGGAACGCGGTCTTCAAGATCCACCGCTACGCGCCGGATTACCCGGGCCTCGCCGGCCGCGACCTCACACCCCAGGGCGTCATCGAGTTGCCGGCCTCCCAGCAGGGCAAGACCGGCCTCAACAACAAGAGCGAGGAACCCCGCGACAACCGCGGAGGTGGCGACCGGAAGGGAAAACAGAAACGCGCATGAGCGGCGCTCCAAAATTCAATCCTCATCCCCAATGATCGCGAAGCATCTGACGAAACCCATTTCAGGTAGGGCGCGGACTCCGGTCCGCGCCGCTGCAGCCCTCACGAAATCGTGTCCTCCTTTCAACGGCGAAGGGACTCGCCGTCCTACCGGTGCGTTTTGCGCTACGACCGACGCGAGTGCCGGCTGGCGCGACTTGCAACGCACGCTCGCCCTTTTCATCGCCTTTGCCACGTCGGCCTTCGCTTACGAACGCCTGCAGGGCCCCACCGAGCTGCTGTTCCACGATCCCGCCAGGAGCTACAAGGGCTACACGCTGTTCGGCGTCGGCAGCCGCACCTACCTGCTCGATCTCGAGGGCCGCGTCGTGCACACGTGGCCCCTCGGAACCAACCCCCACCTCCTCGACAACGGCCACATCCTCGACGCCTCGAAGGATGATCCGAGCGGCTTCCAGGGTTTCAAGGAGGTCGATTGGGACGGCCAGACCGTCTGGGAATACACCGAGAAACGCGCGGACTACGCTCCCCATCACGATTGGGTGCGCATCTTCAACCGACGGCTCAACGCCCCGACGACGCTCTACATCGCCAACAAATCCATCACGAACGAGCAGGCCATCGCCGCCGGCGCCGATCCGAAGAAGGGCCCGTACGAGGGCGGCCAGATGGACGCCATCGTCGAGGTCGATCTGCAGGGCAACGTCGTCTGGGAATGGTGGTTCTTCGACCATGTCGTCCAGGACGTGGATCCGTCAAAGCCGCACCACGTCGGTCCGGGCAAGACGGTCGCGGACTACCCGGGCCGCATCAACCTCAACCTGCCCGGCCGTCCGCTGAAGCGCGACTGGCTGCACTGCAACTCCCTCGATTACAACGCGGAGTCCGGCCATCTCGTGACCAACTCCGTGCAGGGCGAACTCTACGTCATCGATCACGACGGCACGTTTGTGGCGGGCGATCCCGCCGCCGGCATCGCGAAGGCCGCCGGCGCCGCGGGCGATTTTCTCTACCGCTTCGGCGACCCGGCCCGCTACGCGCAGGGCGATCCGCCGCGTGTATTGGAAAACTGGGACAACGCCACCTCCGGCCACAAGCAGATGGGCGGCAGCCACGATGCGCACTGGATTCGACCGGGGCTGCCCGGGGCCGGCCACCTCATGGTCTTCAACAACGGTCAGTACCTCTTCCAGCGCACCCCCCACTCCTCCGCGATCGAAATCAATCCGTTCCTCGACGCCGGGGGCCGCGACACTGGCAATTACGTGAACCCGCCCGCGGCGGGCTACCGGCGCGAGACCTATGACAAGGATACGCACAACCCGCCGCGACTGATTTCGAAACACGTCGTCTGGAGCTACGAGGCCGTCAACAGCCACGGCTTCTTCAGCCACATCGGCTCGAGCGCCCAGCGCCTCCCCAACGGCAACACCTTCATCTGCTCCGACACCGAGGGCCATTTCTTCGAGGTCACCGCCGATGGCAAACTCGCCTGGGAATACCTCAACCCCGTCACGCGCGAAGGCGCGGTGAAGACGCTCGGCGACGTGCTGCCGATGACCAATTCCGCTTTCCGCGCGTATCGCTACGGCTTGGACCATCCGGCCTTCGCCGGCCGCGAGCTCACGCCGAAAGGCACCATCACGGAACGCGCCGCCCAGGGCCTCGACGTGCAGCCCCGGCGTCGCCCGCCGGGCGATCGTCCGCCGGGCCAGGGGCCCGATGACGGGCGCCGCAAAGGGGGAAAAGGGGGCAAGGGCGGCAAAGCGGAAGGGAAGTGAGGCGGGCGCGGACCGTTAGAATCCACCTCAACCTCGAGACCGAGACTGCTTCACCTCAGTCCAAGGATCCACCCTTCAACCTGGGCGATGCCGCGTTCGGCGGGATGCAGCGGTGGTTCGAAGCAGCCGCCCAACGTGCCGGCGGCGTCGGCTTGCCGCATCCATCGCGCGATCGAATAGGCATCGTGCTGGTGGGGATTGCGGCCCTCCGGAGCCACCGCCCGGTTCCACAACGCCGGATAGACTTCGGCGATCACCGAGCGGCCGGCAGGAGGAACCCAACCGTCGAAGGGCCAGCAATGAACCCGCGCGCCCAGTTCGAGGCGAATAAATCGGAGCCATGGGAGGCCCGCATGCGTCGACTTGGCTACACTACCTTTCACATCAAAGTGGAAGACCGACTTTGCCCCGCAGCGCTCTTCCGTCAGCCGGCGCCAGCGCGATTCGCCCGTGCGGGCCGCCCCATTGCCGTGCAGGCCATCGCGAATGAAATCCACGTACATGTTGTCGCCGTCGGTCGGCCAATGCTGCTGGAAGTCCTCGAGAAACTCCGACCAATCGGGCGGGATCCAGTGCACCTCGAAATAGCGCAGCGGAAACGAGAACCCATGATCGAGACCGACGAGCGTCGGCGGTCCGGCCCGAAGTTCCGCGACCAGCCATTCGGCGATGCCACGCCGCGTCCAGTACTTCCGAGGACTCGGCGGCGGCGGAATCTCCGCGGGCGGCTCCGCCGGTGTCGCCACGTAGACGCGTAGCTCCGGCAGGCTGCTGCCGGGCGTCTGCGCTCCGGAATAGTCGATGCCAAAGTAGCGGGCGAATTGCGGCATGACGGATGAATTGGCCGCTACGGCTTGGAGTCGCCGAGTTCCTCCCACAAGTCTCCCGCGACCTGCCCGATGTAATCGTGAAAGCCCCAGCCGATGTCACTGGTCTTCTGCTCGGCCTGACCGATGCGATCGGCAAACTCCGGATACAGATCCTTGATCAGGCCAACCAGCGCGGGTTTGTCCCACTCCGTGAGTTGGGCGCGGATGACATTCCAGCCGCCCGCGGGTCGCTTTGCATTGTCCATGACGGAGCTTGGCCCGCGGCAATCGGGTTTGAAAAGCGCTATTTTCCCAGCGCCGCGAGCTGCAGGACGAACGAAATTCAGAAGACAATTGAGGACCTCGTAATACGCTGCCTCAGGTCAAACCTCACTCAGGTCAGCAGCGCCTCGCATCCTGGGTGGCCACGACCCCATCCAACCGCCCCGACCTCAACCGTCCGAAGATGACAGTCTTTTAATGAAAATCAGCTGCCCCCGTTCATCTGGATCGCTTACCAGAAGACGGTGAAAACACCCCTTTCATGGCGGCGGCGGTCTGGCCGGCCTCGTGAAGCCCACCCGCTGAAACATCCGCCCCGCACGCCCCCACTCTGAATCGCTTCGATCCCGCGCCATCCCTCCCCCTCTTCTTCCCCGTCTTCCCCCCCATGCTCTTCGCCATCCCTCCCCCGTCTCTTCCCCAACAAGTCGCCCAAGCCGGCTTGTCACTTATTATGTGACATCACTGCCGGGCGGAGAACCGACCGTCCTGCCGATCTCCCTCTGCAAGCCCGTTTCGAAGCCATGAAAATCAACCTGCTTGCCCTGCTCTGCGCCGCCAGCGTGCCCTCCCCGGCCGCGCCTGCCGCCACCACCGACACCACCGACACCGCCTCCCGTCCTCCGAACTTCGTCGTGCTCCTGGCGGAGGCCCAGGGCTGGTCGAATACCTCGGTCGCGATGGACGATCGCAACCCGGAATCCAAGAGTCACATCTTCACGACACCCGCCGTCGAACGCCTCGCCCGCGACGGCATGCGCTTTGCCTACGGCTATGCCCTGTCGCCCCGCTGCACGCCCTCCCGGGCCGCGCTCTTTACCGGCAAGGGACCCGCGGTGCTGCACATGACCTACGTTGGCCAGGGCCGGAACGAAGGCCCCGTGCTCACCTCGCTGATTCCGCCCGAGCCGCTGCTGGAGTTGCCCAAGTCCGCGACCACGCTGGCGGAACTGATCAAGAGTGCGGGCTACGCCACGGCGCATTTTGGGAAATGGCACGTGGGTCGCGTGAATCCCTCGCAGCACGGTTTCGACGAGAGCGACGGTGCAACCAACAACGGCGGCCCGGACAACGTCGCGAGCCCCAATCCCAAGCAGGCCTACGGCATGACCGAGCGCGGCATCGCGTTCATGACTCGCGCCAAACAGGTCGGAAAGCCGTTCTACCTGCAGCTCTCGCACTATCCCAATCAGGAGAGAAAAGAAGGCGGTGGTGACAAGCGTGGTGGCGGAGGGGGCCTCGGGGGGCGGGATCGCAACGCCGTGAAGAAGGATTTGGATGAAATCGACACGACGGTCGGCCTGCTGCTCGACGCCCTCGATCGGCTCGGCCTGACCGGCAACACCTACGTCATCTACACCGCCGACCATGGCTCGCAGGGACGCGTCGGCAACGCCCCGCTCTCAGGCGGCAAGGGTTCGGTCCTCGAGGGCGGCCTGCGCGTGCCCTTCCTCATCCGCGGCCCCGGCATCCCCCACCATGTCTGTTCCCGCGTGCCCGTGACGGCGTGCGACCTCCTGCCAACCCTCGCGGAATTGGCCGGAATGCGCGGGCCGCTGCCCGCCGTGATCGAGGGTGGCAGTTTGGTGTCGGTCCTGCGCGACCCCGAAGGCCGCGGAGTAGTGGCGCGCCAGCGCGAGGAGATGGTGTTTCATTTTCCCCACTACGATCTCGGCAACGGCGGCCCCGCCACGGCGATCGTCGTCGGCCACTACAAATTGATCCGCAATTATGAGACGAAGGCCCGTCGTCTCTTCGACCTGGAAGCCGATCCCGCCGAGCAGCACGACCTCAGCGCTACGATGCCGGAAATGGCCGCGGATCTCGATGCGCGGATCACCGCCTACCTGAAGGCCATGAACGCGCAACTGGCGAAACCCAATCCGAACTACGACCCAAGCAAGGCGCCCGACCCGAACGACGGCCGGCCCAACGACCGCCGCGGCGGCAAGAGCGGCAAGGGCGGAGGCCGGAACCGCCCGTCACCTTGACCGGTTCGACATGAAATTCTCCGTCCGCCCGCCCCGCCCCTTCCTCCTGGCCGCGTTGCTCGCCGCCGGCCTCGCCGTCGCGTGGGCGCAGCAACGCCCGGAAGGCGGCCAGCGGCGCGGCGGTCAGGGTGGCCGTGGGCGGCAGGAGGGCCGCGGCAAGGGCGAGGCGCGGCTCCCCACGCTGGCGTTTCTCACCGAAGTCCCGGCCCATCCCTACGACGCGATCCTGGGCCGGCCGACCCGGGATGCGGTGACACTCAGCCTGCTCGCGTATCAGAATCTGGAGGTCGTCGTCGCCCTGGGCACCGCCCCGGGCCTGTACGATCGCACGCTGCCGGCCCGCGTGCTCCGACCCGATGAACCGGCGGAGATATTGCTCGCGGGACTCTCCCCCGACACGCGCTATTATTACCGCGTTCGTTCCCGGCCCGCGGGTACCACGGGCGGGTTCGCCGAGAGCGCCGAATACTCCTTCACGACGGCCCGCCCGCCAGGCGCGGACTTCACGTTCACGATCTCGGCCGACTCCCATCTCGACTTCGGCACTGACGTGGACGTCTACAAAAAGAGCCTGGCCAACGCCCTCGCGGCGCGGCCCGACTTTCACGTCGACCTCGGCGACACGTTCATGACCGACAAGCGCAACGATTACCACGAGGCGCGTCCGCAATACCTCGCCCAGCGCTACTACTTCGGCCTGCTCGCCCCCTCGGCCCCGCTCTTTCTCGTGCTGGGCAACCACGACGGCGAGCAACCCGGCAAAGGCGGGAGCGACGAAATGGCGGTGTGGTCAAACGGCCTGCGCAAGAAATATTTTCCCAATCCGGAGCCGAACGCGTTCTACACCGGCAATGCGACGCCGTATCCGCGCGCCGGACTCCTGCAGAACTACTACGCCTTCGAGTGGGGGGACGCGCTCTTCGTGGTGCTCGATCCCTACTGGCACAGCCGGCAGCGGGGACGCGACGCCGACAATTGGGGCCGCACGCTGGGCCGCGAGCAGTACGAGTGGCTGCAACGCACCCTGGAACATAGCCGCGCCCGCTTCACCTTCGTGTTCATCCACAACCTCGTCGGCGGGGAGAGCCGCGAGGGCCGGGGCGGCGCGGAGGCGGCCGCGTTTTTCGAGTGGGGCGGCCGCGATCTCGACGGCCGCAACACCTTCGCGAAAAACCGTCCCGGCTGGGCGGCACCGATTCACGATTTGCTGGTGAAGCGCGGCGGCGGTGTGGCCGTCTTCCACGGCCATGATCACCTATACGTGAAGCAGGAGCGCGACGGGATCATCTACCAACTCGTGCCCCAGCCCGGCCACAGCCGCTACGACAACCTCCGCAGCGCCGAAGAATACGGTTACAAGAGCGGCATCAAGCAGGGAGCTTCCGGCATCCTGCGGGTGTCCGTCTCTCCCGGACAGACGTTGGTGGAATATGTCCGGGCCTACCCGACCGCCGCCGAGGATGGCGCGCACCGGACCGGGGCGGTGACGCAGAGCTACACGATCAAACCGCGCTGAGCTTGGAACTCGACGATGGAACGTCGGGAAGCGGGAACCGAAGTTTGTCCGCCTCCCGCTTTCCGGCTTTCCCCATTTTCTGAAATGAAAATTCCGGCGTGGACTCGTGCTTCCGCGCGGCAAAGCTGCCTCCTTTCGCCGCGGCATCCGTCAGTCACCCGTGGAGTCCCCGGCCCTACCACCCCCCATGAAGTTCAACCTGTTCCCCTCCTGGCGTGGAATCCTCCTCGCCACCCTCGCCGCCGCGGCGCCGCTTCGCTTCTTCGCCGCCACCCGCCCGAACATCGTCTTCCTGTTCTCCGACGACCAGACGGAGCGCGCGGTCGGGTGCTACGGCAACGCCGACGTCATCACCCCCAACCTCGACCAACTGGCCCGCGAGGGCGTGCGGTTCACCAATCACTACAACACCACGTCGATCTGCATGGCCAGCCGCAGTTGCGTGATGACGGGGCTCTACGAATATCGCCACGGGTGCAATTTCTCGCACGGCGATCTCGAACGCCACTTCATGGACCAGTCTTACCCGGTGCGCTTGCGGGCCGCCGGCTACTTCACGGGTTTCGCCGGCAAGGTCGGCTTTGTGCTGCAGGGGGAGAAGTTCGAGGCGCTCGCGCCGCTGTTCGATCAATGGGCCGGCGGGCCCGGGCAGACGTTCTACGAGACCGCCAAGAATCCGGGGATTGCGAAATACGCCGCCCAGTACCCGCAATGCTCGCGCGCTTACGGCGCCTGGGGCATCGACTTCCTCCGGGCCGCGAAGCAAAGCGGCCAGCCGTTTTGCCTGAGCATCAGCTTCAAGGCGCCCCACCTGCCGTTCTCCCCCGATCCGGAAGACCTCAAGCTCTACGCGGGAAAAAATTTCACGCGCCCACCCAATTTCGGCGTCGAAAATGCCAAGCACCTCTCGCCGCAGGTGAAGACCAGCCGCGCGTGGACCCACTACCGCGAATGGGTCAACGACTACGACAATTCCGCCATGAACTACTACGCGCTCATCACGGGCGTCGATGTGGCCGTGGGCATGCTCCGGGCGGAACTCAAGCGCCTCGGTCTGGCCGACAACACCGTGATCATCTTCACCTCCGACAACGGCTACAACTCCGGCTCCCACGGCTTCGGCGACAAGGTGATCCCCTACGAGGAGGGCTCGAAGTCGCCCCTCATCATCTATGATCCGCGCCTGCCCCCGCAGCACGCCGGCACCGTCAGCGACGCCGTCACCGCCAACGTCGACATGACCGCCACGATCTTCGCCTTGTCGGGCGTGCCGGCCCCCGCGGGCATCGATGGCCGCAACCTCCTCCCTCTGCTCACCGCGCCGCAGGGCCGCGTGCGCGAGGCGCTGCCGCTCTTCAATTTCTGGGGCACCGCCTCGGCGCAGTCCATGGCCGTCGTCACCCCCGAATGGAAATACATCTATTGGTATTACGGCGGGAGCGGCATGAAACCCACGGAGGAACTCTTCCACGTCGGCCAGGATCGCTTTGAGATGGCAACCGTGGCCGGGGAGCCCGGTCGGACCGCGGAACTGGCCGCGATGCGCCGGCTCTACGACACCGAACTCGCCGCGATCCAGGCCAGGGTGATCCAGGGTCACGGTTACGAAGGGTATCCGGTTCTCTTTGACCGCACCATCGCGTGGGAAAAAAAGGAGCTGCTGCTCAAGCCGCTCAACGACGCCAACGCCAAAGACTCCGAAGGCGGGGCCCCAAAGGCGCGCGGCCAACGCAAGGCCGGGAAGAAGGCACTGTGAAACCATCGCCAATGAAACCGTCCCACCCATCGACCTGCCGCCGGCTGACCGCCGTCGCCGCCCTCCTATTTTTCCTCACTGCCTCCGGCTTCGCCGCCGCGAGCCGTCCCAACATCGTCATGATCTACACCGACGATCAGGGCTACGGCGACATGACGGCGCTCAATCCCCAATCGAAGATTCCGACCCCTCACCTCGACCGGATCGCCCGCGAAGGCCTGCTCTTCACCGACGGTCATTGCGCCGACACCGTTTGCACGCCGTCACGCTACGCCCTGCTCACCGGCCGCTACGCCTGGCGCACCTCCCTTAAGAAGGGCGTGCTGCACGCCGAGGGCGATTGCCTGATCGCTCCGGGCCGCGTTACCGTCGCCTCTCTGCTCAAGGCGGGCGGCTATCGCACCGCGATGTTTGGGAAGTGGCATCTCAACATGAAATTTCCCGGCACGGTCGGCCACCGCGACTGGTCCCAGCCCATCACCGACGGCCCGACGGCGCATGGCTTCGACGAGTTCTTCGGCATCCCCGCCTCGATGAATTACGGCGTACTGACCTTCATCGCGAACGACCACGTCACCGATCCGCCGTCGCGCTGGACGCACCGCAAGCAGATCCGGGAACACAACACCTTCCGGTTCATGCCGCCCTACGACGCGACGCCCCAATCCGACGCCGACATCGAGATCGCCCCCTCCTTCCGCGACGACATCTGCCTGAAGGTCTGCACCGAAAAGACGGTGGACTACATCGCCCACCACGCCGACGAAGCGAAGGCGGGCGAACCCTTCTTCATCTACCTCGCGCTCAATTCCCCCCATTTGCCTCATTGCGCCGCCCCGGAGTTTGCCGGCACCAGCAAGGTCGATGCCTACGGCGATTTCATGCTCGAAACCGATCACCGGGTGGGCCAGGTGCTCGCCGCCCTGGACAAGTACGGCCTTACCCGCGACACGCTTGTGATCCAGAGCAGCGACAACGGCCCCGAGACCGGCTACGCCGAACGCCTCCAGTCCTTCCAGCACGCCAGCAACGGCGGCCTCAAGGGCGGCAAGCGCGACCTCTACGAGGGCGGGCATCGCGTGCCTTTCGCCATGCGCTGGCCGGCCGTTATTCAGCCCGGCCGCACCAGCGCCGAACCCATCGGGCAGATCGATTTGCTGGCGACCTGTGCCGACCTCCTCGGCGTCAAACTGCCGGCCAACGCCGGCGAGGACAGCTTCAGCCTGCTGCCCGCCCTGCGCGGCGAAGATTATTCCCGGCCCCTGCGCGGGCCGCTGATGCATCATTCCGGCAGCGGCTTCTTCGCCGTCCGCGAGGGGCGCTGGAAACTGAACCTCATCCGCGGTTCCGGCGGCAGCTTGACGCCGAAGCTGGTCGTGCCCCAACCCGGGGAGCCGCCGTTCGAACTCTACGATCTGCAGGCCGACCTGGCCGAAACCACCAATGTCTACGCGCAGCACCCCGAAGTGGTCGCCCGCCTCACCGCCACCGCCACCCGCATCGTTCGCGACGGTCGCACGAATCCGGGACCGCCCCAGGCGAATGACGGCCCGGCGCTGTGGCCCGAACTCACCTGGATCCCCGAGGCCGCCGCTCCCGCGGCACCCTCCGCCAAGGGCGCCAGGAAAAAGGCCGGCAAAAAGCGTTCGCCCTGAGCCGCCGGCCCCCTCTTCAATCCCGTCCCCCCTGATTTCATGAAAACCCAACCTCCCCGCCCGCTGCGCGTCGCCGCCCTGTTCCTGGCGGCAACGTTCCTCCTCGGCTCCGTCCCGGTCTGCGCCGCGGCCACGCCGAACATCATCCTCGTGATGCCCGACGACCTCGGCTACGGCGACTACGCCTGCCTCGGCAACCCCATCATGCGCACCCCGGTGGTCGACGCCTTCAAGCAGGAGAGCCTGCTCTTCACGCAATTTCACGTGAGCCCCACCTGCTCGCCCTGCCGCGCCTCGCTCATGAGCGGCCGGCACGAATTCAAGAACGGCGTCACCCACACGATCCTCGAGCGGGAGCGGATGAACCTGCAGACCTTCACCCTGGCGCAAATGCTCAAGAGCGTCGGCTACACGACGGGCATCTTTGGCAAGTGGCATCTCGGCGACGAAGCCCCCTACCGGCCCGAGAGCCGCGGTTTTGACGAGGTGTACATCCACGGCGGCGGCGGCATCGGGCAGACGTATCCGGGTTCCTGTGGCGACGCCCCCGGCAACACCAACATCAACCCCGCGCTCTACCACAACGGCAAGTGGGAGAAAAACACGGGCTACTGCACCGACCTGTTTTTCGCCCAGGCCCTCCGGTGGATCGACGCCAAACGCAAGGCGAAGCAGCCTTTCTTCGCCTATATCCCGCTCAACGCCGCCCACGGTCCCCACGTGGTGCCGGAGGAATACTACCGGCAATACCTCGGCAAACCGGGCGTCAGCGAAGACACCGCCCGGTTCTTCGGCATGATCGAAAACATCGACACCGACTTCGGCCAGCTCCTCGCCAAACTCCAGGATTGGGGCATGGCCGACAACACCCTCGTCATCCTGATCGCGACGGACAACGGCGGAACGGCGGGCGTCAAAATCTTCAACGCCGGCATGAAGGGCAACAAGGGCACGCCCTACCAAGGCGGCACCCGCGCCCCGGTCTTTTTCCGCTGGCCCGCCGGCGGCATCCCGGCCGGCGTGGAGTGCGCCGCCCTGAGCGCCCATCTCGACATTTTTCCCACGCTCGCGGAACTCACCGGCGCGCAGCTCTCGCCTGCAGTGCAACAGCAAGTCGAGGGTCGCAGTCTCCTGCCGTTGCTTCGGAATCCGCAGTCCCCCTGGTCCGACCGGACGCTTGTGCACCACGTCGGCCGTTGGGAACAGGGCAAGGCGGCGGAGGCGAAATACACCAAGTGTGCGATTCAGAACTCGCGCTTCACCCTGGTGAACAACGCGGAACTATACGACCTCAAAGCCGACCCGGGCGAAGCCACCAATGTCATCGGCGCCCATCCCGAAGTCGTGGCGCGATTGCGCACGGCCTATGACCAGTGGTGGAACGACGTGCAACCCCTGCTGGTGAACGAAAACGTCACCAACATCCCGAAAATCAACCCGATGAAGGCGCTCTATTGGGAGCAATTCGGCGGCGGTCCCGACGCCGCGCTCCTTCGGCGCATGGATCCGAACGCCAAGTCCGACGCGGCCACGCCCGCCAAGGCGCGGAAAAACCGGAAAAAGCAATGAACATCGCCGGAACCATTCGCGTTCGCCCTGTAGGAGCGGGTTTATCCCGCGATCGCGCCCCCGGTTCGCGGCGGAGAGCCGCGCCTGCAACCCAACGCGCCGGCGTATTGGGATTGGCGGGACGGATCCGGCTCGGGGCGATTGCGGTCGCGACGCTCGTTTCCGCCGCCGCCGCGGCCACCCCACCGAACCTCATCTTCGTCCTCTTCGACGACATGGGTTGGGCCCAGCCGCAGAGTTATGTCGCCGGTTCGGCCCTGCGCACTCCGAACCTCGACCGTCTCGCCGGCGAAGGCATGCGTTTCACGGATGCCCACTCGGCGGCCGCCGTCTGCACTCCCACGCGCTATGGCGTGCTCACCGGGCGCTACCCCTCGCGCATCGGGCAATTTGGCGTGCTCACGACCTTCTCCAAGCCGATCATCCCCGCCAGTCGCCTCACCGTCGCCGCGCTGCTCAAGGCCCACGGCTACGCCACCGCCTGCATCGGCAAATGGCATCTGGGCATGAATTGGGTCGATGGCCAGCCGGGCACCCAAAGCTCCGTGCCGATCGGCTCCCGCCTGACGGATGGACCCAACGCCCTCGGCTTCGACTATTTCTATGGCTTCACCCACGCCCGCAACATCGGCTCGATCATCGAGCAGGATCGCGTGGTCGCGCACGTGGCGCCGGTCGAGAACCAGCCGCTCATGATCAAGCAGGCGCTCGACTGGATCGATGACCGGGCGCGCAGCGGCGGGCCGTTCTTCCTCTATTATCCCATGTGCCCGCCCCACGAACCCGTCGCGCCCTCGCCGGAATATGTTGGCAAAAGCGGCGCGCAGGATCTGGTCCGCAAGGATCCCAAGTACGGCGACTGGGTTTACCAGGGTGATGCCATGCTCGGACAGATCATGGCCGCGCTCGAACGCCACCATCTCGCCGATAACACCCTTCTCATCGCCGCCAGCGACAACGGCGCCGAACATCGCGCCTACGAACCCCTGCGCGAATCCAAACGCAGCATCTACGAGGGCGGCCACCGCGTGCCGTTCGTCGCCCGCTGGCCCGGCAAGATCCGCCCCGGCTCGCTCAATGAGCACACCATCTGCCTCAACGACCTCATGGCCACCGCCGCCGAACTCGTCGGCGCCACCCTGCCCCCGAATGCCGGCGAAGATAGCGTGAGCCTCATGCGCGAATTTCTCGGCACCGCGAAGGATCCCGTCCACGCGACAACGGTGCACCAGTCCATGGTCGGCGATCTCGCCCTCCGGCAGGGTCCGTGGAAACTCGTCTTCCTCAAGAGCGGCCAGCGCGAACTCTACAACCTCGAAACCGATCTGGGCGAAACCAAGAACGTGATCGCGGCCCACCCCGAGGTGGCGACCCGGCTGGCGGCGCTGATGCAGGGCGCCATCGACCGTGGCCGCAGCACGCCCGGCGCGGACCAGAAAAACGACTACGCCCTTTCGATTGGCGGTGACAGCGGCAACCCCAAGGGCGGCAAGAAGGGCCGGAAGGCCGCCCGGTAGCGCGTCCCACCCAATCCCGCCAACCCAAGTTCTCCCCGCTCCCCCGTCCGATCCTCCGGGGTAGTGTCACGTAATACGTGACACTTTTGCGGGCGGGTCCCGGCCCGGAGCGCGCCAACCCCGGGGCCGGCTCCGGCATCTCTCGACACCTTCCGTCGCCCCTTTTTCGTCGCCGCTTTCCAACCCGACCAACAGACTCCTGTTGCCCGCCATGATGCCCTCCCTCCTGTCGTTCTTCGCCGCCCTCGACCCCGTCGGATGGTTGAACTATCCCCTCATCCGCCTCGGCGACGCCACCCTGACGATCCTCGCCGTCGTCAAAGTGATCTTCTGGATCAGCGCCGTGCTGGTCGCCAATGTCTTCATCCGGCGCTTTGTGCTGAAACGGCTGCTCGCGCGCACCCATTTCGATCCGGGCCTGCGCTTCGCCATCACGCGGATTTTCGGCTACACCTTCGTGACCCTGGGCTTCTACGTCGCCCTCGTCGTCAACGGCGTCGACCTCAGCTCCCTCGCGGTCGTGGCCGGCGCGCTCGGCATCGGCGTGGGTTTCGGCCTGCAGAACCTCGTCGCCAATTTCGTCAGTGGCCTCGTGCTGCTCGCCGAACGCCCGGTGGCCGTCGGCGATCGCATCGAGGTCGCCGGGGTCGCGGGCCGCGTCACCCGGATCAGCATCCGCAGCACCGTGGTGGTGACCAACGACAACATCTCGATCATCGTGCCCAATTCGGAGCTGACTTCGCATCCCATCACCAATTGGAGCCATGGCGATCCGCGGGTGCGGGTGCGCCTGCCCGTCGGGGTCGCCTATGGCACCGATGTCGACCGCCTCCGCACCGTCCTGCTCCAGGTCGCCGACGAGGATGCGAATGTGCTGAAAATCCCCGCGCCCGCCGTTTACTTCGACGCCTTCGGCGACAGCTCGCTCAATTTCGAACTCGGCGTCTGGACGCAGGCGATGGTGCATTCCCCCCGGCGTTTTCGCAGCAACATCAATTTCGCGATCGAGCGCGCGCTGCGGGAAGCCGGCATCGAGATCCCCTTCCCCCAACGGGTCGTCCACCTCCGGCCCGCCCCGGCCAAGCCTCCCGCAGCAGTTCGACCCGATTCCCCTTCGCCCTCCGATCGCCCCCCCGCGGACTAAATTTCACCCCAATTCCCGACGGGACTCGCGATTCCACCCAATCTCTGTATAACTTGGTCACGAAAGGATAATTCTATGGAAACACATTTCCCCAATATGGACGATGCCGGCGGTCGCCTCGCGCGCGAACGGCTGATGGGCGACTTGCGCACGCTCGCCGACGACGCGGAGGCCCTGATTCGGGCCACCGCCGATGACGCCAGCGACAAAGCCAAGGAGGCCCGCTCGCGGCTGTCCCACGCGCTGGAACGCGCCAAGTCAACCTACGAGGACCTGCAGTCGCAGGGCCTCGAGTCGGCCAAAGCCGCCGCCCGGAAGGCCGACGAGACCATCCGCGCCCATCCCTACGAGTCGCTGGCCGTCGCCTTTGGCGTGGGCGTGCTGCTCGGCGCCCTGCTGAAGCGACGCTAGGCGCCCTGAAGGCCCGAATTCGTTGTGAACACGCCACGTCTTGTTTCCGGTCGCTTGGTCTCTTGGTCCGTGGTCCCTTGGTTTGAGGCGCAGCCTCGCTAGCACCGATGGCCGCAGGCGATGCCCCAACCGGTGGTGTAATGGATTCCGTGCGACGGGTCGGCCGCTCGCTGCTGGGCCTGCTGCGCACCCGCGTCGAGCTGTTTGCGGTCGAATTCCAGGAGGAAAAGCTGCGGGCCCTGAGCCTGATGACGTGGTTCGCCGCCGCGGTCGCCCTCGGCGCCGCCGGGGTCATGGTAGCGATCGGCGCGCTCGCGTTGTTTCTCTGGCGGACCGCCGGCTACGCCGGGCTGGCCGGTCTGGCCCTGGGCGCGCTCGCCGCCTCGGCCGCGATTCTCTGGGGCCTGCGCCGCTGGATCGTGCACGGGCCCGCGCCCTTCGCGGCAACGGTGAAGGAATTTCGCAAGGATGCCGAGTCACTGCAGGAATCCCCATGAACGAACTCGCCGCCCGCAAACGCCTGCTCATCGCCGAAGCCGATCTGCACCGCCAGGTGATCCGGTTTGAGCGAACGGGATTGGCCCACCGCTGGCAAAGCGCCCGCACCTTCACCGGGCGCAACCAATGGTGGATCCTGGGGGGCGCCCTTGGGCTCGGCCTGCTGCTGACCCGCCGGTTCCGCCGAGTCGTGCAATGGCTCCCGGTGGCCGTCGCCACCTGGCGCTCCTTGAGCGCCTTGCGTCCGCCTCCGCGCGGCCCGGAATCACTCCCGGGCAACTGACCGGGTCCGCCGGGAGCGGTTGGATTGGTCTTCTCCGTGCACTCGCTCCTGAACCTTTTTCTCCGGACCACCTTCCCCCTCGCCACGGCGGATTGGCTGCTGTTCGTGGCCGACCTGCTGGCCCTCGCCACCATCCCGTCCGTCCTGGTGCGACGCCGCGGGCGACCGCTGGCCGCGTTGAGCTGGATCCTCGCCCTGCTCGCCGTTCCGCTCGGCGGCGTGGTCACGTGGTGGCTGCTCGGGCGCACCCACCTCCAACGGCGCTCCCGCAAGCGCCGCCGTTCCCGCCGGCGGCTCGACGCGGCGCAAGTCGCGGCCCCGCCGGCGCCGCCGGTCATTCCCTCCATCATCCGCGAAGTCCTGCCGTTCGCCCTGCGCGGCGACCCGCGCTGGAGCGAAGGGGTCTTCCCCCCCGTCGCGGCGACCGACGTGGAGGTCATGCCCAACGGCGCGACGGCCTACGCCGCGATGGAGGCGGCGATCGAAGGCGCCCAACACGAGATTCGGGCGCTGTTCTACATCTGGCAGCCCGATGACACGGGCCGGCGGATCGCCGGCCGCCTGATGGACCGCGCCCGCGCCGGCATCAAGGTGCGGATCCTCGTCGACGAGGTCGGCAGCCGGCCCTTCCTCCGCCAGCTCGCCAAACCGCTGCGCGCCGCGGGCGTCGAGGTTGCCGGCTTCCTGCCCGCCAGCTTCCGGCCGTGGGCGCCCACCTTCAATTTTCGCAACCACCGCAAGCTCCTGCTCGTCGACGGCCGCGTCGGTTTTACCGGCGGCATGAACATCGGCCGCGAATACGAATGCGACTGGAACGACCAGTGCGTGCGCCTCGGCGGCCCCGTCCTCGTCAACCTCGACGATGTCTTCCAGGAAGACTGGCTCTTCGTCACCAACCGCGGCCTCCCCGATCTGCCGCGGCCGGAGCCCCCCGCCCCGGCGACCCCGGCCGCCCTGTGCACCGTGATCGCCAGCGGGCCGGACCGCGACGAGAACCGGGTGCAGGACGGTTTCTTTCTCGCCCTCACCAGCGCCCGCCGGCGCGTGTGGCTGACGAGCCCGTACTTCATTCCCAACTCGTCGCTGCTGGACGCGCTGCGCGGCGCCGCCCTGCGGGGGGTCGACGTGCGCATCCTCACGCCGCGGCTGAACGACGTGCGCCTCGTCGCCCTCGCTTCCCGCTCCAGCCAGGAGCCGCTCCTGCGCGCCGGCGTGCGGCTCTTCGAGTTCCTGCCCCGCTTCCTGCACACCAAGAACCTGATCATCGACGATGAATTGTCCGTGGTCGGCAGCGCCAACGTCGACACCCGGAGTTTCAAGCTCAACTTCGAGCTCGCCTGCTTCCTCGTGTCGCGTGAGGTGAACGGCGCCCTCGCCGACCTCTTCACCGCGGACCTCCAGCGGAGCCGGGAAATACATCGCGGCGAGGTCGAGCGGCGCGGTCTGTTCCAAAAATGTCTCGAATCCGGGGCCAATCTCCTCAGCCCTCTGCTGTGAGATGATTCCCGCCGCCAGCCTCGCCCTCGTGATGCTCGGCGGCGAACGGCTTTCCCTGCGCCATGCTGGTCGCCACGGCCTACGCCGCCCTCGCCCGCCACGAGAGCGTCGAGATCTTCCGGCGCCGGATCGACGCGCGCACCGAGATCAAACTCGCCGCCGGTGCCGAACTCATGGTCGTCGGCAAACGCGACAAGATCCAGCGCTTCGACCGGGAGTGCGGCGAACCCGGTTGAATGGGGAGGAGTAAGGCTGTATCCGCCGCTGGCGGTGACTTCCCTGTGGGCGCGGTGCCCTCACCGCGCGGCCCGGCGGAGACGACAGACGCGGGGTGCGGGCACCCCGCCCACAACCGTCGACTCGGAGATGCGCTCCGGGAGTAATTCCGCCGCAGTCGCGGATTGACCTCGCGATCCGCGACCACGACACTCGCGGCTCACGCACCAAACCTCTGTGGCGAAGCGGCCAATACCCCTCGCAGCGCCACGCTCAACTACCTCATGAAAACCAGCATTGAACTGCTCTATCGGGCGGCACTTGTCGCGCTCCTGCCGTACACCCTCCTCGCCGCCAGCGCCCCCGCGCCGTCGGCCAGCAAGGACGAAGCCGTCGAACTCTCTCCCTTCGTCGTCACCGAACAAACCGACATTGGCTACGCCGCCACCAACTCGCTCGAAGGCAGCCGCCTCAACACCTCTCTCCGCGACACCCCGGGCTCCCTCAGCATCTTCACCAAGGACCTCCTCGACGACCTCGCCGCCACGTCGATCGAGGACATCCTCATGTACGACGTGAACGCCGATATCCCCAACGGCGGCGACGACGCCGGCGGCGGGGGCGCCCAGGCCAACATGTTCGGCGACCAGGGCCTGGTGTTCAACGTCCGCGGGCTTCCCGGCACCTCCTCCGTCGACGGGTTCCAGAACGCCGGCCAGGGTAACACCTACAACACGGAGCGCGTCGGCTCCGCCCGCGGTCCCAATGCCATCCTCTTCGGCACGGGCAGCGCCGGCGGCAACCTCAACTTCCGCACCCGCACCGCCCTCCTTTCGCGCACCTTCACCAACTTCGACTTCAAGGTCGCCGGCGAGAGCACCAAACGCGCCGCCCTCGACGTCAACCGGGTCCTCCTGAAGGATCGCCTCGCCCTCCGGCTCATGGGCGTGCGGGACCGCAAGGGCTACAACCAGCCCCATATGTACAACGACATCCAGGCGATCACCCTGGCGGTCAAGTATCAGTTCCTCCGCGACACCGACCTCACCGTCTCCTACGAAAAGAGCCACAACGAGGGCGTCAGCGGCCGCAACTGGAACCACGTCGACGCCATCTCGCGTTTCTCCGACAATCTCGCGACCGGCCAGATTGTCTGGAGCCCCGCGCGCGAACGCTACGAGAACGCCAACGGCACCGCCCTCGTCAACGCCACGGCCGGCACCGCCAATCTCGGCTCGCGCACCGCGCTCATCTACGGGCCCGATCTGTCCGTGCCGCCCCTGTTCTGGGAGGGCAACTCCGCTACGGCCAACCGTGTCACCTTCTCGTCCGCCACCAGCGCCTTCACCGGCACCCAACAGAACATGATCGTGGACGAGGCCTATGAGAAGTTTGGTTCCGTCACCATCTCGGGGGCGGGGGAATTCGCGGGCGTGACGACCAACAACTTCACCGCCATTTTCAACCACCGCTGGTTCTCCAAGCTGTACATGGAACTCGCCTACAACCGCTCCGAGCGCCACAGCGACACCACCGTCGGCCAGAATCCCGACCTCCGCGCCGACCTCAATTACCGCCTCCCCGACGGCACCCTCAACCCCTACTTCTTCGGCAACGGCTATTACTTCAGCCAGCAGAATTTCTTCCGGTTGCAACGCGCCACCGAGAACGACACCCTGCGCGCGTCCTTCTCCTATGAGCTGGATTTGGGGCCGCGCTGGGGCACCCACCGCTTCGCCGTGATGGGCGAGCGCCAGACCAACGACGAGTCGCGCCTCCGCTCGCGCGAGGTCTGGGCCGGCCGGCCCTACAACGCCAACGCCGAGCAAGTCAACAACCAGGTCTTCCGCCGGCGCTATTTCCAGATCGGCGGCCCTTCCGCGAATTACACCTCCGGCTTCCAGCCCGGCAACCCCACCAACCTCGAGTCCTAGCAATCGGGCTTCGCCACCATCGGCGCCCTCACCACCGACTGGGCCGCGCCCAACGACCGCGACTTCAACGACGAGATCACGACCGATTCCACCTTGGCCGTGATGCAGAACTTCCTGTTCAACCGCCGGCTCGTCACCACCGTCGGCGTGCGCGACGACACCATCAATGCCATCGGCCCCCGCGTCCTGCGCGATACGACCACGGGCAAGTACCGCCTCGCCACCCCGGCGGATGAAGCCTCCTTCACCCCCCTCCAGCAGCATTGGAACTCGTCCGGTGGCAGCGGCGGCACGCGGCGCTCCCTCGGTGCCGTCCTCCACCTCACCCGCAATTTCTCGCTCACCGCCAATTACTCCAACAGCGTCGGGCTCGGGGAACGCAACCGCTCCGCGCTGCCGGATGATCAGACGCCGCCGCCTTACAAGGGCGAAGGCTACGACTACGGTGTCAGCTTCAGTTTCCTCGACAACCGGATCAGCGGCTCGATCAAGAACTACGAATCCAAGATGATCGGCGATCGTATTCAGGGCGGCGCGCCGGTCTTCGTGAATCCCAACAACGATGTCATGTCGTCCTTCGATTATTACTTCCGCCAGGCCAACCTCACCACCTTCGGCGGCAGCGATCCCATCAAGAATATCGGCGACCTGACGTCGGTCTACTTCAGCACGGCCGATTCCTACCTCAGCGATCGCGTCAGCAAGGGCACCGAGGTCGAGGTCATCGGAAATCTCACCCGCAACTGGACCCTCCGTGCCACCTACTCCTACACCGACACCACCCGGACCAACGATTTCAAGGAGGGCATACCCTGGTGGGCCGATCGCGTGGCGCTCTTCCAGAGCCTGGACCAGCTCTACATGACCCGCACCGGCAAGCCGTCGATCTACAACCAGCCCCTTTATGACCGCAACAGCGCCTTCGCCACGATCTCGGTCGCGGATCGGATCGCCCAATCGGACACCGAACTCGCCTCCTTGACGCTCGAGGACCAGCAGTCCTACGGCAACCGGCCCCACAAGGCGAATCTTTGGACCCGCTACACCTTCACCTCCGGCCCGCTCCGCGGCCTGGGCCTCGGCGGCGGCTGGCGCTATCAAAGCGCCAACGTGGCGGGCGTGATCCTCGCCACCGGCCAGAAGCTCTGGGGTAACCCGCGTTCCCTCGGCGACCTGTTCTTCCAGTACAAGACCAAGGGCGTCGCGGGCATCTGGGCCGACACCACCCGCGTCACCTACCAGCTCAACGTCACCAACTTTCTGGACGACCGCACCATCATCGCCACCAAGCTCGACCGGGACACGAACACCGGCGTGACCTTCTACCGCCGCGCCTACCGCGAAAATCCACGCGTGTTTTCGTTCACAATGCGGTTGGAGTTCTGAGCGAAACTCCGTTCCCCGGAGTTTCGGACCGCGGACCCGGCGCCAAGGTGGCGGCATGATCCAGTATTGCGACCGGAGGCGACTGGCGTCCGAATGGGCCTTGTGCGTCGCCCTTCACTCGCCCCGCCCATGCGCCTCTCCCGTATTCGTTTCCTCCTGACCGCCCTCGTCGCCCTGGCCGGCGGCGGTCGCGCTCTCAGCGCCGCGACCCCCGTTCGCGCGGACCGGCCCAACCTCCTCTACCTCTTCACCGATGATCACAGCCTGCGCACCCTCGGCTGTTATGGCGACGCGACCAGCGCCTACCCCTGGGTGAAGACGCCGAACATCGACCGCCTCGCCCGCGAGGGCGTGCGGTTTACGCAGGCCTACACCGGCGCCAAGTGCGTCCCCTCCCGCGGCACCGCCCTCACCGGCCAGTTCCAGAGCCGCTACACGAAGGCGACCCCCTACTGGACCAGCAAGCTCCGGCAGCATGGCTATTACACGGGGATGATCGGCAAATGGCATTGGAACGTACCCCGCCACGGCGATGCCTGGGATTGGTCGGTCGTCTGGGAGCACTACCTCGGCAACGACTCCGACGAGGCCAGCGACTACTACGTCGGCCAGTCAGTCCGGATCAATGGCGACAAGAAGGTCCCGTTGGGCGGCTACAGCACCGACCGGTACACCGACTACACCGTCGAGTTCCTGCAGGAGCGCGCCCGCGAAAAGGGCCGCCCCTGGTTCTACTGGCTGTGTTTCGCCGGCGTTCACGGGCCCTACACTCCCGCCGATCGCCACCTCCAGGACTATCTCGATGCCCCTGCCACGAAGATTCCCGGCGATGTGTTCGGGCCGCGCCCGGAAAAGCCCGACTACCTCGTGAACTTTTCGCGCTGGACCCCGGATGCGCAGGGCCGGCCCACGCTGCAGGATCGGTCGTTCGACTCCTGGGTGAAACAATACAACCAGGCCGTCCGCTCCCTCGATGAAGGCGTAGGGCGCATCATGCAGGCGCTGCGCGACACCGGTCAGCTCGAGAACACGATCGTGGTCTTCACCGCCGACCAGGGCTTCGCGTGGGGCCAGCACGGCTTCAAGGACAAGATTGCCCCCTACGACTCCAACCTGCTCGCCCCCTTGATCATTTCCAACCCGGCGCGGTATCCGCAGGGCGCCGTCTGCCGCGAGCCGGTCAGCGGCGCGGACATTATCCGGACCTTCTATACCCTCACCGGCCTCCCGCCCGAACCGTCACTCGACGGCCGGGACTTTTCCGCCCTGCTCAAGGACCCGCAGCGCCCGGACTGGACCGACGAACCCATGCTGATGACGCACTCCGGTTCCCTGTACGGCGCGGAAGCCATCGCCGCCGCGCTCAAGGAAGCGAAGGCCACCGGCAACTGGGACAAACTCATCGCGGAAAAGCGCACCGGGATTCGCTCCTGGCTGATGCTGCGCGAAGGGAAGTACAAATACGTGCGCTATCTGTACCAGAACTACATCGAGGAACTTTACGACGTGGAGGGCGATCCGCTCGAACTGCGCAATCTCGCCCTGCGGAAAGAGCATCATCCCCTCCTCGCTGCACTGCGTGAAAAACTCGTCCGATCCTTCGCCGCGAAGGGAGCGACGTTTGTCGATCTGCTACCGCCGCCCGTTATTTTCGATTCCCCCGAGGCCGCCGCCCAGCGCGCCGCCGTGCAGTCGGGCCCGCCCAAGGCGTCCAAGAAAAAGAAGAAGAAGAAATAGGCCCGCTGCCTCGGCCCGACGCCGGCACCGCCACCGGCGCTCCGGTCACAGTGTCACGTAATACGTGACACTCCATCGAGCGGATCCGAGGCCAGTCCGAGCCACCAGCCGGGACCCCAAGCAGCGCCCCTAATCGCCACGCCAACGTCGCGAAACTTCTTCCCCCCGTCCCTCAACTTCGCGTTTCCCTCCCGCCCAAGATCTGCTGTGCTCCCCCCATGACATCCCCCTCTGCTTCGGACGCCGGTCGACGCTGGTCGCGGCGTGAGTTTCTGACCACGACGGCCGCCGCCACAGCCATCGCCACCGCGGGCACCACCCCCCTCGGCGCCGCCAAGGCCGCGTCGGGGAACGTGCCGAGTTACCTGCAGGGCTACGAAAAAGCCTATGCGGCCGATCCACGCGCCGCCGCGCTGCAATGGTTTCGCGACGCCAAGTTCGGTCTCTTCCTGCACTACGGCCTCTATTCCCTGGAGGCCCGGCACGAGTGGATCCAATTGCGGGAACTGATCCCCGTCGCCACCTACGCGAAACTCAAGGACCGCTTTACCGCCGCGAAATTCGACGCCGACGCCATCACCGACCTCGCGCTCGCCGCAGGGATGCGTTATATCAACATCACCTCGCGCCACCACGAATGCTTTAGCCTCTTCGCGACGCAGCAGTCCGATTTCAACAGCGTCAACAGCCCCGCGAAACGCGATCTCGTCGGCGAACTCGCCGCCGCCTGCGCGCGCAAGGGGCTCGGCTTCTGCCTCTACTATTCCCACGGCCGCGACTGGCGCCATCCCCACGCGCCCAACAACGACGCCTGGGGCGGCAGCGCGCGGCCGAAGTACAATCCGCCGGAGCCCACCTACGCCACCGGCGCCGCGCATGACCTCCAGAAGTACCTCGACTTCATGACCGCGCAGATCACCGAGTTGCTCACCAACTACGGTCCCATCGCCGCCATCTGGCTCGACGGCATCGCCGTGCCCCTCACCGGCGACAAGACAAAGTTCAAGGGCCAGGAACTCTACGACCACATCCATCGCCTGCAACCGCAGGTGCTGGTGTCGTACAAGCAGGGCCTGCTGGACACGGAGGATTTCTTCGCCCCCGAACACAAGGCCATCGGCAACCCCTCGGGCAAACCCATGGAGATTTGCTCCACGCTGCAGGACAAGAGCTGGGGCTACCACGCGACCAATCGCAACATCACCACCGACGAGGCGTGGGCCAAGCTCGTTGCCGCGCGCCAGGGCAACGCCAACCTCCTGCTCAACAGCGGGCCGATGCCCGATGGCTCCATCGCTCCCGCGCACGCTCGCGTGCTGCGCGAGCTCGGCGAACGCCTCCGCCGCGACGGCTTTCCCCCCGCCGGCCGCGCGTAGCTGCACGCACCCACTCGCGCGACCGTTGCTTCTTTCTACCGTTTCTTCTTTCTGCCGTTTGCCTGAAGCCCCCCTGCCCCATGCCCATCCACCTCCCTCCCCTGTCCCGTCGTCGCTTCCTTCGGCATTCCCTCGCCGGTGGCACCTCGCTCCTCCTGGCCCGCCACTTCTTCGCCGCGGCCGGGTCTCGCGCGGATCCCCATTGCTGGGCGCTGTTGTCCGACTCCCATGTCGCCGCTGATCGCACCAAGATCGCCCGCGAGATCAACCTGTCCGACCGACTCGCCGCCGTCGTCACGGACGTGCTGGGGTGGCCGCAGCGGCCGGTGGGCGCCCTGGTCAATGGCGACCTCGCCCTCAACTCCGGGGAAACCGACGACTACGCCACGTTTGCCGAATTGATCCTGCCGCTGCGCGCCGCCGGCATCCCCCTCGACCTTGCCCTCGGCAACCACGATCATCGCGAACGCTTTTGGGCCGCGCTGCATGAGGACAAACGCGTGAGCGCCCCCATCGCAGACAAGCAGATCAGCGTCGTGCGGGCGGACCGGGCCAATTGGTTTGTGCTCGATTCGCTCGACCAGACCTTGTCCACGCCCGGCGTGCTCGGCCAGGCGCAGCTCGACTGGCTGGCGCACGCGCTCGACGCCAACACCGACAAGCCCGCCCTCGTCCTCACCCACCACAATCCCAGCACGGGCGGCAACAAAAACGGGCTCGTCGAGACCGACGCCCTGTACGACATCCTGCGGCCGCGCCGGCACGTGAAGGCCTACCTTTATGGCCACTCCCACCGTTGGACGGTCGAGCGGGACCCGAGTGGCCTGCACCTGATCAACCTGCCCGCGACCTCCTACCCCTTTGACAAGGTCCAACCCACCGGCTGGGTGGTCGCCAACCTCGAACCCAAGGGCATGCGCCTCGAATTGCGCGCCCACGATCACGCCCACTCCGCCCACGGCCAGGTGCACACACTGTCCTGGCGCACCTGAACGCTCCCGGCGCGGAGCGGAGTCCGCGCCCTACCCTTACCGATCTTCGTACCCGGTAGGGCGGGGAGTCTCTTCCCCGCCGTTCTTGCATTACGATATTCCTTCCGTCCTACCCGGCGCGGAGCGGAGTCCGCGCCCTACCCTTACCGATCTTCGTACCCGGTAGGGCGGAGAGTCCCTTCCCCGCCGCCCGTCCCCGCGATCGCCCTCAAAACCTCGCGGAAAAATTCCGCTCTCGCCCCGCCGCCCGGCTGCGGGCGAGGATAGGACCGTGACTCTCCAGATCTGGATCGTTATCGGGGTCGTGCTGGCCACCTTTGTGGCCATCGTCACGGAAAAGCTGCGACCCGAACTCGCGGCCCTGACTGGCTGCTGCGTGCTGCTGGCCTCCCGTGTCCTTTCGGCCAACGATCTCTTCCCGGTCTTTGGCAACGAGGCCATCATCACCGTCGGCGCCATGTTCGTGCTCAGCGCCGCCCTCGAGCGCACCGGCGTCATCGCCTCGGCCAGCCGGCTGCTGCAGGCCCTGCCCGTGCGCAACGAACGGTTTGTCCTGCTGCTGCTGCTGCCACCGGTGTTCGCGGTGTCCGCCTTCATGAACAACACGCCCGTGGTCGTAGTGTTCCTGCCGATCCTCGTCACCCTCGCGCGCCGGCACCACCTCGCCGCCTCCAAGCTGCTCATGCCGCTTTCCTTCGCCTCAATTCTCGGCGGGTCGACGACTTTGATCGGTACCTCGACCAACCTCGTCGCCAGCTCCGCCGGGCAGCGCCTGGGCCTGGCCCCGATCGGCATGTTCGAACTCACCTCGCTCGGCCTCCTGCTCGGCGCCGTCGGGCTGGCGGTGCTTTTCATCTTTGCGCCGCGCATCCTGCCCCGGCGCGAGACGGTCACCTCCCTCCTCGACGCCACCTCCGAACGGCAGTTCCTTACCGAGGTCTTCATCCCCACCGGATCGAAGCTCATCGGCCGCACGGCCCGCGCCGCCTTGTCCGGCGCCCTGCAAAAGGGACGCGTGCTCGAACTGGTGCGCCATGGCGAAGTCTACGAGGGTGATCTGCGCACGGTCACCCTGGAGGCGGGCGATCGGCTGCGCGTGAGTGTTGATGCGGCGAGCGTGGCGGCCCTCAAGGAACGGCGCGGGCTCGAACTCGCCACCAGCAGCGCCGACCTGGCCCTCGGCGAGACGGAAATCAACCGCGGGATCGAATGTGTCGTCCCTCCCCTCTCGGTGTTTATCGACCGCACCCTGGCCGATGCGGAGCTGCGGGAACGGCTCGGCGTCATCGTCCTCGCCCTGCACCGGCACGGGCACAACCTCCGCGATCACCTCGGCAACATCCCGCTGCAGGCCGGCGACGTGCTGCTGATTGAAGCCAGCGACGCCGCCATCGCAAAAATCCGGCAGGGCAACGATCTGCTGGTGCTGGCCGGCGGCCAGACGATTCCCCGGCGCGAGAAACGCTGGATCGCCGCCACCGCGATTGCCGCCGTCGTCGCCGTGGCGGCATTCCAGATCCTGCCCATCGCCGTCGCCGCCCTCATTGCGGTGGTGGTGGTCATCACCGCCCGGTGCATCGACGCGGAAGAAGCCTACCGCGCCATCGACTGGCCCTGCCTGTTCCTGATCGCCGGCATGCTCGCCCTCGGCGTGGCGATGGAAAAGACCCATGCCGCCGAAGTCCTGGCCCGTGGCTTCGTGACCCATGTGGCCCCCTTCGGTCCCTGGGTGACCCTCAGCCTGATCATTCTTTCCGCTTCCGTGCTGACCAATTTCCTGTCCAACAACGCCGTGGCCGCGCTCCTGGTTCCCCTGGCCGTGGAGAGTGCGCATCTGCTCGGCGCCAACCCCCGCGCCTATCTCATCGGGGTGGCCCTGGGAGCCTCGGCGTGTTTCGCGACCCCGATCGGCTATCAAACCAATACGCTCGTCTACGGCGCCGGCGGCTACCGTTTCAGCGACTTCCTCCGCCTCGGTCTGCCCATCAATCTGCTGCACTGGATCCTCTCCTCGGTGCTGATTCCGATCTTCTGGCCGCTGTAAATGCGCGGCCTGTCTGTTCTCCTCTTCCTCCCGTCTTTCCGGCGCGGAGCGGAGCCCGCGCCCCACCCTTTCCGATTTTCGCACCCGGTAGGGCGGGGAGTCCCTTCCCCGCCGTTCTTGCATTACGATATTCCTTCCGTCCTTCCGGCGCGGAGCGGAGTCCGCGCCCTACCTTTACCGATTTTCGCACCCGGTAGGGCGGGGAGTCCCTTCCCCGCCGAACCTGCCTCACGTTCTTCCCGCCACCTCCCCCTACTGCGCCGCCTCGCTGAGCCGGTATCCCACGCCCCGCAGGGTATGGATCAACCGCGAGGCCCCCTCGCCGTCGATCTTCCGCCGCAGCCGCATGATTTGCACGTCGATGACGTTGTCCAATGAGGTGAACCGGTGGCTCTGCTTCCAGACATCACGCTCCAGCATCTCGCGCGTGACAATCTGCCCTTGGTAGCGGAGGAGGTATTCGAGAACATCGACCTCGCGCGGCGAAAGCGGGATCTCCTCACCGGCGCGCATCGCCGCCCGGGCGCGGGTGTCCAACTGCAGATCGCCACAACGCAGGAACTCACCGATGTTCATGGTCGGCCGGCGCAACATGGCGCGGCAGCGGGCAATCAATTCGGCGACGGCAAAGGGCTTGACCAGATAATCGTCCGCGCCGCTTTCCAACCCGATCACGCGGTCATCGACTCCGCCGCGCGCCGTCAGCATGAGCACCGGCGTCTGGGTCCCGCGCGCCCGCACGTGCTGCAGCAATTCGATTCCATCGCGCCCCGGCAGCATCCAGTCGAGGATCACGAGATCAAAGGCGTGCCGCTCCAACTCCGCGATCATCTTGCTCCCGCGCTCCGCCTCCGCGACGCGCCAGCCTTCCAGCTGGAGGGCCTCCGCAATGGACTCACGCGTCTTGGTTTCGTCCTCGACGACCAAGACATGGGTGGAAATGGGGAATCCAGGGTGGTTGGTGTTCAAGCGCGGCCCGAGTGCATTCGCAAGGAACGGCAGGAGGGGCAATTGAAATCAGGTCCCGGGTCGGCGGAGGGGGCAAAGCCGCAGTCGCCCCATCCATCTTTCTCGTACTTCTTTATCTTTCTCTTTCGTCAGGATGTGTCCGCCGAAGAGAAAGATTAAAGCCCCGGCCACCGCAACGCCCATGCCGCCAGGCCCAGGAAGAAATAGAAACCCGCCACGTCGGTCACGGTGGTGAGAAAGATGCTCGAGGCCAGCGCCGGGTCCAGTTTCACCGCTTTCAAGCCGAGGGGAATCAGCACCCCCGCGCAGGCCGCGGCCAGCTGGTTCAGCACCATCGCCCCTCCGGCCACGACGCCCAGCGCGATGCTGCCCTTCCACCACCAGCCCACGACCCCGACCACCGCGCCGATGGTCAGACCGTTCACCACGGCCAGCGTGACTTCCTTCACCAGGGCCTTCCGCCCGTCGCCTGCAGCCAATTCGCCCAGCGCGAGATCGCGGATGATGATGGTGAGCGTCTGCATGCCCGCGTTGCCCCCCTGGCCGGCGACAATCGGCAGGAACACCGCCAGGGCGGTCCATTGCGCGATGGTGCTCTCGAACAGCCCCACCGTGGCCGCGGCCAGGAACGCCGTGGCCAGGTTGATGAGGAGCCAGGGCAGCCGCCGTTGGATGGAGACCTTCCACGGCGTGAGGGCGCGTTCCTCGCCCGAAAGACCGACCATCAGCTGCATGTCCTCCGTCGCCTCCTTGCGCGCAATCTCCATGGCATCGCTGGCCTTCACCACCCCCACTAGGCGACCGTCCGCATCGAGCACCGGCAAACCGAGATAATGGTAGTGCTCGAACTTCCGCGCCAGTTCCTCCTGGTCGTCCGTGACCCGCGCAAATTTCACGTCCGGCTTCATGATCTCGCGCATCCGACGCTCGGAGCGGCGGAAGACCAGATCCCGCAGGCTCACGATGCCCACGAGCCGCTGTTTGGTGTCGGCCACGTAGAGATAGGCCACGTCCTCGCTGCGCTCGTCCTCGGCGCGGGCCCGGAGCAACCCGCGCACCTCCTCGACGGTCATATCCTCCCCCAGCGTGATGAGGCGGTTGGACATGATGCCGCCGGCGGTGTCTTCGGGATAACGCAGCAGCGCCCGGATGCTGCCCGCGACCTCCCCGGTCAGGACGCCAATCGTCTCACGGCGCTGCGACGGGGACACATTCTGAAGCACATCCGCCGCGTCTGCCGGCGGAATGCGGCAGAGGAGATCCGCGAGTTGCGCCGGCGCGAGGCCGCCGAGCAGATCGGGCAGGCGTTCCTCCTCCAGATCGGCCAGCGCCGCCGCGGCGTTCTCCGCCGGCAACTCCCGCAACAGGGCGCGAGCCTCCTCCGGCTCCAACCGTTGCAGCCGGTCCGCCAGATCGGCGGGGTGAAGGTGAAGGTAATCCGCGAGGACGACGGGGATGGTTTCAAGCATGGGAAGGATGGATTGCAGCGGGAACCGGCGTGGATGACCGTGGGCCGAACCTTGGAGAGCAAGGGGCGGCAGGGGAAGCCCGCGCCGTGGCCGAGGTGTTCCGCGCGGGGCGCATCCCGGCAACGGTGAGGCCATCCGTCAACCCGGCGGCGGACTCGCTTCTGCCGGATCGGACGCCCACCCGCCCAGCACCTGCTCCACTGCGGTGATCGCCCGTTGTTCCCGCGCCGTCCAGTCGCCGCAAATCTCCACGAAGGGCAGGTGGCGCACCACGAGCGCGTCGCGCCACACCTGCCGCGCCCGCTCCCGCGCCGCCGCCTCCGGGAAACACCGCTGGGGATCCGGCACAAAGGGCACATCGGTGTCGCACAGCAGGTACCGGGCAACGCTCCGGGCCCGGAGTTCCGCCTGCTCCCGCACCCAGGCCGGACAGGCGCCGGGAAACAGCAAGTCATCCCACAGCGTGCAGGTGAGCAAATCGGTGTCGCAAAAGACCACCCGGCGCGCCCGGGCCGCGGCCGCTTCCTCCCGGGCGACCTGCCCCCGGGCGATCGCGTCGAGATCCGCGGCGGTGATCCGCCCGTCATGCTGCGTCCAGAACTCGCGCACATACTCCGGCGCCCACGGTTCGCCGAAATACTCCGCCAACCGCTGCGCCAGCCGCGTCTTGCCGGTCGACTCCGTACCCACAATGCCGATGCGCCGCACGTCAGGCATGGGCATTCCGTCCCGGCATGGCCTGCTGCCACGAGCGCCAGCCCGCGACCGCCAGACCCAGGTAGACCGCATAAAGAAACGCGGTGTAGGCGAGATCGGCGTTCCAGTACGACGCGATGGCAACGGCGTTCACCCCGATCCACAGCGGCCAGTTCTCCAGCTTCTTCCGCGCCTGCAGCACCTGCGCCGCGACACTGAACGCGGCGATGAACGCATCCCGCCACGGCATGATCGCATCGGTCCACTGGCGCAAACCCAGCGCCCACCCCACCGTCGCCAGCGCAGCCAGTCCGACAACGCCCGCGCGACCCCGCCACGTCAGCGTCGTCACGGGCAGTTCCGGCGCCTCGCCCCGATCGCGCACCCAATGCCGCCAGCCCCAGGCGAGTGCGACAAAGAAGAACCCCTGCAGCGCGGCGTCGGCGTAGAACCGCGTGCGAAAGAACAACACCCCCTGCACGGTTACGGCGACCAGCCCCACGGGGAAGGCCCAGAGGGTGCGCCGGATCATCAGCCCCACGCCGAGGATGCCCAGCACCAGGTTCATTTGGTCGAGCAGCGACGCGCCGGCCAGACCCGTCCAAATGTTTCGAAGAATGGTTTCCACGGGCGAAGGGCGGGAGTCAGTCGCACCCCCGTCCGCCCCGCAAGACCGCGCTTAGGTTTCCGCCACAAACGCCTCGAGCGCTTCCCGCGTGATGGCGTGCCGCGCCCCGCAACGCGGGCACCGGATCTCCAGCTTCGGGTCCTCCCCAAAAAGGCTCTCCGGATCCTGCCGCATCGCCGCCGCCAGCACCTCCATCATCCGCTGCTGGTTGCAGCCGCAATGCCAGCGGTGAATCCGCCGCTCCATCAGGGTGAGCGTCTCGGCCTGCTCCAGAGCGCGCACCTGCCCGAGGGTGAGCCCCCGAAACCAAGCCAGATCGCAGTCGGGATGTTCGGTGAGGAGTACAAACTCCTCCTCCCCGAGCTGAAAATACCGCGCGCCCCGCTGCTCGCTTTCCGCGTAGAGCGCCTCGGCCCCGGTGATCGGATCCCCGCCGGCAAACGTCACCGCGCTGCGCCGCTTCGGCTGCCCGCCGCGCACGACGTCCGCGAAAAACAGGTTGTGCGGGCCCTCCTTCACGTTCTCGGCAAACACCCGCCCGGTCACCGCTCCCGTCTCGTTGTCGCCGGTCAGAAACAGGTTCACCCGCGGCGCCTGCACGTTGACCGTCCAGGCGATGAGTTCGTTCCACGGCCGCGAGGCGCTGTGCAGGGTGAACGCCGCCAGCGCCCGCTTGAACATCGCATCATGCTCCGGCGCCACGACGATCTGGTTGGCGCTGAGGTGCAGGTAATAGTCGACGAACAGTTCGCTGAACTCGGCGCGCGCGAGCAGCACGTTGCGCTCGCGCACAAAGTAGGTGCGAACCTCGAGTCCGGCATCGGCCGGGTTGGGCGGAGTGGTTTCGGCCATCGGGCGACACCGTTTCCCAAATCCGGCGGAAGTAAAGCGCGCCGGCCACATGGGTCCGTGGGTGCAGCTGGGAGTTGGCGGTGACTTCACTGTGGGCGCGGTGCCCTCACCGCGCACCCGGCGACCAATCGCGGGGTGGGGGCACCCCGCCTACATCCGCCAATTCGGAGGTGCGCCCTGGGGTCCGGGTGGCACCCACTCCCGCATTGCCTCCCCCCCTGGAGTCGGCGCAACGTCCCCCGCCCTCATGAAAACCTCGCGCCGCACCTTTCTCCGCACGGCTGCCGTCTCGACGCTGGCCGTTTCCTCCCCGGTCGCGCTGCGCAGCCGCGGCGCCTCCCCCCGGACTGTGACCAAGGCGGAACTCGACCGCATCCTCGACACCCCCGTTCTCGAGACCGGTTTCCTCGCCCAGCCCGTCACGGTGGCGTCGGTGGAACTGCTGCGCCAGGGCAAGAACTACCTGCTGCGCACCCGCTCCACCGACGGCGTCGAGGCGATCACGGTGCCGAATCCGGCGCGCATGGCGGAGGCCCATCCGATCTTCCTCAAAAACATCCTGCCGGTCTACCTGAAGAAGGATGCCCGCACCCTGGAGCAACTGCACTGGGAAGCCTACCGGCACGGCAGCAACTACAAGCTGCAGGGCATCGCGCTCTGGGCCGGGATCGCGGCCATCGAAATGGCCTTGCTCGAACTTATGGGCCAGACCGCCCGCCGGCCGGTCGCGGACTTTTTCGGCGGCATCAAGCGCCGGGATATCCCGGTCTATTACGCCAGCGGCAACCGCGGCAACCCGCCCGAGGCGGAACTCGCCTACCTGCAAAAACTGGTCGCGGGCTCCGGCGTGCGCGCGCTGAAGTTCCGGCTCGGCGGCCGGATGAGCCGCAACGAGGACTCACTGCCCGGCCGCACCGACACCCTGATTCCCCTCGTGCGGCGGACCTTTGGCGACGACTTCACCCTCTACGCCGACTCGAACAGCTCGTACGACGTGCCGCACGCGGTGCGGGTCGGCCGGATGATGGAGGAGCACCACTACGCGTTTTACGAGGAACCGTGCCCCTTCGACTGGCTGTGGGAAACCAAGGAGGTTGCCGACACGCTCACCATACCGATCGCCTGGGGCGAACAGGAGTTCAGCCTGCGCAACTGGCAATGGATGATCGAGCACCGCGGCATCGACATCGTGCAACCCGACCTGCACTACGGCGGTGGATACATCCGCGCGACCAAGGTCGCCCGCATGGCCGCGGCCGCGGGCATGACCGTCGTGCCGCACATGTCGGGCGGCGGGCTGGGTTACCTCGACGTCGTGCACTTCGCATCGTTCACCCCCAACATCGGCCCATACATGGAATTCAAGGGCAGCACCGCGCTGCCCATCGCGTGCGCCACCTCCTCGCTCAAATGCGAGCAAGGCAAGGTGCGTTGCCCGAGCGGTCCGGGCTTCGGCGTCATCGTGGATCCTGACTTCGTCAAACAGGCGAAGCCGGTGACCTTGGCTTAGGTTCGATCGCCGCGTCCCCCCCGGCATGTTTCCGTCCCTCCCGCCCGCGCTTCGCGCGCTCGTTGCCGCGGGCTTCTTCAGCCTGCCCGGCCTGCTGCCGGTCAAAGCGACCACCGTCGCGGATAACAACACCTGGCTGCAATTCTCGCTCACCGCCCCCCTGGTCCACCCGGCAGACAGGCCCAGTCCCTGGCGTCTCAGTCTCGATTCCCCGGAACGCTTCGCAAACGACTCCCACCAATATGCCCAGGGCACCTGGCGCGGGGCGATCGGCTACACGCTCACCCCCCATTGGAGCGCCTGGGCCGGCTACGGCTTCAGCCGGACGGGCGAGCCCTACACCCGCACCCCGTACGACGAACACCGCCCTTTTCAACAACTCGCGTGGAAGGATCAGGCGGGCACCTTCTCCCTCCAATATCGCCTCCGCCTCGAGGAACGCCTGCCGGACACCGGCGAGGATCTCGGCCTGCGCCTGCGCCACCAAGTCCGCGTCAGCCACCCCCTGCCCCTGGCCCAGCCGCTGTCCTGGCTGGTCTGGGGGGAGGTGTTCCTGAATCTGAATGCCACCGACTACGGGGCCCGGCGGGGCCTGGACCAATACCGCGTTTTCGCCGGACTCGGCTGGCAATGGTCCGAAGTCGCGCGCCTCGAAGGCGGCTATCTCCATCATTTCACTCCGCGCCGGGGCCAACCCGACCGGGTCAACCACGTCCTCGCGCTGAGCCTGGCGCTGTCCTTCAAGTAGTTTCTGCGCGAAGTCATGCCTGCCGCCGGAGGCCACGCCGGTTGAAGATTGATCGATCAACGGAGCCCGTGAATGCTCTCGCCTGATGATTGTCGACGTCCACACCCACCTGAACAATTACGATGAAACCAAGATTGTGCCGCTGCCCGAGCGCCTGGAGCAGTTGCGGGAGTCGATGGCGTTCAGCCAGGTCGACCACGCGCTGATCCTCACCTCCTACGTCGTCAACGCCCACCGGCCATCCACGCGCGAGGTCGTGGAACTCACGCAGGACATCCCGTCGATGCACGTCGTGGCCGGCATCAGTTACCAGAATTACAAGGAACGCGATCTGCGCGAACTCAGCGATTTTCTGCGCGACGGGCGGGTGAAGGGGTTGAAACTCTATCCGGGCTACGAGCCGTTTTATCCCCACGATCCGCGCTGCCGCGTGCTCTATGATCTGGCCCTGGAGTTTGACGTGCCGGTCATGATCCACAGCGGCGACACCTACGCCCCCAAGGGCCGGGTCCGTTATGCGCACCCCCTGCATATCGACGACGTGGCGGTGGATTTTCCGGAGCTGAAGCTGGTGATCTGCCACGTGGGCAACCCTTGGATCCGCGACTGCATGGAGGTCGTTTACAAGAACAAGAACGTGCATGCCGACATCTCCGGCCTCGTGCTCGGCGACTTCACCGAGCGCTTCGAGGTCTTCATGGTCGGGCAGGTGAAGGAGATGATCCTCTACGCCGGCGATCCCCACTACCTGCTTTATGGCACCGACTGGCCGATTTGCCGCATGCGCACGTACTTGAAATTCGTGCGCGGCCTGGGGCTGCCCACCGAGCACGAGGAACGGATCCTCTGGAAGAACGCGGATCGCCTCTTCCGTTTGGGATTAAACGGCGCGACCACCTGACTGGGTTGCGCTTTCCCGGCCGGTTTGTTATGCCATCCCGATGACCCCCACCAAGAAGACACCACGGGTGCACGTCCGGCGTGCCACCAAGAACGATATTCCCAAGCTGATTGAGCTCAACCACGCGGCCTATCCCGTGCTGGCGAATGAAAACGTCGTCTGGGGCGAGGCCCACCTGCTCTCGCACCAGCGCATTTTCCCCGAGGGCCAGCTCGTGGCCGAGATCGAGGGTCGCATCATCGGGGCGGTCTCCACCCTGGTCGTCAATCTCGGCTCCGATCCCCTGCGCCATCACACCTGGTCCGGCATCACCGACAGCGGCTACTTCACCAGCCACGACCGCGCGGGCGACACGCTGTACGGCGCGGATGTCTATGTGCACCCGGAATCACGCGGACTCCGCGTGGGGGCGGCCCTGTACGAGGCCCGGCGCCAGCTCTGCCGCAAGCTGAACAAACGCCGGATCCTGGCGGGCGGGCGGCTGTGGAATTACATGGATCATGCCGACAAGATGTCGGCGGCCGAATACGCCCAGCGGGTCGTGGCCGGCGAGTTCCGCGATCTCGTGCTCAGCTTCCAGCTGCGCGAGGGTTTCGCCCTGCGCGGGGTGATTCCCAACTACCTGCGCGATCCGCGGAGCCACAATTACGCCGGGCTGATCGAGTGGCTCAATCCCGACTACCGCCCGGCCCCGATCGCGGGCAGTCGCAAGACCCGCATCGCCTGCGTGCAGTACAAGATGCGCAAGGTCACGTCCTTTGCCGAATTCGCCCGGCAGGTCACCTACTTTGTCGGCGTCGCCGCCGACTACGAGGCGGACTTCATCCTCTTTCCGGAGCTGTTCACCGTGCAATTGCTCTCGGCCACCAACACGCTCTCGCCCCAGGAGGGCATGCGCAAGCTGTCCGACTACGCCCCGAAGCTCGATACCTTGCTCGGCAAGCTCGCCGTCAAGCACGGGGTCACGATCATCGGCGGCAGTCACCCGACCAAGGTCGGCCGCGACCTCCACAACATCTGCACGATCCACCTGCCGAGCGGCAATACCGTGCGCCAGCCCAAGCTCCACATCACGCCCAACGAGCGCAATTGGTGGGGCATCACCGGCGGTTCCAGCCTGCAGGTGGTGGACACCCCGGTGGCCCGCATCGGCGTACTGATCTGCTACGACATCGAATTTCCCGAAGCCGCGCGGCACCTCGCCGACGCCGGCGCGGAAATCATCTTCGTCCCCTTCTGCACCGACAACCGCCAGGGTTACCTGCGCGTCCGCTATTGTGCGGCGGCGCGGGCCATCGAGAACCAGGTCTACGTGGCGCTGGCCGGCAATGTCGGCAACCTCCCCGACGTCCTGAACATGGACGTGCAATACGGTCAGGCCGCCGTCCTGACGCCGTCCGATTTCGCCTTTGCGCGCGACGGCATCGCGGCGGAGTCGGATGCCAACGAGGAGACCGTGCTCATCTGCGACGTCGACCTCGACGATCTCAAGGAATCCCAGAGCGCCGGCACGGTGACCCCGCGGCTCGACCGCCGGGCCGATCTCTTCCGGGTCGTCGTCACGGTGGCATCCGCCGATGCCCCCCACGCCGCGACGCCGGACGACGGCCCCCTGGGCGAACAACCCGAAGTGCAGTCCTGAGGGACGGCGGCGGCGCGCCGTGCGTTCCGCCGCCCCGGGCCGCGTTCGCTAGGCCTTGCCCGCCGCGGCGGCGGCGCGCAGGGCGCCGTAGGGTGCCCGCTCCGCCCGCGTCAACAAGGCCTCCGCGGCCGCATCGCCCCCGAAGCTCTCCCGAGTCGGGTCCCAGGTGAGTTTGCGCCCGAGCTTCATCGCGATCCAACCGAGGATGCACAGGCTCGTCGAGCGATGCGCGACCTCGGGACTGGTGACCGCGGGGCGGCGGGTGAGGATGCTGTTGATCCAGTCGCGATGGTGATCGTTGTTTTCGCTCGCGTGCAGCCGGAGTTCCTTCGCCCCCAGCGGGGTCTTGATGAGGTCGGGATGGCTCGCGTTGAGTGCCTTGGAATTTCCCTGCGCCGGATCCGAGCCACTCCGCCCCGACTCGCGCGTGACAAAGAGCCAGCCGTCGCTGCCCTCGAACCGAATTCCGTTTGGGAAGGTGTTGTCGATGACGAGAGTGGTGCCGTTGGCATAACGCGCCTCGATGTGATACGCCCCGTGGACATTCCAGAGTCCGCTCCGGGGAAACTCCGCCCGCCCCTCGATCGCGATTGGCCCCGTGTGCTCCGTATCCATGCCCCAATGCGCGATGTCGACATGATGCGACCCCCACCCCGTGATCATGCCGAGGCAGTACGACTCGATCCGCAGCCAACCCGGGCGCTCACTGTAGCGTTTCTTGGGATCCGGACTCTGCGTATGCACGCGATTTTCCGTATAGGGGGCGAGGGGCGTCGGCCCCAGCCAGCGCTCATAGTTGAGATTGGGCGGCACCGGCATCTCCGGCTCGCTCGGCCCGGAGGGGTCCGTCGGCAGGCCAATCTTGATCGTGTGCAACCGGCCCAACCGGCCGTTGCGCACGAGCTCGCAGGCCAGACGGAAATTCGCCGCGGACCGCTGCTGGCTGCCAATTTGAAACGCGCGTTTCTTCGCCTGGATGATGTCACTGACCGCCCGCCCTTCGCGCAGCGTCATGGTCAGCGGCTTCTGCACATAGACGTCCTTCCCGGCCAGGGCCGCCGCGATGACCAACTGGGCGTGCCAGTGATCCGGCGTGCTGATCGCCACGGCATCGATGTCCGCCCGCTGCAGCGCCTCGCGGTAATCCGCGTAGGTCGCCACGTCGAACCGGGGGCGGTTCCGCTTGGCGTAACTCTCCTCGACAAATCGCTTCGCGTCCGCGACGCGAATCGAGTCGAGGTCGCACACCGCGATGACGCGGGCACGGTCCTGCGCCAGGATACCCGGCAAATCCATGCCGCGCGCGATGCGACCGCAGCCGATCTGGAGGATGTTGACGTGCTTGCTCGGCGCCTCCGCCCCTCGCAAGTGGGACGAGACGATGGTGGGCAGGGTCACGGCGCCGGCGCCGAGGAGGGACGCCTGCAGGAAGTCACGCCGGGTCAGAGAGGAGGGAGTGGGTTTCATTTGGCGGGGGTGCCCATCGCCCAGAGGATGCCGCCGAGGATGTGCTTGCGAAAGGTGGGATCGTTGTAGACCTCCTTGCGGTGGCCCAGCGCGGTGAACCAGCAGCGGCCGCCCTCGTAGGCGTGGTACCAGGCCAGCGGGCTCGTCTTCTCGCCCGCGGGCTTCTTGGGATCCACCAGATCCGTCAGGTCGCCGGCCAGGAGCACGCTCAGGTCCGGCGGCATGTCGCGGAGAAAATAGAACTCATCCGTCACCCGCCAGGTCGCACCGAGAAACCGCGTCGAGGGATGCTCGTGGTCCACCACGTGCACCGTGAACTCCTGCAATTTCGGATGGCGCACGAACGACCCGCCCAGCAGCGCCCAGAACCAGGGCCAGCCGCGCATCGAGCCGCACGCCGAGTGGATCCCGGCCACGCCCCCGCCCCCGCGGAGATACTCCTGCAAGGCCGCCTGCTGCTCCGGAGTGTCGAGGATCTGGTTGTTCGTGTTGGACAACACCAGGGCCCGATAACGCCGGAGGTTCGCCGGCGTGAAGTCCCGCGGGCTCTCCGACACATCGACCTCAAAGCCGTTCTCGGCGCCCAGTTCCTTGATGGCGACAATGCTGTTCGGAATATTGTCGTGCACGAAGCCCTTCTTCCCCTCGAGGGTCAGGCCGTTGTGGGTGTACAAGAGCACCCGGGGCTGCGGCTCCGCCCCGCGGGCAAAACTGGTCAGGATCAGGGCGACCGTCAGTAACGCAGCAGGGTAATGCATGGGAGTACGGGAACGAACACGGCGCCAGGCGCCACTGGGCAACGCAGCAGGACATCGGCGAGCGTAGCCACCGGTTCCGGCGCTGGCTCGCCAAATCTTGGCCCCCAGCACGCATTTCTTGGGTCGACGCGAACCGGCACAAAATTGTTTGGCGCCCTCCGCCCGCGGCGCCCACCTTCGCAGGCGATGAAACTCTTTCCGCCCTTCCCCCGAGCGACGCTTAATCGGTCAATCGGGCTCCTTGGCGCGTTTGCCCTCGGCTTCACCGCCGCGGCCGCCGCCGCCACCCCGAAGCAAACCCTCGATCTGCTCGCCGGTCAGAAGTTAAGCGCGCTGGAATTCATCACCCTCCCGGCCACCCCGGCCGCCATCGGCACGGTCTGCCGCTTCACCGCCGACGGGTCGCTCGCCGTTGCGGGCAAGCCGGTGGGTTATCTCGCCACCAAGGCGAGCTACGAAAACTACCGGCTTCACGCCGAGTGGCGCTGGCCGGCGAACGCCGCGAAAAACAGCAATGGCGGGGTCCTGCTCCACCTCACCGGCGGGCCGGCAAACAAGACCCCCTGGCCCTCCTGTCTCCAGATGCAGCTCAAGCACACCCGCGCCGGCGACATGCTGCCGATGAACGGGGCGAGCTTCGCCGAGAAACTTTCCACCCCGCCCGACGCCAAGACCCCGCAACTCGACCGCCTCCCGTCGGAGAGCAGCGAAAAGCCACTGGGCGAGTGGAACACCTGCGACATCGTCTGCCGCGGCAACACGATTGAGGTCACGATCAACGGGGTGCACCAGGGCAAGGTCACCGGGTGCGTTCCCGCGGGCGGTCGGGTTGGTTTCCAGCTCGAAGGCACACCGTACGAACTCCGCCAGGTGCGGATCGAGCCCCTGAAGTAGGAGCGCCGGGGCCGCCGATTACGATCTTGCCGTCCCGGGAAGCGGCCTCGTGTCACCTATTAGGTGACACCCGCGCCGGGCCATTGGATGCCCACCGCTCGGTTTACCGCCCGGGTGCCGGCCAGCGCGATGGCCTCCAGCAGACGCAGCCGCGTCTCGGCCGCCGGCTCCGTCCACACCGGACGTCGCACCACTTCCAGCGCGTCGCCGCGCGGCACCAACAGCCCCCAGCCCGCCGGAATCTCGGCCCGCGCGAAAATCCCCTCGACGCTCACCAGGTAGAGGTAGTCGGCCGCCCGCCAGCGGAAGAGCTTCGCAAATTTGGTGCCGTGCAACAGCCGCTCCTGCCACGTCGCCAGTTCCGCCACCACGCGGCGATGCGTCGCATGCTCCAGGCCGGAGAAGTCCCACGCGTCGAACTCCGCAAATAGCGATTCGCCCCGCCGCAGGTCCGGCCGGTGGCCGCCCATCAACTCCTCGAGCCGGGTGAGACGCTCCCCGAGCTTCGCCACCTGCTGCCGTGCCTCGACCTCAGCGCGCGCGTCTTTCAGCAAGTCCGCCCGGGCCTGTTTGCATTCAAATAACACCCCACGCGCCCGTTCACCCCGGCCCACGGCCGCGACGTCCGCCCGGTAGCCGCTTTGCGGCACCCGCACCTCGGGCGCACAGATGACAAAGCCGTTGGCCTGCGCCCACGCCAGCGCCAGCGCCTTCAGTCGCACATGTTGTTCCGTCTCTCCCCGGCTCATGCGTCCGGTGTACCGCCCTCCCCGCCCAACGAAAGCGAAATTTCCACGTCCCTTGCCCTTTGGATTCTCCCTGGACAGCCCATGGGCCGGGCGGCGGATCCCTCCGCCGCCGCCTAATCGTTGCGCAACCCAGCCGGTGATTCCGGCGCGGCATTGCGCACCGGCGGGACGATGGAAACAACGGGCGTGGATGCAGCTGGCACCGGGCGTCGGGACGCCGGTTCGCGCCGCACGTCACCCTGACCTCGGCCCGTCCCCGGCACCCGCGAGCGCTCCCACACGGGCCCGCCGGCGTGAAGCCGCCGCCGCCATTTTTTGCGTCCGCCAAACCACCACGTTCCCCCGATTCGACGTTGCCAAAGGCCCGGGACCAACCGACCGTGCCGTATGTCAGCCCATCCCACCCCGAGCGGGCGCGTCGAGGAACGCTTCTCGCTGCCCCTTTTTCTCTTCACGGTCGCCGTCTCGCTGGGCGGTTTGGTGATCCTGCTCAAGCTGGTCGCTCCCGACACCGTCTGGACCGCGCAGGTCTCGACCGGCGCCTGGCCATTGGTTGCGGCGTTCATGGCGATCCACCTCCTGACCTGCTTCTTCGAGTATTTCTTCCACCGCTATGTGCTGCACAAGCCGGTGGTGCCGTTCCTGAGCCGTTTCTATCGGCAGCACACCCTGCATCATTCGCTCACGCGGATTGGCAAACGCTACACCTCCGCCGGCCGCGCGGTGCCCTTTGTCGAAAATGTCTACCCGGTCACCACGCCGGAACAGGGTGAAGCGTCCTTCTTCCCGTGGTACACGCTGGTGATCTTTGCCGCGGTTTTCGCGCCACTGCTCGCGCTGCTGCAGTGGATCATGCCGGCCTTCCCGTGGTTCTTCGGCGGTTTCGGCGCCCTCGCCTTCGCGATGGCACTCTACGAGATCTTCCACGCCATCGAACACTGGCCCTTCGAACGCTGGTCTCCGCTCATCGAAAGCCGGCACTTCGGCTGGTTGTGGCGCAAGGTCTACAGCTTCCACCTGCGCCACCACGCGGTGATCGACTCCAACGAGGCCATCTCGGGCTTCTTCACGCTGCCCGTGTTTGACTGGGTGTTCGGCACCTTCCTCCTGCCCAAATCCCTTTACGTCGACGGCTCCGAATGGACCCCCGAGGAATTCGTCAGTCCGCGCCCGGTCGCCTTTATCCGCTGGTGTGACGCCAGGTCGGACGAACTCGTCAAGCGGCGCCGGGCGGCCGCCCAGGCCGACACCCCCGCCGCCGCTGCGACCACCGCCATCTACACTCGCGGCGAACAAATCGCGCATTACTTCACCCACAGCACCGGGCTGGCTGCCAGTGTCGCCGTCCTGGTCCTGCTCATCGTGTTCGCCGCCTTGCGCGGCAACGCCTGGCATGTCACCAGCGCCGTCGTGTTCGGCGCCGCCTTGGTGGGGCTCTACGCCGCCTTCATGAATTTCCGCCGCGCCCGCCCGAGCCACCGGCGCGAAATCGTTTCAAATTACAACCACGCCGCCACGTTCCTGCTGATCGCGGGCACCGCGACGCCTTTCCTGCTCGTGAACCTGCGGGGGCCGTGGGGTTGGAGCCTGCTGGGCATCGTCTGGGCCCTTTGCCTCGCCGGGGGCCTCTCCCGATTGCTGGCCCGGGATCGCCTGCAGAACGTGGCGACGTTCGCCTATCTGCTCCTCGGGGTGACCGGCCTGGTCGCGCTCAAGCCCTTTATGGCCGCGTTGCCACTCGGCGCCCTGTGGCTGCTGCTCGGCGGCGTGGCGTGCTACAGCCTCGGCTCGCTGTTCCACGTCTGGCCGCGGGTCCGTTATCATCAGGTGCTGCGCCAGGTGTTCGTCTTCGGCGGCAGCGCCTGCCATGTGCTGGCGGTCTTCCTGTTTGTGCTCCCCAACGGGGCGTAACGCCCCCTCGGCCGGGCCGGCCGCCTCGCGCGGCGGTTGGCGGCGACCTCACTGCTTTCCGCCCGCGACCTGCTGCTCGAGCTTCTTGATCTTCGGCGCGATCACGTAGGCACAGTAACCGGCGTGCGGATTCCGTCGGAAGTAATCCTGGTGGTAATCCTCGGCCGGCCAGAACTTCTCCAGCGGCACAATTTCCGTCACGATGGGATCGCGAAACGTCTGCGCCGCCTGGGTCCGGGAACGTTCCGCCGCGGCCTTCTGCCCGGCGTTCGCAAAGAGAATGATGGAGCGATACTGCGGGCCGTGGTCGTTACCCTGGCCGTCGATCTGCGTCGGGTTGTGCACGTGCCAGAAATACTCGAGCAGTTTCTCCAGTGACACGACCGCCGGATCATAATCGATGCGGATGACCTCGGCATGGCCGGTCCGCTTGTTGCAGACCTCTTCATACGTCGGGTTGGCCACATGACCACCCGCGTAGCCGCTGACGACCGCCTTGACCCCGGGCAGGAGTTCGTAGGCGGCTTCCGTGCACCAGAAACAGCCACCCCCGACGACCAGCGATTCGGTCTGGACGGGAGCGGCGGGAAGGGAGTTCGCAGAAGTCATGAGGCTGGGAAGGAGGAGGAGGGACAGGAGGAAGTGGCGGCGCGGGAGCATGGGGGTGGGAGTCGGCGGCGCGCGGACTATTCCGCGAAATCCGCCCAAGTCAAAATTGGGCGCATGATCCCGGCCCCGGGGCCCCGGAAGGCCAAGTTCCGCCTCCACGGTCGGGGCCGGCCTGCTGAAAGCGCTTGACGCGGGGTCGGCTAATTTTCATTCGACTTGCTGAAATTTTCATCCGGCACCTTCCACCCACCCCATGCTGATCACTGAAATCGCGAAGCAAGCGAAGGTTTCGCCCGCCACCGTATCGCGCGCGATCAACCAGCCGCAGATCGTCGCGCCGGAAAGCCTGGCCCGGATTCGCGCGGTGATGGAAAAGCACCAATACGTGCCCGCGCCCCTCCACCGGCGCCGCGGCCCGAAACCCCGGGGCACCGACCCGCGCCGGATCGGCGTCTGGTTTGTCGGCGCCCAGGCCAGCAGTCGCAGCCTGAACTGGTTTCAGGATCAATTGCCGCACGTGCAGTCGAACGACACCCGTTACCGGGTCGAACTCCGCGTCCTGTTTTCCCATACGCCGGACGAGTTGCCCGCCGGTCTCGCCACGGAAAAACTCGACGGCCTCATCATCCAGGGCATGGAGCCCGCGCCCGCGTGCCTCGCCAAACTACGCGAACTCCCCCACGTCTGGTTCATGACGCGCCGCTCGGCCTCCTACCCCGGCGACTACGTCGAGCCCAACAATGAGGAGAACGGCCGCCTCGCCGCCGACTACCTGGCGCAGCAGGGGCACAAGGCGGTGGCGGTCATCAGCACGGTTCCCGACGACAGTGCGGTCGCCCGGCGGGTGAAGGCGTTTCTCGAACGGGCCGGCGAGCTGAAGCTGCCGGTGCATTCCGTCCTGGGCCAGCCGAGCCCGGGGGGGGGCGACCTCGAGATTGCCCCGGCCCACGGCGAGAGCCAGACCCTGGTGCACACCTTGCTGGCGGCCACGCCGCGCGCCACCGGTTTGTATATTCCCGTGGATTACTTCTGCGGGGCGTTTTTCCGGGCCCTCCGGGATGCCGGCAGGAAGCCCGGACGCGACTTCGAGGCGGTGCTCGGCAACTACAACCCAACTATCTACCACAACCTCGATCACTTCCCGGCGGCGATCGACCTCAACCTGCCCACGCTGATCCGCAAGGTCGTGGATCACCTGTTCTGGCGCATCGAAAATCGCGCGATGGCAGGGCGGATCGGCATCGCCGTCTCCCCGACCCTCGTGCCCCCGCCCAACCACGGGGCTTCCGCCCCTCGCTGACCACCCTCCCTTCCCGGCCAAACCCCGGAGCCCGTAACGCCAACCCACGTGATTCCAGCAACAACCCATCCAGCCCACTATGCCAGGCGAACCCTGGCGACGTCGCTGGCGGTGCTCAGTATCGCCCCTTTCGCGCTCGCGCATTCGGGTGATGCCGACGCCCTCCGCCGGCTCCAGGAAGAAAACGCCTCCCTGCGCCGGCAACTCGCCCAATTTCAGGCCCAAGGTGTCACCACGCCCTCCATCGAACCGGCGGCCGCCCCCGCGTCGCCGGGCGCCAGCACCGCGGCGCCCATGACGCCCACCCTCCCCACCGACGACGGCGTGGTGGTGCTGTCGCCGTTCGAGGTGAACACGGAGAAGGACTACGGCTACCTCAAGACCAACTCGGTCACCGCCACCCGCATCGGCATGCCGATCCAGCACACGCCGATCTCCGTTTCGGTGATGACCAAGGATTTCCTCGACGATTCGAACATCCGCACGATCACAGACCTGTTCCGGTACTCTTCGTCCGGTTCGGGTGACAATCGCTTCGCGATGGCGCGGCCGGCGAACTCCGCCACCCCGCAGGGCGCCTTCACCCTCCGCGGCTTCGGCGTGAACTCCCTGCTCCGCAACGGCGTCTCCCGCTACATTGGCTACAACGTCAACAACGTGGACCGCGTTGAGGTCGTCAAGGGCCCGGCCTCCGTCTTCTTCGGCTCCGGCTACCCGGGCGGCGTCATCAACTACATCACCAAGCAGCCCTCGTTCACCAGGATTCCGACCTCCGTCAGCTATACGACCGGTTCGGACCATGTCAGCCGCGCCCTGCTGGATACCAACACCGTCCTGGCCAGGCAGGCCGCGATGCGCGTGGTCGGATCCTGGGAAAACAGCATGGGCCAGCGGGCGTTCGAATATAACAAGACGAACAGCCTGACGGCCAACCTCGCCCTGGTCCCTTTCGATAGCGGCAAGGTCCGCCTGACCGTCGAGGTCGAGGCCTACGCTTCGAAATACAACGCCAACTCCGGCGACTGGGTCTATCCGGACGGCTGGTTCCAGGCCTATGCCAATCCCACCCCGGCCCTCATCGCCGCCGCCAACCTGACCAACCACGCCAACCCGGTGGCCGCCTACCGCGACCGCATTTTTGCGAGCCCGGGTAATTATGGGAACGACCTGCGCGCGGCGGCGAAAGATTTTACGCTGCCGACCTACACCCGCTCGATCGCCGGCGCCTATTACCAGGACCAGAGCGGCACCCGTATCCGCGACCAGGGCTTCAACTACACCAACCGCGGCTCCTATTCCAGGCAGCAGGTCGACACGGCGACTTTCACCACCGAAATCTCGCCCACCTCCTGGCTGGACGCCCGCTACGTGTTGACCCGGGAAAACGGCGTCTTCGACAACAAGGAAGGTTCCATCGCCCCCAACGCCGACGGCAGCTTCAACGCCCAGACCAACGTCAACTCGTCCGGTTATTACCGCAAAGTTAACAACCACCAATTCGACGTCATCTTCAAGGCCGACAAGTGGGGCGTGAAGAACAAGCTCCTCGTCGGTGGCGTCTTTGTGGACCAGATGCAGCAATACAATGCCGCCGCCCCGGGCACGCCCAACTACTCGCAGATTCCCGGCGCCACCAATCCCGCGGGCAATCCCGGGGTCGTGCTCTCCGGCTCCATCGCCACCGGGGGCAGCCTCGCGCCCTGGGCCAGCACCGGTGACGTTCCCGTCACCCAGGTCATCCGTGACCGTTTCGGCGCCATCAAGACGGTGCAGCAGGTCTTCACCCAATGGGATCCCGGCGCGGAGATCGCGCCCGACTCTTCCAAGCTTATCCTCTACGATCGAAACACCCTCGATGGTTACAAGACGCAAGACCAGTCGGGCTACGCCAACTACAACGCCACCCTGCTTGACGACCGACTTAACATCCTGGCCGGGGTCCGCCGTGAGATGCACCGTGACAGCGGTCAGTCTCTCACCGCGAACTTCCCTTGGTTTGCCCCGTCGCCTTACACGTATCTCGACCCAGTTGCGTCGGCCGCTAACAACGTCACGCCGAGCTACGCCGGCGGCTACGACCAGTTCTACCGCACGGCGGGCACCTCCTACATGGGCGGACTCTCCTACGAGATCCAGCAGGGCCTGAACGTCTTCACCTCGTACTCGAAGACCTTCAAGATCAACTTCGGCAACGCCGGCGGCATCGGCACCATCGACGTGCCCACCATGTGGGACGCCGCGCGCACCTACCTCGCCACGCAGGGCAGGAACGCCTTCACCTATAATGGGGCGACCGTCAATTCGGCCGACTCGCTGCAGTCCGCCCTCGCGGCGGCCGGCGCGCTCACCAAGGTCCCCAACGAGACCGGCACCAACATCGAAGTGGGCGTGAAAACCAGCCTCTGGGACAACCAGCTCGTCGGCACCTTCTCGTTCTTCCGGGCCGAACGCTCCAACCAGCGTTATGACGACTCCGCCCGCCAGCTGACCGAACCCCTCAACTACGGCAACAATCTGGCGATCTTCGGGCCCGCCGGTACCCGCGGGCCCGACGGCGTCGTCCGCGCCAACTCACGCGTCCTGCGCTGGCGCACGGTCGGCACGAAAAACCGCATCGAGGGCGCCGACTTCGAGTTCATCGCCACGCCGCGCCGCAATTTCCAGTCCGTCCTCAACGGCGCCTGGATGTGGACGGCCAAGACGATCGACGACATCTCCAAGCCGAAGCCCGGCACCACCGCGTACAACGCCGCCTCCGCCTCCAATCAGGCCGCCTGGAGCATCTGGTACGACTCGCGCGTCGAAAACGTGCCGGAGTTCCGGCTCAATTCGACGAACCGGTATACCTTCAGTCAGGGCGTCCTGTCCGGCCTGTCGGTCGGCATCGCGGCCCGGTACTCCTCAAGTACCGTCTATTCGCGCAGTCCGGATTACAATCCGCTCAACGGCGGTTTCCAGGCGGGCAACTTCCTCGTGTTCGACACGACCGCCGCCTACTCCTGGGATCTCCTCGGCTACCGGATCAACAGCCATGTCGGCGTCTACAACGCCACCGACAAGAAGTACTTTGAAGGCTCGTACGTCGCTTCGCCGCGCCGTTTGCTGCTTCTGACCAACGCGCTCCGGTTCTGATTCCGGACCCGCCATTTGCCTCTCATTGCGACCCGCGGGCGGAGACGAAAGTCTCCGCCCGTTTCATTTTATCCCACCCGGACGACGTCGGGCGCCGGCTGGGCTCGATTCCGCCCCTACGCCTCGTACAACGAGGTGATCTCGGCATCCGCCCGGCGCAGCCGGATCGCCAGGACACGGGCCAATTGCACGACCAACTCGATGCCCGCCGGGGGGCTGGCTCGCGCCACCTCGTCGAACCGGGCCCGGGAGATCACGTACAGCTCCACGGCGTTCAACGCCACGGCATCGGCCGACCGGAACCCCGCGTCGAGAAACGCGACTTCGCCAAAGAAGTTGCCGCGGCCAAAGGCGGCGAGGTTGTGATGGCTGCCGTCGGCCAGCGGCAGCACGATGCGCACGATGCCCTGGCGGATGAGATAGAGTTCGTCCCCCCGATCGCCCGCCCGAAACACCGACCCACCCGCCGCGACGCTGCGTTCCGCTGCACAGTTCCGCCACGCCGCCGGCGCCGGTCCCTCCGTCGTCAAGGTCTGGAACAACTCGAACTCCTCCAGGGCCAGCGGTCCTTCCTCCTGCCCCCGGGCCGGCATTTCCTCCGCCAGCACCCGGTCCTCAATCCACTGCAGGGCGTCGTCGAGCGAATCGAACTTCCGTACGTGTTCCTTTTCCTTCATGACCCCGACGTTCTCGAAATAACGCTGGAGATCCAGGCCCTGCGAAAGCTGGTGCGGCAGGCGGCTGAAGATCAGGAAACCACCGCGTTCCGCCATGATCGTCTCAAACTGCTCGAGCAGGTGGGCCGCCGAGAAGTCGACCGACCGGACCCGCCGGAGATCGAGCACAAGGTACCGGGCGTGTTTCAGGTCCTCCTCCAATTCGGTGAAGAGCTGGTCGGTCGTGCCAAAGAACAGGCTGCCCTGCAATTCGCACAAGGTGGTCTCCCACCCGCGGCGCTCGAGGATGGCCTGTTCCTCGGGCAGCCGATGCTGCCGGGAGAAAATCTTGTCCCCGGTGATCCGGCGGCGGATCACGGAACCGCGGATCTGCTCGCGGATGAACAGCAATATTGCCAGGCCCAGGCCCGCGCCCGCCGCCGCGATCAGATTGAAGGTCACCGCCACCACGACCACGGCGGCGATGACCGCGAAGTCGAGCCCCGTGGAGGACTGGCGCAGCAGGGAGAAATCGCGCCAGGCCACCATGCGGACCGCCACCACCATCAACAGCCCGGCCAGCGCCGCCACGGGCACCCAGGCAATCCAGCGGGCCAGCACGAGGAACGTCACGACCACGAAGACCCCTTCGGCGGCCCCCGAGAGCCGCGTGCGTCCACCGCTCTCCGAGTTGACCAGGGTCGCCCCCATCGTCCCCGCCCCGGCCAAGCCCCCCACCAGCGCGGAGGCGACGTTGCCCGCCCCCTGCCCGATCAGTTCGCGATTGGAACGGTGTCGCGTGCGCGTGAGGGCATCGAGCACCACGCAGGTCTTCAGGGTGTCGACCGAGAGCAGCACCGCGAGGGTGAGGGCCGGCATGCCCACGACCCAAAGATCAGCCATGCGGATACCGGCCAGGGCCGACCAATGGGCCGCCACGGCCGGCCCGATCCCGGCGGCGCCTTCCCCCACGCTCCCGATGATCAGCGGATTGCCGGCAAGCAGCCGCAGCTCCGGCTGAAACCAGGCGAACACGCAGTACGCGGCCACGCCGGCCGCGACCCCGATGATCGCCGCCGGAACCTTCCGGGTCAGCCAGGGCGCCAGATAGATGCCGGCGATCGTAACCAGGCCCACCACCGGAGCGACGGGCTGCCATTGCGCCGGTGAGATCAGCCCCCGCCAGACCGAGTCCCCGGCGGCGAGCCCGAAAAACTTCGGCACCTGACTCAGGAAGATCAGGACCCCCACCCCGCTCAGATAACCGGATACGACCGGGTAAGGGATGAACTTGATCAGGCGGCCCACGCCCAGGGCACCGAACGCGAGCTGCAGCAGGCCCGCCAGCAACCCCACCAGCGTCAGCATCACCAGCACCTTCTCGGGGGTGAAGGCCACGCCGCCCCCCCGGGCCCCGGCCAGCAACTCCGCCCCCAGCGCCGCCAGCACCGCGGCCGCCGGCGCACAGGGCGCGGAGATGAGCCGGGGCGCCCCCCCGAGCAACGGGGCCACCAAGCCGAGGGCGGCCGCCCCCATGATGCCCGCGCGGACGCCGTGCCCCACGTAATCCGGCCCCACGGTGCCATAGACCGCGATGCCGTAGGCGATGGCCGACGGCAGCGCGACCAGCATCGCCGCAAATCCCCCCCACAGTTCGCCCGCCAGGGCCGGCCGGGGAACAACCGCCGGGGTCGTGGGAGAGGCCATGAGAGCGTCAGTCGGCGTCGCGCCGTGTCGTCCTTACAGCACCGCCTGGAGCCGCTTGACAATGGTCTTCAGAATCTGGATGCGGGCGTAGCGCTTGTCATTCGCCGCCACGATGGTCCACGGGGCGTTCTTGGTCCCACACCGGGCGATCATCTCATTCACCGCGACCTTGTAGTCGTCCCACTGCTTGCGGTTGCGCCAGTCCTCTTCGGTGATCTTGTAGCGCTTGTAGGCGACCGTCTGCCGCTCCTTGAAACGCCGCAACTGCTCCGCCGGGCTGATGTGCAGCCAGAATTTGTTCACGACCATCCCGTGCTCCGCGAGCTGCTCCTCAAACTCGTTGATTTCGTGATAGGACCGGCGCCATTCCTCGGGCCGGGCAAAGCCCTCGATCCGCTCGACCAGCACCCGCCCATACCAGGAACGGTCGAAAATCGTCGTGAAGCCCGCCCGCGGCAGGTGGCGCCAGAAGCGCCAGAGGTAGTGCTGGGACCGTTCCTCGTCGGTGGGCGCGGCGATGCCGACGACGCGGTACAGCCGCGGATCAATTGCCTGCGTGACCCGCCGGATGGCGCTGCCCTTGCCCGCGGCATCCCATCCCTCAAACACGAGCACCATCGAGCGTTTCTTCTCGCGGGCGGCCCAGGCCAGCTGGCTGAGCGCCGCCTGCTGCTTCTGCAATTGCCGCTCGTACTCCGCCACGGTGAGCCGCGGGGTCAGCGCCACGTGGTCGAGAATCGCAGTGCTCAACCTGGCCGGCGGCGTGGTCGCCGGCGCCGGGACCTTCGGGGCGGCCGCCGTGACGGCCCCGCGATCGAGCCGGGCGCGCAGGGCCTGCAGCAAAATCGTCCCGGCGGTGATTTCGCGGAAGCGGCGGTCGGTGGCGTCGATCACGTGCCAGGGGGACGCGCCGGTATCCGTGCGACGGAGCGCGCGCTCGGAGACCTCGGCGAACTCGTCGTAAAGCTTGAAGTGTTTCCAGTCGTCCGGCCCCAGGCGGCCGATCTCCTCGAGCTTTTTCAGCCGCTTCTTCTGCGCCTTCTTGGAGAGATGGAGCCAGAGCTTGATGATCACGGCGCCGTCGGCCGCCAGCATTTCCTCGAACCGCGCGATGCGATCGAGGGCGGAATCCAGCTCGCGGCGCTTCGTCCGGCCGGTGACGCGCGCGATGATCGGCTCGGTGTACCAGGAGCCAAACAGGATGCCGATGCGACCGCGTCCCGGCAGAGCCCGCCAGAAGCGCCAGAACCGCGGGCGTTCCCGTTCCTCATCGCTCTTCTCCCAGAACGCATGCGTCTCGACCCCGCGCGGGTCGAGCCACTCGTTCAGCCGGTGCACCAGCTCACCCTTGCCCGCCCCGTCGGCCCCCGAGACCATCAGCACCACCGGGAACTTCCGCCCCCGCAGGTCCAGGTGCGCCTGCAGGAGTCGGGCCCGCAGCGAAGGCAATTCGGCGGCGTAACGTTGCGGTGAGAGCGTTTGTCCCAATTCGGCGGCTGCAAACATGGCAAGGTTTCTCCTTTGGTGGCTATGACGTGGCGAGAGGCATCCCCGGCGACGCGGGGGCTGGGCGGGGGAGGGTGGCGTGGTGGCACAGCTGGAAACCGGAAACCAATTCCGCCGCAGGGGTGCCTTTGCCAACGTCGGAGGGGCCAGGGAGGGCGAGGTTCATAACGAGGCAGAAGGCGGCAACGCGGGACATTTCCGGGACCTGACGCATGCAGAACTAATTCATGCGGACCCGTTGGGCAACTCTTGTTCATAGCGCCGTCGCCTCACGGCGGCGCCGCGCCGGGGGCGAGGGCGGCGATCACCGCCACCACCGGCGACTCCCGCACCCCGCTTCGATTGCCCGGCACGATGACGACTGGGCAGACGGCGTGCTTCATCACGGCTCCGGTCGTGCTGCCCACAAACAAATCGTAGAAGGCGGTATGACCGTGCGACCCCATCACGAGGTAATCCGCCGGCAGGCTCCTGGCCTGTTCGATGATCATTGGCGCCGGCGCTCCACTCCCATGGATCGATTCCACCCGGCTGAGTTCGGCGCGCAGTTTCTCCTCGAGGCCCGCCAGCCGGCGCGCGGCATCCTGCTCAATCTGCTGGGTGATCGTGACGGCATTTTGCCGGGAATCGAGCAAGTCGGACATGACCGCGACGGGCGTCGTGATGTTCAGGAGCACGACCCGGCCGGCGTAGGCACGGGCGAGAGCGAGGGCGGCCGCGACCACGGACTCCGTGGCCGGCGAAAAATCGACAGGAGCAAGGATCGTCTTCATAAGGGGGCGGGCGAACGCCGCAGCGCAACTTAGTCGCGACCGACCAGCCCTGCTGCGCAGTAATTGCCAATCGGCACGCGCGTTTTGCCCGGGCCTGGAGCCGCTGAATTTCCGACGGGAGGGAAAGCCCGGGCGCCCCACCCCATCATTCGACCCGGATATCCGCCGAGCACTCCCCGTCGGGGCTGCGATGCACCGTAAAGCCCACGCGCCGGCAAACCTGTTGCATCTCCACGTTGTCGCTCAGGATGGCCCCGGTGATCCGCTCGAGACCTTCCGCCCGGCCAATCTCGACCAACCGGGTCAGCAGCCGCGTGCCGAGGCCGCGATTCTGCCAGGGATCCGAAACAATGACCGCGAACTCCGCCTGCCGGGTTCCCGGTTCCCGGCACAGCCGGCCCACGCCCAGAATCTCGCGCCGCCCGCCGGGAGCATCCTGGTGGATGGCGACGATCGCCATCTCGCGGGCATAATCGACGAAACAGAGGCGCGCCAGCCGGGCGTGACTGGCCCGATGCTCCAGCGACACCGCGCGAAAATACCGGTAATACACGCTGCGGTCCGACAACGTCTCGTGAAAACGTGCCATCATGGGTTCATCCTCGGGGCGGATCGGACGCAACAGCACCTTCGCCCCCTCCCGCAGCGTGGCGGTCGTGGCATACTGGTGTGGATACGGGCGAATCGCGGGAACCGGCAGGGTGTCCTCGGCGGCATCCGGTTCGTGCAGGATGACGCGCGCCTCGACCGCCACCGCCTCGCGGGCGGAAACATGGACGGGATTGAGTCCGGCCTCCTTGATCCACCGCTGCCCCGCCACCAGCTGACTGAAGCGCACCACGAGTTCTTCGAGCGCGGCGAGGTTGCACGCCGGCAGCCCGCATTTCCCCTGCAGCGCCCGGAAAATCCGCGTTTGCTCCATCAAGCGCGCGGCCAGGGTCGAGTTGAGCGGGGGAAGTCCCACCACCCGGTCCGGGGCCATTTCGCCCAACCTTCCGCCGGCGCCAAAGACCAACACCGGTCCCAATTGCGGATCGATGCGACTACTCAGAAACAGCTCCAGGCCATCGGCCGGCATCTGCCGCGCGACCGCGACCGCCACGGTTCCTCTGCCCTGGGCCTTGGCCTCACGCTGCACCGCCCGCCAGGCCCGCCTGACGCCACCGACATTGCCCAGGTTCAGCTGGGATCCTTCCGCCTCTCCCCAGGCGGAGACCATCGCCGCCAGGGGTCGGACCCCGACGGGCCAACCCGCCTTCCGGGCCGCGGCCACCGCCTCGTCCTCGGTCTCCGCCGTGAAAGACTCAACCTTGGGAATACCGTAGGCCGCGAGGAGGCGCCGCGTCTCATCTTCCAGGAGATGAGTCCGGCGCCGTTGGCGCGCCGCCCGAATGATCGCATCCGCCACCGGGCGGGGCGCCGAGTCCCCGCCCTCGTCCACGGGCAGCGTCGGCGTTTCATACAATGCCTGCAGCCGCGCGTGGTAGCGCCACATGTGCACAAAGGCGCGGGCGGCACGGTCGGGATACTTGAACGTCGGGATACCGGCCGCGTTGAGGATGGTTTCCCCGGCCTCGACGGCGGCGCCACCCATCCAGCTCGCCAGCAGCGGCTTTCCCTTTTCCAACGCGGCAAACGGCTGCAGCCGCGCCGCCACCGCCGCGGCATCGGTCATCGCCTGGGGCGTGAGGATGGCGAGCACCCCGTCGCTGCCGGGATCGGCCGCGACCGCGGCCACCGCCGTGGCAAACCGCTCGGCATCGGCGTCGCCCAGGATATCAACCGGATTGCCTCGACTCCAATTCTTCGGCAGCGAACCGCCGAGCGCGGCTAAGGTCTCGGGCGACAGGTTCGCCAGCTGCCCCCCGGCCATCACCAGACTGTCGGCCGCAATCGCGGCCGGCCCCCCGGCATTGGTGACGATCGCCAACCGCGGGCCGCAGGGCCGGGGTTGCTTCCCCAGGACCTCGGCCATGTCGAAGACCTCCTCAATCGTGTCGACCCGCAGCACCCCGGCGCGCTGGAACGCCGCGTCCAGCACCGCGTCGTCTCCGGTCTGCGCCCCGGTGTGCGACGCCGCGGCCCGCGCCGCCGCCGCCGTGCGACCTGGCTTGACCACCACGATCGGCTTCGTAAACGCCACCTCCCGCGCCGCCGATAGAAACGCCCGCGCGTCGCCGATCGACTCCATGTAGATCACGATGCTTTGCGTGTGCGGATCGTCACCCAGGTGATCGATGAGATCACCCCAGCCGACGTCCGCCATGCCGCCGACCGACACGAAAGCACTGAAGCCGACCCCTTCGCGCAGACTCCAATCGAGAATCGCAGAACAGAGGGCTCCGCTCTGGCTGAGAAACGCGACGCGGCCCGGCCGCGCCATGGCCCCGGTGAGGGTGGCGTTGAAGGCATGGTGCGGCACCATCACCCCGAGACAGGAGGGCCCGACAATTCGCATTTTTCCACGCGCCTCCGCCATGAATTTCCGCTCCCACTCCGTCCCCTCCGGCCCGCACTCCTTGAAACCGGCCGAGATGATCACCGCTCCCCGCACCCCCGCCGCGACGCACTCGCCCACGATCCCCGGTACGGTGGCCGCGGGAGTGGCAATGATGGCCAGATCCACCGATTCCGGCACGGCGCCAATACCGCGGTGCGTCGGCTGCCCCAGCACCGTCGGGTGCTTCGGGTTGACCAGGAAAACGCGGCCATGGAACGTCCGCAGATTCTCCACGAGCACCCGGCCGGCACTGCCCGGTCGCTCCGAGGCTCCAATGATCGCAATCACGCGCGGCGCAAAAAACGGCTCCAGCGGACGGCGCAGGACCGTCTTGCCGGTCTTGGGCGCGGCGGCGGGCCGTTTCGCGCTCATGCCGCCGGGGGCCACCGCGGGCCATTAACGGGTTCCCACGCAGGTTTCGCGGTCTCGCGCGCGCCCCCGGAGGCCGCCTGCATTTCAAGGCAATCAAAGTGTAAACCCATCGTTCCTTCGGTTATACCTGACGGTTCAGGTCGACTGTCCTTTTGCCGCACCGCCCGTCGACTTCCAACAAAGATCTTTGGGAGAAAATTCCCGGTCCACGGCGGATTTTTGCACGGCGAACCGGCCCGAAAATGACTTGTCTTATCCCTCTTGTAGGAGCGGCTTTATGCCGCGATTCAGCGCGTGCGAAATTTCATCGCGGCATAAAGCCGCTCCTACAGCGCGACCGACCGTGCAAAAATCCGCCGTGCTCCCCGGTCCGCCCTGGCCTGAGTCCCTGCAGGTGATTGGGCTGTCTGCCCGGCTGGAAGGAACCAAAGGATGGCCTCTTTCCTGCCTGGCGGAAGGGTGATGCGGCCTCCGTCAACTTACTTCCGGCACACCAAAATCATCGCGAAGATCGAGGATCAGGCCGGGGTGCGAAACATGCGCGAGATCATTCGCGAGGCAGATGCCCTCATGGTCGCACGGGGTGATCTCGGCATCGAGATCGACTTCCATCGCCTGCCGCTGGTGCAGACCTAACTCGTCGCCGCCTGCCAGGCGAAGGGGAAGCCGGTCATCATCGCCACCCACCTGCTGGAAACGATGATCACCTCGCCCATGCCAAGATTATCGACCCCCTCCAGCTCCGGCAGATCGACTGAGCGCCACCGACCGCCGTTGCGGTTCGATGGCGCCGCCCATCGGCCCGTAATTTCTGCTCCGCCTCAAGCAGCCTCGCGTCGCAAATCATCCACCAATTGCCTTTGGGTTTTGGGTTTTTGAACGGGTCCGGACTTCGCTCGGCGCCCAGGTCGCCGGCCGAGTTTCATCCCGCAACTGCGGCGGCGAAGGGACTCGCCGCCCCACCCATGCGGCGGAATTTTCCTTGCGGGTACCACGTCAGGAAAGAATCGCCTTGTCGGTGAGCTGCTCGCCTTGCTGCGCCTATTTTCGAGGGGCGCCGCCCTCCACCCGCATCCCCCAAAAGTGGGATGGTTAGCGTTTGCGGACAGGCCCATACTCAGCCGATGTCTACTCTTGTCCGCGTTCAGCCGGCGTCGTCTTTCTGCGCAAGGAGTCGGCCGAGTCGCATGGCCGCAGCGGCGCTGGCCGCTCTCGTCCAACTCGCGCCGGCGACCCGGGCGGCTTCCGACATCGTGCTCCGCCGGGGAGACTTCACGATCGTCGCGTCCGCCCACCAACCGGAGTCGGTGCAGCTTGCCCTGGCCGCGCTCCGCCGCGACATCACGCGGATCATGGGTTTTACGCCGCCGCTGCAAGAACATGCTCCGACGGATCCACGGCAACCTGCGCTCGTGCTGGTCAACCGGTCCACCGAGCAACCAGGGGATCTGGCCGCCAATCTGAAATCGCTCGATGGCTTCGAGTCCCATCGGGTCTACGCGGACCCGGCGGCCAACCGGGTCTACCTCGACGGTTTCGACGCCCGCGGCGCCATCTACGCCATCTATACGTTCAGCGAACAGCTGCTCGGCGTGCCCCCGCTTCACTTCTGGAGTTCGTGGCAACCGACCGGGAGAGATACGCTCGTCATCCCCGGCGACTACGATCGGCATTTCCCCTCTCCGCAGGTTCGTTTTCGCTGCTTTCTCCCCGGCGACACCGACTTCTTCGCCCCTTGGCGCGCCCGCGCGCCAGCCAACGACAACATCTGGCTCGAGACCCTGCTGCGGCTGAAATTGAACGCGGTGGAGGCGTATTCCACCATCGAACCGGGATACCAACTGAGCGCCTACGCCCACCTGATCGCCCGGTACGGCCTCGTCCTGGCCTCGCACCACACCAGCGGTCTGAACACCTCCTTCGCCACGTGGGACAATTATTGGAAGAAGGTTCGCCACACGACCCCGCCCAAGGTGCTCCTCGCCAACGAGGCCGCCCTCCGGGAATTTTTCCGCTACAACGCCGAAACCGTGCGGCGCAGCGGAATTGAAAATCTCTGGACCCTCGCGTTCCGGGGCGCCCGGGATCAGCCGTTTTGGGCGTTCTTCGAGGATGCGCCCAAGGAGGAGCCGGCCCGCGCCGCGGTGATCAACCGCATGCTCCAGATCCAGTTGGACACGATCAAGGAGGTGACCGGCGAGGCCGCACCGCACGTCCGGATCACCCTCTACGATGAAATGGCGGACCTGATGGCCAAGGGGTACCTCCATCCGCCCGCCACCCCCAATCTGATTCTGACGTTTGTCGCCGCCCGGCGCGATCCCTACCCCTATGATGATCTGGTGCGGTTCGAGCCCGCGCCGCACACGAAACTGGGCTATTACATGAACCTCGGTTTCGCCTCGACCGGAGCCCACGTGGCGCCGGCCGAGGGCCCGTGGAAAATGGAGTTCAACTACCGCTACGTCGCCGCCAAGGCGCCGCTCGCCTTCTCGGTGGTGAATGGCGGCTGCATGCGCGAGTTCCTCCTCGAGCTGTCGGCCAACGCGCGGATGCTGTGGAATTTCAGCGGCTATGACAGCGACGCCTTCGTGCAGGAGTACTGCGCGTTGTACTTCGGCGCGCCGCAGGCCGGGGAAATCGCGCAACTGTACCGCGACTACTACGAGGCGTTTTGGCAACCGAAGCCGTCGGAGTTTCCCGGCATGCAGCGTCAGTTCGTGTTTCAAGATCTGCGTTACGCCCGCGCCTTTGATCACATCCAGCGGGTGTTCTTCAAATCCCCGGACCAACCGGACCTCAATCCGCTGCGCGACATTGGTTACGAACGCGTCCCCGGCCGCACCTTTCGCATCGACCTCAAAGCCAGTGGCGCCGCCAACCAGATCGATGCGCTGATCGCCGGGATGCGGCAGACGATTCCGCACTTCGCCGCGGTCCTCGCCCGCTGCAACGCACTGCGCCCCCGACTGGCCCCCGAGCAGCGGGTCTTTTTCAACGACAACCTGCGCGCCTATGCCGGTTTCATGGCCCACCTGAGCGGGGCGCTCCTCCACTACGCGACCGCCTACCGGCAGCAGGCCGATCGCGCGGTGCTGGTGGCGGAGCTCGAACGGGCGCAGACTGAACTGTCCCGGGCGCAGGCATTTCTCTTCGAAACCCAGCACGGCATCTTCTCCGAGTGGTATTCCGGGGCCGAAGCCATGCCGCGGACCTTCGAAATCGAGAAGCTCAAGACCACGCTGCGCACCCTCCGCCAACGGGCGCTCCAAGCCGAATAGCCTGGATGGGTCTGGGCTGGCGGAGTAGATTTTCCCGGGGCGATGCCCCGAGGCATCGCTCCCGTGGTAGGAGCGGCTTTACGCCGCGAGGCAACCGTTCCGAAAAACGATCGCGGCGTAAAGCCGCTCCTACATCCAGCAAAGCCGAAGCAAGCTTCGGGGTATGCGACCCAACGGGAATCAATACGAGAACGTCGTCGTGAAGCGGATGGAGCGCGGTTCGACGAAGTCGACCCGGCTGTAGCCCACGCCGCGGCCACCCGGAACCTGGAATTCAGGGGTGGAAGAGAAACGCTGCGGGATGATGCCGTCTTGATCCATGACGTTGGTGACGTTGAGCTGATAGCTCATCGTGCCGCGGAGGCGCCACCCGGAGACGCGGTGGGCGTAGCGCAGCATCGCATCGGCACCCGCGAGTGCGCGACCCTCGATTTCAGAACCACTCGCGCTGCGGCCAATGATGTTGGGGCTGCGCCAGCGGTAGCCGGCCCCGGCACTCAGACCTTTCAGCCAGCCGGTGTTGAAATCATACGCGGTGAAGAAACTGACTTTGTGCGGCCGCAGGCCCCAGCGCCGCTCGTTGACGTCGATGTCGTTGTTGATGTCCCGAATGATGTTCAGAATCTCCTGCGCCGCGGTGGTCGTACCGGTGGTGATGAGCCGGGTCAGGTCGGCACCCGGTGCTTTCGCGGCCAGTTCGAGCCAGCGGGCCACGGTCCCGTTCGCGGTGAACGCCGACGGAGTGATCGTGTAGCTTGCGTTGGGGTTCTGTTTGACCCCCTCCACCAACTGCCGGTTGTCGCCGAAGGTGAAACCATACCACGGAATCGCATCGGCGCCGGAGGAATTGCTGCGGATCCGGTCGGTGTAGGAGTAGGTGGCGGTCACGCGCCAGTTGCTCGTGGGATTCGCCACGGCGCTGAATTCATAACCCTCGGAGGTCTGGTCAAACATGGCGGCCGAGACCGGGACCGTGATGCCCGCGCGGATCGGAGCCCATTCCGCGGCGGTGTAGGGGAGGCCCGGCCCGACGAGTTGGGGCTGCAGGGCATCGGCGATCCGGATATTGCGCTGATTATAGCGGGCATCGATCCCGCCGCTGCCGGTGTTGCCGGTCGACTTGGTTTGAAAATAGACAGCCTTCATCGAGAGCCGGTTGTCGAAGAGATCCAGGGAAACCCCGTAGTCGGACCCTTTCCCCTTGGAGGGGTCGGGGGTGAGGCCATAGGGGAGCACTTTGCTGGTGAAGGAGGGGATGCCGATATTGGTCGACCAGTTGGCAACCAGCGAAGCCCAGGGAGTGGCGCGGAGGACGGCGCCCTGGGTGCGGGTGATCCCCTTGACGGAATTCACCGTCGCACGCGTCACATCATAGTCGACGATCGACGACTTCAACCCGGGGTCCGTGGTAAAGGCATAACTCGTGATATCCGCCTGGTCGACCCGGTAGCCCACGGTGGTGACGAGTCGGCGGTTGAGGAAATGGCTCTGGACGACAACGAGCCGCGCATTGGCATCCTGGGTCGCGTAGGAATTACTCGTGCCCGCCGCGCCGTTGATCCAGCCGACGTCATAGGTCGTGGCGCCGACCTGGGCCGTCGTGGGCAACGTGCGCCAATTCGCGGCGTGGAAAGAATAGGGATCGCTCTCATCGAGATAGATGCGCTGGGCGATCCGGTTGCTCTGGTTGTCCGCCGCCGCATTAAAGGGCGCCCCGAGCAACCCCCACTGGCGGCTGTTGTAGCGGTCGACATCCTTGCTGCGGGAAATCATCGCCGCAAGACGATGCGTGCCCAGCCACGTCCACTTGGGCTCAAGATCGCAGGCCAGGGACAGCCGCGATTCCTTGTAGGTCGCGTGGTGCAGGCCGTTAATCCACCCGGCGTCGATGTAGAGTTGTCCGACAAAGGGGTTGGGGCGCCCCGCCACCCCCTGCAAGGTGTTGGCATCGCCCGACAGCATTGGACTCGTGCCGGTGATCACCGGGCTCTCGATATCGGTGCTCTGGTAATTGTGGGAAAAATTGAGGTGCAACTGCTTCGTGACCCGGAAGTCGATCGACACCGTGAGGTTTTCAAAATCCTGCGAGCGGTACATACCCGGCCCGCCCGAGTTCAGGTCTTGAGGCAGATAGCCTGGGTCGTTGATCGCCAGCGTATCGCCACTCATCCCGGGCTCGCCGCTGGGAGAACGGACGGCGGGATTATCGTAGGACCCAGTCAGGAGCGTGCCGGCGGAATTGAAAAACGAGCCGTCATTTTCCACATAGACGAAGCGGCGAATTCCGGGAACCGCCGTGCTTAGACCCTGGTTACGGGCCACGACCCCGACGGCCAGTTGCGCGGCCGTGGCGCTGGCCACATTGTTCGGCACAAACGTGACCGCGCCGACGCCCTTCGCATTGCGATGGTCCAACCACGCGAGCCCGCCGTCGAACAGGGGGTACGGGGCGACCCTCGAGCCCAGCTCATTGCCCCGTTCGCCCGCGACGCGCAGGGTCAGGCGTTCATCCGGGGTGAAGGTGATGGTGCCGAAGAGGCGGCGTTTGTCCTGGTAGTCGGGCTTGCGCCAGCCGGCGTTTTGTTGATCCACCGCCGCAACCGCGACCCCCAGCATTTTCGGAATCACGACGTTGTTGGCGCGCAGTTCCCACCGCTTGGCCGCGACGCCGCCGCTGCCCATTTGATAGCTGACCCGGCCGCTGTTCCGGTGGGTCGACGCCAGGAGGGTGCTTTGGTTGATCAGGCCGCCCGCCGAGCTGATCCCAAAGAGGATGCCATTGGGACCGCGGCTTTCATCGTAACGGCTAACCCGGTACGAGTCGTTCGGGGTGATGTTCTTGAAATAATCCAGACCCTGCGAGGAACCGATGCCGCGGATGTCGATGCCCCGCACCAGACTCTGGGCGTTGATGGCGGCGTTGGCATTGGGGGCGGCGTTCGTGTCCTGGGTGGCGAGCTGCGCGCCCACGGTGTACCCGATCAAATCCTCAATCTGGTTGATCCCGAGATCCTGCATGAACTGCTCGGTGAAGACGCTCACCGAGGCCGGGGTTTCGCGCAGGTCGGTGTTGAGCCGGCTGCCGGCGAGGGTGTTTTCGGCCCGGTAGCCCTTGTCGGCGGCGGCGTTGACCGTGAAGGGGCTGAGCTCAACCAGTTCGTCGGCGGGCAGCGGAGTGGGTGAAGTCGACACGGCTTGGGCACCGAGATCGGTCAAGGTCAGCGCGAGTAACGCGAGGGGAAGGGTTCGAGTCAGGTAGTTCATCTTGGTCAGGGGTTGAATTGAGGTCCGGGGCAGGCGAGGAAGCGCGGGGGCGGGAGCCCCGTGGGGGCAGGGTCAGGGATTCAGCCCCGATCTCCAAGCATAGACGCGCCGCCGCCCCCTGCGTATCCCCAATAAGGGGGATGAGGCGTTTGCGGCGGCGACGAAGCCCCGCCGCGGGGCGCGATTCCCCGGGTTGAAGATCGCATGCGTCTATTTCTTCTTTTTCTTCTTCTTGGAATTCCCCGAACCCGATCCAGCGGCGGACTTGTCTTCCCAATGGAAGTCCTCGCCTTCGAGCACCAGGTTGAGCTGGCCCCGTTTCTTGCCGGCCGCGGCAAAATGCGCGGGGGCAGCCGCCTTCATCTGATCCATCAGCTTCCGATACTCCGGATTGAGGGCCAGGTTGGTCCACTCGGGGGAGTCGGCCTTTTCGTTGTAGAACTCTTCACCACCGTCGGCGTAGTGGATGTAGCGCCACTCCGTGTTTACGACGGAATATTCGTTCTCGCCGGTGATCGTGAAGGCATAGCGATCCCTGGCGTGGGCGGGGGCTTTCAGGGCGCCGGCCAACGACTGACCTTCCAGGCCTGGGTCCGGCTTCAAGCCGCAGAGTTCGACCAGCGTCGGGTAGATGTCCATCAGCATGCTGCTGGCGTCCACCTTCGCCCCGCGGGCCAAGCCCGGACCCGCCCACAGCATCGGCACATTGGTGGTCCGCTGCCAAAGGGTATGCTTGCCCCACTGGCCCTTCTCGCCGAGGTGATAGCCGTTGTCGCTCCACAGGACGATGATCGTGTTGTCGCGGTAGGGGCTCTTGTCCAAGGCATCCAGCACGCGTCCCACCATCGCATCGGCATAGCTGATGCACGCCATATAGGCCAAACGCGCCTCGTCCAGAATCCCCAGATTGATCACTTTGTCATACACACTCTTCTTGCGCGCCAGTCTGGCCTTGCGCTGGGCGGGAGGAAGATCATCGAGATCATCCTCCTTGACCGCGGGCCGCCACATGGTTTTCGGATCATACTGCTCGAAATATTTGGCCGGGGCATAATTCGGATAATGCGGAGCATAAAAACCGACGCCGAGGAAGAAGGGTTTTTCGTGTGTCCGCCCCAGTACCTCGACCGCCCAGTTGGCGCGGAGGGTGTCGGCCATTTTCTCCTCGTCCTCGTTCGGGAGCGGGGCCGTTTCCAAAAACCCGGCCTTCACGGCCTCGGCGGATTTGTCCCGATTGTATGCGCTGTGCGGATAAGGCGTGGGCCGCGGAGCGTCCTTGAACGTCCAACTGTCCTGCCCCCACCCCGAGAGTTTCTGCTCGTCGGTCTGGAGGTGAAAGTCGGTCCAGCCCCGGCGATCCAGAAAGCCCGCCGTGTGGTGATACAGCTTGCCCGTGCCATAGGTGGCATAGCCGCTTTCCTGGAAAGCCACCTGCAAGGGTCGCAAGTCCGGCCGTTGAAAGAACGTGGGGGTCTCTTCATAGATCCCCGTGGTCGAAGGCAGTCGACCGGTGAAAATCGACGCCCGCGACGGGGCGCAAAAAATTCCCGTGGTGTGCGCGTTTTGGAAGGTGATGCCGCGTTGGGCGAGCCGGTCCAGGTTGGGGGTCTTGACGTAGGGATTCCCCATCGGCCCGATCCAGTCGTTCATATCGTCGACGGCGATCATGAGGACATTGGGCGGGCTGCCCGCCCACAGCAGCCCCGGGCTGGCGGCGACCCAAATCGCGGCCAACATTCCAATGAAAGTGGACTTCGTATTTTTCATTTCAGGCATCATGGTGCTGGGTTGATCAGAAGAATTGGGCCGTGTGCGCGAGGCCGGATCCGCTCGGGCGGCGGCGCCCCCGGCTGGATTACTTGCCCGCCTTCGAGCGCGACGGCGTACGAGCGTCCGCGAGGACGGCCCGAGCCATGACGCCCGCCAAGTGCGGGGACTTCGTCCGCGTGAGCCAGTCGACCAGCAGGCCCTTGAGGCGGCCAACCTCGGTGCGATACTTTTCGCGGTCGGGGTTTCGGCCGATGAGGTTGTTCATTTCGTCCGGGTCGGCCTGCAAGTCATAGAGCGCATCGAGCGAACTCGCCCCGACCGCGCGGCCATAAAGCAGTTTCCAGCGGCCGGCGCAGACCATAAAACCCGGCACCGAATTGCTGGGCCACTCGGAAACGGCGATGCGTTTGTCGCCGCTCTCACGGCCTTCGATCAGCGGGCGCAGCGTGCCGCCTTCCGATGCGTGCCCGGGGCGCCCGAGGTAGTCGAGAATGGTGGGAAAGAGATCGAGCTGGGACGTGAGCGCCGTGACGACGGTCCGGGCTGGGATGACTCCGGGCAGGCGCATCAGCAGCGGCACATGCACCGAACCCTCGTAAAACACGAATTTGCCGTGCAGGCCGTGTTCGCCCAGAGTCTCCCCGTGGTCGCTCGTGAAGATGACGAGCGTGTTTTGGGCGAGGCCCAGTTCGTCGAGGCGCTGGAGAATGCGACCGACCCAGTCGTCGACCTCGGCCACCATGCCGTAGTAGATGGAGGTCATTTGCCGGATGTTCTGCGCGTCGCGGTAAGCGGGGCGCTCCTTGACCAGTCGATCCGCATAAGGTGAGTTGGTGAGGGGATCGCTGAGGCTCGCCGGCAGGGCAATCGCCGATGGCGGGAAGCGGCTGAAATACGGCTCTGACACCATCATCGGCGGGTGCGGCGGATTGAGCGAGATCGTGAGGGTAAACGTGCCGTCCTTGAGCCGATCCAGCGCGGCCAGCCCTTCCTTGGCAGTGAAGGCGGTGATGCTGTATTCCGCCGGCACCTCCACCCGCCCATAGGCCTCGGACTGGCTGCCCTTCTCGCCGCCGGCCTTGCCATAGTTCTCGTCCAGCGGGATCGGAGTATAGGGACCGGAACGCTGCAGCAATTCGCCGGGACGCAGGTCGCGTTTCGGCACGTGGGCGTCGATGAAGGCCTTGAACGCGTCGGATTCGGACATGGTCGCCTGGCTGTTCGGCGGGCGGCGTTTGCCGTTCAGCCATTTCACCGGTTCCGTGTAGTCGAGGGCGAGCTTGTAGGGACTGTGAAACTTCCCGTGGTATTCGCCGCGGTAACCGCTGCGCAGGAGAATCTGGTCGAACGAGGGGAAGGCCGGGTAATCGAGTTTCTCGGCGTCGTTGTTGCTGGTGACCTCATTCGAACTCGGGCTGTGCCCGGTCAGCATGGCGGTACGCGCCGGCACGCACACCGGGCAGGCGGAGTAGAAGCGGGAAAAGCGCGCGCCCTGCTCCGCGAGCGCGTCGAGGTGGGGGGTCTTGAGCCCCGGGTTGCCCGCACAACTCATCGCATCCCAGCGCTGCTGGTCGGTCATGATGAAGAGCAGATTGATCGGCTTGGCCGCGGCGGGCGCCGCGACCAGAGGACCGCTGCCCACCGCGCCGAGCGCGACGAGGGCAAGGGCAACTTTTCGTTTCATAGGGTTTGATTGAGGTTATAGCCGCCTGCGCCGACGTTGCGGCCCCGCGCCTGATCCCCGCCTGGGACAAGCCACGTGATCACCGGAATCGGGTCGGAGCGGGGCCTTGCGCCGAATCCAAAGCATAGACGCGCATCCGCGCCCTGAGTATCCCCATTAAAGGGGATGGAAAGAGGGGGCGGCGGATGCCTGCGACCGTTCCTCGAAAGCCACGGCCCGAGGGCACGAAATGGGGCCATCTCGTGAATCGTGACAGATTTGCCCAAGGGGCGGGTTTTCGAAGTGGCTTCGCGGCGTTTGTCCCGATGCACGACATCTCCCCGTCGTAAACCTCGACGTACCTTCCCCGGAGAACGAAGCAATGAGTATCACGCCTCGGTCGGTCAAACACTCGAGCTGACCACCGCGAGGCGGTCCAACCGGGTCTGGCCGATAAACCTCTCCCAGCCCGACCCTGAAGATCCAGTTCCCTTGCATCATTTCTTCTTGAGGGTGAAGGGCCGCCTGGTGGCCTTTGCGGCGGTCGGGAAGTCATTGGGCACCGGTTGCGACACTTTGCCGGTGGCCGCCCACTCGGTGCCGCGCAGGAAGGTGGTGATAAAGCCGACGCCTTCAAAGGCCGGAGTATCGTGCCCCAGCGTCGTGTGAAAGGTGCGCCCCTTGCCGTAGTCGATCACCATCAGGATGGGCTCGTGGCGATCGGTGGGAGCTTTCTTGCTCCGATCTTTTCCCGTGGCCAGGATGGTCAGGTTCTCTGCCGGACCCCGCAGCGTGGCATAACATTCATCCTCGGAGGTGAGCCAATTCATGGGCAGGCCTTGCGTGATGGGGTGGCTGGGGTTGCGCAGCGTGATGAGGAATTCATGCCGCTCCCCGTGAGCACCGGATTTGCCGGAAGCAGGGTTGTCCCGCACGAGTTCATTGGCGTCATTATAGTAGACATAGGGACCACTCGTGGCCTTGCGTCCGCCCCAACCGCCGAGCCCGATCATCCGATTGTAGGCCGCCAAGTCGCCGAAGGAGTTGTCGGCGGCGTGCACCGCGACAAAGCCACCGCCCCCCTGCATATAGGCTTCAAACGCCCGCTGGGTCCCGGCCGGCCAATCGGCGGCACTATTGCCGAAATTGGAGATGACGACATCGTAGCCGGCAAACGAGGGCTTGAATTGCGGATCCTGCCTGGGCTCGGGCAGGTCTTCCGTCGGACCGACCCCGGCGAGCGAAAGCCATTCGCCGTCGCGCTGCTTCCCGCGCCAGGTGAAGCGGGTGCGGTCGAGGTCGACTTGGAAGAGTCCTGACTCTTCCAGGTACTGCTTCATCATGATGGTCGATTTTGGCCAGACGACGTGGTTGTTCTGGCCGTCGATGATGAGGGCTTTGATTTTTGCTTCGGCGCTGACGGCCAGGCCCAACCAGCCAAGAGCGAAAAGAAGCGCGGACGGTAGTTTCATCGGGTGAGATCGTTGACCAGTTTCTAGAGTAATCCCTCGCCATATTCCCAGCCCTTGCGGACGGGCTCCTTGATGTAGCCGTTGAGGGTGCCATCCTTGAAGGTCATCGAGGCCGGGAGGTATTCCACCTTCTTCCCGGAACGGTTGGCGATCGTGCCGAGCAGCACGATCTCCGTCAGGGGAACGGCATAGTCGAAATTGGATCCACATTGCTTGATCTCTCCGCGCACCGCGGCAAACAGCTCTTTCACCGGATTCCCCACGGCCCGAGGCAGCGTCTTGGGCGGCAACTGCCGCTTTAGTTCCTCCCAGTTGTCCACCAGGCGCGGACTGGTGGGACGCATGCCCGTCGAGAAGATGGAGTTCTTGGCTCCCACCAGGAGGCATCCGGCGGTCAGTCCCCTCTCATCCTTGACGGAGGCCTTGATTGCCTCCGGCACCCTGGGCAAGTGGCCCCCTTCGTACCAATACACTTTCAGCGGCTCCTTGCCGGAGCGCGGGAATTCATAAACGTAGGTGGCTGCTCCCGCCTTCGGCTTCTTGTCGTGCAGTTCACGGCTGAAATTCACGCGATTATCCACCTGGACGGAAGCAGGGTGGCCCAGGCCCAAGGCATACACCGGGATGTCCAAAGTGTGACAGCCAATGTCGCCCAGTCCGCCGGAACCGTATGGCCACCACCAACGCCAGCCCTTGGGACAAATTTCCTCGTTGTACGGACCTCTTTCCACCGGGCCCGACCAGAGATCCCAATCCAGGGTTTTCGGGATCGGCTGGGCCGGCAGGGGATGCAGGGCATTCAGGTTGTTGGGCGTCGCCCGGTTGGTCCAGGCGTGGACCTCCCTGATCTCACCGAGCAGACCCGCCTCGATCCATTCGCGGATCAACTTCATGCCCTCGAAGTTGTGTCCCTGGTTGCCCATGACGGTTTGCACCCCGAAGCGATGGTAGGCCTGCTGGAGGGTCCGGGCCTGCCAGATATTGTGGGTCAGCGGTTTTTGGGTGTGCACCGCGAGCTTCCGCTCCATGGCGGCATAGGTCGCCGGGAAATGAGAATGGTCGGGAGTGCTGACAATCACGGCATCGAGCTCCTTGGCGTGCTGGTCCAGCAGGCGGCGGTAGTCCTTGTAACGTGTCGCCTTGGGGAACGCCTTAAAACCGGGGGCACCGGAGTCGTCATCCACGTCGGCGATGGCCACCACATTATGGTCCTCGCAATCGCGGAAGGCGGTCTGGGCAATGCCACCGCCTCCGATCAGGGCCACGTTCACCTTGTTGTGGGCGGCCATGCGGGCTTGTGCCCCGGTCAATCGCGGGAGGAAAATGACACCCGATGCGAGGGTGCCCGTTTTGAGGAAGTTACGGCGGGTGAGTTGGTTCATGGATTCAGGGGCGCGTGCGTTGGCTTTGCTGGACGCGCGCAAAACCCGCCTTCATCCCGGCGACGATGTCGGGGCGGGTGGCGGCGAGATTCTGCGTTTCGTGCGGATCCTCCGCCAGGTTGTAAAGCTGGCCCGGCGGTTCGTCCTTCGCCGGATAGGTACCGGCGTCAGTGCGGAACCAGAGCCGGCGTTCCCGGCCTTCGATCCATTTCCAAACGCCCGAACGAAACGATTGATTAACCACCAGATCGGTCCGCACCGGCTCGCGCTCGCTGCGCTGGCCGAGCAGCACGGGCAGGAAACTCAAGCTGTCGGGTCCGGCATCCTCCGGCAGGGGGCGCCCGAGGATGGCGGCGAACGTGGCCATGACATCGGTGAAACAAATGGTCTGCTCCGTGGTGGAACCCGCCCTGACCTTCCCCGGCCAACGCGCGATAAACGGCATGCGGTGCCCGGCTTCCCAACTCGACCCTTTCATGCCGCGGAAGCCGCCGGTCGCGTCGTGGCCGGTGCGCTGGGTGTCTTCGGGATACCAGACCGGGCCGTTGTCCGAACTGAAGAGGACGAGGGTGTTCTGCGCCAGCTTCGTCTCATCGAGCGCCCGCAAGACGCGGCCGATCATCGCGTCAACCATGCAGGCGAAATCGCCATACCGACCCGCCGCGCTGCGGCCTTCGAATTCGGGCGCGGGCAACCACGGCGTGTGCGGAGCGGTGAACGCCAAATAGAGGAGGAGCGGCTGCGCGGGACGACTCCGCTTGTGCGCTTGAATGACGGATACCGCCTCGCTGGTGAAGCGCGGGAGCACGTCCTTCAACTCGAGTCCGGGCGCGATGCCGCCGCCGTGCCAATACACCCCCTGGACGGGCGACCAGCCGAGGCCCGGATGATTCCGGCTTTCGGCGATCGTCGCGGTCGGGGGGACAACGGCATGATTCCCTTGGATGAAGAAATACGGGGCGATGTCCGTCGAAGCGCGGAAGCCAAAGAAGCTCGCGAAGCCGCGATCCACCGGCCCGCCGCGCAACGGCTGGTCGTAGCCCTTTTCGTCGAAACCGAGGTGCCATTTGCCGACCATGGCGGTGTGGTAGCCGGCGGATTGGAGCAGCGAGGCAATCGTCATCTGCCCTTCCTTGATCAAGGCCTGCTGGGGCCAGAGCGACGTGTCGGTGCGAAACGGGTACGAACCGGTCAACAGGCCATAGCGGGACGGATGGCACACCGCGCCCGGCGCATGGGCATCGGTGAATCGCAAACCCTCCCGCGCCAGGCGGTCAATGTTGGGCGTCGGGATCTTCGACTGCGGATTGTAGCACCCCGGATCGCCATAGCCCATGTCGTCGGCGAGGATGATGACGATGTGGGGGAGCGGCGCAACCTGCGCCGCGATCACCGGGCCGGCACCCACGGAGCAAAGCGCGGCGAGGAAAAGAACGAAGGGTCGTTTCACGGGCGGGGAAGGAGGGGAAACGGAAGTTCGTCCGTCACCGGCAACTCACCGCGGATGACTTTGCCGGCGAGGCCGGTGAGGCGGAGGTAGTGGTCGCTCGGCAGGCCTTCGTAGGTGACAAATTGCACGCCTTCGCCGACGGGTGGGTTGTTCGTCACCTTGAAAATCGCCGTGCCCTCATCAATCTCGTCAAACATCGCGACGTAGAGCATCTCGGCGCCGGCGCGTTTGGCCGCGGCGACCTGAGACCAGAAGAACCGCCCGCCGAGACGTGGGATAGCGTTCAGCAGCGCGTCCACGCCTTTCATGTTGTGCCAGCTGAAACCGGGAAACGCGACGGGCAGAAAGTCGATGCCACGCGCGCGACACCACGCCAGGTCGGGCGTCCAGACCTCGGCCGCCTGCTTGGCCGCGGTCTCGGGCGTGCGATAGCGCCCCGGGGTCCACGGGGAGATCACGTCGGCCAATTGAACGAGTTCGAGCAGTGCCGGGTCGGGGATCGAATCGCGGCCCTGCGTGCGCCAGGCGCTGGGCACGCCGAGCATGATCGCCAGCCCGCCGCTCTCCTTGTCGTCCTTGAGAAACGTCAGGATCTTCCGCCAGTCGTCGAGCGAGGGGCGGGGTTTGTCGTCGGACTTGAAGCCGCAGCCCCACAGCGCGAGCAGCGGCTTGCCGTGGTGACGCAGGTAGGCGGGATCGCTCGTGAGGCGCGTGTCCCGGAGCAGTTTCTTCCAGTCAGCGATCAACCGGTCCGCCTGCCCGACGGGAAGCGAGCTGAGGTCATACATCAACGCGTAAACGCGACCGCTGCGTCGCGCGCCCTCGCGACAATGGTCGAGGACGGCGTTGTTGACCGCGAGGGAGGTCCCGCGCGTGAGCGAGTTGATGAAGCGCTGCACGAATACGCCGTCGATGCTGTGTTCGCGCATCCACTCGAAATGGCGCAGCACCGTCGGGCGGCGATACGAGCTGAAGACCTCCGCCACCGAGCCGTCGGCGTGGCGGAGATCGGTCGGAAACCGCTCGTCCGGAGGAAACTCGCTGAGGTCGGGCCAGAGATCGACGCGTACTTTACCGGGCGCCGGGCGGCCACTGCCGCGCGTCCAGTGGTTGTAGCCGCGGTCCGCGCCGTCGCCCTCGGCGTTGAACCAGCCTTGATAGCCGCACATGACCTTGCCGGTGAGCGTCGACGCATCGACGCGGGGAGCCTCCGCGCCGGAGATCGGGCCGACAAGGAGGGCCAGACTGAGAGCCAAATATCCGGCATGCGAACGCCACGGCGATACCACGCCGACGGCAGAGGCGCGAGACTCGAGCGATCGTGAATTCATCAAAGGAGAGTCGGATGCCGCCGCAGGGAAATTACGAGATCGCAGCCGGAAAAAGATACGGCGGACGCTGGGCTCCCTGGCACAAAAACCGGGCCCGCTCGAGGATCGCCGGTTCCGCGCCGGTCACGTTGACGATCGCGGAGCTGGCGCGGTCGAGTTCCAACCCACGCCCCAAGGTCAGGGGCGTTCGCGCCAGGCCCACGCCGTGTGCCGCCAGGTGGGCTTCGATCCTCTTCAGGGCGTCCGTGGCCATGGGAAAGCGAGGGCGCGGAGATGGGCCGACCCCTTGCGGCCGACGCCCACCACTCCCACGCGGATATCGCCATTGGCGCCCGTCGGCTGCGCCCACGCGGACGCGGGCAATTTCGCCGCGAGGCCGGCGCCGAGCGTGACGGCGCAGCCCTGCAAAAAGACGCGGCGGTTGAGATTGGGCGAGCGAGACGAGGGCGACGTGTTCATGCTGGGCGCATCCGGCAAGGGTCAGGCTCTTCTTCCCACCGGGGCGTGCTGGCGGAGGTAGGCGACGCTGCGCTCGAACTCGGTGCGTTGGTTTTCTTGTTCCCAGGCTTTTGGGTCGGCTCCCACCGGTGGTTTGGCCACCGTCAGCGGATGGCCGCGGCGGCAGAGAGCGAGGAAATCGACGATGCCCGCGGCTTTCAGGTTGGGGTAAACCTTCCAATGTTCGCGCGTGAGAAACGGAATCGGCCGCGGCGAGTTGGAAATAATTTCCAGATGCAACGGCGCCGCGGGACAAAGCTTCGCAAACTGGCCGACGAATGCGGGCACGTCCATCAGGCCGTCGCCGATCGCGGTCCATTGCATCGTCGCGCCCTCGGACGTTTCCCAAACCATCCAATCGCGCACGCTGGAGCAAAGGACGTGCGGGCCGAGCAATTCGAGCTGTCGCATCGGGTCTTCCATCGCCCACACGGCGTTGCCGGGATCCAACATCACGCCGGTCACATCGGTGCCGGCGGCCTGAATGAGTTGCAGCAATTCCTCCGAGCGCAGATCGCCCGCGTGATCCTCGAAGGCGAATTTCACGCCGGCGTCGAGCGCGCGGTTGCGCACCGCTTGCAAGACTTTCACGACTTCAGCGATCCGCGCCTCAATTCCACCGCGGCTCGAACGATCAGAAAACTGGCCGATGCGGCAGGTGACGACGGGCGAGCCCACGTCTGCAGCCACCCGGACGCCAAGCGCGAGCAACTCCGCAGCGCTGCCATGTGCTTTCGAGAAGACCGTCGAGCCCTCGGAGATGCTCCCCACGCCGAAATAAATCCGCAGATCTTTCGCCGCCAGTTCGTCCTTGAGCTGGCGCAGATACGCTGGCTCGAGGCTTTCGAAAGACTGCAGCGAGTTGAACAGCACGGCATCGAGCTGCTGCGCGGCGGCGTATTCCATCACCGGCCGGACCTTCCATCGCATGCCGCGCCGGGAGTGCGAATCCAGGCCCAGCGCCAACCGCGGGGCCGCGGTCGGCGCCTGGCCACGCAACGTCGAGGGCGCCATGCTGACGGCGGTGGCGACGGCCGCCGTGCGCAGGAAGTCGCGGCGGGACTGCGGGTGGGTGGCGAATTCGGGGTTCATGGCGGTGATGCGCCTAGTAGGTGAGCGTCGTCGTGAGACGAAGCGAACGCGGCTCCATCAGATCGAAACGGCTGTAGGCGACGCCGCGCCCGCCGGGAAGATCGTAGGGCGGAATGGCGGAAAAGCGCTGGGGGAGCCGTCCGTCCTGGTTGAAGAGATTCGATACATTAATCTGATACGACATCGTGCCGCGCAGCTTCCCGCGGTTCACCTGGTGCCGATAGCGCAGCATGAGGTCGGCGGCGGAGATGGGGCGGCCCTGGATCTCGGAGCCGCTGGCGGTGCGCCCGATGACATTGGCCATCTGCCAGCGGTAGCCCATGCCCGTGGAAAATCCCTTCAGCCAACCCTCCCGGAAATCGTAAGCGGTGAACATGCTCACGCGGTGCGGACGCAGGCCCCAGCGCTGCTCGTTCTGGAGTTTGTCATCGTTGATGTCGGCGATCATGTTACGGATTTCCTCGGCCACGGTGATCACGGTGCTCCCGTTGGCGGTCGTGAGCGTCGAGAGATTCGCCGCAGGCGTGCGGTTGCCCAGTTCGATCCACTTGGCGACGGCCCCACCCGGCGCGAAGGCGGACGGATCCACGGTAAAGGTGCCATTGGCATTCTGCGTGACACCCTCCTTGAGCAGTTTGCCGTCGTAGGTGTAGCCGTACCACGGAATCGCATCGGTGCCGGAGATGTTGGAGCGGATGCGGTCGGTGTAGGAATAGGTCGCCGTCAGGCGCCACTGCGCGGTGAGGTTGGTGACCACGCTCACCTCGTAGCCCTTGGAGTCCTCGTCGAACAGGTCGGCGTTGACGGTCGGCGTCAGGCCGGCCCGAATCGCCGTCCAATCCCCGGCGGAGATCGGCCGCCCAGAGCCGACCAGCACGCTCTCAAGCGCGTCAGCGATGCGGATGTTGCGGAGGTTGTAGCGGGCGTTGATGCCGCCGCTCTTGGTCTGTCCCACCTGACTCGTGGTAAAGGCGACCGCCTTGAGTGCGACCCGGTTGGCGAAGAGGTTCAGCGCGAAACCGTAGTCCTTACCCTCCCCGGTGGTCGGACCGGGAATCGTGCCGTTGGGCAGCACCTTGTTGGTGAAGGTGGGAATGCCGATGTTGCTCGAGCGATTGCCGAGGAGCGAAAGCCAATCGGTGACATGCAGCGCCACCCCCTGGGAACGCGTGATGCCCTTGAGGTGATTGACCGTGGCCTTGGCGGGATCCCGGTCGACCCGGGCGGTCTTCATGACGGGATCGGTGGAATAGCCAAAGGAGGTAACGTCACCTTCATCGACCCGATAGCCCACCGTCGTGACCAGGCGGCGGTTGAAGAAATGGCTCTGCGCGACGAACAGTTTGGCGGCCAACTCCTGCTCGGCGCCCGAATTGGTCGTGCCGGCGTCCCCGTCGATCCAGGCGACGTCGTAAGTGCGGCCGCCCGTCGTCACCGTCTGGGGCATCCGGTGCCAGTCCGGGGCCACAAACGAGCCCGGATTGGTTTCGTCGAGATAGGCGCGCTGCATGATCAGGTTGTTCGCGTTCTGGGGAGCGGCGTTGAACGGCGCGCCGGCGAGCCCCAGGCGCCGCGCATTGTAGAAATCCGTATCCTTGGACCGCGAATACATGCCGGCGAGGCGATGGGTGCCGGCCCATTTCCATTTCGGATCCAAATCATAGGAGAGCGAAACCCGGGATTCGCGATAGGTCGCGTCGTGGATTTCGCTATACCAGGGGGCGTCGATATAGAGTTGCCCGACATAGGGATTGGCGGGACCGTTGACCCCGAGCGTGCGGTTGACCTCGCCGGAAATCAGCGGGGTGGAGCCCTTGATCAGCGGATTCTCGATGTTAACCTCCTGAAAATTGTGCGAGACGTTGAGGGTGAGCCGGGAGGTGATCCGCCAATCCGCCGTCAGGGTGTAATTCGTGAGCCGGGTGTCGCGATACATGCCGGGTCCGCCAGAGTTGATCTCGTAGGGCAGGATGGCGGGGTCGTAGAAGCTGAGGGCGACGCCACTGACTCCCGGGGTGCCGTCGGGCGCGCGCACCGCGGGGTTGTTGTAGGAACCCGTGATGAACGTGCCGGTGGAATCGAAAAACGTGTCGCTGTTGTCGATAGAGATGAAGCGGCGCGTCGTGCCGCTGACGGCCGCATTGCGGGCCGTGATGCCGAGGGCCGTTTGGGCGGCGGTGGGGTTGGTGTTATTGGGCGTGACCGTGACGGCGCTCACGCCCTTGGCGTTGCGGTTGTCAATCCAAGCCAGCGCCCCGTCGAAGGCCGGAAAGGGGGCAACCACGGCGCGATGCTCGTGACCGCGCTCACCCATCGCCCGCAACGTGATGCGATCGGTGGGCGTGAAGGTGACGGTCGTATAGAGCCGATCCTTGTCCTGAAAGGAAGGTTCGCGCCAGCCGCCGTTCTCCTGGTGCAAACCGGCGACGGCGAGGGCGAGTTGCTTGGGGACAATGACCTGGTTGTGACGCACCGTCAGGCGGTTCGTGCCGTAGTTGCCAAGTTCATAGCTCAGGCGACCGCTGGTGCGGTGGGTGGTCGCCAAAATGGAACTCTGGTTGAGGATGCCACCGGCATCGCCGACACCGAACAGGATGCTGTTGGGGCCCCGGCTGTCATCGTAACGATCGATGCGATACCCGTCGTTGACCGTAATGCTCTTGAAATAATCGATACCCTGGGCCGACAGGATGCCCCGCACGTTGATGCGCTGGATCACGTTCGCGCCGCCCAGCATGTTGTTGGCATTGGGGGCGGACACCACGTCCTGGGTGTTGATCTGCGAGTTCACCGAATAGTCGATGAGCTTCTCGATTTCGTTGAGCCCGACGTCCTCCAGAAACTCCCGGGTAAAGACGGAAACGGAGGCTGGGGTGTCGCGCAGGCTGGCGTTCAGCCGGCTGCCGGCGAGGGTGTTCTCGGCGCGGTAACCACTGTCCTTCGACGCATCCACGGTGAAGGGACTCAGTTCGACGACATCGCTGGCCGGGGTGGGCGGCGGCGTCACCGTCTGGGCTCCAAGTTCGGTCACGGACAGGGCCAACATCACAAGGGGGAGGGTTCGGGTCATGCGGTACATCTTGATCAAGGTTGGATTGTAGTTGGGTCCTGACGAGGAAAGTGCGGGGTCGGGAACCCCGCGGGGGCAGAGGTCGGGCAGAAGCAGAGGTTCACCCCCGACCTCAATGCGCAGCATAGACGCGCCCCCAGGCGCTGAATATCCCCATTAAAGGGGATGGAAAGGGCGCCCCGCGGATGCGACACTCCCTCGACATCCGCGTCCCGGGCCCAAATCGTCACCTTCCGCCCGCGTTGGCCATCGTCTCCCTGGGCAACGGCCCCGGCTCTCCTTTCATGTTCATCTCCGCCAGCCTTCGCCCCGCTCATCTGGGGATGGTCGCTCTTCTCGGGGCGGCGCCGGCAGGCTTGTTCGCCGTCGGGGCGCCAGACCGTCACGTGCCGGGGGTGATTGTCGAGTCCTTCTCCGCCGGCGGGCGGGAACAGCCTCTCACGCTGGAACCGGCGGACCGGCTCAAGCTCAATCCGGGGAATATCCCGTCCAACGCCACCTATGAACCGGTGCGATTGCCCCTGGACGCCCAGGCCCTCAACTTCCACATCACTCCGAATCCGCGGGCCGCGGTGGAGCCCGCCCGCATCCAGTACCGCCTCGAGGGTTGGGACGACGAATGGCAGGACCTCGAAGGCATCATGTTCCTGTCCCTGCGGTTTCTCGATGAAAGCGGGAACCGCATCAGCAGTGCCACCCTCCCCCGGGCCGGCCAGAGCCAGGGGTGGACCGGCGATCCGGACACCTCTCCCTTCCGGCTTGAGTCCGAAGTGGTGCGGGTACCGCCTCGCGCCCGCCGTCTCCAAGTCTATCTAATTTCGGGCGGTTCGCCCCGCACCACCGGCATCTGGCTTGTCCGCCAGCTGCGCATCCTCGCGACCACTGACGCGGGCCAGCCGGAGGCCGTCCTCCTGGATGAGCGGATGCAACGCGGGGTGGAACTCGACCAAATCGAGGGCATGCCGGAAGATTGGCGGCGCGAGGGCACGAATACCCGGACCGCGCAGGTCTTCACGTTCTCCCCGCCGGATCGCGCGCACGCCCTCGCGCTCGTCGACACGGACACCCGCAACAGCGGCAGTTGGGTCAGCTGGGGCAGAAACATCCTGGCGGTCGAACCCGGGATGACCCTGCGCGTTGAATCCGAGGAGGCTTTTTCGATTGGACGCGGCGGAGATTACGCGTGCTCCTACCACAAACTTCCTGCGGGCCGCTACCGGTTCCGGGCGATCCCGGTGGACGCCTTCGGCCACCAGGCCGGGATCGGAGTAATGTTGCCCATCGTGCTGATCCCGCCCTTCTATGCCAGTTGGTGGTTCTGGACGATCATCACGCTGGTCGGCATTGCCGCGATTATCGGCGGCGTGCGCTACGTGGCGAGGCAACGCCTGCAGCGCGAGTTGGCCAGCTCCGAGCGCCGCCGGGCCGTGGAGTCGGAGCGGATGCGCATCGCCCAGGACATTCATGACGACATGGGCGCCCGCCTGACGCAAATTTCACTCGTGAGCACGCTCGCGCTGCGGCACGCCCCCCTGTCCAGCCCCCTGCATGACGAACTGCGGCGGCTGGATCAGACGGCGCGGGAAGTCGTGATCGCGCTCGATGAAATCGTGTGGGCGGTAAATCCCGCCCACGACACCCTGGAGGGACTCGGCAATTACCTGAGCCAGTATGTCACGGAAATCATCGCCCGCAGCCCGCTCCGGTGCCGCCTCGAAATTCCCGCTTTGCTCCCGGCCCGTTTTGTTTCCAGCGGAGTGCGACATCATCTGCTGATGGCCGTCAAGGAAGCGCTTAACAACGCCGTGAAGCACTCCGGCGCCACCGAACTCCACGTGTTGCTCACGTTTGCCGAGCCCATCCTCACGCTGCGGATCGCCGACAACGGCCGGGGCTTTGATCCGCAGCCGGCCCCCTCCGGCAATGGGATCGCCAACATGAACCGGCGGCTGCAGGCCGTCGGCGGGTGCTGCGACATTCGCAGCGCCGCCGGCCAGGGGGCCCAGGTAACCCTGACGGTGAAACTGGAAATGGAATCCACTCACCCATGATCCGCACCGTCGCCATCGTGGAAGACGACGCGGGCATTCGCGAGAATCTGGTCGCCCTGTTCAAGAGCAGCCCGGTCCATCGCTGCGTCGGGGCGTGCTCCTCCGGGGAGGAGGCGCTCGTGCAGATTCCCCATTGGCGGCCCGAGGTCGTGCTGATGGACATCAATCTGCCCCGCATGTCCGGCATCGAATGCGTGGTGCGGCTCAAAGCGAAGATGCCGGAACTTCTGGTGCTCATGCTCACGGTCTACGAGGATGGCGACAGCATCTTCCGCGCCCTCAAGGCCGGCGCGAGCGGCTATCTGGTCAAGCGCCTGGCCGGCGACAAACTTCTCGAGGCGATCGAGGAGGTGAGCGCCGGCGGCGCCCCGATGTCGTGCCACATTGCCCGCAAGGTGGTGCAGTTCTTCCACCAGGCGGGCCCCTCGCCCGAGGTCTCGGAGAACCTCTCCCCCCGGGAACGGGAGATCCTGGATTTGCTTGTGACCGGCTGCTTCTTCAAGGAAATCGCCGACCAACTCGGCATCAGCGGCGAGACGGTGCGCACCCACGTCAATCACATCTACCGCAAACTTCACGTGCGCAGTCGCACGGAAGTGGTGGTGAAATACCTCCGCCAGGGTCCGTGAGGGCGGGCCTTCGGATGATTCTGCCGTAACGATGCAATCGATGAGGAGTGCGTTGACCACCATGCGCTGTATGGGAGAGCGCACCGTTCGAGGCGCGTTCGGGACAACGCGCCCCACCCTGCAGTGCCTCCGTTGCCAGTGGTGGGGCCGGAAACCGGCGTCATTTCGTGAATCGAGACATGACGCTGAATGAAACCGTCAATCCGGTCTCGACCGTCACGATTCACGACATGACCCGATCGGTCGGTTCTACCTCCGGAACATCGCACTCGCCACGTCCCCGCCGCTCAGGATGTAGGCGACGAGATCCAGGATCTCGTGCTGGCTCATGCGGGCCAGCAACATCGGCGGCATGGTCGACACCTTCGAGGGTTCGATGCTCTTGACCTCCTTGCGATCGACCTGAACCCGTTGGTTCGGATCGCCCGGATCTTCATTGATCGCCACGAAGTCGCCCTGGAGATTCACCACGACGCCCACCACGGTCTCGCCGTTGTTCTTCGTCAACACCGAGGGCACGAACTGTTCGTTGATTTCCTTGCTGGGGTTGATGATTTGGTCGAGCAGGTCGTGCGGCGAATAACGGCCGCCGGCCAGCGTGAGGTCCGGACCGGTCATGCCGCCCTCGTTGCCAAAACGGTGGCAGGCAAAACACGCGGCTGCTCCAAACAGGCGCCGGCCGCGCTCGAAGCTCCGGCCCTTCATGCCGCTCATCGCGGCGGCAGACAACTCGTCGAGCGTCCAGTTCTTGTACGGGCGTCCGGCAAACGCGAAGCCCAGCGTGTCGATGGCACTCATCGGTTCCGGCTTCTTCGCCAATACGGCCGCCAGGGCGATCCGCTCGTCGGCGGTCAGGGTTTTGAGCGCATCGTTCCGGATGAACTCGATGAATTTGGCAAAACTGGCGCCGCCGCGATAATTGGCGGCCCGGAGACACCACTCGAAAAACGCGGTGCGTGTAGCAATCGTCCAACCCGGGTCGAGCATGCGCAGAGAACGGGCGTATTCGATTTGCTCTTCCTGGGTGGGAGCGTCGCGGATCAGGGCCATCGCCTTCTTGGCGACCGCAGGATCCCGGAGTGCCACCAACGTCTCGCAGAGCAGCCAGTTGAGGTCCCGCGTCGGTGCGGGGAACAGAGGATCCAGCTTCGCCACCAGACGCCGCGACACCGCCGCCTCCGGCAGGCCGAAGCGGTGCAGGGCAATCTGGAGCGTACGCACGAGCGTCAGGCGCCGTTCGTGATCGAGTGGGGCCCAGTCGGTTTTTTCCAGTGCGGCAAGGATGCGTTTGCCGAGCACTTGGTCGACATTCGGATCGGCCGCCGTGCGATGCGGGGGACACACCGCCGACGCCCGAGTCAGCGCCAGCAGGGCTTCGAGTTGCACCGGCGGATTCGATTCCTGAAACACGCGTTCAGACCACGAGGCGGCGGGCTGATGCTCGATGGCCGTCCGCGCCGCCCACCGGATGAACCGATCATTGTCGCCCAGATGCGGCCAGGACGTCGCAACGGCGGCCGGATCCTGGCGACCGTGGAACGTTTCGAGCCGGTGCCGCAGCGTGCGCGCCGGATTCACATCGGGGCTCGGCACGACGGCCGCCGTCGACTCCTGACCGACATAGGTCACCCGATAGATTCCCGACTGCACCCGGCGGCCGCCGATCGCGAGGTACATCGCGCCATCGGTCGGATGAATGAGGGCGTCGGTCAGCGGCAACGGGGAGCCCGAAAGAAATTCCTCGCGCGTGGCGCGATACGTGGCACCGGCCGGCTCCAGGTGAATCGCATGCAACTTGCCCCAGCTCCAATCGAGAATGAAAAGGGCATTCTGATATCGCGCGGGGAATTTCGCGCCGTAGCCAAAGGTCATGCCGGTGGGCGACCCCGGGCCGATGTCAATCACCGGCGGCAGGTTGTCCGGATAGAACGGCGGGCGTTTCCCCGCCCCGTTGCGCCAGCCGAACTCCGCCCCGCTCACGACGTGGCACACCCGCGTCGGCCGGTACCACGACGTGTTAAAATCGTACTCCATGTCCGCATCGTACGCGAAAAGTTCGCCGTCGCGATTGAGGGCGGCGTCGTAAACATTGCGGAAACCCGATGCGACGACTTCGAAGGTCTTCCCGTCGGGGGTGACGCGGTAGATGATTCCGCCGGGTGCCAGGGCGTCGCGCATGAAGCCGCGTCCGTCGGGCATTCGCGGGAGTAAATGGTCCTCGCCCCAAATTCGCGGCACGGGAGAGCTCGCGGCGATCTCGGTCAGCTTGGTCTTGTTGCCACACACCAGATACAGGCCTTGGCCGTCAGGCGTGGGCAGGATCGCGTGGACGCCGTGATCGCGCTGCGTGGTAAGCGCGCGCAGCAGTTCCACCTTGTCGAGGCGATCGTCACCGTCGCTGTCAGACACCCGATAGAGGCCCGAAGTCATTTCGTTGTCGTAGTCATTGACGGCGACGTAGAGCGCCCCAAAGGCCCAAAGCAGCCCGTTCGCCGCACGGATTTTGGCTGGCACGCTCTCAACGGTGGTGGGATCAAGCCCCTGCCCCGCCGGCGGCGGAGCGAAGCGATACAGTCCGCCGTATTGATCGCTGGCATAGATTCGCCCTTTCGGATCGAGACAGAGCGCGACCCACGAACCTTGGATGGAGGGTACGGAATAGAGGAGCTCGACCTTGAAGCCGTCCGCGACCTTGAGCCGATTCACCGGCGTCGCCTGGTTTTCGCCCACCCGCGGGCCCACCGCTTCGGGGCGGGCCACTTCTGCCTCCGCCGTGGCCTGACTGGCGCGGGCTTTTTTCGGCGCGGGAGCCGCCGCGGACGAGAGGGAAAGATCGACGAAGAGAAAGGCGGCGACCGCCGCCAAAGTCCGCCGATACGGGAAACGTTTCATGATAAAGTGCCGGTCATGGCGTGATACTTTTCCGCGAACCGCCGGCCGATCTCCTGCTGCGCCGCCGTGTCGAAATGCACGTGGTCACCGATGTTCGCCTTCAGGTCACGCGCATCGACGCAGGCCGTACGCGGCACCTTGCCCGCGAGCGCGAGCAGGATCCGGTTGAGGTCGCCTTTGCGGCCCGGCCCGTCCTCGGGTGTCATTTCCCCGATGGTGCAGGCCAGAAACGGCAATTCGGGCTCCACCAGGTCCGCGCGAAGATTTCGCACCAACCGGTGCAATCGTTCCTCATAGCGTGCGAGACGCGCCTCGGGAGTGTCGCCCTCCCCTTGCAGCCAAAGCACGCCCCGCACCCGGCCCTGGACCGGGCGACTCGCCGCGAGCGCGAGTTGGGCCCGGCGCAACGCCTGCTCATAAAGACGTTCCCCTTTTTGCCAGAGCATGATTGAGGTGCCCCCGACCGCGCAGGGGATCAGCCCGACTCGTCGTTGCGGCGAGCGGCGTAACACGGTCTCGGCAAACGTCAGCCCCGGGCCCACGCCGGCGTTGTCCGCCCCCTTGAAGGTTTTCGCCTCGCCCGTCAGATGCAGCGGATGCCGGGCGACGTACCAGGCGTCGTCCTTCAAGTGCATCATCACGATCCGCGGGTCGCGCTTCGGCTCCTCCGGCATCAAGCCGCGGCCCTTCATGTTCGACTGGCCCAGCAACAGAAACAGGTCGAGTCCGTTCTGGCCGTCGGGCAGCCGCACGAGGTCGATCACCTGAAGCGGCGGTTTCGTGGGTGGCGGCGTATCCACCTGAATCTTGGTCCTTCCTTTCGTCGCATCGGGTGCAAACAGCCGCGGGGCGAACGCCAGCACACCGCTGAACGAGGCGAGCGTCGCCAGCCATTTTCGTCGGGACGCTGGCCCGGCCTTCGGAGGGAACCGGTGATTCATGGAGAAAATCAGTCTTTCGCGGCGGCGCGACCGGGTATTTTCAACAGCGGTACGTTTCTAGCCGGCAACCAGCGCGCCAAGTCGGCCTTGACCCGGGAGAACTCGGGATTTTTCGCGAGGTTGGTGAACTCATCCGCATCCACGCGGTGATCGTAGAGTTCTTCGCTGCCGTTGGCGTAGTGGATGTAGCGCCACCGTCGATCGATCACCGCATGATTGTTGGGGAGCCACGTCGAAACGACCGGCCGATCCCACGCCGCTTCGGGATCCGCCAGCAACGGCCGGAGACTGCGCCCTTCGTGTCCCGACACCGCGGGGAGCCCGCACAAATCGTTGAGCGTGGGCGCAAGATCGAGCAACGCGACCGGCGCGTCGGTCCGCAGCCCGGGGCGAATTCCCGGCCCCGCGATCATCATCGGTGTGCGGGTCGACTCGGCCCACAGCGTGCGTTTGGCCCAGTGCTGCTTCTCGCCAAGATGAAACCCGTGGTCACTCCAGAGCACGATGATCGTGTTGTCCCGCTGCGGCCCCGCCGCCGCCGCATCCGCCACGAGTCCGACGCAGTGGTCCACGAAACTGATACAGGCCAGGTACGCCTGGACGTACGCGCGCCACTTGCCGGCCGCGAGCACCTCGGCGTGCTTTGGGGCCACGGCCTTCGTCCGCGTGATGTCGCTCTCCGGGATGTCGTCCATGTCCTCCGGTGGCGCCAGCGGGAGCGTGAGCTTCGCGGGATCGTAGAGGTCGAACCAGCGCTGGGGCACATGCAACGGCACGTGAGGACGATAAAAACCGACGGCGAGAAAGAACGGTCCCTGGTGTTGGCGGCCGAGGTAGTCTGCCGCCTGGCGGGCCAGTTGATCATCCCCCATCTGCTCGTCGTGCGCCGGGTATGGCCCGTAGTCCCAGGCTTTCTGCGGCCAGTTCATCCGCTCCGGCGGCGCCGGGTTGCGGCCGGTGCCGAGTTTCACGTCGAAGGTCTGGGCCAGCCGGCCCAGGAAGCCCGAATGCAGCAGTTTGCCGCCCCCGCCGGTTTGATAGCCCTGCTGTTTGAAGTGAAGCGGGATCGGCACGTCGTTCGCGAGCGACGGCGCCTCATGGAATTCGGCGTTGAACTCATAGCAGCCCGTGGTCGACGCGAGTTTGCCGGAGAAGACACTGACCCGCGAGGCCATGCACACGGGCACCTGGCAATGCGCGTTGGTGAAAAGCATGCCGCGGGCGGCCAGTCGATCCATGTTCGGCGTCTTCACGTCGGGATTGCCGCCGAGGCAGCCGATCCAGTCATTGAGGTCGTCGATCGCGATAAAGACGACATTCGGACGGGGCGCCGCCGCCCACGTACTCGTGGCGCAGACGGCAACGACCGTAACCGCCATCAAACGACGCGTGGACCGAGCGAGAGAGTGGGACATGGGTGGATCATTTCCGGTAACCGGGCGGAATCAAGGCGTCCACGTCGTGAGCGCCCGGCGGCGCGGGACCGGCCACCACTGCGCGATTTTGTCGGCCAGGCGCGCGACGATTTCCGGGTGCTGCGCGGCGAGGTTCTTCCCTTCGTGGGGATCGGCCAGCAGGTCGTAGAGTTGGGGGCGCCGATCTTCCCCGGCGAATTTGGCCGCGTGCCGGCCGGCATCGCCGTCGTCGCTGAGAATCAGCTTCCATCGACCCTCGATCGCCCAGCGGAAGAGGCGACTGTCCTCGGGCCGGTCGACGTTGGGAATGTCGTGGGCAAAGTTCTCACCGAGCACGAGGTCGCGCGGCGTGGGTTGTCCGTTGCGGAGGACGGGGAGAAGATTGTAGCCCGGCAGCCAGACTGGTGGCTCAGATAGCCCTGCTCCGCGAGGAGCCGCGGCAGCGTCGGATGATCGTCGATGTGGGAGATGAGTCTTTCCTTGAGCGCGGCCAATGCCGGTGAATTCTCCGCCGGCACCTTGGCGCCGTCGCGCGTGGCGGCCGGAGGGAGCACGGGATCATTACCGCTGGTCCGGTGGTCGTGAGCATAAAGTCCGGTCGCGAACGTCGACAACGCGGGCCGGCACAAGGCCGTCGGCACATAACCGCGGAGAAACGCGGCACTGCGCGCCGCCAGCCGGTCCAGATGCGGTGTCTCGATCTTCGGATGGCCCATGAACCCGTAGTCCATCCACGCCTGATCGTCGGAGATGAGGAAAACGATGTTGGGCGGGCGTGGCTCAGCGGCGGCGGCAGCATGCGCCACCGCAAGCAGCAGCGCGAATGAGAGGAATTGCTTCATAGGTTCTTTGAAACTGCCTGTCGGTGGTTCCCGGCGGCATCTTCGGTCGATCAGAAACTGAATGTGGTCGTGAAAACAAACAGACGGGGATCGATCGTGCGATAGGCCGCGATGGAACCGTCCGGATTGGCGTAGGCGGGTTGCAGCCGGCCGCCTTCGGTGACGTTGCGCACATTAAGTTGCAACGTGGTCCGGACCTTTTTCCACATACGCATCCGATAGGTGACGAAGGCGTCCGCGTAGAGGTGCGACGAATCCCAAATCGGTCGATTGACATCCAGATCCGTGATGATCGCCGGAAGCGTTTGCACCCCCCCATAGCCGATCGCGCCCCGATCTTCCCAACGCAAAGCCCCACCTACGGTAAAATTCCGCAGAATCGAATGGTCCGTGATCCCACTCAGGCGAAGATTGCCCGCGAAGTTCGCCCGATACTTGCGCACCTGCGGCCGGCTTTTTCCCTCCGCCGCCTGAATGAGCCGCAGCTGCGTGGCCACGTTGCCTTCATAAACCGTCCGCGGAACCCCGGTATAATTGCTGGTCCACCACAACTGTCCCGTGGTCGGATCGACTACGCTCTGCCAGACCGGCAGTCGCTCCGCCACCCATTGGACCACCTCCGCCGCCACGCCGCTGTTGAAGGCTTCCTGCTGCGCCACGTTGAGCTTCACTGTAACAAACCCCGTGGGGTTGTAGTTGACTTCAATTTCGCTGCCGCGGGCCTTGAGGTCGTCGAGCGCGCTATTGGTACCGGGCGCCCGTTGTGTGAGATAACTCACCGGCAGCTTCATGATGTCGGCGACCTGTTGAAGAGTCTGCTCCTCGCTCAGAGTCACACCACTTGCCGCCGCCGCGGCCTTGACCCAGCCGGTGGCGCGCGCTTGCAAATTGTAGCCAGTTTCCGCCACCGGGGTGTCGATGAAGTCCAGCCGGCCGGCAAAACCAAGAATGCTGCCGCTGCTGCTGCTGGTCGAGTTGAGCTGGAGAGTCTGGTAACGATTCACCCGGATGTTCAGCTTCCCTTCGAGTAGATTCAGCGTGAAGCCGAAGTCAGTTCCCTCGCCCGACGGACTGGGCAGCGGCTCGCGATAAACCGAATAGGTCAGGGCGCCAGGTTGAAAGCTGTAGGACTTGTTCCCGTGCAACGAAAGCCAGCGGAATACTTTGTACACCCCGCCGGCCGTCGTGGTCGTGCCCCCCTGGGCCACCCAAGGCGAGCCGGCCCACTGGTCGAGCTCCCGATAATCAACCGTGTTTCCGTCCGGGGCGAAAACCACCAGGCCGGTGCGTCCGCTGCGTTCGTCGTGGCGGAGGCCAAACGTGGTGACCAGGCGATCATGGAAGAAGGAGCTTTGCACGAGGCCCCCGACCGATTTGACGAGGGTTTGATCCTTGGTGACGTTGTTGGTGGAATCCGCGAGGGTGACCGGCTCGTGGTTAAACGCCCCGGTCAGAGCGTTTCCCCAGTGCAGGGTATGCTGACCTGATTCGAGCATCGTCGGAGCATAATCCATGTTATAGCCTTGGGCATCCCCGACGTAGTAACGGTGGGAAAAATTGTAGTTCGCCGACCGCCGGGTTCCGGCCGGAATCCAACCGTGATCATCCACGATGGCCTTGCGATAGGCGTACGTTCTATAACCGAAATCCTTATACTCACCGTAGGCGGAAACCTGATGCAGGCCAAGCCAGCGCCGCGCACCAGGCTCGTTCCGCAGGTCCAGTTTGTAGGCGAGCTGGCCCCGATACGTCCGGTTGTCGACCGCGCTGGTGCGCACGATGGGATTCTGGAAACTCAGATAGGGCCTCAGGAAATAAGGATTGGGACGCCCGTCCAGCAATCGTTCATTCATGTCAACGAAGAGGGCACTGTCAAAAATGATGGTCCCCCCCGTGGCACCCAACGGCGCGGAGGTGAGGGACTCGTTGTGCTCGCTGAAGACGCCCAGCTCCAGATTCAGGCTCTGGCGCTGGGTGTCGAAGACACCCTGTTGCAGTGAAATTAACGACGTCTGCGACGCGTTCCGGTAGAAGTTCATTGCGGCGGGGTTCTGCGTCGACCAGTCGACGAGATCCTTGCCCGTCGCGACCGGGGATCTCAAGAGGAGCGGCTGCAGGGAGAGCAGACCGGTCGGATCGATGCTGCTCATCACCAGCCGCTGGACCTGGGTTTGCGTCGTCGGCGTCGTCGCCGTCCCGCGAGCGAGACCCAGATAGGCGAGCGTGTTCCGATCCGTGTAGGCCTGGAGGCGGACCGCCGGCAGCTGAAAATAGATCGGCGTGGACGCCGCCGTCGCAAAGGGTCCGGTCGTCACACCGTTGATTTTGGCTGTCATCGTGATCGGATCCCACGTGGGCGCACCCACCTGCAACCACGAAGTGACCCCTTCGCGGATCGGGCCGGAAAGAGGACGGTTCCCGTGGGAATCGTAGCGGTTGAACGTGGCGCTGAGCGTGGTCGTCTTGAACGGGCGAACCTTGATCATGCCGTTGAGTCGGCGGGTATCCATGCCGGACGGTTTCTGCGGGAAACCGTCCCGCTGAAAGACGGTGCTGAACCGTAACGCCACGACATCTTTCTTCAGCACGCGGTTCACATCGAGACTGGTGCGCCAGCCGTCGCGGTTATCGGCGCGCATCGCGAACTCCGCGGAATCCGAGGCCAGCCGCGCCGAGGCCGGGACCGAGTTGACGGTGCCGGATCCCTTGCCCATGCCAAACACGCTCGTGTTGGGTCCGCGGCTGATCTCGATCGCATCGATGTCGATCGGATCGATCGGCACCCGCCCGCTGGTTTCGAAATTGCCGAACGCCATGTTGGCGGCAGCGATACCTCGAATGCGATTGGCGCCCTCGGGGTTGGTCGAGGTGAAGTCCGAATTGATCCCGGTCGAGGCGTTGGTAGACGAGAGATCGGTATAATTCGAGGTGCCTTCGGTGCTCACCTCCATGGCGAAAATATCGTTGAGATCGAGCAGCGCGAAATCCTGCATCTGCTCCTTCGTCACCACCGAGATGGCGGAAGGAAGGTCCTCAAGCTTGGTGTTGAGCCGCGTGCCCGACATGGCATTGGCCCCGTAATAACCCTTGTTGTCGACCGTGACCTCGAACGGCGAAAGCTGGATCGGCCCGTCGCGCTCATTTTCCGCGTTGGCCGGCGGGCGGTCGCTCGTCGCGGCGGCCACCCGGGGGACGTTTGGGCCGGGGGCCTCCGGGCGGATGGCGAAGGCGCCGGACCTGCTGTCGCGGTCGGCGCGCAGGCCGGTGTGGGCGAGCAGCGCGGTGAGGGCGGCTTGTGGTGTGAGCTTGCCGGCGACGGCATTGGTCTGCACGGCGAGGGTGTTTTCGCTGGGGAAGAGGACTTCCACCTGCGCCTGACTCGCAAAGCGTTTGAGCGTTTCGCGCGCGGGGCCCGCCGGGACGTTGAAGTTCCGGGTCGCCTCATCGGCCAGGGCGGAAATGGCGGCGGTGAGCCAACCGGCAAGGAGGAGGAGTCGGCCCACAGGTTTGTGCGTCATGAGACGGCGGAGGAGGGCTGGTTGGGTGGACATCACGGGTAAGACCCCGCATCGGCGATCTTCCGCTAAGCGAGGCGGAAGATTTCCCGGAAATAGGCGGGCGAGCGCTCAGCGGGTGGCGAACAACGCGATCTCGGTTTCGCCGCGCCACTCGGCGCGGAGGCCGAAACTCGACTCCAGCAGGCGCACGAAACCCTCGACGTTGTCGGAGCGAAAACTGGCGTTGAGCCGCACTCCGGCCAGCAAGGGCGAGCCCAGCGTGAGTTGCACGGAGTTATGGCGGTTGAATTCGCCGACAATCGCGGCGAGCGGGGCATCGGTGAAATCGAGCACGCGGGGCAGCCAGGCGAGCCGGGCTGCGAGATCGGCTTCGCTCAACGTGGTAATATCCGGCGCGACGGGCACCTTGAGCGCGACCACGGCCCGCTGCCGGGCGGTAAGGATGAGGGGAGCGCCGACCAGCCTGACCGCCGCGGTTTCTCGACCGAGCTGCACGCGGCCTTCGGTGACGACGACCTCGAAGGCCACGGAGTCGAGCCGGACGACGAAGGCGGTGCCGACGGCGCGGGCCGTGACACCTGCGGCCTCAACCACAAACGGCCGCGCCGGATTCTTTGCGACGGTGAAGTGAGCCTCGCCGCGTTCGAGGTGCACGCGGCGCGTGGCGGGCGTGAACATCACAGTGAGGCGCGCCCCGCGGTTGAGTTCGACAACTGTGCCGTCGTCGAGGGTGCGTTGCTCGCATGGCGCAGCGAGGGCGGTGACCGGAGGCGCGACCGCGTTCCGGGTCGGGCCGGAAGGGCGGGATGGAGCGGCGAACCGGAAGGCCACGGCGACCACGGCGGCCGCCGCCAGGCTGACGGCGCTCCACGGTAACCAGCGTGAACGCGAACGTACGGTGCCGGGTCGCGGCGCGAGCAAGTCGGGGTCGGGCGGGGCCTCGACGGCCATCTTCAGGCCAGCAAGACGATCGAACTCGCGCCACGCCCAGCGGCGTTCCGCCAGCGCGGCGCGACGGCACGGATCGGCGGCGAGCCACAGGGAAAGTGCATCCTGCTCGGCCGGGGTGAGTCCGCGTTCCTCGCGCACGACCCAAGCGGCCGCCTCGCGTTCGATGGCGCGGAGAGCCGCGGACTCGCGTGATTCGGCACTCACGGGCGGTTCGGTGCGTGGCCGCGTGCCCGGAGAAAATCCGCGCACTTGTTGAGGCCGATGGTGCTTTGCGCTTCGACGGTGTGCTCGGAAATGCCGAGTCGCGCCGCCACCTCCTTCTGCGAGAGACCGTAGAAGCGGCGCAGCGTCATCACCTGCCGGCAACGGTCCGGCAGTGCCTGGATCGCCTCGATCAGCACGCGGAACTCCTCCAGACGGGCGACGGTTTCGGGAATGTCTTCACGCTCATCACAGACACCACGGAGATCGAAATCCGCTAAAGTATTCTGGGCCGGATCTCTCCGCCGGTCGCGATGCCAGTTCAAGGCGAGGTTCTTCGCCGTGAAGAACAAGAGCGATTTGACCGCGAGGATCGGTTCGCTCTCGCGCACCCGCAGGACGCGCACGAACGCCTCCTGCACGATGTCGTCCACTTCGTTCAGTTCCGGAAATCGTGAGCGGAGCCATGCCCGCAACACGGTTTCGTGCGGCTGCACCTCCGCGGTGAACCACTGGGCTTGATCGGACTGGGGCGAATCCACGGGCGGACCTTTGGCGATTCGCGTGGGGTGCCTCAAGCGTGAACTTAAACCGACGCGTTGACGCAGGGTGGGAGGTGACCCCGTGGCTGCGCCCCGCCATTTGCCAGGGGATTGGGCCCGCGCGCGCTCCGCCCTCCCTCGGCCACACCAGTTCGAACCGCTGCCGCCAGCCCCCGTCGCGAGGAATTCGACACCGCGCTTGCGGCCCCCGCGCCTTGGCCGATAGTCGTCCGTTTTCCCTCCTCATGCCCACCATCGTCTTCACCATCGCCAACCAGAAGGGCGGCGTCGGCAAAACCACCACGGCCGTCAACCTGGCGGCGGCGCTCGCCGAGAAAAAGATCCACACCCTCCTGGTGGATCTCGATCCCCAGGCCAACGCCACCAGCGCGGTGGGCGTCGAAAAGCAGGTCGGCCGAAGCCTCTACGGCCCGCTCCACGGGGAGGGCACGGCCTTCGAGATGATCACTCCGACCGCCTACGAACATCTGGCGCTCATCCCCAGCGAGGAGGACCTCGCCGCCGCCGAGATCGAAATCGCGCAGATGGAGAACTACCTTGCCAAGCTGGGCACGGTGCTCGAACCCGTCCGCAAATCGAACGGCTACCGCGTCATCATCATCGACTGCCCCCCCGCCCTCGGGATGCTGTCGATGAACAGCCTCGCCGCCGCCGATTACCTGCTCATCACCCTCCAATGCGAGTATCTGTCGCTCGAGGGACTGGGCCAGATCCTGCGCAATGTCGAACGGCTCAAGTCCGCCCATATCAACGACCGGCTCGAAGTGGGCGGTATCATCATGACGATGTTCGACAGCCGCATCAACCTCGCCAAACAGGTCGTCGACGAGGTGCGGCAGCACCTGCCGGACAAGATTTTCAAAACCGTCATCCCGCGCACGGTGCGACTCAGCGAGGCGCCCAGCTTCGGCCAGCCGATCCTCACCTACGATCCCCATGGCCAGGGCGCCGTCGCCTATCGCAGCCTGGCCCTGGAGGTCATCGCGCGCTTCCGCCTCCTGGAAACGTGACGCCCGGCCCTGTCCCCGCCCCAGGGCGAATTTTTGCACGGTGAACAGACCCGAAAATGACTTGTCGGATCCTGCTTGCAGGAGCGGGTTTATCCCGCGATTCAGCGCGGGCGGATTTCCATCGCGGGATAAACCCGCTCCTACCGCGCGACCGACCGTGCAAGAATCCGCCCCCGTCCCCGCCGCCCGGCGCCTGCCCTGACCGCTGATGCTCGCCTCGGTTGAAAAGTACCGCCAAGCCTTCCTGGTCGGCATCCAGAGCAACATCGTCTATCGGTGGAACTTCGCCGTGCGGGGTTTCTTTTCCCTCTTTCACCTGGCGGTCGTCTTCATCCTGTGGGGCGCGGCGTTTGCCGGCACCGACCGCATTGGCGGCTTCGACCTGCGCCAGACGCTGACGTATTTCATCACGCTCCTCGTCCTGCAGTTCTTTATCAGCGCCTTCAACGAGGACTACCAGATCAGCGAGGAGATCCGGAATGGGATCATCAACCAATTCCTCCTCAAGCCGATCAATTATTTCCTCTACCGCTTCAGCATCTTCGTGGCCGCCCGCCTGGTGTCGGGCGCGCTCGTCCTGCTCCCGCTCATCGTCGCGTTTCCGTTTATCAAGGATTCCCTCACCTTCCCGCTCGACGGCTGGCGCCTTGCCGTCGGCGTGCCGGCCCTGGCCATGTCGGCCCTGATTCAGTTCAGCATCGCCTACTGCTTCGGCATGCTGACGTTTTGGTTTCTGGAGATTCAGGGGTTCGTGATCCTGTCGATGGCGGTCGAGGCCGTGTTGGGCGGGCAGGTCTTCCCGCTGGACCTGATGCCCGACGCCATCTTCCGCGTCGCCCGGTTTCTGCCTTTCTATTACCAAATGTACTTCCCCGGGGCGATCATCACGGGCCGGATCGAATTGCCCCAGGCCCTGCAGGGGCTCGTCATCCAGGCGGGCTGGGTCGGCGTGCTGCTGCTGGTCAACCAGATCCTCTGGCGGCGCGGGCTGCGCCGCCACACCGCCGTGGGCGGCTGACCCCGCTCCCCAGACGGCGCTCCCAGCCCGACAAACTCCCCATGTTGCACTACCTGAAAGTCTGGCTCGCCAGCGCCCGCTACTCCGTGATCCGGACGCTGATGTTCCGGGGTGACTTCTTCGTCTGGTCGCTGGTCGAAGTCTTCTGGATGGCCGTGAACTTGATGCTGATCTCGGTCATCTACGGGCACACCAGTTCCATCGCCGGCTGGAGCAAGTACGAGATGATGCTGCTCGTGGGCACTTCCATGCTCATCCAACGCTTCCTCATGGGCTTCTTTTGGAGCAGTATTTTTGAAATTGGGCGCAACGTTAGGAGTGGCAATTTCGACTTCTTCTTAGCCCAACCCGGCAACGTCATGTTCATGGCCACCACCCGCAAACTCGACCCCGACGGACTCATCAACTCCGTCGTGGCGGCGGGCGTGGTGGCCTACTCCGCCGGGCAATTGGGGCTGCATCCGGGCTTTTTCGACCTCGCGATGTACGCCTTTCTCGTCCTGTGCGGGCTGGTGATCCACTACAGCATCCTCGTGCTGTCGATTTCCGCGGTCTTCTGGCTGACGAGCGCGCAGGGGGTCGAAGGCGGCTACTTCACGATGACGGAGTTTTCGCGCCTGCCCCGCGAAGCCTTCAAGGGCGTGTCCAACATCCTCTTTGTCTGGCTGCTGCCGGTGGTCGTCGTCAGCAACGCCCCGGCCCGCGTCCTCCTGCACGGTTTCGAATGGCAGTGGGCCCTCTGGCTCGCCGGCATGGCGGCGGCCTGGTTTGCGCTGGCCGTGCTCACCTTTCACCGCGGTTTGCGTCGCTACGCCAGCGCCAGCTCGTGAAACGATCCCCGACCAAGCTTGAGGCCCGCATCGACCACGCTTTCCGCGAGCGGGCGTTGCTCAAGCGCGCGTTGACCCACTCGTCGCTGCTACAGGACCAGCCCGAGCTCACCGAGAGCAACCAGCGGCTCGAGTTCCTGGGGGACGCCGTGCTGCAGCTCGTGCTCACGGAGGCGCTCTTCACCCTGTTTCCCGGCGACCGGGAGGGCCTGCTGAGTAAGCGGCGGGCGGCGATCGCCAACGGCACCTATCTGGCGAAACTGGCCCGCGAGATCGGGCTCGACCGGGCCCTGCACTTCGGCGCGAGCGAAGAGGCCACCGGAGGGCGCGAACGGGCCTCGGCCCTCGAGGATGCCTTTGAAGCTCTGCTGGGGGCCATCTACCTCGACAGCGATTTCGCGGAGGCGCGCCGGGTGGTGCTCCGGATCTACGGTCCCCTCTCCGACCGGCTGGCCGCGGTCGAGGACTTCGAGAATCCCAAGGGGCGCCTGCAGGAGATCATCCAACCCTTGCACGGCAACAACGCCCTGCGCTACGAGGTCGTGCTGACCGAAGGCGCCGCCCACGCCCGCAACTACGAGGTGGCGGTCTTCCTGGCCGATCGGCGGCTGGGGGTCGGCCGCGGACCCTCAAAGAAGGCGGCCGAAGAATCCGCCGCCCGCGACGCCCTCGAGGCAATGCAAGTCAATTAGCGGAGCGGAGCAGGGCTGAACCGGGCGGGTGAGGCGCATCTCCGAGGTTGGCGGTTGTAGGCTGGGTGCCCCCACCCAGCGTTAGGTCTTTCCCGCCGGGTAGCGCGGTGAGGGCACCGCGCCCACAGGGAAGTCACCGCCAAACGACAGCTGCGCCCCGTGGCGACATGATCGTGGCATCGGGCTTGTCGGACGCTCCGTCCGACCTACAGTGCCCGCTTCGCATGCCGGCCCCCCCGCTCATTTCCCGTCGCAAGCTCACCGGGGTTTGCCCGCCCGCCCGCGGCGCGGTCTTCGCCGCGCTGGCCCGCGAATATCCCGCGCCAGTCTGGCTCGTCGTGACCGACACCCTCAAGGCGGCGGAGCATCTGGCCGAGGACATCGCCTTCTTCCACCTCGCCTCCGGCAGCCCGCGCCCCTGCCAGACTCTCGTCTTCCCCGAGTCCATGCAGGACAGCAGCGAAATGCGGGAGGCGTTCGCCGCCTCGAGTGATCGCCTCACGGTGCTGTCCCGCCTCCGGGCCGTGCGCGGGCTCAATTCCACCCCCGACACCTTGGTCGTGGTCACGACCCCCGCCGCCCTGCTCCAGCCAGTGCCGGCCCTGGAGGAGTTCAGCACCCGGGAGTTCGCCCTCGCGCGCGGTCAGGCGCAATCGTTCCAAGGCCTGCTCGAGGAGCTCCGCAAACTCGACTACGATTGCGAGGCCGTCTGCGAGGCGCCGGGGCATTATGCGATCCGCGGTGGCATCATTGACGTCTATCCCGTCACCGCCAACCAACCCTACCGGCTCGATTTCTTTGGCGACGAGATCGAATCGATTCGGGAGTTCGATCCCGTCACCCAGCGTTCGGGTGCTGCCGTCGCGGGCATCAGCCTGGCAGCCTCGCCGCGCATCCGCCTCAATCCTTCCCAGACCGGACTGGCCGACTACCTGACCCCGGCCGCGCACCTGCTCTTCGTGGAACCCGCCACGCTGGAGGAGGAATTCAACGCCCTGGCTCCCTCCGGCCACGATGGGCTGCCCCCGCTGTTCGCGCGGACCGCCGCGGCCTTTGCCCTCAGCGACCTCGACGAGGCGAGCCAGCTCTTCGATGGCTCCGGCCACGAGGTCACCTGGGACACCGAGGCCCTTTCCCATCACCGCCGCTATCCCGGAGAGGCGCTCGTCGCCTTGGAACGTTTGAGCGCCGAGGAGGACGCGCGGCACGCCTTTCTGGGCCAGGTGGCCGACTGGCGGAAGGAAGGCTACGCGATCGAGATTGTCGTCTCCAAGGAGGGCGAAGAGCAGCGCGCCCGGGAGATCCTGGCGGCGGATCCCGTCGGGAAAACCATCCAGCCCCGCTGGCTCCGGGGCACGCTGAACGAGGGTTTCCGCATCACCTTCCGCGCAGGGGCTGGACTCGATCTGTGGGAGGGGTGCCCCCACCCCGCGCACCCAAAGCGCGGTGAGGGCACCGCGCCTCCAAGAAGCTCCCGCGGTCTGGTGGTGGTGACCGAGACCGAGATCTTCGGCCGACAGCGCCAGCGCCGTCCGGCCCTCAACCAACGCGCCATCGCGCACCGCGCCCAGGTCGACCAGTTGTTGGATTTCTCGGAACTGGTGGAGGGCGATTTCGTCGTGCACCTGCAACACGGCATCGCGCACTATCGCGGAATCACCAAGCTCGATACGGCGCAGGGGATGCGCGAGGTGATTTCCCTCGAGTTCGACGATCGCGTGACCCTGCACGTGCCGCTGCAGGAATCGCATCTGGTCAGCCGCTACGTCGGGCTGAGCAAGACCCGGCCGCAGCTCGGGCGCATCGGGTCCGGCCGGTGGGAGAAGGCCCGGCGGGCGGCCGAACGGGCCACCGTCGATCTCGCGGCGGAGCTCCTGCGCATCCAGGCGGCCCGCGAAGCGCAGCCGGGACACGCCTTTGCCGGCGACAACGACTGGCAGAAGGAGTTCGAGGCTTCGTTCCCCTTCACGGAGACGCGCGACCAGCTGCGCGCGATCCAGGAGAGCAAGGCGGACATGGAGAAGACCCGCCCGATGGATCGGCTGATTTGCGGCGACGTCGGTTTTGGCAAGACCGAGGTGGCCATCCGCGCGGCGTTCAAGTCCGTGCAGGGCGGCCGGCAGGTGGCCGTGCTGGTGCCCACCACCGTGCTGGCGCAGCAGCACCTGAACACGTTTCGCGAACGCATGGCCGGCTACCCGATCGCGATCGAAATGCTCAGCCGCTTTCGCACCCGCGGCGAATTGAAGCAGATCCTCGCCGCGACCGCTGCCGGCCAGGTCGACATCCTGATTGGCACGCACCGCCTGCTGCAACGCGATGTGGTCTTTAAGGAGCTGGGGCTGGTCGTGATTGACGAAGAGCAGCGCTTCGGGGTGAAACACAAGGAGGTGTTCAAGGCCATGCGGGCCACGGTCGACGTGCTCTCCATGAGCGCCACCCCGATTCCCCGCACCCTGTACATGGCACTCACCGGGGCGCGGGATCTCAGCGTGATCGAGACGCCACCCTCCAACCGCCACCCGATCCAGACCATCGTGAAGACCTACGACGAGAAGGTCGTGGTCGACGCCATCCACTTCGAGTTGCGGCGGGGCGGCCAGGTCTTCTACCTGCACAATCGCATTCAGACCATCGATCTCGTCGCGGCCCGGCTGCGCGAGTTGCTGCCGGGGGTCACGATCGGCATCGGTCACGGCCAGATGCACGCCGACGAACTCGAGGAGATGATGACGGAGTTTGTCGCGGGTCGCTATCAGGTGCTCGTTTCCACCACCATCATCGAGAGCGGCCTGGATATCCCCAACAGCAACACGATCATCATCGAGGGCGCGGATCGGTTCGGGCTCTCCCAACTCTACCAACTCCGGGGGCGCGTGGGTCGTTTCAAGCACCAGGCCTACGCCTACCTGCTGCTCCACCGGCACACCCGGCTGCTCGAAGTCGCCCGGCAGCGACTGACGGCCATGCGGCAGCACAACCAGCTCGGGGCCGGCTTCCGCATCGCCATGCGCGACCTCGAACTGCGCGGAGCCGGCAACCTCCTCGGCGCCGAGCAAAGCGGCCACATCGTCGGCGTCGGCTTTGAGCTTTACTGCCAGCTGCTGCGCCAATCGGTCGCCCGGCTGCGGGGCGACAAGTCGGCCGCGGCCATCCGGGCCGGCCTGAAGCTGGATTTTGTCTTCGTGGGTGAGGGCAAGCCCTCCGGCGGAAACTCCGGCCGCCACGTCGACGGCTACACGGCGCTCAAGGATGCCGAGGACGCCGAAGCCGGCCCGGTTTCCCGGATCCAGGCCCGCATCCCTCCGGCCTACGTCGCCGAGACCCGGCTGCGCATCGATTTCTACCGCAAACTGGCGATGGCCGACGGGTTACCCACCTTGAAGCAAATCGAGGCCGACCTGAGGGATCGCTTCGGGAAGTTCGGCGACGAGGTCAAGGCCCTGCTCCTGATCACGGAGATTCGTGTCCGCGCGGAACAAAAAGGCATCATCTCCGTCGAAACCGATTCCAACCGGCTCAAGTGTCTGCGCAGCGGAGGCACGGGAGACGACTGGGTCCAGGTCGGTTCCCGGTTTCCAAGGTTGACCGCCCCCAAGCCCCTCCTACGTTTGCGCGAAATCATATCCTTTCTGAATAACCTGCCGAACCCATGACGATACGCCGCAGTCTTGTAGTTGTCTCGTTGGCCGTCGCGTCGATCGCCTCCACCGCAGCCCAAACCGCCGCCCCGGCCGCCCCGGCCGTCTCGGGCGGTCCCTCGACCGACCCGGTCGCCCAGAACCTCAATCTCCGGTTCGCCAACGGCATCGTGGCCGTCGCCGAGGAGAAGATCATCACGGTCGCGGATGTCATGCAGTACATCGGGCCGCTGCTGCCCCAGATGCGCAACGAGGTCCGCAACGAAAAGGAGTTTCAGGAACGCCTCGAGCAACTGCAGGACAGCGCGATTCAGGATCTCATCGATCGCGTGCTGATCGTGAAGGAGTTCCGCAAGGACGAGAAGCGCCAGATCCCGATCCAATACATCGACAACGCCCAGGCCGACGAGTTGGCGGAGCGCTTCGAGGGTGACCGGTCCAAGTTTCTCGCCTACCTGCGCGCGAAGGGCCAGACGATCCGCGATTACCGCCGCGAACTCGAGGAGAACATCATCTTCCAGTACATGCAGGGCCAGCAGCGCAAATCACAGAGCATCGTGAGCCCGGTGCGAATCGAGACGTATTACAACGAAAACAAGGACCGGTTTTACCGCGAAGACGAGGTGCACCTCCGCCTCATCCAGCTGACCCGGACCGACACCGAGACCGACGCCTCCCTGATGGAACAGGCCAACATGATTGTCGCGCGCTCCAAGGCCGGGGAAAAGTTCGAAGACCTCGCCAAGCAATTCAGCAAGGATTTGAAGCGCAGCAAGGGCGGGGACTGGAACTGGCTCAAACGCTCGGATTTTCGCAAGGAATTCAGCGATGTGGCGTTCAACCTGAAGAAGGGCGAGTGCTCCGAGCCGATCCTGCTCCCCGAGGGGGCCTTTATTCTCTACGCCGAAGACCGCCGTTTCGCCGGCATCCAACCCCTCGACGAGGTGCGTGACCAGGTTGAACGCGTGCTGATCCAGCAGATGAGCCGGGCCAGCCAGGAACGCTGGCTCGAGCGGCTCCGCCGCAACGGCTACGTCAAGTATTACTGATCGGGGTCGGCGTAACCGGGCGCATCGGTCGTTTGGTGGTGACGCCTCGGAAAGTTGCGCCGCGTCTCTGACCGGTGGGCGCCAGTCGAAGACTGGCGCTACAGAGAGGACCGAGCTCCATGCCCCCCGTCAACCTGCAGATGCGCCGGGCGTAACCTTGGCCGTTCCGGTGGCCGGGATCCCTGCGGCGATCACCGGCCTCGTCTCTCCCTCCGGCGCGGGCGCGTACGCTTTCACGACGGTGCCGAGATAATTGTTCGCCCGCACCAGGGTGTCGTCGAGGTCGTCGTTGGCCAATCCCTGCGCCGTCCAACCCCGTGGCGTCTTGGCCACCAGTTGGTGGGCCACCGGGCGACCCCGGTCGCCAATGAAGACCACGGTCATGCCCGCCCGCAATGCCGCCATCGGCATCCGCTGCAGCACGATGACCGTGTGATCGGGATAGAGGGGCAGCATTGAGTCTCCACTTCCCACCATCACGTCGCCGTCGGGAATCGTGGCCGCGTAGGACTCGGCGACGCGCCACGCGACCCGCAGGGGCAGGTGCTCCGGCAGCGGCGACCTGACGGAAGCCAGGCGCGCCCGACCCGCTGGTTCCGCCTGGACCGCACCGGCGGCAGCGCCGAGTAGCAGAACCCACGACACGTGCCGGAAGAGGGCACCGCGAAGTTGGTGGGGTCGGAACAGCAACATCGGCCCCGAGCATAGGGCAAAGGCGCCGCGGAGGGAATAGGGACTGTGCTGGCTTCCGCCGGGTAAAGATCACCCAGCATCCGGGGTAAATTCAACTAGGGCGGGTTGACGCCGGGAAACGTCCGATCGGTTGCCCGCACCTTCTCTCCCATGGCTTGTCCCGCCGGGCGCCTCCAACCGGCAAGGGAAGAGTTGGCATGCTCCCCACTTCCCGCCAAGAAAGGCATCGTGTCTGACACCCCGGTCCCTCCCCTGCCCAACCGCCTGCGCGACACCGCCGTCGGCGAACGCCCGCAGGAGCGCCTGGAGAAGCTCGGCCCCTCCGCGCTCAGCGACTCGGAGTTGCTCGCGATGCTCCTGCGCAGCGGCACCCGGGGCCAGGATGTGCTCACCCTCTCCTCGCGGCTGATTGCCGAGGCCGGATCGCTGGCCGGGTTGATCAAGTGGCGGGTCGAGGACTTTCGCCGGCTCAAGGGCATCGGACGGGTGAAGGCGCTGCAATTGCTCACGGTCATGGAGGTGGCCCGGCGCGTCCTCAGTCAGCAGGGAGAAGACGAACCGCTGCTGGATCGTCCGGAGCAAATTGTCGCCCACCTGCGGCCCGTGGTGGCGGGCCTGGAGGTCGAGAAGTTCTGGGTGCTCTGCCTCAACCGCCGCAACCGGCTCTTGAAACGGGTGGAACTTACCTCCGGCACGGCCCACGCCACGCTCGCCCACCCCCGGGAGGTGTTCCGCATCGCCGTCCGCGAAGGCGCCTCCGCCATCGTCTGCGTCCACAATCATCCCAGCGGCGACCCCTCTCCCAGTGCCCCGGATGTGCACGTCACCCGGATGCTGCGCGACGCCGCCCGCACCGTCGACATCACCTTGATCGATCACCTCATCATCGGCCGGCCCACCGCGGACCCCGTCGGCAAGGGCTACTACAGCTTTCGCGAGGCGGGGGTGATCTAGGCCCGGCCACCGGGCCGACCTTGCCGGCGCGGCTTCCCGTTCGGTTGCGCCGCGGCTGTGAGCATCTTCTCGGTTTCGGACACGCTCCGCTCCGTATCGCCGGGAAAGATTTCCGGCGCAACTTCGGCGCGGAACTGATCCCACGCGGCCATCAGAAAATTGCGCAGATCCCCCTGCTGGGCTGCCTCCACCTGATCCGCCAGCACGCGCAATTCCGCCACCTCCGTCCCATGGAGTTGCTTCGTCTTATCGATCAAGGCGTCAAATTGCGGCTGCGCCTCGGCCAGTGGCATGGCTTTGATTTTGTCCACCCATCCGGAAAAGCTCGTCTCGGGCAAACGGGGAAGCGGCTGGGTTTCGATGCCGTTGGCGCGAAAGATTTCGACCTGGGTATCCGCGATCCGATTTGCCAGCTTCACCTCCTCCTCCACGGCCTGCGCGGCCGCAATCGCGAGGCCAAACGCCTGCAGGGCTGCCGCGGAGTAGACGTTGGCCTGCCGCGCATAGCCGGAGCACGCGATGTTGCGCACATTGCCGAGGGTCGGGGTGAACTCGAAGATTCTTCCGGAAAAGCGATCGAGGCAGCTCAGCCAGTCGGCCTTCTGGCCCAGGGCCGCCAAGGCCTGAATGTACTCCGGGCAATCCTCCCGCAACAGAACTTCGATCTCCTGTTCGATCATCGCGGCCACCTGGGGTTCACAGCGATCAAACATTTCCATGCGATGCCGCAGTCGCTTGACCTCCTCCTCCGTCCTGGCCTGGAGGACCTGATGCTCATCCCGTTTCTTCCGCAAGAACAGGGAGAAGAACGGAGGCACCGTGGCCTGCAGCGCCCGCAATTCAGCTTCCTTTTCCATCCAGAGCGGCGTCGTCGTGCGCCGGCCAAGCTTCAAGTGGGCCTCGCGGTGCAGCAGGTCATGAAGTTTACGGGAAAGGCCGGAGTCGCTCACTTGATGCAGATGGGTCTTCGCCGAGGTTGTTTTGCGCCGAGGATCTCGTCACGACTAATCGACCTGGGAGCCGGACACCACCCATGGCAGTGCGAAGTCGATTGGCCCTGCCCTGGGGCACAACCCTGCTCGGCCCCATGAAAACCCGGCGGTGGGCCCTTCACGGCCGCCGCAAGACCCGGATGCGATGGGTCTCGCTATCACCCACGAAGATGGTGCCATCGGCGTCCACGAATACGCCGTGGGGGCGGGCCAGCCGGCAGCGCCGGGGATCCCCGTCGGGGCCGTCGCCCTTTTCCCCCGTGCCCGCCACCAGATGGACCAGGCCGGTCCTGGCGTCGATCATGCGCACGCAGTGGTTCTCCGTATCGGCGAGATAAATGTCTCCGTTCGGTGCCAGCGCAATACCCTTGGGCCCGGCAAAGGTCGCCTGCGACGCCGGTCCCCCGTCGCCGGTAAAACCCTTCGCACCCGTGCCCGCCACATGGAGGATCCTGCCGGCGCGCAGATCGAATTTGAAGATCTGATTCCCCTGGCGCGTGACGAGCCAGAGATTCCCCGTGCGGTCGAAATCGAGCGAACGCGGACCGTTCAGCGGGGTGCCCGCGATCGGGGCGCCGTCCGGCGTCGGGCCGGGTTTGCCGGTGCCGGCAAAGGTTGAAATCCTGCCCGTTTTCATCTCCACCCGGCGAATGACATGGTTGCCGATGTCGCAGATGTAGAGACCGCCATCGGGACCAAATTGGAGGCTGTGGGGCTGATTGAGCCGGGCCTCGTTCGCCGGCCCGCCGTCACCGCTGTAACCCGGGGCTCCGGTGCCCGCAAACGTCGTGATGAGCATCGTCCGTGCGTCCACGCGCCGGATGGCGTGATTCTTCATGTCGGCCACATAAAGGTTTCCGGCCGCGTCAAAACGGATCTCATGCGGCAGGTTGAAACTCGCCTCGCGGGCGGGTCCGCCATCGCCGCCGTAGCTCGTTTTCCCGTTCCCGGCGACCCGGTGAATCACGCCATCCGCGGTGATCCGGCTAATCACCTGGCCGGAGTATTGGCAGAACCAAATCGCCCCGTCCGGCCCGCGCACGACTCCGAACGGATTGTCGAGCTTCGCGGTGGTGGCGGCTACGCCATCCGCCGTCGTCCCCTTTTCCCCCGTTCCGGCAAACGTGGCAATGCTCCAACCCGCGGGGGCAGCAGCTGGGCAGGAAGCGAAGGCAAACTGAGCGGCGAGCAAGGCGGCAACGATTCTCATGGGCAGGGGTTCCGAAACGGGAGCGTGTGGGGTCACCCGGCGCGGTCAACCGCCGCTTCGACCGGAGGGTGATGAATCTACGTCCAGAAACCCCGCCACGCACGCTGCGCGAGTGCTGCAAGTACGTCACGAAGCCGGGCGAAATGCTGAAGCTCACCGGCCCGGAGTTGGTCGAATTGCAGGCGCAGCTTTCACGCCTAAAACTGGTTCAACCGATGGGGGTGCTCGCGAAGGAGATGAAACGGAGGCGCGAGAACAACCTGCGCTTGGTCAAGCGCCAGACGCCAGACGGACGGGTGACCGTTGAGGTACCCGGAACATATCCTTCGTGGACCCACTTCCACCCCCGCGACACCTTCCGACCGGCGCCGAATTGGCCGGTTTTTCGCGATGATGCCCCCTTTGGCCACTCCTGCCACGACGTGCAACCTACGCCGCCCACTTCGCGCAGAGCAGCTCCGCCTGCGCGAGGACGGTCTTGACCGCCTCTTCCTGCAAGTCCGGCGGATAGCCGTGTTTCCTCAGGATTCTCTTCACCATCACCTTGATTTTCGCCCGCGCACTTTCCCGCACAGTCCAGTCGATGGTCACGCTTTTGCGGACCTGGGTCACAAGCTCCGTCGCGATGACGCGCAGCTCTTTGCTCCCCATCGCCTCTACCGCGCTTTCATTGTCCGCCAGCGCGTCGTAAAACGCCCGCTCCTCTTCCGTGAGACCCGAGTCCTCGCCACGCTGGTCGGCGTCGCGCATGGCCTTTGCGATCTTGATCAACTCCTCGATGACCGCCGCCGCCTCGATGGCGCGGTTCTGGTATTTGCGGATCGCCTGTTCCAGCATCTCGGCGAACGACTTCGACTGGATGAGGAACTTCCGCGAGCGGAGCTTGATTTCGCCCCCGAGCAGCTTCCGTAAGAGTTCCACCGCGAGATTTTTCTGCGGCATCCCGCGCACTTCGGCGAGGAACTGCTCGGAGAGGATCGAGATGTCCGGCTTCTTCAGGCCGGCCGCGGCAAAAATGTCGACGACTGCATCCGAGGCGACGGCCCGCGAGATGATCTGCCGAATCGCCGCGTCCCGTTCCTCGTCGGTCTTTTTCCTCTCGCCTCCCCCCTTGGTCATCGCGGCGCGCACCGCCTGGAAGAACCCGACATCGTCGCGAATTTCGAGGGCCTTCTCGTGCGGCACGGCGAGGGCAAACGCCTTGGAGAGGTCGGTTACCGTCTGAAGGAATCGCTGCCGATATTCGACCGGCTTCGGGTCCTTCGCCGCGGCGGCGAGGATATGCTCTTGCCCAGCCGGCAGGAGCGAGAGTTTCTGCGCCGGCGTGCCGGTGGTCCATTTCGACCAGTCGAAGCGGTGAAAGTAGGCGCGGCAGATAGAGTCGCATTTCAGCAGGGCAAGGACGGCTTCCTCCTGGTCGATCGCCGTTTCGCCGTGCCCGCCGCTCGCGGTGTAAATGGCGAGGCGCCTGACGCCATCGGGCTGTTGAATGGCACCCCAGTTCTGGTGATGCCGGTCCTGATTGGCCACCCACGCATCGAGCAGCACGTAGCCCACAAAAATCCCCAACGCGGTGTCGATGCCCGCCGGACAATGCGCCAGCCATTGCACCGCCGACGGCTGCAACACGCCTACCGCTTCAGCCACCGCTGGCACCGTATGCTCGCGCTGGCCATATTTTCGGTCCGCATCTTTCGGATAGAGCGGGTCTCGATCAAACAGCAGTTGGTTACCCATGACGAGGGCGAAGGGCGGCGGGGCAAAGTTCGCTCAAGATTACGCCGGGCTGGATTGGCGCGGTGCCTTCAAACTCATGCGCGAGTTCATACTCGACATGCGGCAACCCGAGGAGCGCGGCCAGTTCGCCGACAATCTTCTCCGCCCAATCCTCCCCCGTACCACGCTCCTCGGCCTTGAACAAATACCGTACTTGGTCGCGCCTGAACCAAAATTTCCGCTTGGTGCCGAGGTATTCGAGGTCCTCGGCCCGCAGACGGTCAATCTGGTGGATGGGAAACATGAGACTCTGTTCTTCGCCGATTCAATTCGTCCCGCTCAACTCCCCGCGCAGCAGCTTCGGCAGCAGCATGTCGCGCAGGGTGGAGAGGGTGCGGGATTCGGCGATGGCCGGGTTCAGCCGCCGGATGGCCTCGCGCAAGCGCCCCACCAGCACCACCTCGGAATACGACTCCCTCGCCCTCTGGGAGAGGGCCGGGGTGAGGGTGCGCAGCTTACTCACGGCTTTTCATCCTTCTCCGGCAATTCCTTGATCGCGCGATCGAAGTCCGACTCGAACAGCCGGTCCTGCACGATGCGGTATTTTTCAAACTCACTCTCGGCGTGGGCCTGGGCGATTTCGGCCGTCACTTTGCCGGCATCCTGCAAAATTTCCCGGTCGGTCGCGGCGATGAAGCGATTGAGGCGGGTTTCCCAGTCCTGCATGGTCATGGGAATCTCCCGCAGCGCCATGTCTTCGGCCAAATCGAGGTAGGCGGAGACGAGGCGTTGCAGTTGGGCCATTTCGTTTTCCGTGAGGTAGTTTTTCGCCACGCTGACATCGAACTTCTGGATTTTTCCTTGGGGCGCGTCTTTCCAGGTGGTGAGGCCCATGCGGTCTTTGCTGGCATCGGCCCGGTTCAGGATGACCTCGGCCGCCGTCTGGCCGTGGATGGCCCAGTGGAGCTTGTTTTGCACGGTGGCAAAAAAGCGCTGGGTGGACGCGGCCGTGACATCGTAATCAATGGAGGTGGCGTAGATGTCGGTGATTTTCTGGTAGAACTTGCGCTCGCTCAGGCGGATTTCCCGGATGCGCTGGAGCTGTTCCTCGAAGTATTTTTTGCCAAGGATGGAGCCGTCGTTCTTCAGCCGCGCATCGTCCATGGCAAAGCCCTTGATGGTGAAGGACTCGATGATGCCAGTGGCCCACTTGCGGAATTGGACGGCGCGTTCCGAGTTCACCTTGTAGCCTACGGCGATGATGCCCGAGAGGTTGTAGTGTTGGGTGTCGTAGGTTTTGCCGTCGGCGGCAGTTATTCGAAAATTTCGAATAACTGAATCCTTCTGAAGCTCATGGTCGGCGAATACCCTCTTGAGGTGGTAGTTGATGGTGTGGGTCTCCACATCGTAAAGCAGCCCCATCATCTTCTGCGTGAGCCAGACATTTTCATCGGCGTAAACGGCCTCGACGCCACCCTGACCGCTGGCAGCCACAAAGGTCAGGTATTCCGCCGCCGAGGAGCGAACCAGCGAGACGGAGGTCTTCTTTTTGGCACGGCCGCCGGGAGTGGGTTTGTCTTTGCTCATGGTTTGGGTGGCTTGGGTTTTGAACTATCCGGCAATTCCGGAGAGTTGCCGTCGCCCACGCTCAACTCCCCGCACAGCAGCTTTGGCAGCAGCGTGTCGCGCAGAGTGGCGAGGGTGCGGGATGGCCGGGTTCAGCCACCGAATGGCCGCACGCATGCGCTCCAACTCCTCTCCCCGTGGGAGAGACCGGGTGAGGGTTTGAGCAACGCGAGATTGCACCACCTCGCCAAATGAATCCCCCTCTGCCGCCGGTTCACCGGGCGCGAGCTGCGGCCCGTGCCCGACCGCATAGCCCAGCTCCCCGAACCACGTCAGGGCGGCGTCTTCGACGATGGATTCGTTGAGCGAAATCGGCACACGTCGAGGGGCGTTTAGTGAGCAGGCAACTGAGCGGCGTCGCCGAACTCCGCCAAAGCCTCAGCTTCGTTATGGATGTTCACTACCCGCGACATCGTGCCAAGCAAGCGGATGGATTTATCGACTTCCGTTTGGGAAATCTGTTCCGGCGTCGCATCCAGCAACAGCACCGTTTTGTCGGCAGTGATGACGTTGCCGTTCAACAGGCTCTCAAGCATCCAGGCCGTAGCGTCCCGATTCTTCTGGAGCAGAGTCTTCCGCTTGGGAATTGGAAAGCGTTGATAAGCTCGCTCAAGCGTCCCATTGGCAATCGCGTGGCTGAATAAAAACTCCTCGTCCACACCCCGAACGGTGCATCTCACCGGATAGCGGTCGTGAAAGTTGCGATGATGCTTGAGTTGAGCCCGAACCATCAGTGAATCGCACAATTCATCAAACCCAATGTCGCGCGGTTCCTCGGTGGTGTTCACCTCGATGAGCTGTGCGAAAAGCTGGTCCGCCACCGTTGGCAACTCCTCCTCGCTGATGTCATCCAGCACCGATCCGGCATCCACCACGACGAAGTTACCGCGCGCCGTCTGTTGCAAAGCCTCAATGAAGCCGGGCGAACTTGACGACACCACATCGCCGCCACCCAAGGGCCGAATGCTGGTTCCCGAGATGGCATCGCGCCAGTAGCGAACCCACTGCTTGTAGGCACTGGCGGAAGTCACGAAGCCGGGAATGGAACGTCCATCCACTTCGCCGGGGCGGCTGGGAAACTCGGCAAGAAAGCGCGCCTCGATGCCCAGCGGCGACCAGACGATGACGCCGATGTTGCGCGGCTCGAACCGGTGCAAGTCGGGAATGTATTTCGCGAGCAGGTATTTGGTCGTGTTCATATTGGCAGGCTCCAAGCCTGAATGGCCGAAAACTCGGCCCGGTAATTGTTGATTATCTGTCGTAAACTATCGCGCCTCGTCTTCAAAAAGCCAATGGCGGCAGTGACTTCTTGCGGCGTCAGCCCGTATGGCTGCGCATCCCGGCAAATCTCTTCGATGTAGAAATCGGGCGTAGCGGCAATTCGGTTGAGCCAGAAAGTAAAGTCAGTGTCCACAGTCACTGCATCCAGCAAGCAATGCCGGTGCCGACCGGAGTCCACGGGATTGTTCGTCGTCCAGGAAATCCCCAGCCGGTCGCGCAATGTCGTTAAGCGGGCCTCGCCCTGTCCCGAGGCATAACCAAAGAGCGCGTGGCTGTGATCGAAGATGTTCATCTGCGGCGGGGTGCCGAGGAAATCCACCGAGAAGTTCTCCGCGTGCCGGTCGCAGTTCGCCACCCAGATGTCGAAGAGCAGCAATCCGGCGGACAAGGACGGCAAGACCTGCACGCAATTCGCCACGTTCACCGGCGGCAGAGAGTTCCCGGCGAGGTTGAAATCCAGCGAGGCGAAAAGCGGTCCGCCGCTCGTCTGCGAGGCGATGCCGACCGGTGGCACCGGCAGGCGAAGGAAGCGCCCCAGTTCGCCGCAAATCAATTCGTTCGGGATGCAGTAAGGAGCCGCCGCCGCGCTGTTCTCCTTCGCCACCGCGCTCAGATAAACGTAGCGGCTTCCAGCGACCCCAATCCCCAACTGGCGTCCGACCGATTCAATCCTGTAAATGGCGCTCGGCATTTTCGGTAGAGATTAAGCGTCGGAGATTGCCTCCGCGAGCCTTTCGTTTTCCGTCACGCTCAACTCCCCGCTCAGCAGCTTCGGCAGCAGCGTGTCGCGCAGGGTGGCGAGGATGCGGGATTGGTGGAGGTTGGCGCGGAGTTGGGCCAGCAGCGGCGCTACGGTGCGGTCGAAGGCGGCGGTCAGGTTCGCGGGCGGAAAGATGCAGTCGAGCGTCTCGAATGTCTGGCGCGTGATCGTGTCGAAGACGGTGCCGTGCGTGCGTTGCTGAAGGTCGGCGGTGGCTTGGCGGAGCGCGAAGTAGGTGAAGAAGTCGCCGTAGCCTTTGGTGCCGCGCACGCCGTAGCAGGATTGGTTCATCGCCATCGGCGTGCCGACGAGGGCGAGTTTCCCGACGGTGCCGCGTGCGCTGATGATGGTCGTTCCTTCGGGCAGAATTTGTGCGGCGCTGTTGGCGATGCCTTCCTTGGTGACGTGCTTCTCGGTGTGGATGGCCCACACGTCAGTTTCCGAAGGCGCATCCCTCACGGAATACCACGGGATGTCGCCGTCCCAATATGACGGCTCGGAAGTTTTGGGTGTGCCGCCGCTGAGGAGTTCGATTTTGTCGGCAAGCGAGCAGACTTCCCACCCTTTGGGAATGTGGCCGAGGGGCGAGTCTTCCAGATGGTCGGGGAAAAGGGCGGCGGTGGCGGGGTCGAGGCCGGCGGGGGGGCGGGCGTCGAGTTTGGCGCGGACGGGGGCGAAATCCACGAACCAGCTCTGGAACAGCGCCCGTGCCATCGCCTCCAGCGTCGCGTTCATCCGCCGGTTCAACTCGATCTTGTCGTCCAGCGCCCCCAGCACCCCCGCGATGGCTTTTTGCTCGGCAAGGGGTGGGAGCGGAACATGAATCGCTTTCAATGAAGATAACGGCTGTCCGATGCCGGGAGTTCCCACGGTCGACGCGTTCTTCAGAAGCTCTTGGCGGCCTTGTGCCGAACGAAAGAAATAGAAAAGATAGAGCGGCTCAACGAGACTGCGATCACAAGTCAGCTTCATCATGCTGCTCGACTGGACGTATCTGGCAGCGCCTTTACGCGGAACGATTCCAACCAAGCCAATAGAGCCCCGATGCGGGAAGAAAAGGTCGTCTGCAAAAATAATAGATGACTGAACCTCCGCCGCTTTCACGGGGGTGATGTAAACCATTTCGCCAATCAAGTCTCGCGTGTCGGAGATGTTGGTTCCGCGAATGACCGGAACGCCCGATGGCACGTAGCAGTCGCTCTTCATTCGCGAGCCAAAAGGGCCGATAGCAATAGCCGCGCGACTCTTCGCCTTCAGCTCATCGATTGTTCTGGTTGGCCATTCACCCGCCATAACCCAGCCCCCTCAGGTTTGCTTTGATGGCAATGCTGGCTTGGGGCCAGCAACCCTCACCCGGCCTCTCCCAAAGAGAGAAGAGCGGTGCGAATTGGGCGGGCCGCGTGGTTGCAGCAAGGGACGCCAGGGACTCAGGGGACCGAAGCGGGGGCGGCGGGGCGGGAGGTTCAGGAACCATACCGGCCTCCTCGTTGCTGGCGGGTGCGCTCGGCGAGGCGGGCGCGGGTCATGCGCTCGCGCAGGCCGCCCTCTTGCAGAAAATCCTGTTCGAGCCGGCGGAGCTGCTGGTCGAGGAGGTAGTTGGTGAGCTTGATCAGGCCGATCATCACGTTGGCGGCGATCGCCGGGTCGGCGTGCTCGATGCCTTTCTTGAAGGTCTCGTAGCTGGCGTCGGGCGCACGGTTGAGCGCACGCAGGCGGCGGGTGCCGGCGTGGTCGGGCGTCCACTCGGCGTGGCCGTGGGTGCGCAGGTAGTCGCGGTAGTCTTCGAGCAGTTCCTCGAGGCTGGCGCGGGCCACGTTGGTGAGCTTGATCTCGGTCTCTTTGGAGGTGCCGCTGGCCTGGCTGCCTTCGAGGATATTCTGTTTCCCGGAGCGGGCGGCCTGCACCATCTGGTCATGGGTGCGCGAGCGCCGGTCGATGAAGCGGTCGCAGAAACGCACGATGCCATCGTAAACGATCCGGGCTTTCTGGAAGGAAAAAAGCTGCTCGTAGCCGCCGTGGGGCGGGATGAAGTGCTCGGAAAGGGACTCAGGGGACGGCAGGGACGAAGGGGACGGCGTGGGCGCGAGCGCAGGCGTGGGTTTGGGGCTCGGGGTCCCTTTGGGCACTGCCGTCTTTTGGGTCCTTTTCTCAAACATAACCAAGCTCTTTCAGATTCTTGCGGATCGCCTGCTCGAGTTTCGCGGACTCGGCAAACTGGGATTCCAGTTCGGCGACGAGGCGCGGCATCTTTTCCTCGAAGGGTTCGCCGTCGTCGGCGACTTCCTCGGCACCCACATAGCGGCCGGGCGTGAGCACGTGGCCGTGGGAGGCGATTTCGGCGGCGGTGGCGGATTTGCAGAAGCCGGGGATATCCTGGTAGGGCGAGGCGTCCCCGCCGAGCCGTGACGATTTCGGCTCACCCGGAGGGTTCGCCCTACCTCTCCATGCGTGGTAGGTGGTGACGATTTTCTGGAGATCGACGTCGGTAAGCTCGCGGTGGACGCGGTCGATGAGCGTTCCCAGCTTTCGAGCATCGATGAAAAGGGTCTGTCCTGCTCGATCGCGCAGCGAGCGACTACCTTTCCCGCGTTTGTCGCGGGAAAGGAACCAGAGACAAACGGAATCTGCGTGCTGTAGAAGAGCTGGCCGGGGAGGGCGACCATGCAGTCCACGAGGTCGGCTTCGATGAGTTTTTGCCGGATTTCGCCTTCGCCGGACTGGTTGGAGGACATGGTGCCGTTGGCGAGGACGAAGCCCGCCATGCCTTGCGGCGCGAGGTGGTGGATGAAGTGCTGCACCCAGGCGAAGTTGGCGTTGCCCTTGGGCGGGACACCGAACTGCCAGCGCACATCATCGTCTTTGCGGAACCAGTCGGAGTCGTTGAAGGGCGGGTTGGCGAGGACGTAGTCGGCGCGGAGGTCGGGATGGAGGTCGCGGCGGAAGGTGTCGGCGGCCTCAGGTCCGAAGTCGGCCTCGATGCCGCGCAGGGCCAGGTTCATGATGGCGAGGCGGCGCGTGGTGGGGTTGCTTTCCTGGCCGTAGATGCTGATGTCGCCGAGCGAGCCGCCGTGGGATTCGACGAATTTTTCCGACTGCACGAACATGCCGCCGGAGCCGCAGCATGGATCGTAGATGCGGCCCTTGTACGGCTCCAACATTTCGACGAGGCAGCGCACCACGCAACTCGGCGTATAAAACTGGCCACCGTTCTTGCCCTCGGCGCTGGCAAAGCGTGTGAGGAAATACTCGTACACGCGACCCAGCAGGTCGACGGAGC
>JBBRWR010000006.1:0-132829 GCA_038249085.1 Opitutales bacterium
GGAAGTCCTGAGTTCCGCCGCCTCGCGGGTCGGGACGGACGCATCTCCGACTTGGCGGTTGCAGGCGGGGTGCCCACACCCCGCGATAGGTCGCCTCCGGCTTGGCGGTTGTAGGCGGGGTGCCCCCACCCCGCGATAGGTCGCCTCCGACGGGGCGCGCGGTGAGGGCACCGCGCCCACATCGAAGTCACTGCCATCTCGCAGCTGCACCGCCAGACCGTCCGATCGTTTCGCACTGGCGCTGGATTCCGTCCAGGACGATGGTGGGGCGATGAAAATCCGGGTCGTGCTGCTGGGGTTGTTGCTGGCGGCGAGCCTGCGGGCCGCCGACGTGGTTCCGCTCTTCAATGCGACGCTCACCGTCGGCAAGGAACATCGCTTCGTACTGATCGACGGGACCGGCAAGACGAGCTCGTTCCTGTCGCTCGGCGAAGCGTTTGCCGGCTACACGCTCGCCCGCTACGACGCCAAGAGCGGCCGGTTGGAGCTGGAGCGTGCCGGCCAGGTTTACCCCGTGACCCTGGTGGCCGAGGCCGCGACGGTGGACGCCCCCGCCGCGCCCCTGCCGGCGACGATGGCCGACGCGGAAGTGGTGCTGAGCAAGATGCACCTGGAGGAGATGATGGAGCGGGCGCTCGCGCAGCAGAGGAAGATGGTGGCGGGGCAATTCAAGCAACTGGCCACGCGGATGGCGGCCCAGGGCGTGTCGCCCGCGGATGCGGCCGCGTTCGAGCAACAATTGACCGACGAGGTTTTTTCCGCGCTCGATCCGAAGAAGCTCAAGGGCGACGTCAGCAAGATTTACAGCGAGGTTTTCTCAAAGCAGGAGCTCGAGCAGATCGGGGCGTTCTACGCGACGCCGCTGGGCGAGATGCTGTCGGCCAAGCAACCGGTGGTGCAGGAGAAACTGGGCGCCGTGGTCCAGGGCCGCATGACGGAGGTGATGCCGCGGGTGCAGCAATTGGGGGCGGAATTCGCGGCAGCGCAGAAGGCGAAACGTGAAGCCGCCGGGCTGGTGCCCCCGCCGAAGCCATAGCGCAGGGGCGGCCCCGGGTCGGGCGGCCGCCAGCGGTGCCAGAGTCGATCGACCCATCTTTCTCGTTCCTCTTTATCTTTCTCTTTCGTCAGGGTTTGTCCGCCGGAGAGTAAGATTGAGAGAAGAAGAAATAGAAAGACCACGAGGCGAGAGGAAGACTTGACTCTGCCCGGGTCGGCGGGCGCCCGTCGCCGGGCCTTGGTGCGTGGCCGCCGCGGGGGCGCTCAGGCCTTGCTCCGCAGCCAGATCCAAAGATAGCCCAGGCGTTCGCGGAGGGCGAGGGTTGTGCCGCCGATCGCACCGACGTCCCAGAGGTAATCGTCGAGGGCGAAGCCGGCGTCTTCCTGGGTGTTGTAGCCGGCCGGGCACGGCACCGTGGTGAGGCCCGCGCTGCGAAACAACGCGACCGCCCGGGGCAGGTGCCAGGCTGACGTGACGAGCGCCACGGGAGCGTCCTGCGCCAATCCCTTCACGGCGCGCGATTCATCCTCGGTGTCGCGCGCCTCCTCGAGGTACAGGATGCGATCCGGTGTGATGCCGAACGCCTGCGCCGCCCGGCCCAGCATCCGGGCGGTCGTGACGTAGCCGGGATCGGCGCCGCCAGTGACGATGAGCCGGGCCGCGGGCAGAGCGCGAAGAATGCGAATGCCCTCCACGACGCGCGCCAGGGAGGCGGTTGAGAGCACGTTGTTCGCCGCCACGCCCGGGGTGCGGCCGTGGCCGCCACCCAGCACCACCACGAATCGGCACGCGGCAAGATCCGGTGGCAGCGGGGTGCCGGCGACAAACTCCGGCATCGCCGGATAGATCGTCTCCAACGGCCGGAGCAGCGACTTGGCGACGAACTTGTTGCTGGCGATCAGCAGCAGGCCGACCGCCGCGATCACCAACCCCCGACCGAGCCGCCGCCGCCGCGTGGATCGCAACAGCAGCAGGCCGACCACGAGCGCCGACAGGCAGAGGGGCGCGGGCATCAGCCAGAACGAAATCACCTTCTTCAGCCAAAACAGCATGCGGCGACATATGGGCGCCCGGACGGCGTCGCGCCAGTCCGGGTTTCAGCCGGATGGCGCGGGGACTGATCCCAGAAAACGCAGTTTGAACCGCAGATGACGCCGATGAACGCAGATGACAGAGAATGATGGGAACGTAGCCGTTCACCCAACGAGTGCAGCAAAGGGCACGCTTCGTTTGGATGGCATCCAATTTCATCTGCGCCATCTGCGCCATCTGCGGTTGGTCTTAACTGCTGAATTTAGGCTCATACCAATCGACCTGGTGCTTTGGATTTTTGGTAGGGTGCGGACTTCGCTCCGCGCCGGGAGCACCGACTGAGTTTCGTCACGATCCTGCGGCGGCGAAGGGACTCGCCGCCCTGCCGATCCCATGTGCCGCCAATGGAAAGTCCCAAGACCAAGGGATATTGGTATTGAGATTGGCCCCGACCGGTGGGGAGGGATCAGGAGGCGAGACCCGCAGCCGGGGCCGCGATCACCGCGCCGGCGGCCTGGCGCCGGCGCAGCCCGATGAAGGCGGTCAGGTAAAGCACGAGCGCCATCAGGACGGTCGATTGCAGTCCGCCCAGCATGGAATAATACTCCAGGCATCCGCCCAGGACCGCGCCCAGCAGATTGGAGCCCAGGGCGGCGGCCGGCTGGGGCGAGCGCCGCAGGAGCATGGGTACGATCAGGCCGGCCACGCCCACCGGCAATCCCGTGAGCACTCCGGCCAGCACCGCCCGTCCCAGCAGCGGCAGGGTGTGCAACCACGCGACCGGAAAAACATACAACAGGACCACGGTCGCGAAGAGCCCGGCAAACCAGGGCATCGGTTCCCGCAGATCCCAGCGTTGGACGGCGAGATTCGCCAGGAGCACCATGAAGATGATGCCGCCAAAGATGGCCGCATTCACCACCCACGTGGATCCGAACAGCAACGACATGCTCGTGACCCCGCGCGTTTCGATGAGCAGGAAGGCCGCTCCCATGAGAAACAGCGGCCCGTCGAATCCACCCCGGCCCGAGCCCATGGCGAACGCCCACGGCACCGTCACCGCCGCGAGTGCCAGCACAAACGCCAGCACCACCACGTAGCCCCACGGAAACACGCCCGGCCGCAGGTAGAGAAACGGCCAGTCGTCGCTGGGAGTCAGGACGTTTTCAGCCAGGGAAAAGGGTTGGGTGGGTACGCGTTTGGCCAACTCGGCCGCATCCAGTACCACCCCGGGTCGCGCGACGAGAAACGTCACCGTCGAGGCATGCAACGGGCTGAAATAAGCCGCAGGCTCGCGGCCGGTGGCGCGGGTCACCGTCCAGTACAGCCGCTCGAAAAACCACCGACCCGGCGCGCAGGAGATCGCCAGCGAGAGGTGCCCGCCGGGTCCCACCAGGCGCCACGCCGCGCGAATCCCTTCCTCGGTGTAGACGTAGTTGTCGAGCCGCAGCGTCGACATGGCGGAGCTCATCGCGTGCGAATCCAGCAGCCCGAAACAAACCACATCGTACGTCGCCGTGGCCTCCCGGCCGAAAAACGAACGGGCGTCGTCGACCACCGTGCGCACCCCGGGATGCGCATAGGGCCGCTCCGGGTGTTGGGCGCGGCCGATCGCGATGATCCGCGCGTCGATGTCGACGCTCGTCACATTTTGGTAGCCGTGGCGCAGCGCGGCCTGCACGTCGTTGCCCGTCCCGGCCCCGACCACCAGCGCCGACCCCCGCCGGGGGTTCACGACAAAGGGCAGATCGTAGAGGTCGCGCACGCCTGCCAGGAACTGCCGCTCGTCGGGCGACCACCGCGGGTCAGCCAGGCGTGCGGCCGAGAAGTCGTGCATGTATTGGTGAAAATCCCGGTTCACCTGAAGTTCGAGCCACAGCCGGTCCGCCCGCAGATCGATCCGGTTATAGGGTGAAAAGATCGCGCCCTGCGCCGAATATTGGGCCAGGCCCACCACGCTCAACGCCAGCAGCGTCGCGACGGTGCTGCGCGCCAGCCACGCAAACGGCACCACGCCCAGCGCCAGCCAGACGCCCGGACCGGCCTGAAGCCACGCGGCCACCGTGAAGGCCACGATGCCCAGGAGTGAACCCCAGAGGTCGGCCGTGTAGGCCCGCAGCACGGGTAGCCGCGAAAAGAGATGCCCCAACGGGGCGCCGCCCGCGACGAAGACCGCGACGATGCCGGAAAAGAAGGTGAGAAAGATTGCGAGATTGCGCGCGAACACGCCGGCATCGGCGTGCATCTTCATCCCGCCCCAGAGCGAGATGGTATGATCCGGAAAGGTCAGGTGCACGAGGCCGAGCGGCTCGGCCAGCGCGAGCGGCGCGGCGACGAGCAGCAGCAGCGGGAGCACCAGGTGCACGAGTCCCGGCCAGCGCCGGCCCAGGGCCACCCCCAGGCCCATGCCGAGGAAGGCGCCAATCAGCACCACGTTGTTGAAGTAGGCAAAGACCCGCACCTGCGACGAAGTCCAGCGGATCAGCGCGAGCTCCAGCGCGAGAATGCCGAACGTGGTCAGGGCAATCAACCGGGGTCCCGCCTCGGGCCGGCCGGCCCAGGAGGTGTCGGACAGAATTGCTCGCAGCTTCATCGCAGGCGCGAAGTTTCCAATACCCTCCCGGGTTGCAATGCAAAAGCCGGGGCATCCAGACCGTGGGAACGATCGTGAGTTTCAATTGGGTGCGTCGCGCCAGGCTTCGACTGGCGACCGCCGATCGAAGACCGGCGCCACGGGTTCAACGCCATTGCGCGCGCCCTCGCGAAGCGCGACGATCACGACGACGTGGAGGGGAAGTCGACTCGGTGACCACCCATCGATATCTCCGCCTCCGTCCGGCGCACAAACCGCTTCCCCCGCGCGGTGGAATCGGCTTCGCTGTGGAAACCCGTTCGTTCTTCCCCATGAAAATCAAGCCCTCGACCCGCCGGCACTTCCTCCAGACCACGGCGTCCGCGGTGACGGCCTTCACCCTTTTGCCCCGGCATGTGCTGGGCGGACCACGCTTCGTGCCGCCGAGCGAGAAGGTCAACGTCGCCGTGGTCGGCGTGGGGGGACGCGGCACCCAGAACCTGAAGGCCCTGCTCGCGCTGGAAGACGTGCAGGTCATCGCCATCGCCGATCCGGCGACGTCGTTCAGCCTGGAGGATTATTATTACAAGGGCTTGGGCGGCCGCGCCCCGGCGGTGGCGCTCGCCGAGGAACATTACGCGAAGACGACGCCGAATTATCGCTGCACCGGTTACGAGGACTTCCGGGTGATGCTGGAAAAGGAGCAGGCGATCGATGCCATCCTGTGCGCGACGCCGGACCATCTCCACGCCACGGTCACCCTGCGGGCGATGCGCGCGGGCAAACACGTCTATTGCGAAAAACCGCTGACGCACAACCTCTGGGAGGCGCGCGAGGTGGCCCGCGTGGCGCGGGAAACCGGCGTCGCCACCCAGACCGGCAACCAGGGCCACTCCACGGTCGGCATTCGCGAGACGGTCGAACACATCCGCGCGGGCACCATCGGCCCGGTCCGGGAGGTGCACGCCTGGGTGGGCACGAAACGCTGGAACCCGACCCTGCTGACCAAGCCGACGGGCACGCCGCCGTTGCCAGCCGGGTTCAACTGGGACTTGTGGATCGGACCGCGGGAGCCGCGCGCGTATCATCCGGCCTATCACCCGGTGGCGTGGCGCGATTTCTGGGCGTTTGGGGGATCGAGTCTCGGGGACTTCGGGTGCCATGATCTCGACGCCGCCACGTGGGCGCTCGACCTGCCGCCGCCCGGGCGGGTGGCCGCGGTGAGCGCCGGACCCATGGATGCGGAGATCGCGCCGCACGGCTGCATGATTTACTACGACTTCCCGGCGCGCGGCGCGCGGCCGCCCGTGCGGCTCACCTGGTACGACGGCGGCCTGCGGCCGCGCGGGCCGGAGGCCATGGGCAGTTTCCCGCTGCCGAAGCGCGGAGTAATCTTTGTCGGCGAGAAAGGCGTGATCCAGTGCGACGGCGCGGGTGGGGCGCCGCGACTCTTCCCGGAACACCTGCGCGGAGCGCCGAAGCCGGCCGCCACGATCAAGCGCTCCCTCGGCCATCACCGGGACTGGATCGACGCCTGCAAGGGCGGGGATCCGGCGAGCTCACACTTCGGATACGGCGCACACCTCACCGAGATTGCGCATCTCGGCAACCTGGCCCTGCGCCTCGGCCAGGGGATCGAGTGGGACGCCGCCGGGCTGCGCGTTCCGGGTCAGCCAGCCGCGGACGCGATCATCCGCGGCACCTACCGCCCGGGCTGGGAGATCTCCTGAGCGGGCGCGGAGTCTTCCGGGTTCGAATTCGCGGCTTCGCGGACAAACTCGGCTCAGGGTCGCCAGGGCGCGTGTCCGGCCGGCCGCCGGGCGCGCGGCAGGGCAGGCAGATCGATTCGCGCCCCGGGGCCCGCGTCGTGGGCGAGGCCAGTGGCGGCTACGAAAAGCTGATCGCCGCGGAATTGCTGCAGGCCGGGACGAGATAGGCGTGGTGCAACCCGGGCGTGTCCGGGCCTTCGCGTATGCTGAAGGACTGTTGACCAAGACCGATCGCATTGCTGCGCGTTTGTTGCGCCGCTGCGGGGAGAAAATCACGCTGCGACTGGTCGGGCCCGGAGATCAAAAAGAAGTCTGCCCGGCTGCAGCAGGTCAAAGGAGTCGGGCCGGTCCTCTCCGCCACCGTTCTGGCCTAGGTGCCCGAGTTGGGTCGGATCGAGTCCGCCCAACTTTCGGCCCTGCTCGGTGTCGCACCCTTCTCCGACGATTCGGGCAAGTCCCGTGCGCCCCGCCACGTGCGCGGCGGCCGTGCTCAGGTTCGCCGCGTTTTGTACATGGCGGCTGTCTCCGCCTCCCGTTCCAACCCCATGCTCGCGCAGTTCTACCAACGTCTCAAGGCCAAGGGTAAGCCGTCCAAGATTTGCTTGGTCGCGGTCATGCGAAAAATGGTCTGTCTGCTGAACAAACTTATTAATGTCGGCCCACCGCAATCCGGCGGCCTTCCACCGGAGCGATGAGGTTGGAAGCGATTGCTCAGGCCAGAATCGCCTGCACGACGTGGGCTTCCTCGACGCCGGTCAGCCGTACGTTGAGGCCGCGGAACTTGTGCGTGAAGCGGGCGTGGTCGATGCCGAGGCAGTGCAGGATGGTCGCGTGCAGGTCGCGCAGGTGCACCGGGTTTTCCGTGATGTTGTAACAGAAGTCGTCGGTGGCGCCGTACTCCATGCCGCCCTTGATGCCGCCGCCAGCGAGCCACACCGTGAACGCGCGCCCGTGATGATCGCGGCCCATGCCGGGATCGCCGAGTTTGCCCTGGCTGAACACCGTGCGCCCGAACTCCGTGGCGAAGACGACCAGGGTGTCCTCGAGCAGACCGCGCTGTTTGAGGTCCTTCACCAGCGCCGCCGTCGGCTGGTCGATGTCGTGGCATTGGTTGGGCAGCTGACGCGCGATGGCGATGTGCTGATCCCAGCCGCGGTGAAAGAGCTGCACGAACCTCACCTCGCGCTCGAGGAGCCGCCGCGCGAGCAGGCAATTCGCCGCGTAGCTGCCAGGCTTGCGCACCTCGGGGCCGTAGGCGGCGATCGTCGCCGCCGACTCGCCGCTGATGTCGGTGAGTTCCGGCACCGAGGTCTGCATGCGAAATGCCATCTCGTAGGCGTCGATGCGGGCGAGCGTCTCCGGATCGCCGACTTCCGCCGCCCGCTGGTGGTTGAGGAGAGCAAGATCGTCGAGCAGGGCGCGGCGCTGCGCGCGGTCCACCCCCGGCGGGTTGTTGAGGTAGAGCACGGGATTCGCGCCCGGACGCAGTCCCACCCCCTGGTGCGACGCCGGCAGAAACCCGCTGCCCCAGAGCCGCGAGAAAATCGGCTGCCCCGGATTCTTGCCCGTGCCCTGCGACACCATCGCGATGAAGGCCGGCAGATTCTCGTTCTCCGTGCCGAGTCCGTAGCTCGCCCAGGCGCCCATGCTGGCGTAGCCGGGCAGCTGGTTGCCCGTGTTCATGTAGGTGACCGCCGGGTCGTGATTGATCGCCTCGGTGTGCAGGCTCTTGATGATACAGATGTCGTCGGCGATCGTCTGGAGGTGCGGCAGCAGGTCGCTGATCCAGGTGCCGTGGCGGCCGCAGAGCTGGCCGGTCTTCAGCGGCGGCACGACCGGATAGGCGCTCTGGTTGCTGGTCATGCCCGTGAGCCGCTGCGTGCCCTTCACCGAGGCGGGGATCTCAAGGCCCGCGTGCCGGTGCAGCATGGGTTTGTCGTCAAACAGATCGACGTGCGACAGCCCGCCGCTCTGGAAGAGACAGAGCACGCGCTTCGCCTTCGGGGCAAAATGCGGGAGCCCGGGCTGGCCCCTGGCCTTGCCGGTCGCCGTGACGGCCTGCGCCAGGCTCGAGGACAGGAGCGAGCCGAGCGCGATCCCGCCGATGCCGCGAGCCGAACGACCGATGAAGGTGCGGCGCGTGAGCTGGGCGAGATAATTGGTTTCGGCAGACGTCACAGAACGGGAAAGAGAGGGAGAGATAGAGAGTGGAGAGACGGGGAGAGGGAATCAGAACGACCAATCGTCGGCGTGGCGGATCATGTCGACCACCATGGCGATGATTTCGTCATATTCTGAATATAGGGCGCGACCTTCCGCTTGGTCCAAATAGCCGCATCTTACGGCAAACTGTATCCACACCTGGGTCTCGGCCGCCTCACCCTCGGCGTCGCTGAGCTTGGAAACGAACGCCGCCGGATAACGGCGCTTTCGCCAGGCTTCACTGATATTCCCGCACACTGAACGCGATGATCGACGGCCTTGATCAGTGAGCGAGTATTTCTCTTCCGCAGGAAAGTGCTTGCTCAACTCGAAGAACCGCATCGCCGCCGCAAACGCCCGTTGAAACACCTTCAGGTCAGTGTGCCGTCGAATGATCGAACGACGCCCCGCGGGCTTGGTCTCCCCCTCTCTCTTTCTCTCCTTCTCTCCGTCCTGCATGGGCATTCAGTTCCTCGAGACGGTCTCGCTGAGGTTCAGCAGCAGCGCCGCGACCTGGGCCCAGGCGGCGTGCTCGGCGACCGGCAGGCGCTCATCGCGCGGGGACTCGCCCGCCGCGAGGAAGGAGCGCGCGGCGGCTTCGTTGCCACGGTAGCGGGCGCGTTCGCGCGCCAACGTGCCCGCCAGCACCCCGAGTTCCTGCTCCGTCGGCACGCGGGACAAACACTCCTCAAACACCCACTGCAACCCCGCCACGTCGTCTCCCCCACTCTCCCTCTCTCCTTCTCTCCTACTCGCCCGCGTCGCCCGCGTGAGTGCGCGCTCCGCCAGCCCCCGCGCGGCTTCGACAAATTGCACGTCGTTGAGCAGCACCAGCGCCTGCAGCGGCGTGTTCGTGTTGCCGCGCGCCACCGTGCACACTTCGCGGTTCGGCGCGTCAAAGGCGGCCAGGTTGGGCGGCGGCGCCGTGCGTTTCCAATAGGTGTAGAGCGAACGCCGATACAGTTTTTCCCCGTGGTCCTGCACAAAGGTCTGCGCCGTCGCCGGCGTGCTGCCGTAGTGGCTTACCTCGCGCCAGAGGTCAAACGGCGTATAGGGATTCACGCTGGGCCCGCCCAACCGCGGCACCAGCAACCCTGCGACCTGCAGCGTGGCATCACGCACCAACTCCGCCGGCAAACGGAAGCGCGGCCCACGCGCGAGCAACCGGTTCGCCGGGTCGCGCTCCAGCTGCGCCGCGTTGGCCGCCGAGTCCTGCCGGTAAGTCGCACTCGTCACGATCTGCGTGATGAGCCGCCTCACATCCCAACCGCTCTCCATGAAATCCACCGCCAGCCAGTCGAGCAGTTCCGGATGGCTGGGCCATTCCCCCTGCGATCCGAAGTCCGCCGGGGTGGCCACGAGCCCGACCCCAAAGAGCAGTTTCCAGACGCGGTTGACCGCCACCCGTGCCGTCAGCGGGTTTTCGCGCATCGTGATCCATTCCGCCAGTCCGAGACGATCCGCCCGCGCCCCGGCCGGCAGCGGCGGCAGGGCCGACGGCGTGCCAGCCTCCACCTTGCCCGTGGGTTGCGCGTAATCCCCCCGATTGAGGATGAACGTGTCGCGCGGCTTGGCGGCGACGCCCATGACCATGGTTTGAAACGGCTCCGTGAGCACGGCGAGACGGTCCTGCAGGTTGGCCAACTCGATCCGCTGCGCCCCCAGCTCCGGCGTGTGTTGCGCGCAGTACGACCAGAGGAGGGCGGTCGCTTCATCCGTGCGACCGTCATCCGCTGCGGTCAGCGCCGTCACTACGTCCCGCGGCAAGGCGGTGCCATCGTCCTGGCCGGTGAGCACGAACAACTCGACCCACTCGGGCATCAGCGCGCGCCCCGCCCCGAAATTGAGCTGCACCGTGAGGAACGGCGTATCGCCGGCCTGGAGCGGGCGGGCCAGGGTGGCCGTGAGGTGCACGGGGCCCTCCGCCGCGAGATCCGGCGACCAGCCACTGTCGTTGCGCGGATCGAGGCATCCCGCCGGTGGATACGCCGGTTCCCAACTGCTCGCGGTCACCTGCGCCAGGCGCTGCAGTTTGTTCAGGTCGACTTGATCGCCGGGAATGCGGTCGGCCGACAGGGCCAGCGCCGTCAGGCGGAAGGTGCCCTTCGCGGGACCGTCGTCCTCGCTCTTCCCCTTCTTGCGGCCCTTGGCCGCCGCGCCGCGCGGCATCGTCGGCCCATGGCCCCATCCGCCGCCGGGCAGCTCCGCCACCGGATGAACCACCACGCGCACGCCGGTGATGGGGTCATCCAGCGCGGGCAAGGCGGTGGAAACATCGATCGCAGCCAGGTCGCCCGCCTGCCGGATATGCACCCCCTGATCGTCGCCCACCTCGAGCACCGCCCGATTGGGCGTGGACGCCTTCAACACCTTCAATGGATGGAGCTGCAGCCCGCGGCCACGGCCGGCCAGCCGCGCCCGCTCGCGCTCCAGCCAGGCGCGCAAGACGGCGTCGTTCCGCTGCCCGAGTTGCGCCTGGATCTCCGCAATCCGCGTGCGCAGTCCCGGAATCTCGTCGGTTTGCAGGACTGTGTGCGCGCTGACGAAGGGACCGGGATTGACGCCGCCGTTGCCGTCGAGGCCCTTGTCGCCGAGCGTATTGAAGAAGGCGAACATCCGGTAATAATCCTTCTGCGTGATGGGATCGAATTTGTGGTCGTGGCATTGCGCGCAACCGAGGGTGAGCCCAAGCACCGCCTCGCCCAGGGTCTTCACGCGGTCGGCGTTGTAGTTGACGAGGTTCTCCTCCGGAATCGTACCGCCCTCGTGGGTGACCATGTTGTTGCGCTGAAAGCCGGTCGCAATCAGGTCGGCGTCCGTGTGGTGGGGCAGGAGGTCGCCAGCGAGTTGTTCGATGAGGAAACGGTCGTAGGGCTTGTTGTCGTTGTAGGCCTGGATCACCCAGTCGCGCCACAGCCACATGTGCCGGCCCCCGTCGATCGAGAAGCCGTTGGTGTCGGCGAAGCGCGCCGCATCGAGCCAATCGAGCGCCATCCGTTCACCGTAATGCGGACTGGCGAGCAACCGCGCGACGAGCCGGGCATAAGCCTGCGGGTCGCGATCGGTGGCGAACGCCTCGACCTCCGCGGCCGAGGGCGGCAGTCCGGTGAGGTCGAGCGAAACCCGGCGGATGAGCGTGCGGCGATCCGCCTCGGGCGCCGGACGGAGGTGTTCCTGCGCGAGCCGGGCCCGCACAAAGGCGTCGATGGGGTTGGGCGGAAGAGGGAGAGAATGAGAGAGGGAGAGAGAGGGAGAGGAATTCTCTGCGTCTCTCCTTCTCTCAACCTCTCCTTCTCCTCCCACCGGCAACGGCGCCTTCCGCGGCGGCACAAACGCCCAATGCTCGGAGTACGCCGCCCCCTCGCCAATCCAGGTCTTAATCTTTTGCTTCTGCGCTTCGGTGAGGGTGTGGTTCGACTCGGGCGGCGGCATGACCTCGTCCTCGTAGCTGCTGGTGATGCGCTGCCAGACCTCGCTGCCGGCCACGTCCCCGGGTTGGAGCGGGACGATGTCGTCGTGCCGGGCGTAGGCGGAATCCGCCTGATCGAGCCGGAGTTTGGCCTTGCGCGCCTCCGCGTCGGGGCCGTGGCAGGTAAAACAATTTTCCGACAGGATCGGCTTGATGTCGCGGTTGTAGTCGAGGGTCGGCGCGGCGCAGAGGGCGCCGGGAACACCCCCCAGGGCAAGCGCGGCGACCAACGGGAAACGTGAAAATAAAATCAACACCGGAGGGGAAGTGGGAGCGGACGGGAAACGTGGCGCAGAAACCCGCCGGCGTAAAGCGGAACGATTTCCGCGTTGAAGCCGGCCCGTACGACCCGGGTGGGCCGAGCCCGGGGGGCATTTGCGTATTGGCGGTGACTTTCACGTGGGCGCGGTGCCCTCACCGCGCGGCCCGACGCGGACGACCTATCGCGGGGTGTGGGCACCCCGCCTGCTACAACCGCCAACTCGGAGAGGCACCGAACCCGGGGTCATGACGGCGCTAATTAGCTGGCGTGCCGCAAACACGCTTGGTACCTCCACTCCGGCTCACCCCGCCCGTCCGTGCGTTCCCCACCTGGAGCGTTTCAATCCTTTGCCGTGTCCCGCCGGTCCCAAACCACCGACGCGTGGCGAATCGCGGGCCGATCGCGCGACAATGCGGTCGACGCCCCTTCGAACCCTTCCCGCGTGGCACTGTGAACGACGTCTTCATCAGCTACGCGCACATCGACGATCAGCCGATGCTGGAGGGGCAGCGCGGCTGGATTTCCCAGTTTCACCGCAGCCTCGAGGTGCGGATGGCCCAGCTCCTCGGCCAGGACTTGAAGATCTGGCGCGACCCGAAGCTCCAGGGCAGCGATCTGTTCAACGAAGCCCTCGGCGGCAGTTCTCCGACTCCAAGGTGCTGGTGTCGGTGCTGACGCCGTGCTATGTGCGGAGCGAGTGGTGCCGGCGCGAGCTGGAGGAGTTCGTTCGCCTCGCGGGCGCCGCGGGAATCACCGCCGAAAACAAGTCCCGCATCTTCAAAGTGGTCAAAACCCCCGTCGCGCTCCATGAGATCCCGCCGTCTCTCGCCGGGCTTTTTTCGCGGTTGCTCGGGTTCGAGTTCTACGAGCTGGATGCTGAAACCGGACGGCTGCGCGAGTACGACGAGACGTTTGGCGCCGTGGCGCGGCAGCGGTTCTTCGAGCGGATCTACGATCTCGCGCACGAGATTTGCGCCGTGCTGAAAACCTTCGATGCGGGTCCCACCGCCGCCCCAATCGTCAGGCCGGGCGGAAAGACCGTGTACCTCGCCGCCACCACGCACGAACTGCAGCCCGAGCGGGACAAGATCCGGCGCGAATTGCTGGAACGCGGCCACCGCGTGCTGCCCGACGCGCCGCTACCGTCGCTTTCCACCGACATCGAGGCCGCGGTGAAATCGTGCCTCGCCCAGTGCACTGTGGCCGTGCATCTCCTCGGCCGGCACTACGGCACCACCCCGGAGGATGCGGCCGAGTCGGTCCCGGCGCTGCAACTCCGCTGGAGCGCCGAGCACGCCCGCGAGCGCGCCCTGCCGCGGCTGATCGGGCTGCCGGGTGCCGGCGAGACGACGGACGAACGCCAGCGGACGTTCCTCGCCGAGGTGCAGGACCAGCCCACCTGGCATTTTGGGGCCGACCTCTTCGAAGGCAATCTTACCCTCCTGCAACAGGATCTGATCAAGCAGCTCAGCCCGGCGGAAAAGAAACCGGTGGCGCCGGTCCCGACCGCGGCCAGCGGTCCCGCCCGTTTGTATGTCATCTGCGAGCCGGCCGATGAAGCGGCGCTCGAGCCGCTCGAGGATTTCCTGTTCGCGCAGGGCCTCGAGGTCTGCCTGTCGGCGCACGACGGCGGCAGTGCGGACGCCAGCACGCTGCATCGGGAAAACCTCCTGAGCTGCGATGGCGTGCTCGCGTTTTACGGTTCGGCGCCGCGCGCGTGGGTCGATATCAAGCTCCGCGATGTCCTCAAGGCCCCGGGCTACGGGCGCGCCGGACCCATCGCGGTTCAAGGTGTGTATCTCGCCGAGCCGCTCGATCACCGGAAGGAACGTTTTCGCTCCCACCAATGCCACGTGATTTACCAGCAGCCGGATTTTTCCGCCAACGCCGGGCTGACGGCCTTCGTAGGCGCGCTGAAGGGAGCGCGGTCATGAAAGCCGCCGCGCTCTCTCTCCGTGGGGTTTCTCCGAACGGTGGAGCTGCAAATAAACCTCACCAGATGATTCTGCCCACGGAACACACGGAATACACGGAACTCGGAGGTTCGGTTTCCGTGTATTCCGTGTGTGCCGTGGGCCAACGGTCTGAATCCGCTGGTTTGGGCGATAGTACATTAAGCCGGAGAAGTGCAGCCGAGGTGGAGCGGCTTGACCTCAAGCCGCTTGACGTGAGGGCGAACGTCCAAAAGCGCGTTGGGGTCAACGCGCTCCACCTTTCAGTGTTTTCGCTTTCTAAGAGAAAACGCACGTCGAATGAATCGTCCCGGCTCAACAATATCGAACTGATTGAAAAACGAGCGCGGTCATGAAAAACAAAACCGAGTTCATGAATCCGGTCCCCGGCCTGCGTTCGTTTCGCAGCGACGAGGACTACCTCTTCTTCGGGCGCGAGGACCAGACGCTGGAGTTGGTGGCGCGGCTGCAGCGCAACCGGTTCATCGCGGTGGTGGGCAGTTCCGGTCAGGGCAAGTCGTCGCTGGTTCGCTGTGGTCTGCTGTCGCGCTTGCAGGGCGGCGGGATGGTCGAGGCGGGGGCGCATTGGGAGATTGCCGTCATGCACCCGGGCGGCGATCCGTTGCGTCATCTCGCAGGCGCTCTGCTCGAAACGGGGCTGCATGACGGCGACAAGGAGGACGCCCTGCCCCACCTGCTCGCCACGCTGGGCCGGAGCCAGTTCGGCCTGGTGCAGGCCGTACGGCAGGCGGCACAACCGGCTGGCACCAACTTTCTCCTCGTCGTGGATCAGTTCGAGGAAATCTTCCGGTACCAGGAAGCCGGTGCGGCCGAGAGCGAGGCGGCGAACGACTTCATCGCGATGCTGCGCGAGGCGACTGCGCAATCGGAGGTGCCCATCTATGTGGTGGTCACGATGCGCTCCGACTTCATCGGCGACTGTTCCCGCTTCGAAGGACTCGCCGAGGCGGTCAACCGCGGCGAATATCTCATCCCCCGGCTCAGCCGGGAGCAGTTCAAGTCGGCGATCGAAGGCCCCATCCGCGTCGCCGGCGGGCAGATCGCACCCCGGCTGTTGCAACGGCTGTTGAACGACCTCGGCGAAGAGCAGGACCAATTGCCCTGCCTGCAGCACGCGTTGATGCGCACCTGGCGGGTGTGGCAGAGCCGGGTGGGCGCGGAGGCGCTCGATCTCGAGGACTACGCGCGGGTCGGCAAGATGTCGCAGGCGCTCTCGGTCCATGCCGACGAGGTTTTCTTCGGGCTCGCGACGGATCGGCAGCGGGAGCTCGGCGCGGCGATGTTCAAGGCGCTGACGGTCGAGGGCTCGGAAAAGCGCGGCATCCGGCGGCCGCGCCGCCTGCTGGCGCTGGGCCGGATCCTCGGCGTCGAGCCGGCGGAGCTGCTTCCGGTCATCGATGCGTTCCGCCACCCCGAGGTGAGCTTCCTGATGCCGCCTGCGGATGTCGCATTGCGGGACAGCACCGTGATCGATCTCTCGCACGAGAGCCTCATGCGCGTGTGGACGCGCCTGCGCGACTGGGTCGACGAGGAGGCGAAGTCCGTCGGGATTTTCCGCCGGCTGTCGGAAAGTGCGATCCTGTGGCGGCAGGGCAAAACGGGGTTTTACCGCGACCCTGAGTTGTCAATTGCGCAGGCGTGGGTCGAGGCGAGCCGGCCGAACGCCGCGTGGGCGGAACAGTACGAGGGAAATTTCGAGGATGCGGTGGCGTTCCTCGACGCCAGCACGGAAGCAGCCGAGAAGGAAACGCGCGACTTGGAGGCGGCGCGGCAACACGAGTTGGAGCAGGCGCGCGCGCTGGCGGAGACGGAGCGACGGCGGGCGGAGGAGCAGACGCGGTTTGCGGGCCGGCTGAAGTGGCTGGTGCGCGGGGTCGGCGTCGTTGCGATGGTGGCCGTCGCGGCCATGCTGGTGGCGTTCGCGGCGCGACGAGAGGCGCAACAGAACGCCAAGAGTGCGGAGCAGTCTGAAGCGAAGGCTCGGTCGATTGGCAAAATGGCGGACACGGCGCGTGGCCAGGCCGAAAAGCTCGCAAACTTCCTGCTCGATGATTTCTACGAGGACCTCGCGACCACTGCGGGATTGGAGATGATTGGTTCACTGGCGGAAAGGGCCGTTGCTTACTATGACGGTTTGCCGCCCGAGCTCCGAAATCGGGACACGCTCCGCAGCCGCATCTACGCCCAACTGCGGCGAGGCATCGCCTTGCGCGCGGGTGGCGATTTCGTACGGGGAAAGTCGATCATCGAAGAGGCGCTGGCGGAATTCGATCGAATATATAATGCGGGCGACACGAGCGACGCTACCATTATCGGATTTGCCCTCGCGCTGGAGGCACGCGCGGGCACTCAGGGAATCGGCCCCTCGGCGAGGATGAGCCCACTCAAGCGAGCTGCTGATTTGCTTCGGCCGCTGGTACAGCGGCCCGACGCCTCCCCTCAGATTAAGCTACGTTTCGCACGAACACTCTCCCTAGCCTCAAACACTTTTGGCGTTCGGGGCGAAGCTGTTCCGAGGTTGGAGGAAGCGATGACGATTCTGGCGAGCATGGGGGCACTGGATCTTTCGAATCTTAACGCTGCTTCGACTTACGCCACGGTGCTTCTTTCCTTGGGAGAGCAGGAAAAAGACCGGGAGAAGCAGGAGTCTCGTTACCGAGAAGGTTTGGCGCTCGCGGAAAAAGTCGTCGCGCAAAGACCCGCCGATTTGAACGCAGTGGCCACACGTGCACATGCATTCAGCCTGCTGGCAGTGTCTGCTGGTCGGCGTTTTGACTACCCGGCGCGGCTGGAGCTTCGTCGCCAGGCGGATCGCGCCTACGAGCAATACGTCCGCCTCGATCCCGGTCGGATTAGCGCCCGCGATAGTTTCATGTCAGCGAGGCTGAGCGTAGCGTGGGCACTGGCTTTCGACGGCAAAGTTGCCGACTCGCTGACCACGGTACGTTCGGTATTTTCGATTGCCGCGGATCAGCGTGCCAATGCCGCGGCGCTCACCGGGCTTTTCAGCGCATATGGGGATGTGGCCACGCTGCTAGCCGCCTTGGGCGATTCGACTGCCGCTGAGGCGGCCTGGAAAGAAGCCGATGAGTTCCGACTCCGGAACATCACGACGCGTCAATTATCGCCGTCGGGAGTTTCGGCCACAATTCAGCTCATCCGACACTTGAGCTTGCACCAGTATATTCGGCTCACCGCTGGTGACTATAGTGGCGCGATTGTTGAGCTTGCGCCCATCCTTTCGCATATGAAAGGATTGCGCGGGCAATCGCCGGGCCGAATTCGATCGCAACTCGACGAGGGATGGAACTGCAACGACGGACGGCGGTGCTTCAAGCAGCTCAAGGTCACATCTACTTGGGTCAGTTTGCCGAAGCCGAGGCCCTGATGACCAAGGCAGCCACCTCGACCCGGGAAGAGGTAGCGCCGTCGGAAGATCCTGCGAACAGCGAAAGCGCAATATCGCCGTTGTGGCAGACCTGCCTGGCTCGTGCGATCGTTGCTCAAGGTCGTCGCCCTGAGGCGGCGCAAATGATCGAGCCCGTCGTCAACCAGTGGCGTGCCGACCGCGCGTAAGGGGCCCGAGACGTCAATTTTCAAATCGCGTTGAGCGAAGCGCTGCTCATTCAGGCGCTCACTCAATCGGACGACGCGGCCGGGGCCGTCCGCTCGCTCGAATTGCTGGATGAGGCCAGCCAGATGCTGGGTGAGTTGACCGATGAAGCGAAACAGATTTGGCGGGCAAAGCTTATGGCTCGCGATATTGCCGCGGCGCGTGCGAAGGTGCCCGCCAAGATCGAGTGAAGCCCAAAAAACTCGGGCGCTCCGACGCACTCATGCCGTGAATTGTGACAACCGGGTAAAAGCGGACAATCTGAGCAGGGAGGAGTGAACACTCGCCCTGCGCTTGGCCAACCCGAGGCAAGTTGACCCGCCGGAGGCGGCGCCAAAGGCGACCAGGGCCTCGGGGCATCATGGCCAAGCGACCGCGGCGCGGACCGGGCTCGTGGAATCGCCGGAAGGAACGTGGCAAGCCACGGGGAATGGACCCGCCTGCGATTCAAAATGGTTTTGTCACGATTCACTTCATGACCTCGTGCGACGTGCCCTAACCTGACCCTCTAGGTTTGATTCCGCCGGATGCGCAACAAGCGTATTGGGTAAGTTCATTTAACATTTAGCGGTCTGAGCCGTCGGTCGGTATCGCTCGCAGAATCCCGTTTGACAGGAACTTGGACGGAGGAAAAATAAGCCATGCAACTGACCCTGTCCTCCAAAGGCCAGATCGTGCTGCCGGCGCCGGTGCGGCGGCGGCTGCACCTCAACGCTCGGTCGAAACTGGAACTTGAGGGCCGCGAGGCGGCCGGGAAGGCAAGATGAGGGCGAACGTTCGGCGGGGCGCATCTCCGAATTCGCAGTTGTAGGCGGGGTGCCCTCACCCCGCGACAGGTCGTCCCCGCCGGGCCGCGCGGTGAGGGCACCGCGCCCACATGGAAGGCATCGCCAACTCGCAGATGCACACTGTACGGCGCTTTCACCGCGACCGCCCTTGACCGGTCGTTACGATGACAATATAAAGACCGGCATGACGACACTCACGGTCACGGATGCCCGGCAAAAACTCGGCTACTGGCTGAAACGCGCGGAGCGTGGCGAGGAAATCGGCGTGCTGTTCGGCTCGTCGGTTTTTGCGCTGCGCAAGGTGCCGATTCAAGCGGCCGATTACATGGAGCAAGAATATGGACTCACGAAAGCAGAAGCGGACCGGGCGGCGGAGCGCATCCGGGCCGAAAGCCGGGCCACCGTCGCCAGCGGCAACCACCTCACCCTCGACCAACTCGACGCCCGACTTGCGGCTCGTGGTAAGGCCCGGCGTCGGGGCCTTGTTCGCAAGACTGCCGGATGAGGAACAAACGGCGGTGCGGGACGCGTTCCGGGCGATCCCCATGGGGTTCGGCCGGCCTCACCTTCACGCCGGGCTCGGCCTTCGTCAGTTGCGGCCGGGGGTCTATGAAGCGCGGGTCGGGCTGAAGTTGCGCGCCCTGTTTGGCCGCGAGGGGAACCTGCTGGTGGTTCATCTCCTCGGCAATCATGACGAGGTGCGCCGGTATCTGCGCAGTCGGTGAGCGACCCGGCGATCACTCCGAGGGAGGGTTTCCGGTACCGGTTGGCCAACTCGTCGTGTAGGAGGTTTCGGTTTCGGTCCTGTCGCGGCTGCGGCATCCGACTTCGTTTGACCGGGGAGTGGTCAGCCGGTTGTGCCGGCGACGCGGCGCGCAGGCGATCAGGGCTCGGGAATGCCAAGGTCGCGGCAGATTTTGCGCGCGAGAAAACGATTGATCTCCGAATGCCGTGGAACCGCCGAGCGGCGGCGATTGGCCGGGTTGCCCCACCACGAATGATCGCTGCCCTCGCGCACCAACCCGCAGCCGTGGCCCACGAGATGACGAATCAGTTCACGCCGCTTCACACTTTCAACAACGTCTCTTCGAAGCCTTCCCCGGCCTGAGATCGCGCGTCTGCGCGGTTCAGCTCCAGTGCCTCGCGCAGCGCGGAACGAAGATTCTTGCGCAACTCCGTCCGGGTTTTGCCCTGAGAGTTCACGCCGGGAATCTCCTCCACCCAGCCGATCCACCAGCCCTCATCCTGGCGAATCACCGCGCTGTAGGTCTGTAATTTCATGCACCAATCCTGCCCGAGTTGGAAGACTCGTCAACGGGGTTTCAACGGAGTCATACCGGGAATCGAGACAAGTCGGCCGCAGCGAGCCACACCCGCGGAAGTTCCCGCCCGAACCCCGGCGCGCTGTTTCCTTGAACGGCGGCGGCCGGTCCCCGAGATTCGCGCCATGGCCGCCACCCCGAATCCCCACGATCCGTTTCGCGACGCCCGCCACCGCGAGGGCGTACTGCGCTGCCCGTTTCAAGGGGAGACGCTGCCGATGATCCTCCGGCATGCCGACGTGCGCCAGGCGGCGCGGGAATGGCAGACCTTCAGCTCGGACGCCCCTTTTCGGGTACCCATCCCGTCGGAGGAGGAGGTGCGTTCGATGCGCCAGCTGCCGATCGAAACCAATCCGCCGGAGCACACCGACTATCGCGCCATCGTCGAGCCGTTCTTCCAACGCGCCAAACAGGCCGACGTGATCGCCAGGGTGGAGGCGCTGGTCACGGCAGCGCTCACGGGCGCGCTGGCCCGGGACTCGATCGAAATTGTCAACGATTTCGCCCTGCCGATCCAATCCCGCGCCCTCACCTACCTGCTCAACGTGCCCGAGGCGGAGGCCGATACGTGGATCGACTGGGGCATCCACGTTTTCAAAGTCACCGGCGGCGAATTCAAAACCGGCACGGTGCTCGAAGACTACCTGCAGACCCAGTTTGACCGCGCGGCGGCAAACCCGGGCGAGGATTTTTTCAGCGCCCTCACGCAGGCCCGCTACCGCGGCCGGCCGCTGACCCGCGAGGAGATGATGGGATTCGGCAACCTGACCTTTGCCGGCGGGCGCGACACGATCATTCACAGCATCTCGAACGTCATCGCCCACTTCGGCAAAGAACCCGACGCGCTCGAATACCTGCGGCAGGACCCGAAGCGGATCGTCCATGCGGGCGAAGAGTTCTTCCGGTTTTTCATGCCCCTGACCCACATCGGGCGCGTGTGCCCGGTGGATACGACCGTACAGGGCGTGCCGGTGCCAGCGGGCGGACGCGTGTCGCTCGGCTGGGCCGCGGCGAATTTCGACGAGACCGTGTTCGAGGCGCCCGATGAGATCCGCCTCGACCGCAAACCCAACCCGCACCTCTCCTTCGGCTTCGGGCCTCACCTCTGCCTCGGCGCCCCCCACGCCCGCCTGATCGTCCGCAGTCTCCTGCACGCCCTGGTCAGAGACGTGGCGAGCGTGGCGGTGCTGGACGCCAGGGAGCACGTCGAGCACGAGGCGCGCTACGACCGCGCCAACGGCTACGATGCGCTGACGGTGCGACTTACCGGTCGCTGAGCACCCGCCACCCCCATGGCCTCGCGGAAGTTTCAACGGGGTCATACCGAGAATCGAGACAAGTCCGCCACGGCGAACGAACCCCACGGCGGCACGAGTCCGCGATGTCTCGATTCTCGGTATGACCCCGTGCGCTTTCCCCGGCCTCTTCCCCGGATTGTCGTCGGCAGGATTGCCGGAATAGGCGCGTTCGGTCGGATTCGGCGTCTCCCCATCGGGTCAGCAACGTCCGACCCCATCCCGCCGCTGGCTCAGGCCGGCACCAAAAAGCCCTCGCGCCGCGCCGCCTCCGCGAGCCGCTCGTCAGCCGTCCGGAACGACAGGGTCGCCGGTTCGTGGTGGCAGGCCACGATCGCGGCCGCCAATTGCAGGGCGTCCGCCGCCCGCAACGGGTGCAGACGCAGCAACCGCTCCGCCTGCCGCCGCACGGCTGGCGTCGGCTCCACCTCGGCCCAATGACGCTCCAAGTGGCGCAACCGAACCTCGCTCGACCGCGCGCCGGCCGCGGACAGCGCACCCTCCCGCACCAGGCGCTGCAGCGCCGACGCGCACTCCACCGGAGTGCCCCACCAGACGAGCATCGCCGGGTCAGCGCGCAGCTGCGTCTCCCGTTCGGCCGAGGCCGTCTCGCCGACCAGCAGCGGCACCACGGCCGAGCTGTCCCAAAAGATCATCGCCCCTCCGCGCGCTCGGCCAGGAGCGCGGCCACTCCGCTGGCGCCCGCCTTGAGCCGGGGAGCCGGCGACGATTTCAACTTATCCCAGACCGAGCCCGACTCCAGCGGACGGCGGATCAGACCCTGCCGCTCCAATGCCCGCAGCCTCACGTCATCCGGCAGGGTGTCCGCCGCCACGGGCTCCAGCCGCGCCACCGGTACATCGCGATCAAGGATCAGCACCCCTTTGCCGGCCCGCGCTGACCGGAGCAGCTCGCTGAGGCTGTTCTTTGACTCAGTCACCGTGGCTGTTTTCATCGAGCTAGATTAGCTCTTTTGCTCCCGCCGTCAAACCCAGACAACTCAACTCACCGCCGTGACCACCGCGAACCGCGGAACTACTGCTGCTTGGTGCGTTTGCCCTTTTTCGGCGCCGCGCTGGCGGGCGGCGGATCCGTGAACGCGAGCCGCTTCGACTCGTCCATCTGCCGGGTCCACCTGGCCTCGAGCTCCCGCACCTTTTCCGGACGCGCGGCGGCGAGGTTGTTTTGCTCCCCGCGGTCACGACTGAGATCGTAGAGTTCCCACTCGCCATTCTTCAGGGTGACGAGCTTCCAGTCGCCGGCGCGGATCGCGCGGTTGCCCTCGTGCTCCCACCAGAGGAAGTCGTGCGGCACCGTGACATCCTGCGCAAACGCGGGCACCAGGCTCCGACCCGGGGCCGGCGGCACCGCGAATCCCTTGATCGTCGCCGGCTTGGTCGCGCCCGTGAGTTCAAAGATCGTCGGCAGCAGATCGACCAGATGCGCCGGCGTATGCCGCAGCTCGCCGCGTGCCTTGATCCCCGCCGGCCAGTGGGCGATGAGCGGCGTCGAGATACCGCCCTCGTGCACCCAGGTCTTATGCCGGCGGAAGGGCGTGTTCGAGGAGCTCGACCAGCCGGGCCCGAGGCAAAGGAAGGTTTTGGCCGAACCCAGCGGCGCCGTCGGATCGTGTCCGTCCCCGCGCACCATCATCTCGGCGCTGGCGCCGTTGTCCGAGGCGAAGAGAATAAGCGTGTTCGCAAAGGCCCCCATCGCCTTGAGCTGCGCGATCACCCGCCCGATTTCCTGGTCCATCCGGTCAACCATCGCCGCGTGAATCGCCATCTTGTCCGCCTGAAAGGCCCGCTGCACGTCGGTGAGCTCCACCCACGGGATCGGTCGGTTGATTTCGCCCGGACCGAGCTGCTTGATGTCCTCCGGAAAGGGATAAGGCGGGCCGACCTCGCGCTCGAATGGCGGTTTCGGATGGGAAACGATGCCCAGCTTGACCTGCCGCGCGTAACGTTCGTCCGAGATCGCGTCCCAGCCTTTCTGGTAGGCGCCGCGGTATTTCGCGACGTCGGCCGCCGGCGCGTGCAGCGGAAAATGCGGCGACGTAAAGCAGAGGTAGTGGAAGAAGGGGTGGTCGGCGTATTTCTCCGCGTGCTCACGGAGATACTTCACGGCGTAGTCCGCGGTGGCGGTGGTGACGTAGTAGTCGGGCGTCTGCACATTCGGCACGCCATCGTCGGTGTTGCCGGGCGCCTTGAAGAAGTTGTTCTGCCCCGTGCCGATTTCGAAGCTGTGATCGAAGCCGTTCTGCAGCGGCTTGCCGTCGATGTGCCATTTGCCCGAGTGGTAGTTGCGGTAACCGATCGGCCGGAGAAACTCCGGGAGGAGGGGCGCCCAACCCGGGCGCACGCCGCGGCCGCCACTGGCGATGCCGGGCACGATGTCGCGCCGCACCTGCTGCGCGTAATAACCCGTCGTCACTGCGGCGCGCGACGGCCAGCCGCGCGCGGTGTTGTAGAATTGGGTGAAGCGGAGGCCTCCCTGCGCCAGCGTGTCGAGGTTCGGCGTGGCGATGTCTCCGCCATAACAGCCGAGGTCGGAGTACCCCATGTCGTCGGCGAGGATGATGAGAATGTTAGGGCGGGCCGGCGGCGCCGCCCGGAGGCAGCACCCGGTCAGGGCCAGAAATGAAAACAGGAGGGCACGGAGAGGTTTCATCGGAGGGGCTAAGAAGAAATCGACAAAGCACAAGTGCACGCCCGGTGTCGACTGCAACCCCGCCCCTCGCCGGGCCGCGAGCGCCTTCCGGCGCGGGCCGGGAGACGCGCGCGGCCCCGCCCCTCATCTTCCCGGCGGCGCCAGCATGATGCTTAAGCCCGCGACATCGATTTCGCCGTTGGCGGTAGCCGTGATGTCGCCCATGACCGATCCGTCCACCGGGTGCAGGCGGCTCTCGAGCCGGTACGCCAGCTTGGGCGCCTGCGAGAATTCCGTCGCCTTCCGCAGGAGCGTGAGGTTCTCCAGGAAAACCGTGACCATCGGGGTGATCGTGCCGAACGCCGGCACCGTCAGGCGCTCGTCGCTCACCGCCCGGCCAACGTAAGTGTCATTCACATACAATTTGTGCGTCGAGCCGGCCAGCATCAACGGCCGGGCCGACTCGTTGGCCAGCCGCAGCGTGAGATCGAAGCTCGTCTCCAGCAGGCTGCTCTGGCGTGGCCGCACGTCGACCACGCTCAGGCCGATGGCCGGGGTCGGCCCCAGGGTTGCGCAACTGGCGAGCAGGACGATCGAGACCAGGAGAGCGACCGGAGACGCCAAACGGGGAAATTTCATCACGACACCGACAGCATTGGACGCGGTTGGTTCATTACTCGTTTTCGGCGGAATGAGCCGGAGCTGACATTTGCGGGGGCGCGGTGACGACCCCGGCCGGCCGGCCAACGCGGCTATTTTTTCCCCTTCTTTTTCGCCGCCGGCGCCGGCCGCGCCAGGCTGCCTTCCGCCACCTGCTGGAGGCGCAACCCCATGCCCTTGGGCGCCGGGTCAATGATCGGATGGGCGATGTGCCCGAAGTTGAATCCCATGCCCAGCGGTTGGCCCGGCTGGGGTCGAAATGGCAGGAAGCGGATGACGAAGAGATTCTTTTCCCGATCGAGCGGCGCGATGGTCACCAGTTTCGCGAAGCGGGCGAACACCGCGTCAATCTTCGCCGCGTTTCCCTCCTTCGCGTAATCCGGCACGATGAATTTGAACGACACCTGGAACGCCCCGGCGTCGGCGATGGCCTGGGCGATCTGCTGGTGCGTCACCGCATGGTGATCGAACGCAATGTTGGCGAACCCGCTGGTCGGCGTGAGATCCACCACCGCGGTGACGGACTTCGCTTTCGATGCCGCCGCGACAATGGCCTGCACGTCGGCGTCCGACTTCACGCCCTCGATGAAAAAGGTGCGGGACGAAGGCGAGGGCTCATTGGGCCCGGGCGCAGCCTTCCTGGCGGCCGCGGCTCGCACCGGAGGCAAGGCCAGGACGAAAACCGCGGCAAAGCTCAGGAACCAGGGTAATCTGCGCATGGAGCAACGTGGTGAGCCCATGGCTACCGGGCGAGGCGAAATGCGCCCCCACGCCACCAGGGGCGCATCTGTCGATTGGCGGTGATGCCGCTGGGAGTAGCGCCGCGTCTCTGACCGGCGGTGCCAGTCGAAGACTGGCGCTACGGGGAGGGCCGGGCTCAATGCCACCGTCAACCTGGAGATGCGCCCGGCACCAGGGATCAATCGTCGCCGAGACGGAAGCGCACGGTCCCGCCATAGGTGCCGCTGGCCCGCGCGGGCTGGCCCGAGGGACCGGCGACCTCGGCCGGCTTGAACTTCGAGCCCATCGCCGGAATCGCGTGCAGGACCGAGAGATCGCCCGACGGAAATTCGACCATCGTCTGCGGGTGACTCGCCCGCGGGGTGCTCACGCGCAAATAGGCCCCGGCCGGCACCCCTGAAATCGTCAACGGCCCGGCACTCGTCCCCAGTCGCGCCCAACGCACGTCGGCAAAGCACCCTTCGAACTCGGGATACTCCCACGCTTCACCGGGTTGTTGGTCGTGGCGCACGGACTCGTGCACCCCCAGCCAGGTCCCGCGCGTACGGTTCTGCCAGACGCGATACGGTCCCTCCCCCAGCCAACGCAGGCCGGTCATCTGTTCCTCCGGATGATCGAAGGTGATGCCGTGAAGGAGATATTCACCCTCGAGGGCATAACGGTAGTCGAGCTGCAGGTGGCCGTCGGCGAACAACGTCCACCGTGCATGCTCGAGCCCGGCGACGCCACGGCTTTCCACCCAGGCGTCCGCCACGCCCGTCTGCGGATCACGTCCGGCACCGCTGGCCACCGTGCCGCCGGCCACCGGCGCAGGGAAACGGCCGGCGGCGTAGCCCAGCCGCATCGACTTGAAGGTCACGGCCCGACCGTCGGCGGTGCGAAGATTCGAAACCCGCACGGCCGTGATCGCCTGCGGCGGGAAGGTGAACTTGAACGTATCACCGGGGCGGCGCGATGAATCGAAGAGCGTGCGCCATGCGACACCGTCGCGTGAGAGTTCGATCTTCACGCCGACCCACGGCTGGTCGCGGTCGAAGGCGAGGGAGAGCTCGAGCACGTTGGCCGCTTGCGGTTCGGCCAGGCGTTGCATCAGCGCCGTCGCTTCCGCCTCGGCAAACGCCAGCCAGGCCACGGGCGCGGCCGGCACCGGGCGGGCGAAGGCCAGACGCGGGCCAGCGGTGAGGGCTGACGTCTTGCCGTCCCGACGCCACGACCGGAGCAGGCCCGTCGCCGCGTCGAACTCGGCGCTGACGTCGCCGACCCGCAGGGTAATCGCGGTAGCGCTCGTGGCGACGACAGGTGCCGCGCTCGCCGCGGTCGGTGGTTTGAACGCAGTCCGCGTGGCCAGCGCCGGAGTCGCCCAGGTCCAGGTCCAAAGCTCCGCGCCCTGGGGATCGGTCGCGGTGAGCACGAGCGCATCGGCGTCCGGCCAGGTGGCGGGCAGCGCGAGCGTCAGCCGGCCCGTTGCCTGCGGGGCGATCGCCGGACCGGACACCGTGCCGGCGGCCAGGGTGACCGCGGTCTTCGGGTCGAAACGGACGAGACGCCACGCGAAGCGGCAGGCGGAAAGCGCAGTGAAGTCGTAGCGGTTGTGCACCGTGAGCGCGCCGGTGAAGGACGCGTCGAGCGCGGGCGCATCGATCTGCACCGGCGACCAGAGGTCGCGCACCGTGTAGTAACTGCCTTCCTTTTCGTGCCGCGGGCCCACGATGCCGTCGGGCGCAAAGGTGCTGAAGACATCGATCCGCCCGCCTTGATCGGTGCGCACGACGCCTTCGTCGGCGAACACCCAGAGAAAGGCCCCGGCGCCGAACGGTGAAGTCTCGATCGCTTTCCAGTAATCGGCCAGGCCGGCGCCCAGGCCGCCGTCGTAGAGCCCGTGGAGGACCTCGGTCGGCATCACCAAGTGCGGACCGCGCAGGCGGCGTGTGAGATCCTCGTACGGCGTGTAGTGTTTCGTATCGACGCCGCCAAACGGATCCCACGGGTGCAGCACGCGCCGCCGCTGCGGATCATAAAGGGCAAAGTCGCCATCGAGGGCGCGGTTCCAGCCGCCCTCGTTGCCGTTGTCCCAAAAAAGAATGCTCGGATGGTTGACGTCGCGCTCGACCATCTCGCGGATGAGCAGGCGGCCGATCGGCGTGCCGTGGGCGTGCTGCCAGCCGCTGAGTTCGTCGAGCACATAGAGGCCGAGTTCGTCGCAGGCCTCGAGAAAGACCTCGTCGGGCGGATAGTGCGACATGCGCACGGCGTTCATGTTCATCGCGCGGATGAGACGCGCGTCGGCATAACAATCCTCGCGGGTGAGCGACCGGCCGGTGTCGGGACGGAAGCTGTGGCGGCAGATCCCCTTCAGCAGGATGCGCTGGCCGTTCAGGTAGAGACCCTCGCCGTCGCGCACCTCGAAGGTGCGGAAGCCGAAGCGCTGGGAAAACGTGTGCAAGGTCTCCTCTCCCCGCCGCAATGCGAGCCGCAGCGTGTAGAGGTGCGGGGTCTCGGCGGTCCAAAGCCGCGGGGCGGTCAGATGCGCGGCGAGTGGCACGCGCCCGGCACCCCCACCCGGAATCCGGACCCCGAACGGTGCACCGAAGGGTGTGCCGTCGGCGTTGAGGATCTGCGCCTCGACCCGATCAACATCACGGGGAAACGACAAGGTGACCTCGGCCGCAAAGGCACCGTCGGCCCGGGCGTCGATGGCGACCTGCTCGATGGCCTGCGCCGGCAGCGCCTCGAGCCACACCGAGCGGTAGATCCCGCCAAACACCCAGTAGTCGGCGGCGCGCTCCGCACGCTCCGTCTCGGGGTCGGCGGAGACTTTGGCGACGTCGACTTCGAGGACATTTTCGCCGGCCGCGCCGTCGCCGAATTTCAGGAGTTTCGAGATGTCGTAACGAAAGCGGGTGAACCCGCCCTGGTGCACGGGACCCGCAGAATGGCCGTTGAGCGTGACGGCGGTGTCGGTCATCACGCCGTCGAAGACCAGGCGCACGCGGCGGTCCTTCCACGCCGCCGGCACGGTAAAGCGGGTGCGGTAGCGGCCATGTTCGTCGGACTTGTTGGGCTGTTGGCCATAGTGGTAGGAGCCAAAGCCGTGCAATTCCCACTGCGACGGCACGGGGATCGTCGCCGCCTCGCCGGCGCGGCGACCGGCAGTGACGGTGAACTCCCACGGGAGGGCGTCGGCCGGGCCGCGACCGGAGAGGTATTGGCGTTCAGTGTTGGCGAGAGGTGTCATGGCGGACGAAACGGAGGATGAGGCGACCGATCCTTGGGCGCGACGGGGAGCCAGGCCGGCCAGCACCACACCGACGATGAGCAACACGGGGAGAATCTTCATGATGGAGGGGGGAGACGGCAGCCGGAGCGGTGAAATCAGGTCTAATTGACGACGAGCTTGGCCAGGGGGTAGCTGCCGTCCCGGGCCTGGCCCTGGTTGGCGAGTTGCATCGGCGGCAGGTAACTGCCCGGCAGCGTCACGATCACGTGCAGGGCATAGGTGCCTGCGGCCAGATCGACCGGCAACCTCCACGAGTCGCGCACTCGGACAATGCTCGCGGGCGGGCGCACCACGGGCCGGTCGAGGGCGGTCGCCGGTGGCGTTTTCGGACCGCCGGGCAGAGGCAGGGGCGTATCATCGACCAGAAATTTTTCGAGGTTCAGCTCGCTCCTGCCCTCGAAAGCCATGCGACCCTGGGCATCACGGAGTTGGTAGCGCACGGACCACGGCTCGTAGGCGGGGGTGGCGCCGGCGTTCGCCCACTCCGCCTCGAGGCTGAGCGTGCCGCCGGGTGCGACGTGGCCGGGCAGCGAGACCCGGCGGAGTTCAAAACGATAGCCGGTGAGCTTTCCCATCAACGACAGGTCGGCCATCTGGCCGGTATCCAAGGGCTCGATTCGGGCCGTGTTACCGTTGCCGATCAGCGCGACGTGGTAAGGCACCACCTGAGTGCGCGCGAGGGCAAGGATCGGAGGGTTCATGAATTCGGTGATGACCGGGGCGGTTTTCCAACGGTCTTTGGCCAGCGCCCAGCCGGCGCTCTTCTGGAGGTCGTTGAAGTGCCGATCGCCAAGACTGTCGCGCCGCCAGCCCATGCGGTCCGACAAGCCCAAGGCGTAGTCGAGCACCGGCGCACCGCTCATCATCACGAGCCGCGTCCGGGGAAAGGCCTTCACGTGGGCGTCGATGAGGCGGCGCATCGAGGCGGGCGTGGCGGGTTCGGCGCCGGGAGGCCCGGGGTAGGTGAAGCCAGAGGTGTGCCACTCGCCGAAGACACCAAACATGCCGATGTCGATCAGGGTGATCCGCGGGTCACCATCATAACGCGCCCCGAGCGCCGCCAGCAATTGGTCCACCCGCTCCAGGAAGAAGGGGTCGTTCCAGTCGGGAACGTAGGTTCCGCCCTTAATCTCCGGCGGCTTGCCCTTGGCTTCGCGCTGGCTCCACCAACCCTGCGGCAGCGCAGCGCTGATGTAGTCCGGGCACAGGTTGCCCCGCACCAGGCAGCGCACCCGGAACGAGCCCCGGCGGCCCTCGGCCCGCGCCGTCGTCAGGAAGCGTTCGATCTTGGAAAAATCGTAGGCCGTCTTGACCGGCTCCAAATCGCGCCAGTCAAACCGATCGTAGGTGTCGAACGCTGGTCGCGGGAGCGGGCTCCTTTCCGTGCCCCGCCATTTGTAGAGTCCACGCATCGGGTTGACCACCTCCGGCGCGGCCAGCGGGATGACCGCCGGTTCGACGACCATGATCGGTGGCGACAGGCTGGGGACGGCGTTGGGCCCGGGTGCACCGACCGCGGCAGCCAGCCAGGCCGCGGCCGACCCGAGAGCCAGAGGGATGAGTCGAAGATTCGTGACCATGATCAGGAGGGAGACGAGACCTGCGCCGGGCGGAGACGGATCCCGGCAGCAGCCACCAACGCCACCGGGGACAGTGCCCAAGCTGCCGGGAGAGGCGAATCAGAAGTTCATGGTGGCGGTCAGCGAGTAGCTGCGCGGCGTCTGGTAGCGGAAGTTGACGGGCGTCGCCACGCGCGCCGCCGATTGGGTGTAGTCACCGCCGGGGGCACGCTGCACCGTCGCGCCGGTGTACACCGGCGTGTCGTTGTCGAAGAGATTGGCGACGCGCAATTGCAGGGAGACCGAGCGGCGATTCCGCAGCCGGAAGGCGTAGGAAAGCGTGACGGTCGCGATCGTATAGGGATCGGAGTAAACCGGGGTGAAGGCATCCACCTTGGGATCGTCGATTGCGCCGGCACTGGCGAAGTTGGTCGGCTGCGCCGGATCCTGCATCGTGTCGCCGCCGCGGAAGCCGATGGCTTTCTTGCCCCGGTAATTCACCCCACCCCCGACACGGAGGCCCTTGAGCCGGCCGTCGGAGAACTGGTAGTCGGTGAAGATATTGGCCGACGCCTCGGTGAGGCCGGGCATCTTCTGCGGGTCGGAAACGATGTTCGGCAGATTGTTCTGGAAAATCGTGATCCAGCCGTTGCGCGCCGAGGAGGCATCGGGACTGATGGAGGACGACGTGCCGTCGGACACGGGCTTGCCGGTCGCGTCGAACCGGTTTCCGGAGTCAATTACCACCTGGCGCATCGTCTCCTGCCATTGGTCGAGAAAGGCGAGGGTATCGCGGAACGCGTTGGTTTGCCGGCCCTCGGCCTTGGCCGCGTTGGCCGTGAGCCGCCAGTTGCGGGAAAGATTGGCGGTCACCTCGATTTCGTAGCCGCTGTTTTCGCGGTCGCGCAGGTCGAAAGCCTGCCGGGGCACGACTGGCAGTCCGCGCTGGTTGCTGCCGTCGCTGGACGTGTCACCAGTCTTGTTCGCCAAAGCGATGTTCTGAATGGCGCTGGTAAACGAGATCTCGAACGGCTGCGCCGTTTCCTCCCCGGCGTAGCGGGCGAGGCTGACATTCAAACGCTCCTTGAGGAGGTAAAAGCGGATCCCCACGTCGGTGCCCTTCGACACCGGGGAGGGCACCAGCGACCCGTCGAGGCGGAGCTGGCTGGTCGAGGGATTGAAGCTGGTGGCGTAGTTGCCGAAGAGGCTGAGCCACGGCTTCACGTGCCACACCGCCCCGGTGGAGTAGGTCGAGGCATTGAGGTTCACGACCGGCGGGTTGTAGTCGTCTTGATACCGGCCGGAGGCAGACAAGGGGATCCGGGTCGTGGCATTGCGCGGGCGGATGTCGGAGAGCGTGAGATAATCCGCCGGGGCATCTTCGCGGTAATGGTATTCGGTCCCGCCGGGCCAGTCGGCCGGGTAATCAGCGTAGAAATCGTTGATCGTCCGCTTCACCTTTACCTGGTCGCGGCGGCCAGCCAGCAGCACCTGCAGGCGGTTCGAGAAAAATTTCCCCTTGGCGGCCCCTTGGAGATAATTGGTCCTGATCCTGGTGTAGGAAATATCGGTCGCGCGCTGCGAGTCGCCGATCCATTGCACCGGGTAAGTGACCCCGCCGAGGGTGGCCGAGGTGATCCCGGGCAACTCACGCGAGGGCCCTTGCCAATAGTAGCGATAATAAACCTGATCGTTATAGGGCCAGTTGCGCGAGTCAGCGTCGCGCAGCACGCGCATGCTTTCGATGCGCTGGTAGTTGTCGTTGTTGGTCACCCCGCCCATGAGGTTGAACACGAAGTCGCCGACCCGGGTGCGTTCGAGCTGGTAGGCGGCGGCCACGCGCCCGCTCGTGTAGTCGTTGCCGAAACTGCCCCGCGAGCGCTGACCGTCGCCATAGACGTCGAGAAACTGCGGGTTGGGCGCACCGTTCGGCAGTCGCTCATTGACGTCGATGATGACGTCATTGAGTGAGCGACCGTTGATATATTGGGTCCGGCGCGCCTCGCGGGCGAAATTGGCGGCGGCCTCGAGGAAGAAATTCGATCCGATGCGGTGGCGCAGGAAGGCCGAATATGACTGGTAGGTCTGCTGGTTCGTCGGCGCGAGCGTGGACATCGCGAAACTGGAGGGCGGCACGCGAAACTGCGAACCCGCGATCGCGCGGTCGAAACGCCAGGCCGGGGCGTTCAGCGCCTCGGTGATCGGGCGGGACTGGTAGTTCGACGAGGCCCCGCCGGCGGGAAACGGCACGCCGCCAATGGGAGTTGTGGCGCTGGCGCCGCCGCCAATCGTGCGCATGGTGTTGGCGTAGTTTTCCACGGTCGCCATTCCGAGGTCGCGCGCGAAAACCCAGTAGGGGGACGTGTCGTTGCCGATGCGGCTCACGCCGGCGACCGCCATGGCGCCAGAGGTGGGCGCCTTGGCATTGGTGACGAGACCGGCATACGTTGTGGCGCCGTCCCACCCGGTGATCTGGTCGTTGAGAAACGTCGGCGGGTTGTTCCGGTCGATCCGGCCGACCTCGCCTTCGAGGAGCAATTCCGTGGGTTCCGCAATCCTCCACGTCGCCGCCAGCGTCACCGCCTGTTTCTTCTCCATCTCGAAGTCCCGCCAGCCCTGGCGGTCCAGCCAGAGCAGGTTGGTGCGCAGTGCAAACCGATCGGAAAGGACCCGGTTGTCGTCCAGGGTCACCCGGCGGTTGTCCCAGGAACCGTAGGTGATGCGGCCGGTGGACTTCGCGTTGCCGGCAAACTGCGCGCGCTTGGTCACCGCGTTGGCGGCGCCGCCAAACGAACCCTGGCCGAACAGAATGGCGTTGGCTCCCCGTGAATAGTCGAAGCGGTCGAGGTTGTAGCTGTCGAAATTCACATTGAGCGGAAAGAAATTGCGCTGCTTCTCCCCCATGCTCACGCCCCGCGAGGACAGCTCGAAACCATTGCCGAAAATCTCCTCCTGGCCCGCGCCCTGCAGGCTGGTCGTGTTCACCGTCCACTCGCTCGCTTCCATCAGGTCGTTGATGTCGAGGGCGTCGAGAAACTCGCGCGTCAGCACCGAATAGGCCACCGGGGTGTCCTTGAGGTCGCCGGCCAGCCGCCCGCCCGCGAGCGAGCTGGCGGCGACAAAGCCGACGTCCTTCGAGGTCGAGACCTCGAAAGGCGAGAGCACCACGGCTTCTTCCGCCCGGGACGCCGGGGGAGGCGCTACGCCGGAGGAGGTCGCAGCCGTCTGGGCGGAAAGGGACCCCAACCCGGCGAGGGCGGTGGCGAGACCGAGAAGTGAACGTACGAGGGTTTTCATGGTGGTAGGCGAGTTGAGCGGCGGCCCGGGCAAACGGACGCCAGCAGCCCCCATCCAAGCAGGCGCCGGACGCCACGCGACGGGATCGTAGGTTTAACGTAAACGCCCGGACCGCGAACCGGGCCGCGCCCGCCACAGGTTATCGCGGCGTCTTCCGCGCCGGCATCACCCGCGCCCGTTCGGCGGGGAGCAACGCCGACATGGTCGACGGCACGTGCGCCTCGCGGGCGATCGCGGCAATCCGCCGGACGACCTCGGGATGGGCCGCGGCGACGTCATTCGTTTCCGCCTGGTCGATTGCGAGATCGTATAGTTCATACGGGGCGGCTTCATCCTGGCTGACATTGAGGCGGACCCCTTTCCAGTGGCCGAGGCGCACCGCCTGTTTGCCGCCCTGGTCGATCACCTCCCAATAGAGGTACGCGTGCTGGGTCTGCGGCTGTCCGCGCAGCGCGGCGGCGAAACTGATGCCATCGAGTCCCGGCGGCACGGTGCCGCCGCCGATCTCGGCGAAGGTCGGCAGCATATCCCAAAAGGCACTGACATGATCGCTGACGGTTCCCGGCCGGACGACGCCGGGCCAGCGCACGATCAATGGCACCCGGACGCCGCCCTCGTACAAATCGCGTTTGCCGCCCCGGAGTGGCCCGCTGCTGTGGAAGAAGAGCGGATTATGTCCGCCTTCGCGATGCGGACCATTGTCACTGGTAAAGCAAACCACCGTGTGATCGGCGAGCCCGAGGCGTTGGAGCGTCGCGAGGACGCGGCCCACATTTTCGTCGATGCGCTCCAGCATCGAGGCGAACGTCTTTTCCACGACCGGCCAGTCGCGGCCGGCATAGGTCGGGGAGATTTTCCCGTCGATGGGCGCATGCACGCTCTGGAAGGAAAGGTAGAACAGGAACGGCCGGGCGCGGTTCTCTTCCATGAAGCGCAGGGCGGCCTCCGTGTAGAGATCGTCCATATAACGGCCGTGCCGGGCGTCCTGGTTCTCCGGAATCGGCGTCTCCACTCCGTTGGTGAAGAGGTGGCTCGGCCAGTGCTCGATGCCGCCGGCGGGATAGGGATAACCCACGCAATAGGCGAAATCGAAGCCGTGATGTTGGGCCATGTCGGTCGTATCGGCGCGATCGCCCACGTGCCATTTGCCGGCGATGCCGGTGGCGTAGCCGGCCCGGCGCATGACATCGCCAAAGGTGAGTTCCTCCGGCAGGAAGCCGTAGCTGTCGACAAAGCGCGGATTGTCGCGATGACGGACATGACCCGGATGGCGGCCGGTGAGCAGGCTCGAGCGGGAGGGCGTGCAAACGGTGTTGCCCGCGTAGTGCTGGGTGAAGCGCATGCCCTCCCGCGCGAGGGCATCGAGGTGAGGGGTGGCAATTTGCCGCTGGCCGTAACAACCCACGTCGCCGTAGCCGAGATCGTCGGCCAGAATGTACACCAGATTGGGACGGGCCGGGAGGGCGGCGGACGCCGCCGCCGTCAAGCCCAGGAGGAGGAAAGCGACAAGGAGGAGACGAACGGAAATCATGGCGACACGAGTTCTGGGAGAATCAGGCAGAAGGACCACCCACCGCGCGACCGGCAGGGAAGGATGCAACCTGAAGTAGGAAACGATGGCATGAGCGGTTGGGGCGATGGAGCGCCAAGTCAATGCCCCGCCGAAAGGCCTCGCCACCACGCTGCGCGTTTAATGTAAACATCGGTTGGTCGCCATGCCGCGCAAACCTCGTCCCGCCATCACCGACATCGCCGCCGCCGCCGGCGTGAGTGCGATGGCCGTGTCCTACGCGCTCCGCGGCAGCGGCCATGTCTCGGCGGCGACCCGGGCGCGGATTGAACGGGAGGCCCGCCGGCTCGGCTACCAACCGGACCCGTTGCTCACCCACTTGATGAGCCACGTGCGCAGCCGGCGCATCCGGCACACGCAGGCCAATCTCGGGTTGCTGGCGATCAACGACGATGGCTACACGCAACAGTTGATTGCGGGGGTCGAGCACCGGGCGGCCCAGCTCGGCTATGTGATCGACAAGATCGCGATCGAGCTGTTCGCCGACAATCCGGCCGGTCTCACCCGCATGCTGCAGGCCCGCGGCATCACCGGCCTGCTGCTCCCGCCCGGCCGGGTGCCGCTGTCGCTCGCCGGGTGGCTCGATTGGACGCAGTTTGCGACGGTGGCGATGAGTTATTCCATCACGGAGCCGCGTTTCCACCGCGTGGTGCCGCACCATTTCCACAACGCGACGCTGGTGCTGCGCAGGCTGCGGGAACACGGCTACCGCCGGCCGGCGTTTGCGGTGGATGGCGGCGTGAGAGTGCGGACCAACCACGCCTACAGCGGCGCCCTCGCCGCCGACGCGGCGACCGCGGGCACCACGCCCCTGCCGCCGTTCTTCGGCAACGAGGCGCTCCACGGCCTCGCCGGCTGGATGCGGGAACACCGTCCGGACGCGCTGATCGTCACCGGCACCCGGATGATCAAGGGCGCGCTGATCCCGGAACTGGGCGCGGCGGCTCTCGCGCGCCTGGGCCTCGCCGTGATGCACCGCGATCCCCGGCAACCCATCGCCGGGATCGACCAGAAAATCGATGTGCTTGGGGCCACGGCGGTCGACCTGCTGGTGGCACAGCTGCACCGCCAGGAACGCGGAGTGCCGGCCAATCCGGTGGTAAGCATGATCGAAGGCGCGTGGGTGGCCGGGGCGACCGTGCAGCAGCAGGAAACGTAATCCCTGGGACGCTGGACGCGACGCGCTAAGCCGTGGCCTCCGGAGTGGACGGCACCTGGGCAAGGCCGGGTGGGACCAGGCTGTAGATGAAGTGATCGACCCAGTGGTCGAACAGCCACTCGGCTTTGCGCAGCGTGCTTACCTGCTTGAACCCGAGCCGGAGCGGCAGGGCCTGCCCCCGCGTGTTGCCGGTCGCGACCGCGACGATGATGCGGTTGAGCTTGAGCTGCTCGAACGCGTGCACGTTGAACGCCCGCAGACAAAGCGTCATGACGCCGCGACCCTGCGCGGAGGAAGCGAGCCAGTAGGTGGGGAAGGAAATCCGGTTGCCCCAGTCGATGCGGTTGTGGCGGATGACGCCGACGAGGCGGCCCGCCGACCAGATGCCGCAGGTGAACGCCCGCGTCTCCGCCCTTTCCTTCAGTGCCTTCGTGATGAATTTCACGCTATCGGAGACTTTCGTGGTGTCGTCCACCCAGGGCAGCCACGTGCGCAACGGCGCCCGATCGGCGTCGATCAGCGCAAACAACGCCGGTGCATCCGCGGGCTGCAGGAGCCGCAGTTCGAGGCCGGGGTTGATTTTGTGGGACAGCATGGATTCGGCCACCGCACCCGGGCATGAGCCGCGCGCAACGGCGAGCCCCGAGTAAATCGCGCCCGCAGGTTGTCCGCGAGCACCTTCGTCGCGCGGGATCGCACGAGCGTATCTCAGAGTTGACGGTGGCGTTGAGCCCGGTCCTACCCGTAGCGCCAGTCTTCGCCTGGCGCCCGCCGGTCAGAGACGCGGCGCTACTCCCAGAGGCATCACCGCCAACCGCCAGATGCGCCCTGATCGCACGGGCACATCAGAATTTGGGAACTGACCCGGGAGCGACGATTTTCCCAGCGCCCGCCGGCGGCGAAAAGTGGCGGCAGCACGAGGGTACGAGCCTCAACGGGGCTATCATCCCGTGTCACGAAGACGCTGCCGAAAGGGGTGAATAAACGGTCCATACTGTAGCGGACCCCGGCCGCAAGCCGCACCGCACTGATTGGCGAAAGGTGTGCGGATTTTTGCCCCACCCTCGGCCCGTCCCGGCCTCCGCCGCCACCCCACCCGCCCCCTCACCCACGTCGCGGCCGGCGCGGCGCCACCCAGCGACCGGGAAACAGCATCATCCGTGGCAACTCCGGCACGCCGGTCTCGTTGCTGTTGAGCTGGCTGACGACAAGGTCCACCGCATTGGCCGCGACCAAATCGTAGCCTTGATCAATTCCGGCGATCTCCCGCCGGGTCGAAGTCCAATGGAGCGTCGCAATTTCCGCGGTGGGCAGCCGGATTCCGCGCGCCACGAGCTGGTCGATCAGGGTCTCGTCGCTCACGATCAGGCCGTCGGGCCGGGCGACACGGATCCGCCGCGCGATCTCCCGCGCAGAGGCGGGCAGTCCGATCAGAATCGTTTCGTGGGCGAGCGCGGGGGTCGGATGGTAGACGAGGAACGCGGCCTGCCACGCCCGCCGCGCCCGCTCGTTCACTGCGCCCTCGATGATCGCCAGCGGCCGCCGGCAGCCGGCGGTGGCGAGTTTCTCGAGGGTCAGCCGCATGGCCAGATAGTGGTGGTGCCCGGCGTGGTGGAACTCAGGATTCCACCGCGCACTGCCGATGACGGCGGGAGCAAAGTGCTCCCACTCGAAATCCAGCGCCACCTCGGCTTCATGCATGACCGGCGAGAGCAGCACCCCCACGATGCCGCGCGCTGTAATCACCTGCGACAATCGCCGGTCCGTCATCTGGCGATCATTCGTCCAAAACTGTTCCAAGTGATAACCCAGTGACTCCGCCCGCTGCCGAGCGCCCCGGAAAACCCGCTGCAGAAACGGATCGTCCGCACCTTCTTTTCGCGACGTATGCACCCAGACAAAGGCGATGCGTTCACCCGCGGACACCGGCCGCGATCGCCGGATGTGCGCCATCAGGGCGGAGAAACGCGGATTGGGCCGGTAGCCCAGGCCGCGCGCAATCTCCTGCACATGCGCCCGTGTCTCGGCGCGGATGCGCGGGTCGTTGCGCAACGCATACGAAACGGTGGCCAGACTGCAGTCCGCCGCCTGGGCAATTTGTTGGAGGGTGATCACGGAGGGGCAACCAGCGACACGCCGACTTCAGACCCTCGGTTCGTCTGCCGCAAGCCTGCGAATTGAAGGGTTTCAACGACGCCGAACTTGGCCCGGCCCCGATTCCCGCGCAGGGTGGTGGCTTGGGTGGGGCGCCAGTCCTGCCCCTGGCGGCGACTGGCCGCACCCACCTGAATTTGTCGTCAACCTCCCCCGCCAGGTCTCCAACCGTGAAAACACCCTGCCTCGCCACCCGCCTGTTCCCCACCCAACTCATCGCGCTGTTTTCCCTGCTCGTGGCGTGCCTTGCCGCCCGCGCCCAGACTTCAGGCCCCGGCACGATCGAGGGGCGCGTGCTCAATGTCACCAGCGGCGCCTACCTGGAAAACGCCCGCGTCGCCGTCGACGGCACGACCGTCCAGGTCTTCACGAACAACTTCGGCGAATACCGCCTCACCGGCCTCGCCACCGGCCCCGCGATCGTGCGGGTGTTCTTCACCGGCCTCGCCCCGCAGTCCGCCACCGTCGAGGTCGCCGCGGGCCGGACCGCGACGATGGATTTCGTCCTCACCGCGGCCGGCCTCGCGCCCGCGAAGGAGGGCGAGACCATCCAGCTCGACGCCTTCGTCGTCGCCTCGACCAAGGAGACCAACGCCAGCGCCATCGCGATCAACGAGCAGCGCTTCGCCCCCAACCTCAAAAACGTCGTCGCCGCCGACGAGTTCGGCGGGGTCACCGAGGGCAATATCGGCGAGTTTCTGAAATTCATTCCCGGCGTGACGCTCGATTACGTGGGAGCCGAAGCCCGCACGGCGTCGGTGCGCGGTCTGCCCCCGGAGAACACCGGGGTGAACATCGATGGCAATCCGGTCGCCAGCACCGGGGCCGGCGTGGCCAACCGCCAGTTCGAATTCGACCAGCTCTCGATCAACAACATCTCACGGGTCGAGGTGACGAAAGGACCGACGCCCGAAGCCCGCGCCGACGCGATCGGCGGCACGATCAACCTCGTGAGCAAAAGCGCGTTCGAGCGTTCGCGGCCGCAGTTCAGCTACAAGGCCTATGTGAACATGCTCCACCAAAACATCCAGGACGTGGACTACCTTTCGTTCCACAAGTCACCCGGACCCGAGCGCGAGCCCACCGTGAAGCTGAAGCCGAACTTTGAATTCAGCTATATCCGGCCCGTGACCCGGAACTTTGGCTTCACGCTCACCGGGATGGAAACGAACATCTTCAACCGCCAATACGTCTCCGTCCCCCGTTGGAGCCCCACCAGCAACGTCGGCACGCCCGGCACCGTCGCCACGATCGCCAACCCCGCCCTGACGAGCTATCGCTTCATCGACGGCCCGAAAGTCACCGCACGCCATTCGCTCGGCGCCACGCTCGACTGGCGCTTCGCCCCGCGGGATGTTGTGAGCATCCGCGGTTCATGGAACGAGTTCGATGCCGTGTTTCGGAACCAGATCTATGATACGGCGACCGGCGTCCCGTCGGCTTTCGACTCCACCTTCACCCAAAGCGGCAACAACACCGCCACCTTCGCCTCGAATGCGCATTCGGTGAGCATGCGCCGGGCGTTGCGCCGCACCTATGTGATCAGCGGCCAGTACCGGCACGACGGGCCGGTCTGGAAGTTCGACCTCGCCGCTTCCTACTCGAATTCCCGCGCCTATTTCCGCGACATGGAGCACGGCTGGTTCAACAGCACGCAGCTCAGCCGCACCGGGCTCCGGGTGCGTTATGCCGGCATCAGCGATTCGATTCCCGGGGAGATTTCCGCCACGACGCCGGCCGGCGTGCCCGTCGATCTGCGGGCGCTGGGCAGCTATAATCTGACGCTCGTCAACACCAACCCCGTCGATTCGATCAACACGAACAAGAATGCCAATGCCAGCCTGAGCCGATATCTCGATGTCGGCGTGCCCGTGCGGGTGAAGGCCGGCGTCGATTTCCGCAGCGTCACGTCGTTTGCGGACCGGCCATTCCGGCAGTGGACTTTTCTCGGGCCGGACGGTGTCGCCAACAACACGGACAACTCCGCGGCGAACTACGATCTCGTCGACCCGCACGCGGGCAAGATCGGCGCGCCTTACAACCTGGGCCGCTATGAGTATGTGAGTCCGCTCAAGGCCTACGATCTCTTCGTGGCGCACCCGGAATACTTCCGGCACGATGATGTTTTCCAGGTGCAGCAAAAGGTGCTGAACTCGAAGGTTATCACCGAGGAGATCGCAGCGCAGTATCTGCGGTTCGACCTGCGGCTGTTCGAGAACCGGCTCTGGATCGTCACCGGCGTGCGCTACGAGCGCACGCGCGACGAAGGCTCCGGTCCGATCAACGACCTCGGTCGCACCTATCAACGCGACGCCGCCGGCAATCTCATCCTCAACGCCGGCCGTCCGATCAAGATCGTGGGCGACGCGCTGGCCCTCGCGCGGCTCCAGTATGTGGAACGGGGGGCGGAAGTTGCCAAGGACTACGGTGATTTCTACCCCAGCGTGAATCTGACCTACAACCTCACGTCCGATCTGGTGGCGCGCGCCAGCTACGCGGAGACGCTTTCGCGCCCGAACTTCAACTTCATCATCCCCGGCACGACCCTGCCCGATCCCAACACCACCTCCCGCGTCATCACGATCAACAATGTCGAGCTGCGCCCGTGGACGGCCCGCAACTACGATCTCGCGCTCTCGTTTTACCCGCAGGGCGGAGGGGAATTGTCGGCCGGGGTGTTTCGGAAAGACATCCAGGACTTCTTCAGCAGCGAGGACGTCGATGCGACGCCCGAGCTGCTCGATCGGTATGGCATCGACCCGTCGTATACTACCGGCAACTACATCCTCCGCTCGCAACAGAATGTGGCGGGCGCCACCCGGGTCGACGGCATCGAGTTCAGTTACCGGCAGCCCCTGAAGTTCCTGCCGGCTTGGGCGCGCGGTGTGAACGTGCGGTATAACATCACCAAGCTGAAATTGTCCGGCGAGGCGCGCGCGGACTTCAACGGCTTCATCCCCCTCAGCCAGAACTGGGGCATCAGTCTCGACCGCCCGAAATTCAACCTGCGGCTCAACTGGAATTCCCGCGGCCGCCAGGACCGGACCATTGTCGGCGGGGTGGCCGAACCCGGCACCCGCGAATATGTGAAGGCCCGCCTCTCGCTCGACCTGGAGGCCGAGTATCGGATCGCGAGTCATCTCGGTCTTTTCCTGGGCGCCCGCAACATCACCCGCGAACCGGAAGTCGTCCAGCGCTATGGCCCCAGCACCCCGGGCTACGCGCGCACCTACCAGCGGTCCGACTATGGCACGACGATCGCCGCAGGCGTGAAGGGCTCGTTCTGAAGCGTGAGGTTTCCGCCTCAATTCCGTCACCGGTATGAGCAGGTCACTCAACCAGACGCCACTGCTCGGCTCGGGCGACGCGGGCGGGGTCGTTAACATCAACTCGCAGCGGGCGCGCCTAGGCCGGCGATCCCGGCGCCGTTTTCTTCACCGGTTTCTCGCGCGCCGCCAGCCTCGGAATTGAACGGTTGCAATGGCGCGACAATTGGCCCGACCCGCGCGCGCTGCTTCTTTCCCACCGCAGATACCGCCTGATTCGTGCCCGCCAAGATCCGATAACCCCACGCTGCCCGTCCGCACATGAAAACACCGTTCTCGAAGGGCTCGTTCGTCCTTTGCCCTGTTTCCCGGTGGCGGTTGGCGCCGCTCCTCGTGGCCTTCGGCGCAACCGGCCGCCTGGCCCTTTTCGCGGCGACGCCGATGCGTCATGCTGCCGCCACCCCATGAGAACTCCGTCCCTTAAGCTTGTCGCGTTGTTCACGCTGGCCTTGTTTGCCCGCGGACATGCCGCAGAAACGCCCAGCCGCTGGCTTCTCTGGTATGACCGCCCCGCGCAGTATTGGGAGGAGGCGCTCCCGGTCGGCAACGGCCGCATCGGCGCGATGGTTTACGGCGATGTGCACCGCGATCACATCCAACTCAACGAGGAGTCCATCTGGTCCGGCACGCCCACGCCGAAGACCGCGGACCCCACGTTCCGCGAAAAACTCCGCCGCCAGGAGGAACTGCTTCTCGCAGGCAAATTCCGTGAAGCACAGCAGTTCAAGCTCACCGACGCTGAAAAGAGCGCGCTCCACCTTGGTGCGCCGGAGGTCGTGCCCGGCACCTCAACTGCCCGCCACGCCTACCAGCCGCTCGGCGATCTCTTCCTGCACTTCGACCACGGCACCGCGCGCGAAGAGAACTACCGGCGGGAGCTCAACCTCGACACCGCCGTCGCGACCACCGCCTATAAGGTGAGCGGAGTGACGTTCACCCGCGAGGTGTTCTCCAGTTTTCCCGCCCAGGCGCTCGTCGTTCGCCTCATGGCCGATCGCGCCGGCGCGCTGTCGTTTTCCGCCACGCTCGACTACCGGCGCGACGTGAAGGACGACATGTATCGCTATGACGCCGAACTCGGCGCGAAGCTCGAGAGCGTCACCACGCCGCCGCGACCGACGTGGACGCATTTGGGCGGCAATCGCTTTGCCTGGCGTGGCCGCGGCCATCCTGACGGCACAATATTCGACGCGCAGTTCGAGGTGCGCAACGAGGGCGGCACGCTCGCGCCGACGCCAGAGGGTTTCCGGGTGAGCGGCGCCGACCGCGTCACCCTCGTCATGTCCGCGGGCACGGATTTCCGCGGCGCCGATCCCGCGGCCCGCGCGACGCGTGATCTCGACGCGCTCACCGGGCGGAGCTATGAGGCGCTGCGCTCGGCGCATACCGCCGATCATCAGGCGCTCTTCCGCCGCGTCGATCTGGACCTGGGCCGCACCCGCTCCGCCGACATGCCGACCAATCGCCGCATCTGGTCGCAGATGTGGGGCGCGCAGGACAACCGCGTCGATCAAACCAAGGACCGCGATCCGGATCTCTTCGCGCTGCATTTTCAATACGGCCGCTACCTGATGATCGCATCGTCCCGCCCCGGCACGTTGCCGCCGGCGCTCCAAGGAATTTGGAATGACTCGCTGTTGCCCGTGTGGTTCGGCCAGCACACGTCCGACATCAACGTGGAAATGAACTACTGGCCGGTGGAGACCGCCAACCTCGCCGAGTGCCACACCGCGCTGCTCGACCTGATCGAGACGTTCGTGCCGGCGGGCCGCGCCTCGGCGCGCATTTCCTACGGCGCGCGCGGCCTCGTGCTTCACGCCATGACCAACTGGGGCCCGAAAACCACCGAGAGCACGTGGCCCGATTTCTCCGCGTGGCTCGCGCGACATTTCTGGGAACACTATCAGTTCAGTGGGGACCGCGAATTTCTCGCACACCACGCCTACCCGTTCATGCGCGACTGCGCGCTCTTCTACCTCGACACCTTGGTGCGAGATCCGCGCACCAGCCGGCTCCTCACGAGCCCGAGTTACTCGCCCGAAAACTACTTTGTCAGCCCCGACGACGGCAAGTCCGCGAACCTCGATGTTGGGGTCACGATGAGCATGGCGATCTGCCGCGACATTTTCCGCAACACTCTCCGCGCCGCGGAAATCCTCGGCATCGACGCCGAGCTGCGCGCCGAATTGAAGGAAAAAATTGCCGCGCTCGCACCCTATTCAATCGGCGCCGACGGGCGCCTGCTCGAGTGGCGCGCCGATTATACCGACCCCGAGGCCGGCCATCGCCACAACTCGCACCTCTACCCCCTTTACCCCGGCGATGAAATCACGCCACGCGGTACGCCAGCACTCGCCGCCGCGGCGAGGCAGGCTCTGCTCCGTCGCCTCGCCAACAACGGCGGCTGGACCGGCTGGAGTCGCGGCTGGGCCCTCAACCTCGCCGCCCGCCTCGGCGATGGCGCGCTCGCACACGAGCAACTTCGACTGCAGCTCGAGCGCACCACATTCTCTAATTTGATGGATGCGCACCCGCGCCTCGGCGGCACCACGCAGTGTTTCCAGATCGATGGGAACTTCGCGACCACCGCCGCCATCGCCGAGATGCTACTCCAGAGCCACACCGGCGAACTCGAGTTACTCCCTGCTCTGCCTCCGGCGTGGAAGTCCGGGTCGGTTTCCGGCCTGCGCGCGCGCGGCGGCTTTCTGGTCGGCGTCAAATGGCAAGGCGGAACGCTCGCGACCGCCACGGTGCAACCCCAGCACAGCGGCTCTTGCACCGTGCGCGCCCGCACACCGTTCCAAATCGGCTCCGAGCAGAGCCGCGCTGTCGGCCCCGGGCATGTGCTCACTTTCTCCACGACCGCCGGCCAGCTTTACCGCATCACTGCGGCCCGTTCAAAAACGCCGTCACCCGTCCTCGCGCATCCCCGTCCAACCCCATGAATAGCTTCCCCATGAAACCCCGGTTTATTTCGATCTCGTTCCTCAGTCTGGTCGGTGCACTTTGCGCCGTGGCTGCCCAACCGCCCGTGGCCGGCTCCGCTGGGGGCCGATCCGAAGGGGCCGATCCGAAGGGGTCATGCACGGAATCCGGACAAATCCGGGCATACCATGAATTGGGTAGACGTGAGGATTGGAAAGCGTGCGGGTGTTGTCGGGGTAAGGGCGCCGTGTTGGCGCCTGTATGCCCCGAAAACTCCGACTCGAATTCTCCGGAGCGTGCTATCACGTGATCAATCGCGGCAATTATCGCCGCGATTTGTTCACAACGGACGGTGCGGCCCGTTCATTCTATGGCTGCCTCGACGAGGCCTGCACGAGCTACGGATGGAGGGCCCACGCCTTCGCGATCATGGGCACTCATTTTCACCTGGCGATCGAGACGCCGGAGCCAAATCTGAGCGCTGGGATGCAGTGGCTGCAAGGGACGTGGGCCCAGCGGTTCAATCGCTTCCGCGGTGAGGTGGGCCGGCCGTTTCAGGGCCGGTACAAGGCCATCCATGTCGAACCCGGGCACGCGCTGGCCCAAGTGGCGCATTACATTCACCTGAATCCCGTGCAGGCGGACATCGTGGAGGCCGCGCGGGTCGGCGATTTTCCGTGGAGCAGCCTCGCTTGGTTTCCGCGCCGCCACCGGCCAAAGTGGCTGGAGCCGTCGACGGTGTTGATGGAAAGCGGCGGGCTGGCGGATTCGACGGCGGGCTGGCGGAGCTACCGGCACTATCTTGCGCTGCTGGTGGAGAAGGACCCGCGCTTTCGCGACGAGAAGTTCGCGGCGCTGACCCGGACGTGGGCGATCGGATCGGCGGCATTTCGCGCCGAAATTCGCGCCCGACTCAGTCAACGGTCCGACCGGGCCACCCGCTTCTCATTGTTGGGCGCAGACCGGGAGGCGGTGCGGCTGGCGCGGATCGAACTATGGGAGGACCAACTCCGCGCCCTGGCCACGGCATTCGGCATCGCGCTGGACAACCTGCCCCGAAAGAAATCCGCGGCGGAAAAGCTCATCCTTGCGACCGCGCTCAAACAAACAACTTCCGTCTCGCGTGTATGGCTGGCGCAACGCCTCCAGATGGGAGCAAGCGACAGCATCAGTTCCCTGCTGCACCGCTTCCGTGCCACTGGCGCAACGGAGCGGGCGGAGTTTAAGGCGATATTGTCCGGATTCCGTGCATGACCCCTTTTTTCTAGGGCTCGATCACCGCCCGCCATTCGATTTGCACCGGGCCGAGCAGCCCCGCCGGCACGAGCGGCGAGTCGGCCGTGTAGTGCTTCCACGTCGAGAAACTCACGCGCCGTTTTTCCGCGATCCGCGAGCGATCATACAACCACGGAGGCAACTGCTCGAGTTTCCCATCGGTAAACTTGTTCGTGCCGGGCTTCTGGTACTTCAGATCCGTCGGCACGCCTTCGTCGCCAATGATGCGGTTGATCCAACGGTTGGCCACCCGCACCTCCAGCACATTCTCCCCGGGGCGCAGCAGGCGCGTCACGTCCACGCGAAACGGCGGCTGCCAGAGCCTTCCCGCGGGCGCGCCGTTCACCCGCACTTCGGCGAGGTCCGCCACCCCGCCGAGATCGAGCAACGCGATCACCCCGGCCGCGCGTGCCGCCGACGTGGAAAATCCGGCGCGATAGGTCGCCACCCCGGAAAAAAACTTCACGCCGGAATCGGGATGCTCCGACCACGACTGCAGGCGCGCCAGTTCGATCTCCGGCGGCGCCCCGCGTCCGGGCTCGAACGCCACCCGCCAGGGTCCCGCGATCGCGACCGGTGCGATCACGGCGGGCGCGGCCACGGTCATCGCCTTTCCGTCGCTGGCTCGCAACTGCACCGTCCCCCCCGCCGCCGGCGCCAGCAGCCTGCCGCCATACGTCTCCAACCTCGGTGCGCTCGACTCGATCCAACGTTCCGGCAGCGGCCGGCGAAACACGACAAACATCGAACCGTGCGGCTCCAGGTGCAGCGGCACCGTCGTGCCCGCGGTTCCGGTGCGAAACACGGGGGCATCGGCATGCGTGCCGGCCACCGCGTCCCAGCACTCCGGCCTCCGGCCCGCCACCCGAAACGTCGCCTCGCCCACGGCCGGCTGATCCGAGTGATTGAACACGAAGTAAATGTCCGCCCCCGCGGTGCGCCGGTGAATGGATCGAAAGGTCACCGCCGTCACCGTCGCTCCCTCCTCCTCCGAGGCCGAGGTGCCGTCGCTCTGCTTTCTTGGTGGGGCGGGGTTTATCCCCGCCGACACCCACCGCACATCCGGCAATACGCCGATTTCCCGCAAGGTCTCTGCCAGCACCGCACCACGCCTGATTGTCGCCGGGGTCGTCGACCCCGGTTTGTTCCTTCCCTGTTCCACTCCCGCCGCACCGGCCGCAGCGAGGCCGGCTTCACCAAGTCGACCGGCGCGTCCCGCGCCGGGCTCCCACAAATTCTCCACCACCGCCTGATACTCCGTCCGCGCCTCGAAGTCCTTCACCCCGGCCGGTGCCACCGGCGGCGAACCGATGATCGCCGCTCCCGCCCGCACCCACTCGCGCAGCCGCCGCAGGGTAGGCAGATCCGCCGCCCAGTTTTCCGGCAATACCAGCACGCGATACGCCGCCCCACTCGGCAGCTGCAGCGTGCCGTCCCGCCACGTCATCGCCGCCAGGTGCCGCGGATACACGATGTCGTAATCGTACCCCGCCGGTGGCATCACCATCTTCGCCGGATAGGCGTATCCATGATCCTCATTCTGCAAAAACGCGATGTCCGCCACCGTCCGCCCCTGCTGCAACAGAAACTGGCCCCGCGCCACGTATGCCACCCAGCCCGGCGCCAGCGCCCACCACGAGTTCAGCCGGCCGAAGTTGGTGCCGTACCGCCCCAGCCCGAAGCCCGGGCCATCATCCGTCGGCTGGTGCGTGTAGTGGTGCAGGATGAAGCGGTTGATGCCCGCCGTCCACGCCGTGTCGCCCGCCACCTTCAGCCGCGCAGGCGTGTTCTGCCAGCGGCCGTTTTCCGGCGTGGCCGTAAACGCCTCCGCCGCGACCATGGGCCGCCCCAGCACGTTGGCGACCGACGCCACCAACTTGATCCGCGGAATCCGTGGCGTCGCCTCCGGCATCCAGAACTCGTTCATCGGGACATCCACGTGCTCCGCGCACAAGACCGGGTTCAGCGGCCCGCCCTGCGCCTCCGCATATGTGATCAGTCCGGACTCGTGCGCCCGCCGCCGCATCGTCCCAAAGTAATTGCGCGCGATCAATTCCTCCACGGCGCCGCGAAAGTCGCGCAGCACGCACTCGGTGAAGGTCTCGCACTCAATCATCCGGCCCGTGAGCGCGGGCAGCAGCGGCATCAGGTCGTAGCCCTTGAGCGCGCGGAACTGGGCCGGCAACGTGTCGGTCCAGTTCTGCGGCCCGCCTTCGAAGCTGTCGAAGAGGATCGCGCGAAACGTTTTGCCGGCCAGCGGCCCCGCCTCGCGCAGCATCCGCCCCAGCGCATGATCGAAGTACATCGACACGGCGTCGGGATCCATCTTGTCCACCTCGAGTCCATGGCCCTCGGGCGCCGCCGGATGGTTGGTCGAGCCCGTCGAGGTGAAACCAAAACGCAGGATCGTCCACGACCCCGGCGGCAGATCGGCCCGCAGCGTGCCCGCCACCGGATCGAAACTCGCGGTGACGTCGAGGACCTGCCCGCGCGGGATGCAACCCGCCGGATCGAGGGCGAGCGGCGCCGCCAGGAGACTCATTTCTTCGAGCTTGGTCTTCTTGTTCCACTCGGCGGTGCGGCGCGAGGCGCCAGCCGGCACGGCCAAAACGGCGACGTCGCGATAGAAGTTTTGCTGCGGCACGCGTGGCGGCGTGCGAAACTTCAGCGGCGGAATCGTCGGCCGCACCAGTACCACCAGGCGCGCGGCGCCGCCCTCGGACGGCGTCTCGCTCCACACCAGTTTCTTCATCGAACGCTCCGGCGCGATCCACGGCCCGCCGCTCGCCGACCACCCGGGAGTGTTCATCGCGTGAAACTCCAGCCCGAGCTGCGCCGCCGTGCGGATCGCGTGCTGCACGTGTTCGTGCCAGGCCTCCGTGCCGTAGCGCATCGGCCCCGGCGGCAGGTAGATGCTCGCATCGAACATCTGAACCCCCGCGATGCCCACCCGCTTCATGTCGGCCAGATCCGCCTCGATGCCCGCCTTGCTCACGTTGCCGTTGATCCAGTGCCACCACACGAGCGGCCGCGCATCCGCCGGGGGGGTGGCGAAACCGGCCGCCAGTGGATCGCTCGCTGGCAGCAGGCGGATCGGGCATCCGGCGAAGAGCAAAGCCGCGAAGAGAATTCGAAGTGGGGGCATGGAGGGGCGTACGGTCGCCAGGCTGGTCGGCCTGGAGTCCGGCCACAAGTCGCCGGGCCGTCGACAGTTTACCGGCGGGCCGGGGCGACGGCGCAGACGGCGCTCAATTCCCTTCCGCCCGCACGAAGCGCTTCTGGCGCGGCGGCATGGTCGTCGCCACATCAAGCGGCTCGGTGGGCAGCGTGAAGCCGTCGCGCCGGTGGCTGTCTACCAACACGACCTTGGGGTCCGGGGGCACGCCGGTCAGGTTGAGCGTAAACTGGGTGAGCACGAGTTTGACCGCCTCGCTCCCCACCAGCTGATAGCGATGATCCATCCCGGCGGCCTGGCGGGGCGGTTCGGACAGATCGAGATTGGCGAAATGCAAATCCCCGGGAATCGCGATCCCCATGCCCTGGAGCAGCGCAAACACCCGGCCGGAACCAATCACGACTTCGGGCCGGTAGCGCTTCAGCCAGGCGGCGATGGCGCGCTCGTGGGCCTGCTCCCGGGGCAGAATCGGAATCCGCTCCGGCGGCGGCAACAAGCTCTGGTAGTAGAGATACGACGAGGTGAACAGCTTGTGGCCGATGCCCCCGCGCGAGTAGGTCAGTACGAAACCGATCCGGTGGAAATGCAGCCGCTGCAGATGATCAATCAACTCGTCCATCATCTGCAGGTAATTGGGGCACGCTCGGTGCAGGGGCGGCCGCACGATGCTGTAGCCGGCCGTGGCCGCACAAAACCCCGTCACGTCCATCTCCAGCGTGCCCACCCCGCTGGAGTAAGGCGCGACAATCAGGCCCTTGATGCCGCGGGCCACGAGGATGCTCCGCACCCGCGCCGGCGTCATGCCCGGGTCGGTCAGAAAAAACAACTCCAGGTCAAAACCCGCCTCCTCCGTCTGCGCCCGGATGCCCTTCAACATCTCGGTGATCGGAAAATAAGCCGCCAACCCCTCGCGATCGAGTTCGGGGATGACGACGGCCAGCGCACTGGCGCGCCGCTGCGCCCGGGCGGTGCGCAGGTGCTCCATCAAACGGGCGATCTCGGGATCGCGTTTGTAGCCGAGACGCCGCGCGATCGCCTGGATGCGCCGCCGCTCCTTCTCCGACACGCGGGACTGATTGCGCAGCGCGAGCGACACGGCCGACACCGACACGCCCGCCTGGCGGGCGATTTCACGCATGCTGACGGAGCCGGGAGTAGGCATGGGAGGATCGAGGGAGGTTCGTTGGGGGGTTCGAGGCCGCGCCACCACCATCGCGGTCCGCATCCGGAAAGTGCCCTGCTGCCGTCGGGATAACTTCGCCTCGCGGTGGCTTCGAAGCTCAACCTGAACCCAGGGAGGACGGAACCTCCGCCGACGTCAACGGTTGACCGATTCCAGCTTTGTCTTCGCGGCCGGAGTCGTGCGCAGTGGGTCGCGTTGGCCGCACGTGCGATGACCCCATCCTCTTTCCCCGGCGTCACCCGGGACCGCTTCATTCCGCCGCCGGCCGAAGTCGGCGCTTCGCCGCTGCGCGCACGCGGCCGGGCGTCGGGCTCACGCGCCGCCGAGTCGATTCCTGCGCCGTGGTGAAACCGGCTCGAAAATGCGGTCCCCGGCCCCCGGCGGGGAGCGGATCCCACGCCCGCTGCAACCGCGCCCGATGCGGGTTGCTGGGGCTGGCGTCCCTGGCACTGTCGCTGCTGGCGGCACCGGGCGTCGCCGCCCAGGCGTTCCTGCAGGGCCCCGGGGGGCGGCTGACCGTGACGACGGACGGTTCCGTGGAGGTACGCTCGCCCGACGGCGCGACGGCGCGCTTTGCGCCGGAGGTGACGGTGCTCGCAACGCCGACCGATCCCGACCTCGCGATGCGCTGGGGCCAGTTTCCCGAGGCGGCGATGAAACTGAGCGACACCGGATCGATTTACAACGTGCTCACCTGGGGGAACCGCTCCGCCGGACCGGCGACGGGGCAGCACGTCGAGGATGGTTTCGACCCCGCCGCCGACCGCGGCTACGGAAAGGGCCGGACCGCCAATCTCTTCGCGGTCGGACAAACCACCGTGGTGCGCGCCACCGCCACGCGGATCGAGGACGGACGAATTCACTGGCGGTTTCCGCCGGGCGGCCCGGCGGAGATCCGGGCCGAGCTTGATCTCCCGCCCGACGGCACGGCGGCGCGGCTGCGGCTGATCGCGACCGCCCGCACCGACGGATGGTACTCCTTTGGCTACACCGGCGCACCGGAGTCGCCCGCCGCGGAGGTCGAGGAATTGTGGCAGCCGCTGATCTACAACGAACGCCGCTTCCCGCATGAATCGTTTCTCGAGGCCGCCTATCGTTGTCCCCTGCCGACCACGCTCGTCACGCGCCAGGGTGTGACCATCGGCGTCGTGGCCGATGCGACGGAGTATCCCTTTCAGCCGCTCCCCAATCTCGCCAATTCCCGCTTCGGGGTCGCGCTGCGCAACCAGCGTGGACTGGCGCAGCCGATGGTCTTCGCCCCGCTCCTCGGCGGTGCCGGTTCGCGGATGAAGGCGGGCGAGACCCGTGAGTTCGCCCTGCGCCTGGTGGTGGCGAAGGCCGGCCTCTCGGCCACCTACGAACACATCGCCCGCTCGCTCTTTGGCTTCGCCGACGTGCGCCATAACGCCCTCGGCTCCCTCAATGCCACCTTCGAACGCATGCTCGACTTCGGCTTGAGCGAATACGCGAAGTTCAACGCTGACCTGCGCGGTTTCGCCTACGATACCGACGTGCCCGGGGCGGTGAAGAACGTCTCCGCCCTGCATCCGCTCGGCATCGCCCTCGTCACCGATCGCCGCGACATCTACGAGACCCTCGCCCGCCCACTGATCGAGTACTTCATCTCCCGCGAGCGCTTTCTCTTCACCACCGACCCGAAGGTGAAGGGCCAGTCGGCCTCCTCCCGGCTCGGCGGGCTTGGCGCCCCTCTGACGGAATACGCCAACCTGTTTGCGATCTCCGGCGGTCGCACGCCGTTCTTCCGCACGGCGGCCGAATCGCTCTTCGGCCGGGACCGGGTGCTCAACCTCGAGGGCAGGATCCGGGGCGACAACTGGTCGCATGCCCTCGCCCTGTACCGCGCCACCGGCGAACGGCGCTGGCTCGACCACGCCATCCGCGACGCCGATGCGTACCTGCGGCAACGGGTCGCGGTGCGGCAAGCCGACTTCACCGATCCCGACTCGCGCGGGCTCTTCTTCTGGACCGCCTTCACGCCGCAGTGGATCGAACTGTTCGAGCTGTACGAGGAGACCCGGGACCGCCGTTATCTCGCGGCCGCCCACCAGGGCGCCAGGGACTACGCCCAATTTGTGTGGCTGGCGCCGCGCATTCCGGACGGCGATATCCGCGTGCACGAGGACGGTCTGGCTCCGGCCTATCGCCGCGGGCCGCGCTTCCCCCGGATCAAGGCCGCGCCCGAAAGTGCGCCCGCCTGGCGCCTTTCCGAGATCGGCCTCACCAGCGAGTCGGCCCCCACGAGCAAGGGCGCCCGCGGCATCTTCCTCGCCTGCTACGCACCGTGGATGCTGCGGATCGCTGCGCTGACCGGCGACCGCTTCCTGCACGACATTGCCCGCTCGGCCATCATCGGCCGCTACACGAGTTTCCCCGGCTATCACCTCAATACCGCCCGCAACACCGCGTACGAAAAGCCCGACTTCGCCCGGCGCGGAAAAGACGAGCTCAATTCCGCCACCTCGATTCATTACAACCACATCTGGCCACACCTCGCGCTCCTGCTCGACTATCTCGTGACGGACGCCTTCGCGAAATCCCAAGGCGCGGTCGACTTCCCCGGGCGCTATGCCGAGGGCTACGGCTATCTGCAGCAAAAGATCTATGGCGACCGGCCGGGGCGGATTTACGACACCGACCAGCTGTGGCTGTGGATGCCGCGCGGTGTCGTCACGGTGGAGCATCCGGAACTCAACACCATCACGGCGCGCGGCGACGGCACCCTGGCCGTCGTGCTCACCAACCAGTCGAAGACGGCGGTGAAATCAACCGTCACCCTCGGGCGCGGGCGCCTGGCCTGGTCGCCCGCCGCGCGGGTCGTGGTGTGGGAAAACAACCGCCGCGTGCGCGAGCTGCCGCTCGCGGCCGACGGCCGGATTGCCGTCGCCGTCTCCGCCGCGGGCATCACCACCTTGATGGTGGAGGGCGTCGCAAGCCGCGTGGAGTTTCAGGACCAGATTCTCGGCCGCACGCCCGACCTGCCCGCGGAGAGCGTCTGCGACCTCGGCTGGCACGGCGCCCGCGGTGTCGTGCTGTCGTTTGGCGCCGGGGCCTTGACCAGCGCCTATGTCTATCTGCCCGACTTCGAACGCGCCGTCACGCGCTGCACCGTGCACTACCGCCAGGGCAGCGGCGAGTTTCGCGCCCTCGCGGATGCGGCTTATCCCTTCGACTTCACCCTGCCCGTCGCGGGCGACGCGCCGCTGGAGTTCTGGTTTGAGACAGATTTAAAATCGGGCCTGCGGGAAAAGTCCCCGGTCGGCCGCCTGCGGCTCAAGTGACGAAGCGCCGGGCGATGAAAACCCGAACCGCGTTTTGCCGCCTGCTGCCCGCGCTCGCCGCCACCACAGTTGCCGCCGCCGAAGGCACCCGGCTGGAGAATGCGCGCTACCGACTGACCGTCGCGACGGAGGGTGCGGTGGCGGTCGAGGTCCAGGGGGTGCCGGTTCAGACGCTGACGCCCGAATTCACCGTCATGTTCAGCGCCCGTGAACCGGGCTACGACCGCAACCCTCTCAACTACCCGCTCGCGCCGCGCACGGCGATTCGCTGGAGCAATTACGAGGAGAACCTCGCCGCGCTCAACGCCCGGCTCGCCACTCCCGAACTGCGCGAGCTCGTCGGCGGCCAGGCGAGCGTCACAGCGGATGCGAGCGGCGCGCGCACGTGGGCGTACCGCGACGCCGCCGGCAAGGTCTTCCCTCGTGTGGCCGGCCCGGATGCGCGGGGGACGACCGATCCGTTCCTCGCGGGCACCGCCTCCGTTGTCCGCGCGGTTCGCACCACGTTCGCCGGCCGCAGCCTGCGTTGGGAGTTTTCCGAGCAGCCGGGGTTTGTCCCCCTGCCGATGCCTCCCGCGTCCACCGTTGCTTCGTCGCCGGATTCCCGCGAAAAGCGTCAGAATCAAGAGGGCACACCCGGAGCTCAGTCGAAGACAGTTTCTGGCCGCTGATCTTGTAGCTGAAGCCCGTGCTGTAGTTGGTGTAGTTCCGGGAGGACGTGGCCTCGACGAACTTCGGGTTGGTGCTGAGGGGCTGCTGGCGCTTGATGGGGTAGGCGTCGAAGCGGCCGGTGCCCATGAGCACCAGACGATCATCCAGCCGCGTCACGGTGTGGTTGGAGAACAGGCCGAATTCCTCGGTGTAGATGTTGTTCGTTGAACCATCGACCATCGGCCAAAAGGTCGAGTCGGGTTCCGGCTGCCCGGCGCGCAGGAGGAAATCGAGGTCGTAGGGGCTGGGCTTTTGCCACAACGCGCGGCTGATGCCGGCCGGCAGGAGCGCCTGCAGGGCCGTCGTATTGGTCCGGTTCCACGTCTTCGATTTCTGCCCGAAATAGATCCAGTCAAAGCCGGCGTGGCTTTGGTGCGGCCGTTGATCCGCTGGTAATCGTAGCTGCCACCGATGCAGGCGGGCGAGGACTCGGCCCGGGCCTTCGGCTCCTTGGTGATGAAATTCATCACGCCGCCCGGGGCCGTGGCGCCGTGGATGCCCGCCGAGGGGCCCTTGAGCACCTCGGCGCGATCGACGTTGTGGGAGTCCGGCTGCTGGATGATGGAAAACCCGTTGCGAAATTGCGGCATGCCGAAGCCGCGGAGGCGCGAGCCGCCGTTGCCGGCACCGGCGGCGTCGGCCGGCTTCACGTCGCTCACGCACCCGTTGAGTTCGTCAAAATCGAACAGCATGAAATCGTTGAAGAATCCGCTCGGCAGCCTCCGCGCACCCGCCGCGCCCTCTTTCAGAAGCGCCCCCGGACGCCCAGCATGAAATAGGAGGGCATCACATAACGCTGCGCGTTCTGGGCGTACTTCGGCGTGTCCGGCGCCCGGCGATAGATGCGCAGATCCTCGGCAAAGACATTGTTCCAGTTCAGGTAGAGGGAAAGCCGCTTGGTAAAGGCGTACTCGGCACTCACCCCGTACTGAGTGGCGGCGGCCTGATACTCGTAGGTGCGGGGCGGGATGAAACCTTCAGCCGAGGTGCCCGGGACCGCCAAAATATATGCTTTCTTGGTCTCGGCCTGGTAGGCGCCCGTCAAGCGGAGCGAGAAACGGGACCGAATATAGTTCACGCCAAAGGAGAGGATATCCGGCGTGAAACCGACGAAGTCCTCCTCATTCGCCCCACTCACCTGCAGATGCGTGTAGTTCACCCACACCTGCGTCAGCTTCAGCCAGGAAGGCACAAACCACAGATCCTGCCGGTAACTCGTCTCCACGCCGGTGAGCAGCGCATCACCAATGTTCTCCCACCGCTTGATCGCGTAACTGTCGTTCAGCATGTACTCGATGTCCGTGTCGGCGACGTTGTACGCCTGCAGCAGTTCCCGGGTCGCCGGAGTGCCGCGTTGCGCGAAGAAATTCGTCACGCTTTTCCGATAGACCCCGAGGGAGCCAAATCCGCCCTTGAGATGGTAGGAGTCGAGCGAGAGGTGGAGACTGTCCGCGGTCCACGGCTTCAAGCCGGGATTGCCCACCACGATGGTGCGGGCGCTCGTCGGGTTGGTGTCGGTGGGCACCGGCAACGTGAGGCCGGCGACCACGTAGCGTACATCCGGGCGGCCGAGGGTGCGCGCGTAGGCCGCCCGCGCCACCAGGTTGTCCGTGAAGGCGTAGTTGAAGTTGACGCTCGGATACAAGCCGTCGTAGTTCCGGCGCTCGTGGTTCCCGCGCTCTTTGAACTGGAGCTGGGCCAGCCGGGTGGAGTCGGTGGTGATTTGCAGGAAACCGCCCCGGCCGTTGCTGATCAGGTTGCCGCTGCTGTCCCGCTGGTAGATCGCGAAGGTGTCCTTCAACAGGCTCCACCCGTCCAGGTCCGTCCGCTCATAGCGCAGTCCGCCCGTCAGGTTGGCCCGGTTCTGCCGGAACTTCAGATCGAAGCGCAGGTAGGCGGCCGAGATGTCCTCGATCATGCGCTTGGAGTTGGTGACCGCGTTCTGGACCGCGCTGGAGTTCAGCGTGAACCAATCGGGATGATCGGCAAAGATCCGGTAGGCCTTCTCCGGGCTGATCCAGCGGATGGGATTCCCGTTGAACCTCACGTCGATGGCTTCATCGATCAAATCGTACGCCGAGACCGCGGTGATCCGGTTCTGGCCGACAAAGGTGTAAGCCTTGTTGGGCCGGATGTCGTCCTTGTCCATCCGGTTGTAAGCGATCCCGGCCCTGAGGGAGAACCTGCCGCCAAAGGCCCGGGTCACATCCACGCGCCCGGAGGCCAGGGCGGTCTTGTACACCGCGTACTCCTCCGTCGTGTTCACCAGCGTGTAATCGTCGCCATCAAACCAATCGATGACGCCGCCGCCCGCATTCCGGAGCGTGAGGGTGCGGGGCAGGATGCTGTCGCCCTGGTTGATGCCGTCGCCGCGCATGTTGAGGCTGACGATGCGCGCAAACGTGCCGGCGAAGTACCCCTTCCCCACGCTGCTGCGTTCCCGCACCGACCGGGAATAGGAGCCCTGCCCATCGAGGCGCCACTCACTGCCACGATGCCGATACTGCACGCTCCCCTGGTTGGCGATGGTCGTGGATTCGTAGTTCAGCGGATTGTTGCTCCCCATCTCAATCGTGCCGGTGTTGCCCCGGGATTGGGTGGAGGTCGCGTCCCCGATGGCATCGTAGGAGGCGTTGATCCGTGCGGTGAAGAAACTCGTGGCCTTCTTGCTGGCGGCGATCCGGCGCTGGAATCCAACCGTGAGCGTATCGTGCGGGGCGATCTTCCAATCCACGTTGGCCTGGTAATTCTCCGTCCGGGTGATGTCCGCTTCCTGCTTCCACTGCCCGATCGCGAAGGCGAGGTCCTTCGGCAGGCCGTTCGGATAGGTATCCTTCAGATTCCAAAACGCGACCTCGGAGGGCGTGTCGTCCGTCGGGCGTTGTTTCCACGCGCGGGACACCCCGAGACTGACCGCCAGGCGCCGGCCCACGGGCAGGGCGAGGCTGGCATTGACCGAGGGCTCGACGTGCTTCGGGGACAGCGGCGCGGTCGGCTGCCGCGATCCGCCGGTGAGCGTCAGCCCGTCCCGGGTGTTGAAGTTCAGGTAGGCCTGGTAGCTCAGGCTGGGACGCTTGAGGCCCAGCCGGGACTTGGTCACCAGATTCAGCGAGCCACCCAGCCCCGCGGCCGGCATGTCCGGGGTGGGCACCTTGGAGACCTCCACCCGCTCGATGTTCATCATCGGGATTTCCTGCAGCGCCATTGTCCGGCTGCTGGCCGGCCCGATGCCGGTGCCGGCCAGATCGGCGCCGTCGAGTTGGAGGTTCGACATCTCGGCCGGAAATCCACCGAGGGCGATACTGCCCGGGTTTACGCCATCCTCGATGATGACGACGCCCGGCAGGTAGCGCACATAATCGCCGATGTTTTCATAGCCGCGGTCACCGAGTTCGTCGAAGGCGACGACATTCTTGATGTTGGCGGCGTGCCGCTGCTCGTTCATCGCCAGGGCCTGGGCACTCATCGTCTGATCGGCCACGACCTCGAACTTCTCGAGCATGATCGTCTCACCCTCCCCGCTCACCTTGCCCGCGCCCTCGCGCAGGAGGCGAAAATCGGAGGAGACCGCCTGGTTCGCCGGCACCGTCACGGCCCGGCTTTGCGGTTCAAAACCGAGGTACGAAACCTCCAGTTGGAGCGTCCGTGCCGGAGCATCCCGAAAGGAGTACCTGCCCTCGTCATCAGTCAGGACCTCCTGGGCAGTCTCCCGCGCCACCACTTTCGCGCGGCCGAGGGGAAGCCCGCTGGCCAGGCTGTACACCGTTCCCTCCACCGTTCCCCGGGCCTCCGGAACCGGCTGCGCCCGACTGCCGGCCGCGAGGGCGAAAGCGGCGAGCGCGGCGAGTGCCGTGCGGATGATCCGCGCGCGCTTGAAGAAACCTTCTCCAGGGCAAGCGACCTTGCAGGGATGGAAGCCTCCCGCTGCCGACCATGACGGCGCGCAGCCGCCTGGGTTTGGGGTGAGGTAAACCGGAGGGTTCATAGCTGGTGGCGCGATGGGGAATGGGCGGACTGAGGCCGACGGCGGATCGCCTCAAGCATGATAGAGGGAAACCCACCCATACCAAGGGAGTTCATGCTGCACCGTTGACGTTTTCGCTCCCAGCGCGCCCGCCTCGTGCCCGGTCTCGATGCCAGCCGGCCTCACCTTCCCATCGGGGCCTGCAGCTTCCCCTCCAGCACCCAGGGAGCACCAGGCCGCACGCGACCTTCCACGGCGGTTGCACCGTACCTCACCCGCGGCGTGCCATCGTGCTGCGCGCGGATCGTGGCCTCCGTCAGCCGACCCGCGCGCCACACGAGATCAACTTCGTAGCCGCCGCGCGCCCGCAGACCGCGGACAGTCCCCGCCGGCCAGGCGGCGGGCAGGGCCGGCAGGACGTGCACGTCGTCCTCGTGACTCTGGAGCAGCATCTCGGCGATCGCCGCGGTGGTGCCGAAGTTGCCGTCGACCTGGAAGCAGGCGGTCGTGCCGCCGAGGCGGGGGTGCGCGTCCATCAGATTAGAAAAGGTCGTGCGCTCGAGTTGCAGCTGCCATTGCGCGTGCGCCAGCGCCGCGTCGCCCAGCCGCGCGGCCCGGAGTTCCACATCGACGTCGAGCAGCGCTGCCGCGCGGAGGCAATGCGTGAACACCGCGCGCACGATGGCCATGCTCATCGTCGCCCCGAGATCAACGTGCGCGGGTTTCCCGTCGCCGGGGGCGAGGTTGCGGTTCTCCGGCGAATGGGTCGGTCCCGTGAGCCAGCGGCCCGTGCCCGGATCCCGGATGAGCGTGTCGAGGTGGAACTGCGCGCACTCCCTGCGGAACGGATACGCCCGCGCGCGCAGAAAGCCGCGATCCCCGCTGAAGGCATAATGCTCCCAGTAGTGCTGCGCGAGCCAGCCCGAGAAGTCCGGCCAGTCGTTGGCCGTTGTCTTCGGCCCGTGATTGCTCATCGCGTGGATCACCCGCCCGCGCGCGTCGTAGGAAAGCTGCGCCGAGGCGCGCGCCGCCGGCGCAAAACGATCGATCAGGTCGAACAGCGCGGTGTGACCCTCGGCGATATTGGTGGTCTCCACCGGCCAGTAGTTCATCTCGACGTTGATGTCGGAGGTGTGCTGGCCTAACCACGGCGGCAGCAGGCTGTCGTTCCACAGGCCCTGCAGCGGCGGCGGCCGGGTGCCGGAGCGCGACGAAGCGATCATCAGGTAGCGCCCGTACTGGAAATACAGCGCGATCAGATCCGGGTCGCGCTCCTGGCGCTGGTCCACGCGATTGTCCGCCACCCCCCACATCTGCGCCAACACGCGACGGTTCGTCGGCATCCCGGCCGCGCGGTTGCGGCCGAGGTCGAGGGACACCCGGCGAAACAGGGCCTGATGATCCGCGACATGGGCGGACCGGAGCTGGGCGTAACTCCTGCCCCGCGCCGCCGCCAGGTCGCCCTCCGCCCGCGCCGCCGGAACTGCGCCGCGAAAATCGGTGCCCACCGCCAGGAGAATCGTGACGCGATCCGCCCCGGTCACCCGAAAGCCGTCGCGGGTCGCCGTGACCGTGCCGTTCTCGGCGCGGACCTCGCAACGGGCGTCGAAGCTCACGCCGTCAGGGTGCGCCCGTCCCCGCCAGGCAAACCGCGCCCCACCGAAATCCGTCCAGGTGGGTCGCGGCGGCGGGGTGACGCTGGCGACCTTCGGCCCAAGTTCGGCATCGTAGCGATACATGTCGGCCGCGACATCGCGCCGGTAGTCGAGCACGGCGACAAAGCTGACGGCGCCGGGCCGGCCGGCCGAGGGCGCGGATCTCCTCCGCCGTAAGCTTGAACTCCTCCGCCGCCCGGTGGCGTCCGGCAAAGACTCGACCGGTCGACCGTTGACCCAATTGCCGCGCGGCAACCGCGCCCTCCCGACGACGGCCGGTTGAAAAGGGGCCGGCCAGCGCGGAATCGTCGCGAGGCGCGCCGGCGCGGATGGAGTGCAACCCGCCTTCCGCGGGTGCGGGATTCAGCTGGCGGGGCATCAACGGTCGACCGACTGTGGCGTTGCCGCCCGCTTCCCGGTCCGGGGATACTGCCCGCCTTCGCCGCCGACATGCCACCGCAATCCCGCCCGACTCTCACCGCCCTGTCGCTCCTCACCTTGCTGACCGTTGTCCTGCGCGCGCAGCCGCTGGCCAACGACCGCTATACCCTTGAAACGACCCCGGACGGGGCGGTGCGCCTAGCGGCACGCGATGCCGGCGCTTGGATCTTTCGCGGCGATTTTGCGGTGCTGCTCGCGACCACCGATCCCCGTCCGGCCATGCGTCCGGCGGGAATCCCGCGGGTATCGTACAACGTCGTCACCTGGCAGTCGTCCGCGGCCACCGGACTCGAGGCCGCCCGACGATCTCCGGCCCAAAGAGGCGATGGCTTTGATGACCGCATCCTGAAGGGCGACACCCGGCAGCGCACCGCCGACGTCTTTGCCGCCGCCACCGTCATCCGCGCCCCGGCCTCGGCCGTGGTCCGCCGGGGCGACACCCTTGAATTCGTCTACGGCGCCCAGGCCGCGTTCACGCTCACCGCCGGGATTAACCTCCCGCCCGGCGATGCCGAGCCCGTGCTCTCGTTCACCCTCACCCTGCGAACCGCCGCGTGGTTCTCCGTGGGCTACACCGGCGCGCCGAGCCACCGGCTGGAGGAACTCGCGGAGGTCTGGCAGCCGTTCATCTGGCAGGAGAAACGCTTCCCCACCCTGTCGTTCCTCACCCCGGCCTTCGAGTGCTCCCTGCCGGCCACGCTCGTGCGGAACGGGCGCGTGACGCTCGGGGTCGTGGTCGATGCGGATGAGTTTCCGTTTCAGCCGCTGCCGCTGCTTGAGAACAGCCGCTTCGGCGTCGCCCTGCGCAATCAGGCAGGCGAGGCCCAGCCGATGGTGTTCGCGCCGATGCTCGGGGGACTGGAGTCGAGACGCGAACGGGGCCAGGCCTTCACCTTCAAGCTGCGTCTCTTCGCCGGCGCCGGCGACATTTCGACCGCCTACGAAACCCTCGCGCGCCGGCTCTACGGCTTTCGCGACTACCGGCGCAACGCCATCGCCTCGCTCAACGAGACCCTCGACCACATGATCGACTACGGGATGAGCCGCTACAGCTGGTTCGTCGACGAGTTGAAGGGCTGCGCCTATTCGACCGACGTGCCCGGCGCGGTCAAGAATGTCTCCTCGCTGAACCCGCTCGAGCTCGCGCTCGTGACCGACGACGAGGAGATTTTTCAAAAACGTGCGTATCCCATCCTCGAGTTCATGCTCTCGCGGGAAAAATTCCTGTTCTCGCTCGACCCCAAGCAGAAGATCCAGAGCCCGTCACGCGCCCTGCTCGGCCCCTGCGCCCCGGTGAGCGAACTCGCCACGCTCTACGGCATCACGCACGGCGCCGCCCCCGTCTTCCGCCAGCTCGCCGAGCGCATGCTCGGCCGCAACCGCACCCTCAATCTCGACGATGTCGCCGAGGGCGGCACCTGGCCGAATCAACTCGCGTTGTACCGCGAGACCGGCGAGGCACGCTTTCTCGCCGCCGCCCGCAGCGGCGCCGACGCCTATCTCGCCGCGCGCGTCGACACCCCGGGAACCGCCTTCGATCAGCCGGGGATGTTCTTCTGGGTCGGATTCGCGCCCCGGTGGATCGACCTCTTCCGCGGGTACGAGGCCACCGGCGACCGGCGCTACCTCGAGGCCGCGCGCCATGCGGCGCGGCAGTATGCGATGTTCACCTGGATGGCACCGCGCATCCCCGACGAAGACGTGCTCGTCAATCCCGGCGGCAACGCGCCCGTCTACTGGTACCTCAAGAGCAAGGGACATACGCCCATGCACGCACCGGAGGAGCGCGTGCCGGCGTGGCGTCTGTCCGAAATCGGCCTCACGCCGGAGTCGTCGGGCACCATGTCCGGCCATCGCGGGATCTTCATGGCGAATTACGCGCCGTGGATGCTGCGAATCGCGGCGCTGACCGGCGACACGTTCCTGCACGACGTGGCGCGCTCGGCGGTAATCGGGCGCTACCGGAATTTCCCCGGCTACCACATCAACACCGCGCGCACGACGATCTACGAACGCGCCGACTACCCGCTGCGGGAGCACCGGGAGCTCAGCGTGAATTCCTTTCACTACAATCACATCTGGCCGCAGATGAGCCTGCTGCTCGACTTTCTCGTCACCGACGCCTTCGCGCGCTCCGGCGGCAAGATCGATTTTCCCGCGCACTTCATCGAAGGCTATGCGTATCTGCAGAGCAAATTCTACGGGGACCGCCCCGGAAAATTCTTCGACCGCGACGACGCCGTGCTCTGGATGCCCCGACGCCTGCTGAAGACGGGTTCCGTCGAACTCAACCAACTCGCCGCCCGGGGCCGCGACCGCCTCTACCTGGCCTTCGCGAACCAATCACCGGACGCCGTGATCACCGAAGTGACGTTGAACGCGGCGCTGCTTCCGGGCGTCCACGGAAAAACCTATCGGGTGAAAAACATGGGCGCACCAGGAGAAACGACCCTGCGCGACGGCAAGTTCTCCGTTGCGGTGCCGCCGATGGGCCTCACCGCGGTCGAGATCGAAGGGCTCGCCATTGCGCCGCGGTTTCAGGACTCGCTCGTTGGCGCCAAGGCGTCGGACGCGTGGACGCGCGACTATCTCGAACTGCCGTGGGGTGGCACCCGCGCGATGATCCTGAATTTCGGACCCGCGGCCGCGACCGCGTTCATTTACCTGCGGGACGACGATTCGAAATTCAAAAGCGTCACGCTGAGCTATGCCGTGGGCGGCGGGCAACGGACCGTGACCAAGGCAGCGTTTCCGTTTGAATTCACCGTGGAATTGCCGCGCGCCGCGACGGCACTGAAATTCCGGCTCAGCGGCACGACGGCTGACGGCCAAACTTCGGCGTCGGATTGGGCGGCGCTGCAAAAATAGCCCCATGCCCCGCATCCCTCATTTCCGCTGGTTCATCGTCACGCTCGTGTTTCTCGCGGCGGTGTTGAACTACGTCGACCGCCAGACGCTCTCGGCGCTGGCCCCGACCATCCAGCGTGACTTGGGGATGGACGACCGGGCGTATGCGAACGTCGTCAACATCTTCCTCGTCGCCTACACGATCGCCTATCTCATCTCGGGAAAAATCATCGATACGGTCGGCACCCGGACGGGCATGGTGCTGTTCGTGGCGTGGTGGTCGGTCGCCAACATGCTGACGGCGGCGGCGCATGGCGCCCGCTCGCTGGGCGGCTTTCGTTTCCTGCTCGGGCTGGGCGAAGCCGGCGTATGGCCCGCCGCATCCAAGGTGGTCGCAGAATGGTTTCCCGCGCGCGAGCGCGCGCTCGCCATCGGGCTCTACACCATGGGCGCAACCATCGGCGCGACGGTCGCGCCTTACATCGTCATCCCGCTCGCGGCGTTCCCCTTCGCGCAAAAAATTCCTTTCCTTGCCGGCTGGCTGGGTGATGGCACCGGCTGGCGGATGGCTTTTATCATCACCGGACTGCTCGGGCTGCTCTGGCTCGTGCCGTGGGCGCTGTTCTACCGCCAGCCGCGAGAGAGCAAGCTCGTCACCCCGGAGGAAATCGCGCTGCTCGACCAGTCCGCAGCCGACGAGGTGAAGGCGGGCGGCGTGGCCAACGCGGCGCCATGGACGTGGGGCCAGATTTTCACAAGCCGTGTCGTGTGGCTGCTGCTGCTCGGCCGGCTCATCACGGATCCCGTGTGGTATTTTTATCAGTTCTGGTTTCCGAAATATCTCCACACCGCGCGCGGCCTGTCGCAGGACCAGCTCACGATCACCTGGGTGGTCTACGCGGCCGCTGGAGCGGGGAGCCTTATCGGCGGTTGGCTGTCGGGCGTGCTCGTGAAACGGAAAATCGCGCCGGCCCGCAGCCGCCTCTGGGTGATGCTTGGCTGCGCCTGCGTCATGCCGCTGTCGGCGTTGATCGCACACGTCGCGGGCACCGGCGCGGCGGTGACGCTGACCGTCATCACGGTGTTCGCCGCGCTCGCGTGGCTGATCAACATCAGCTCGCTCGTGGTCGACCTCGTGCCGCGCGCGTGTCTCGGCACGGTGTTCAGCGTGGTCGCCGCGGGCAGCACCGTCGGTGGCATCATGATGAACACCCTCGTCTCCGTCATGGTCTCCGGCCCCTCGACCAAGCCCGCCGGTTTCCTCGATCACGCCGTCAGCACCGTGCTCGGTCCCGCGCTCTCACTCGTGCAAGGCCACGGCTATGGCCAGTGGTTCATCATCATGGCCTGCCTCCATCCACTCGCGTGGCTGATGCTCTGGCAGCTGCGCCCGCGCACCGCCGCAGCCAGCCCCATCGCGGCATAAAGCCGCTCCGACCGCTGCCGGCCTCGCTCCCTCGCACCCTCCCTTTCACTTCCGCATGTTCCTCTCTCCTCCCGTCTCCCATCGCGAACCGCGTACCATCCGCCACGACGCCGATCTCGTCATCGTCGGCGGCGGCCTCGCCGGCTCCTGCGGCGCCATCACCGCGGCGCGCGCCGGCCTCAAGGTCGTCCTCGTGCAGGACCGTCCCGTGCTCGGCGGCAACGCCTCCAGCGAGGTGCGCCTCTGGATTCTCGGCGCCACCTCCCACATGGGGAACAACAACCGCTGGGCGCGCGAAGGCGGCGTGATCGACGAGTTTCTCGTTGAAAACACTTTCCGCAACCCCGAGGGCAACCCTCACCTCGTCGACGCCCTGCTCCTCGAAAAGGTCGTCGCGGAAAAGAACATCACCCTGCTCCTCAACACCACGGTGCACGATCTGACCAAGCGGGATGCCGACACGATCGAGAGCGTCCGCGCGTTCTGCTCGCAAAACTCCACCAGTTACGAGCTCCACGCCCCGCTCTTCTGCGACGCGTCGGGCGACGGCCTCGTGGGCTTCCTGGCGGGCGCGGCGTTCCGCATGGGCGCCGAGTCGCGCGACGAATTCGGCGAGAAATTTGCGCCGACCAGGGAATACGGCGAACTCCTCGGCCACTCGCTGTATTTCTATTCGAAAGACACCGGCCGGCCGGTGCAGTTCACGCCGCCCAGCTTCGCCCTCACCGACATCACGAAGATCCCGCGCTGGCGCCAGTTCAACGCGAAGGAACACGGCTGCAAACTCTGGTGGCTCGAATACGGCGGGCGCCTCGACACCGTGCACGACACCGAGGCCATCAAGTGGGAGCTGTGGAAGGTCGTCTACGGCGTCTGGCACCACATCAAGAATTCGGGCCAGTTTCCCGAAGCCGCCAACCTCACGCTCGAGTGGGTGGGCCACATCCCCGGCAAACGCGAGAGCCGCCGCTTCGAGGGCGACACCATGCTCCGCCAGCAAGACGTCGTGGAACAGCGTGCGCATCCCGATGCCGTGGCCTTCGGCGGCTGGTCCATCGACCTGCATCCGGGCGACGGCGTGTTTTCCGAGAAGCCCGGCTGCAACCAGTGGCACGCCAAGGGCGTTTACCCGATTCCCTACCGCTGCCTCTACAGCCGCAACATCACCAATCTCTTTCTCGCCGGTCGCATCATCAGCGCTTCACACGTCGCCTTTGCCTCGAGCCGTGTCATGGCGACGTGCGCCCACGTCGCCCAAGCTGTCGGCCTCGCCGCCGCGCTCTGCCGCCGCGACCACCTCCGACCGCGCGCCCTCACCGAACCCGCCCGCATGGCTGAACTGCAACGCAACCTCCTGCGCACCGGCCAGCACATCCCCGGTCTCTCCCTCGCCGACGACCCGGCGGATCTCGCCCGCCGCGCCGAACTCACCGCTTCCAGCGAGTTCCAACTCGCCGCCCTGCCCGCCGACGGCCCCGCCGTCTCCCTTGCCGATGGCTGGGCGATGATGCTTCCCGTCACCGCCGGCACGCGCCTGGATCTCACGGTTGTCGCCGACGCCGCCGCCGCGACCGGGCTGCGGGTTGAATTGCGCCAGAGCAGCCGCGCCGACAACCACACCCCCGACGTCGTTCTTGAAAAGAAGACGCTCACGCTCGCCGCCGGCGACGGGCAGGAGGTGCGCGTCTCCTTCACGCACACCTTCACCGACGCGCGCTACGCCTTCGTGTGTTTCTTCAGCGACACCAACCTTCGCCTCCGCACGAGCGAGCAGCGACTCACCGGCGTCCTCTCGCTCTGCCACCAGGTCAACCTCGCCGTGGCCAAATCAGCCGTGCAGACACCACCGGACGACATCGGCGTCGACACCTTTGAATTCTGGCAGCCGCAGCGCCGACCCGGCGGGCACAATCTGGCCCTGCGGATCGATCCGCCGATCAACGCATTCGCCGCCCGCAATATCGTCAATGGCATCGCCCGCCCCACGAACCAGCCCAACGCGTGGGTGGCGGATTTTGCGGACCCGGCGCCCACCCTCACGCTCCGCTGGCCGACCCCGCAGACGGTCGGACGGATCGAACTGTGGTTCGATGTTGATTACGACCACCCCATGGAGTCCGTGCTCATGGGCCACCCCGAGCGCCGTATGCCGTTCTGCGTAGAGCGTTACCGCGTGCTCGACGCCGACGGCCGCGTCCTCGCCGCCTGCGCCGACAACCACCAGGCGCGCAACGTCATCGTGCTGCCGTCGCCGGTCACGACCCGAGCGCTGCACTTTGAACTCACCGCCCCCTCCCCGCACGTGCCCGCGGCCCTGTTCGCGGTGCGGTGCTATGCGGACGCCGCCGGGTGACCCGGGAGCGTGGACGGGGGCAGTCTGCTGGGAGTTAATTGAGTGCAGTCGTCGCGCTTCAGCGGTGAATCCGGAATTCGCCACTTGAACCGGTTACGCCCCGGTCGGTGCGTCCAGCCCCGGGGAGGATTAACTTTTAGCTGACCCCATCGCTATTCGTCCGCCTGCACCGGCCGCAGCGGTTCCGCCGCGCACCCAAGAGCGCGAAACCCAAGGGCGCGACCTCCTGACCGCAGTTGGCAAGAACCGCGGCGACAAGACGCCGGTGCCAGCGCCCCGGTGGGTGCCTGGCTCAGCGTTTCGCCGGCACGCGGCAGGTGCCGACCGTGACGCCGGCGGCATTTAGAATGGTCGCGGTCAGCGCCGCGGCATTCGCCTCGACTTGAATGACGGTGCGGGAATCACCTTTGGGTCCGCCACCCTGCACCACCGGATAGCTGTGCCGGCCGGCTTCGGGGGCGATGATGGCGGCGACGTGCATGTGCCCGGAAAACATGAGATCGATGCCGGCGTTTTCGAGGGTGGCACCGAACTGGTCGTACGCATCCGCCATGCCGAGAAAGACCCCCTTTTCACTCTGGCGTTGGGCATCCGCCGCCCGGGCGCTGGGGAACGGCATGTGGCAGATCACGACCCGGTACCGGGCGCGACGAAACGCTTCGCTTTGCACTTCGCGCCGGAGCCACTCGCCCTCCTCGCGCCGGTACCGGAAGAAATCCACCATGCCGCCGTATTCGGGGTGGCCATCGATCTTGTCCTCGCCGGTGTCGAGCACCACGAAGCGCACCGGGCCCTGGTCGAACGCATAATAGTACCGGCCACCCGGTGCGCCGAGATAGCCGGGGAACTGCCGGGCAAACTTGCCGCGGGTCTCATGATTGCCCCGCACCCAAATCAGGGGAGTGGTGGCGGCAAAACTCGCCGCCGCCTGCCGGAACATCGCGGCGATCTGATTTTCGGATTCGAGGTAGCTGACGATGTCGCCGTTCAGAACCACGAACTCGAAAGGCCGCGCCCCGACGACTTTGAGGAGATCGGGGATGGTGCCAGGTTGGTCGTGAAGATCGTTGAAGACCAGAAACGCGAAGTCGCGCCGCCCGCGATCGGCGACGCGAAATTCGTGGAAATCGCTGGTCACCGTGGCGCCGTATTCGACCTTCCAGTGGCGCAGATGGGTGATCTCGCGCGAGACGACGCGGTAGCGGTAGGTCGCGCCCGGTTGCAGCCCCCGCAAGGCCACACCGTGCACCCGGTCATTGCCATCGATCAACCCGTCGTGACTGGAGAAGGCGGACTGCAGCTCGTCGCCCAGCGGTCCGTACTCGACCACGGCGGTGGTGTTGCGGTTGGTAATCCACGTTACCGTCACGCCGGAGTCCGAGGGCGTCTGGAGCAACGGACCCGTGGTGATCGCGAGCGCGGCCTCCGGAGCAGGCGGCGCGAGTGGCTCGGAGCCACGCGCCGCGGTCAGCGCGAACGTCAACAGGACGGTGGCGAGGCGGGGGCAGGGACTGACTTTCATCTTCCCGACCTTGCACGACGCTCCGGCGATGTCGATCCGTCCGGCGCGGGCCTTTGATCAGAACCGATTCTCCCCCGCCACTCGAAACGCGTCGCCTGGCTTCGCGAAGTGCATGCAGCGACGGGATGACGTGTACCAGCACACCCGCGCTGTGGTTGTTCCATTTCCGTTCAGTACCTCGCCGGGGTCACATCTCACCTCGCAACAGGGAACGGCCGAGCAGGTTGAAATTGTTGCGGAGCCGGGCCCGCCGGAAAAACCAGTTGCGAGGTGAGACGTGACCCCATCCACCGTCCCTTTCGGATCGAGAGGGTCGGAAACACCGCAGTCCGGGGAAGGGTGCGACGGGTGCGGCGGCGGACCCGGAGGTCCGCCCTCCGTTAAGGCGACGCTTGGCCGCCGGAGGGCGCTGCTCCGTCAGCGCCGTTTGCCTTTACCGTCAATCGGGAGATGCGCCCGCGCCGAATGGAACCTCGAATGTTTCGTTGCGGCGGAATCGTTCAAACACTTCGCTTCTCGCTATCCTCGATCCGTTCAATCGCCGAACATCGCCCGTCCATGAATATCCTCCCCGCCTCCGTCTCGTCCCCCTCCACCCGGCGCCAATTCCTCGCCACCAGCGCCCTCGCGAGTGGATTGCTCATCCTTCCCCGCGGGCTGCGTGGGCAGGGCCGGAAATCCCCCAATGAGCGGCTGCGCATCGCCCTCGTCGGCGTGGGCGGCCGCGGGGCGGCGGCGCTCTCCGGTCTGGCCGACGAACAATTCGTGGCCTTCTGCGACGTGGACGATGTCCGCGGTCGTTCCGCGTTCGCGGGGAAAAAGAAGAAAAAGGCGCCGGAGGCAGGGGACGCACCCGCCGCCGACCGGGTGAAGGGCGCGCGGTGGTTCAAGGATTTCCGCGTGATGTTCGATCAGATGGGCGACCAGATCGACGCCGTCTCGATCGCGATTCCGGATCACATGCACTTCCCGGTCGCAATGGCGGCGATCGCGCGGAAGAAACACGTCTACGTCGAAAAGCCGATGTGCCGGTGCATCGCCGAGGTGCGCCAACTGCACGCGGCGGCGAAGGCCGCGGGGGTCGTCACGCAGATGGGCAACCAGGGCCGCGCCGGAGAGGGCATCCGCATCGCCCGCGAGTGGGTGCAGGCCGGGCTGATCGGCGAGGTGCACACCGTGCACACCTGGACCGACCGGCCGCGGGCCCCATGGTTTTACGCCGCCGACTTCGATCCCGATGCCAACGCCGCCGACACCCCGGTGCCGCCCACGCTCGACTGGGACCTGTGGGTCGGCGTCTCGCCGATGCGCCCGTACCGCAAGGAATTTGTGCCGGCCTACTGGCGCGGTTTTGTCGATTACGGCACCGGCTCGCTGGGCGACATGGGTTGCCACCAGATCGACGCGCCGTTCTACGCGCTCGATCTCGGCGCACCCGTCAGCGTGGAGGCGGCAGGAACCAAGCTGTACCCGAAGACGTTTCCGGCCTCGACTGCGGTCACGTGGAAATTTCCCGCCCGCGCCGGCCGCGGGCCCGTGGAGATGCGCTGGTTCGACGGCCCGTTGAAGCCGCCGCTGCCCGTGCCCGGTTTCAAGCTCAGCGAAGGCGGCGGCAGCCTCTTTTACGGCACCAAGGGCATCATGAGCGTGACGTCGCACAGCGGCTCGGCCCGCCTGCTCCCGGAGGCGCGCATGCAGGAGATGGCGGCGTCGCTGCCGGCGAAGACCATCCCCCGCGTGATGGGGGGATCGTTCAAGGAATGGACCGACGCTATCCGCGGCGGCCCGCGCTGCGGTTCGAACTTCGACTACGCCGCCGGCCTCGCCGAGGTGGTCCTCCTCGGGGTCGCCGCCCAGCGCTCCCAGGCCCGCCTTGAGTGGGATGCGGTCAACGCCCGCTTCCCGAACCGGCCGGACGCCGACCGCTTCGTCGGCCCCGGCTACCCGTACCGGCCCGGCTTCGGGGTGTGACCGGGCGGCGCGGGCGCGCCGCCCAACAGCACCGATTCTCGCCGCGGAAAGCCCGGCTTCGAACTTGCCCCACCCGCTCACGCGAAGTCGACGCCTCCGGTATCTTCGCCTTTGCTCCAAATCTCCCGACCCCATCATGAACAACGACACCTCCCTCACCCGCCGTAACTTCCTCGCCCTTGGGGCGACCGCCGCCGTCGCCGCCCCGGCCATCCTGCGCGGCGTCGATCTCACCAAGGAGCCGGTGCGAATCGGTCACATCGGCCTCGGCACCCGGGGCTGGGATTTGATCAAGTACACCGGCGCGATTCCCGAAGCCAAGGTCGTCGCCCTGTGCGATGTCTACGCGCCGCATCTCCAGCGCGGCCTTGAGGCCAGCGGCAATCCCGCCGCCAAACAGTATCAAAATTACCACGACCTGCTTTCCGACCCGCAGGTCGAGGCGGTGGTGATCGCCACCCCGGACCATTGGCATGAGCAGATGGTCCTCGACGCCGTGGCGGCGGGGAAGGCCATCTATTGCGAGAAGGGCCTGACGATCTCCATCGCGGCCGCGAAGCGGATGCGGGCGGCGGTGAAAAAAGCGAACACCGTCTTCCAACTCGGCCATCAAGGGCGCCAATTGCCCGCCACCGCGGAAGCCGGCAAACGGATTCGCGACGGCGCGATCGGCCCGCTCACGCTCATCCACGTCGGTCGGTTTTTCAACGGCACCAAGGAGCACGCGCCGTGGCGCTGGTACGGCTATTACAGCCAATGGGATCGGCCGGACCCCAGGCAAGTGATCAAGCAGCTCGACTGGACCAAGTGGCTCGGCGCGCTGCCCCAGATCGAGTTCAACGAGCGTCATTTCTGGCACTGGCGTTGTTATTGGCCCTACGGCACCGGCCAGGCCGGCGATCTGCTTTCGCATGAGATGGACCATGTGCAGACCGTGCTCGGCTGGGGCATCCCCAACACCTGCATGTGCACCGGCTTAAACGCCTACTACGACGACGACCGCGAGGTGCCCGACACCTGGCTGAACGCGTATCGCTTCGAGCAACACAATTGCTCGCTGACGTTCGAGGGCTGCATGAACTCGAAGCGCGAACAGCCGCCGGAATACATCGGCCGCGAGGGCCGGCTGATTTTCAACAGCATCGGCCAGAGCGCGAACCGCTTCTGGGTCTATCCGGATGGTCCCGCGTTTCCCCACATGGCGCGCAAGCCGCTCGAGGCATCGTATGTCTACGATCCGGCCAAGGGCGAAAAATGGCCCAGCCACATGGATAACTTTCTCGAATGTGTGCGCACCGGCGGCCGGCCCAAGTGCAACATCGACGAGGCCTTCATCGAGGTCGCCACCGTCCTCATGAGCGTCGAGTCCTACCGCCGCAAACGCGAGGTCCGCTGGGATCCGAAGAAGGAAGAGATCGTCTGAACGCCGAGGGCCGCCAACGGCGGCCGGCCTCAATCCGTCGCGCCGTCGCGGGGCCGGCGGCCCGGCCCGGCCTCCTGCAATACCTCGATGTGGGCGCGGATCGCTTGCCCCAAGGCCCCGGCGTCCGTCTCGTGTAGTCGTCGCAGCACGCATTCCCAGCGGTAGGCGAAGCTCCCGGCGGTGTCGCGACGCCCATGCTTGAAGAGGGCATCAAACGCCCGGCGGCGCTTGCGATACTCCCGCTGGAGGTGAACGAACCGCTGTCCGAGCGACTGCAGGTAGATCTCCGCAAACTCCCGCAACCGGGGTACCTTGCCCGTTCGCAGGTTGACGGGACGGGCATAGTCCGGGGCGATCTCCAGCAGGCTGCGCTGGTAGTCGGCGAATGACCCGGTGGGATCACCGACGACAATCTCCACCGGCAGGCCGGAGCCTGGCTCTTCCTTGATGATCTCGTCGCCGTCATCGAACATCGCCTGCAGGGTCTGCTCGAGGGCCCGACCTACGATGAGGTTGGAAGCGGCCGCTTTGCCCAGCAGCGCGGCCAGGCGGTCGCTGTAGCCTTCCGTCAGGTAACGGGCGGAGGGCACCTTGTCGGTGGCCAGGCCGGTGAGGTAGTCGCGCTCGTAGCCGATCACCGGGATGCTGCGCCCGCTGACCTCGCGGTTGAGACCCTGGTAGGTTTCCTGCGTGCGCAGGATGCGGATCCGCCCGGGCAGGTTCATGCCCAATTGCCGCAGGCCCAGCCGGCGGTCGAGCACGTAGTCGGTGTAATCTTCGTTTTCGAGCAGGGCCTGCAGGAGGGGCTTGCCCTCGTCGAGGCGCTCGCGGATGCCCCACTTCTGCATGCGGATCAGCCGCAGCAACGGAGCCGCCGCGCCGTGAAGTTTCAACTGCGCCAGGTAAACCCCGCGCCGGCCGCGCGTCAGCGGACGAACCTTGGAAAGCGAACGGCTGACGCGCCCGATGTTGATGGTGTCGACGGTGCCGTAATCGCGAATGTAGCTGATGATGAAGCCGCGCACGACTGGATCGCAGAGCCGCTGCAACTCCCCATCGTCCGGCTTGCGCTCCGCCTCCTCGAGCACGGAGTCGAAGATGAACTCGCCCTCTTCGAAGCGGCCGCCCGGCAGCCATTCGACCTGCAGGAAAAACTCCGGGCTGAGTTCCCGCATCAGCTCGACCGTGCTGGTCTGATCCTGCTGCGAGATCAACGCGTTCAGCATCCGGTTGCGCCACACTTCCGCCTGCGGATCGTCCTGCCAGAAGTCGGGCTCGACCGCGGCGCGAAACCGGCGCCGCAGGTCCTCGAACCTGGCCCGCAGTTCCGTCGGCGCCAACCCGGTGAAGTCGATGCCCGCCAAGTCCGGTGCGCCAAATTTTCCCGGCGCCACCGCGAAAAAATCCACCTCCGGGCATTCCCGGCGGTTGCGGGACGCGCCATAGACCGCGATCTCCTGCAACTGCCACGCCAGCGCCCGTTCGTCGAGCCGGCCCAGGCCGGCAAACTCCGCGTAAGTCACCTGTCGCGTCCCCGTGAACCGGTTGTAATAATAAATAGCCCCCTCCCGAATGGCGACGCGGGAACCCGCGATCAGCCGCACCATTTCCCCGGCCGACTGCGGCAGCGGACTGATGCGCCAGTTTTCCCCGCGCGCCTGGATGGCGTCGCGCACCAGGGGATCCATCACAAACAGAAAGCGGATGTTGCGCCGGGAAACCCATTCCAGTTCCGCCAGCACCTCGTCGGCCGCGAAGGTCAGGGCCATTTCGGAGGGATCGGGCCGAATCAGGATTTGGTCCGCCGTGAAGATCACATCCACCGCCTCCAGTAGCAGGCGCTCCTCCTCGGCGGGGGACAGCGGTGGCTGGCCGGCGGCGCGACGCTGCGCCTGGCAGTGCTCGACGAAATCCAGCCGCTGGGTGGCGTGGATGCCCGGCAAGGTCACAAGCGTCCGGTGGAAGGGAAAGACCGTGCCAATGTGCGTGGCAGGCCGCCCGGTGCCGTCGCGCGCAAAGGGCGCGGGCCCCATGATGATGATGGCCGCCAGGGGGGTGGCAGAGTCGCCCGGCGACCCCTGCCGCAATGTGGGAGGTATAACCACGGAGATGAATTTCTGTCACACCCTGCCCCTTTCGGCAAACGTTCAATCGCCGGCAACACCCGCCGGGGCGCATCTTCACGTTGACGGTGGTAACGGGGGTGGCGGCGGGCACGGAGGTCAGCCCTCCGATAAGGCGACGTTTGGCCGCCGGAGGGCGCTGCTCCGTCAGCGCCGTTTGCCTTTACCGTCAATCGGGAGATGCGCCCCACCCGCCGGGTCAGCCCACCTGGGCCAACCAGATCCCGACCCGGAAGCGCCCAGGAGGTCAAACCGAGGTCGAGCCGAGAAGGCTCCCAACCCATTCGCCCCGGTTCCATTCCGTAGCCCAGGATCACTGGGAAATCACCAGATCCATTGAGCGCAGGGGAAAGCGCGCTCGGTTCCCGGCTCTTCCTCGGTTTGACCTCCTGGGCAAAGAGTTTGGACTCAGACCCGAATGGCGCCGTGTGAAGAAGTTCGTTCCTCATAATCCATCGGGAGGGCACCACGAATCTTGTCAAAGTGCCGGCTTCATCTCCGCGCCACCGGCAATCCGGGTCCGCCCGAGTCGGATCCGCTCCGCGTGATTGCCTTCGCGCGCCCATCCGCATCGGATGTCCTCCGAACCGCTTTGCACCATGCTTTTCCCCCGACCGGCCCTACGTCTGGCGGTCGCCTTTGCGGCGACCCTCGCTTCCTCTCTCGCTCCCGGCGCGCTCGCCGCGGATTCCGCCCGCCCCGCCCCGCGACGCCCCAATATCTTGTGGTTGATCGGCGAAAATCTCTGCCATGACCTCGGCTGCTACGGGGAAAAGAACGTTCGCACGCCGAATATCGACCGGCTCGCCGCCGAGGGCGTCCGCTACACTCACGCCTTCGCCACCAATCCCGCCTGCGCCCCAAGCCGTTCGGCCTTCTTCGTCGGCTTGTATCAGACCACCACGGACACGCATCCGATGCGTTCGCACCGCGACGACGGCTTCCAGCTGCCGCCCGGCGTCCGGCCCATCACGCACCGGCTGACGGATGCCGGCTACTTCACCGCCAATCTCAAAACGATCGGGGCCCAGGCGATCGGCACGGGCAAACTTGATCTCAACTTCACGCGCGAGGGCCCGATCTTCCATGAGGGCAGCGACGACTGGTCCAGCCTGCGGGGGCGCACGCCGTTCTTCGCCGTCGTGAATTCCCACGAAAGCGAGTACGACATCTACGACCGCCAGTCCTGGAAGAAGGAGCGGGTCGAATGGGTCGGCGAACGCGAGAACGAAGTCTACGCCACGCCGGAAAACGTCACTCCCCCGCCCTATTATCCGGATCATCCCGTGGTGCGCGCCGAATGGGCGCGATTCCTGAACTCCGTCTCGGGCATGGATCGCCGCATCGGCTGGGTGCTCGACCGCTTGCGGCGCGACGGGCTCGAAGATGACACCGTCATCCTTTTCTTCGGCGACAACGGCCGGCTGGAGCCGCGCGGCATTCATTGGTGTTACGATTCCGGCCTGCGGGTGCCGCTCGTGATTCGCTGGCCGAAAAACTTCCCCGCGCCGGCCGGCTGGCGCCCGGGCACGGTCGATGATCGCATGGTCAGCCTGATCGACGTCACCGCGACGACCCTGATGATTGCCGGCCTGCCGCGGCCACCGCTGATGCAGGGGCGCATCTTCCTCGGCGCGCAGGCGGATCCACCCCGCCAATACGCCTTCGCCGCGCGCGACCGCATCGACGAAACCGTGCAACGCATCCGCTCGGTGCATGAGGCCCGTTACCACTACATCCGCACCTACACCGCAGGCCCGACCTTCACCTCGCTCAATCGCTACAAGGAGAAGTGCTTTCCCATCATGGCCGTGATGCGCGAACTCCAGGCGCAAGGCCGGCTGACCGGCGCACCCGCCGCGCTCATGCGGATGCGGGGACCCAGCGAGGAACTTTTCGACAACCAAACCGACCCCCACGAGATCAACAATCTCATCGCCTCGCCGCAGCCCGAACACCGCGAAGCCCTCGCCCGCCTGCGCGCCGCCCTCGACACCTGGATCACCGACACCGGGGATCGCGGGGCCGTCCCGGAGCCCCCCGAGGTGGTGGCCCCTTTCGCGGCGGAAATGGACAAATGGTTCGGCACTCCCGCCTGGGCGCGCGACGCCACTCCGTGAGCCAACCTGACGCCCGCCGATCAGGTCACGTCCCGCCGAGCGCCCGCGGCCCGTCTGCATGAGAAGAATCGGAGTCAGCCTGGTCCTGCTGGCGGGTAGCGGGTGGTTGACCGGACGCCCGGCGATGGCCGCCGTCGATGCCTCCCCGCCGGCGTCCCTCTTCGTCGCACCCGACGGCAACGACACCGCCAGCGGCACCGCCGCGCAGCCGATCGCCACCCTCGCCCGCGCACAAGCGTTGGCGCGCGAAGCCCGGCGTGACGGCCGGGCGGTGGTGGTGACGATTCGCGGCGGCACCTATTATCTACCGGCGACCCTCGAATTCACCGCCGCAGATTCGGGCACCGCCGAAACCCCGGCGATCTGGCGCGCCGCCCACGGCGAGACGCCGGTCCTGAGCGGTGGCACGCGCCTCGCCCTCACCTGGCGGCCCTCCTCGCTGCGCCCGGGAGTCTTCGAGGCCACGGTTCCGGCCGGGCTTGAAAGCGATCAACTCTGGATCAACGGCCAGCGACAATGGATGGCGCGGTTCCCCAATCGCGAGACGGGCGAGGGACTGAATGTCTTCGACACGTGGAAACTGGATCACAAGGCCAGGCCAGATCCCGCCCGTGACCCGCTCGCGCCGGAGCGCATCGCCCGCTGGGCCGATCCCACCGGCGCCTACTTCCACGCGATGCATCCCGCGCTCTGGGGCGGCGTCCACTGGCGCGTGACCGCCAAGAAGCCCGACGGCACCCTCGCCCTCACCGGCGGCACGCAGAACAACCGCGGCTCCGCTTTCCATCGCACCTACCGGATGATCGAGAACGTCCGCGAGGAACTCGATGCCCCCGGCGAATGGTACCACGAGGCCCAGACCCGGACCCTGTACTATTTTCCAACCACCGGCACCGATCTGGCTCGCGCCACCGTCGAGATCGTACGCCTGCGCCATCTGATCGAGGTGCGCGGCACGCAGGAAAAGCCGGTCCGCTGGCTGGAGTTCCGTGGCCTCACCTTCCGGCACACCGCCCGCACCTTCATGGAAACCAAGGAGCCGTTGCTGCGCTCCGACTGGACGATCTATCGCGGCGGCGCCGTGTTTCTCACCGGCGCGGAAGACTGCACGCTCGCCGCCAGCACCTTCGACCAGGTGGGCGGCAACGCCGTCTTCGTGAGCAACTACAACCGCCGCCTCACGGTGCGCGGCTGCCGGATCGCCGAAGCCGGTGCCAACGGTATTTGTTTCGTCGGCAACCCCGCCGCCGTCCGCAACGCCCTCTTCAACTACTCCCAACGCCTCGACCCGGCCGACCTCGACCGCACTCCCGGACCTCAGTCCGACGACTATCCCGCCGACTGCCTCGTTGCCGACTGCCTGATCGCGCGCACCGGCCGCGTCGAAAAGCAGACCGCCGGCGTCGATCTCGACATGGCGCGCGATATCACCATCCGCCATTGCTCGATCTACGACGTGCCGCGCGCCGGCATCAATATTGGTGGCGGCACGTGGGGCGGCCACGTCATCGAGTTTTGCGACGTGTTCGACACCGTCAACGAGACCGGCGACCACGGTTCCTTCAACTCGTGGGGGCGCGACCGCTTCTGGCCGCCCGCCGTGTTCAAGCTCGACGACGACGGCTTCTGGGACGGCCACCGCGACCTGCCGTTCCTCGACGCGGTCAAGCCCGTCATCCTGCGGCATAACCGCTGGCGCTGCGACCACGGTTGGGACATCGACCTCGACGACGGCTCCTCGAACTACGAAATCCGCGACAACCTCTGCCTGGGCGGTGGCATCAAAAACCGCGAGGGTTTTGGCCGCGTGGTGGAGAACAACATCATCGTGCGGAGCGGCTTTCACCCCCACGTCTGGTATAAGCACAGCGGTGACATCTTTCGCCGCAACCTCGTGGCCCTCGACGGCTACCTCCCCGCGCGGATGCCCCCGCCGCCGTGGGGCGCCGGGATGGATTACAACCTCGTGCACCGGCCCGACCTCCGCACCCCGGAACCCGCGACGAAACTCGCCCGGCAATCCGGCCGCGACGAACATTCGATCATGGCCGACGCGCGATTCATCAATCCCGCCCAGGGCGACTTCCGCGTGCGCGACGATTCGCCGGCGCTCCTGCTCGGTTTCGTCAACTTTGCGATGGATCAGTTCGGCGTGCAGCAACCCGCCCTCAAGGCGATCGCCCGCACCCCGTCCTTTGCTCCGCCCGCGACGATCGCTGCCGGCTGGACCGTCACCCCCGCCGTCACCTGGCTCGGCGCCAAAATCAAGACCCTCGAGACCCGGGAAGAAGCCTCGGCGGCCGGCGTCGCGCTCGCGACGGGCGGCGTGATCCTCCTCGATGTTCCCGACGGCTCCCCGGCCGCACGGCGCGGTCTGCGCCCGGGCGATTTGATCATTAGAGCCGGCGGCCAGGCCGTGAGGACCACCGCGGATCTGCTGCGGCCCGCCCAGACTGCGACGGCAGAGTCCCCGGCGCTGAAAATCATCCGCGATCAGGCGGAGCAGGACCTCCGGCGCTGACCGGCAGGATTGCAGCGCCTGCGGGTTCCGGATTGTTCCTCCGCCCCAAACCCAGCAGGCTGATCTCTTCCCAATGAATAAAGCCACCTCGCCCCTGCTGTTTCTCGTCGCGACCCTGTTTGCCCTGGCGGTCCTTCCCGGGTCCGCCCCGGCGCAGGAGACTGCCGCCCAACACGACGCCCGGATGCAATGGTGGCGCGAGGCGCGGTTTGGGATGTTTGTCCACTGGGGCCTCTACTCCGGCCTCGCCGGCACCTGGGACGGCAAGCCGGTCGCCACCAAGGGTGGCATGGAATGGATCCAGCAGCGGGTGAAAGCCGACACCGCCACCTATGCCGCGCGGGCGATTCCGCTCTTCCGCCCCACCCCGGGTTTCGCCCGGGAGTGGGCCCGGCTGGCGAAGGCCGCGGGCTGCCGCTACCTCGTCTTCACCACCAAGCACCATGACGGCTTCGCCCTGCACGACTCGAAGGTGAGCGACTATGATGCCGGGTCCGTGCTGCACCGCGACCTCGTCCGGGAGATTGTCGACGCCGCGCGCGTCGAGGGGCTGCGCGTGGGCTTTTATCACTCGGTGATCGACTGGCATCACGACCAGTACGCTTATGCGAAGTCGAAGCAGCTGCCGCACCCGCTGAAGGGCCAGCCGTATCCAAACGGTAAACGCGACCACGCGAAGTACCTCGATTACCTGCACGCCGAGGTCGGCGAACTCATGTCGAATTACGGACCCGTGGACATCCTGTGGTGGGATTACAGTGCGGTCGATTTCCAGGGTGACGAGGCGTGGCGCGCCACCGACCTCATGAAGGCGGTGCGGGCGAAGCAGCCGGCCATCCTCATGAACAACCGGCTTTACCGCATCCCCGAAGCGGGCTGGAAGAGCATGGGCACCGACGGCTACACGCCCCAACTCGATTCCAGGTACGGCGACTTCATCACGCCGGAGCAGCACATCCCCGCCACCGGCATGCCCGGCATCGACTGGGAGACGTGCATGACCCTGAACACGACCTGGGGCTACAGCGCCCACGACCACGCGTGGAAGAAAGACGAGACGCTCATCCGCAACCTGATCGACATCGCCAGCAAGGGCGGCAACTACCTGCTCAACATCGGGCCCAAGGGCGACGGCAGCGTGCCCGAAGAAAGCATCCAGTCGATGCGGGCCATCGGCGCATGGATGAAGACCAATGGCGCGGCCATCTACGGCACCACCGCCAGTCCGTTCGCCCAGCTCGACTGGGGTCGGTGCACGCGCCACGGGCAGACGCTCTATCTCCACGTGTTCAACTGGCCGGCCGACGGCCTGCTCCTCGTGCCCCTGCGAAACCAGGTGGGACGCGCCTCCCTGCTCGCCCAACCCGGCCAGGCGATCTCCGCCGCAACTTCGCCCGCGGGCGTGCTCCTCCGGTTGCCCGCGCAGGCGCCGGACGCGATCGCGACCGTCATTGCCCTGCCGATCGACGGTCCACCCCAGGTCATCGCAGCGGCCGACGGCCCCACCAAGTAGACTTCAGCCGGAACCCGCCCGCCTTACTCCGGCGGGGCGGCGGTCGGCGGCGGCTCGGGCCGCAGCTGGTGCAGTTTGAGCTTCTCGCGCACCGTGAGCCGCGACCACCCCAGCAGCTGCGCCATCTGCGTGATGTTGCCCGAAGTGATCGGCGTGGGCTTGCGCGAGCAATTCGCGCTCCACCGTGGCCAGCACGGAGGTCACCGCGCTCAGCCCCGGCTCCCGTCGGGCGGTCGCAAGCGCCTCCGCGCACCGCCCGGCAAGCGTTTGACCGGCCGCGTCGATCGTGGCGCTGGAGGACGGACCCTGGGAAAGCGCCGCGCGCACCAACTCCTCGGTGACCGCGTAGCCGTGCGCCAGGAGCAGCATGCGTTTCACGACATTCTCCAATCGCCGCACAATTGACCGCGACGAACGCCTTGCCCTTCCGATCGCCATGCTGCCAGAGCGCCCGCGCGACCAGTTCCTTGCCGCTGCCCGTCTCGCCGACAATCAGGACGCTCACCGGTTTCTCCGCCACCCGGCCGATTTCCTTGTAGACGGCCTGCATCGCGCGACTCCGCCCGACCAGGGCCACCTCGCGCGACGGATCGCCCGCGAGGCCCACCTTCGCCCGCCCGCGCCGTCCCGCCTCAGCCGCCCGGGCAACGATCGCGAGCAGGTCCTCCATCTCGAACGGTTTCAGGATATAGTCGAAGGCCCCGCGGCGCGTCGCCTCGATCGCCGTCTCCGTCGTGCCATGCGCGGTCATCAGCACCACCGGCAGGTTGGGCAACTCCCCGTGGAGGGTGACCGTCGAAGGCTTCCTCGGCATTGCGGGTGAGATTCAGCACCACCTGCCGGAGTTGGTCGGCGTCGGCGCGCACGAAGAGGGAGGCGGCCGCCTCGACGGCGAGCGAGATCCCCCTGGCCTCGAGCTCGGGCTGGATGAAGGCGGCAAACTCGCGCAACCACGCGGTGAATTCGACCTCGGCCAGCTTGGAGTCGGCCGGGCTCACCGCCTCCCGGTGGCGAACCCCGGGGGGAGGGGCAACGCCGGCAGCTTTGACGCGATCATCTTCATCGCCGCCATTCTTTCCCTGCTCGCCTTCATGCCACCCCGGCTGGGATCGCGTGGTTTCGGGGCCGGGCGCGGAACGTTAGCCACGCAGGTTGACGACCCGGCCGCCCGCGACGGTCACCCGCTCGACCCGGTCCGGCTCAGGCCTGGGTCCAGGCGGCGTAGGCCGCCTGCTTGTAGAGCTCGTGCAGGGTGGGGAAGTTGAACACCTCCGCCGTAATGTGGGCGAGGGTCTTCCGATCCTCCACCAGTTCCATGCCATAGTGGATCAACTCGGTGGCCTGGGGGCCGATGAGGTGCACGCCCAGCACGGTCCGATTCTTGCGGTCGTACACCAGTTTCAGGAAGCCATGTTCCACGCCGAGGATCGTCCCGCGCGGGACCTCGGCATAATCCACCCGGCTCGTGGCGCAGTCCAGACCGCGCTTCCCTGCCTCCGCCTCCGTCAGCCCGACCATGGAGATTTCCGGGATGGTGTAGATGCCGAACGGGATGGCCGTGGCGATGCGTTCGAGGCCGTGCAGCCCAAACATGTGGGTCACCGCCACGCGACCCTGGTCCATGCCGGTGCTGCCGAGGGCGGGAAAGCCGATCACATCGCCCACCGCATAGACGCCGGGCACGGCCGTACCGTAGGTGGCGTCGACCGCCAGCGTGCCATGCGGCGACGGCTGCAGGCCGATCCGGTCGCAACCGAGGCCCGCGGTGTTGCCGGAGCGGCCGGTGGCAAAGAGAAAAATGTCCGCCTTGAGCACGCCACCACCGGCCAATTGGGCGCGCCCGAACGGGGGTTCCTCGGTCACGATGTCGAGATGTTCAACCCGCGTCCCGGGGCGAAGCTCGATGCCCGCCCGCCGCATTTCGTCCCCCAGAAGGGCGACGACCTCCGGATCCAGAAACGGCAGGAGTCCGGCCTGGCTGTTCACCAGGGTGACCTGCGTGCCGAGGGCGGCGAACATGGTGGCGTATTCGCAGCCGATGACGCCGCTGCCGACGATGCAAAGCGACCGCGGGATCCGATCGAGCTGCAGGATCGAATCGGAATCGCAGATACAGCGACCGTCGAACGGCACCCCGGCGGGATGATCCGGCGAAGAGCCGGTGGCGATAAGGACGAAGTCCGCCTCGAGTTCCCGGGTGCCAGTGGCCATTGCGACCTCGATGCGGTGCGCATCCAGAAACGAGCCGGTCCCGAAAACGATCTCCACCTTGTCGCGCAGGAGCTGGCGGCTCACCTGCTCCCGTTCCCGCCGGACCACGAAGCGCTCCCGGAAGAAGAGGTCGCGGGCCTCCGGGGCATGCTCGAGTTGGCGCTGCACGCCGAAAAGACCGGCGTTGGACAGGCCCGACAGGTAGAGCGCGGTTTCCTTGAGCGTCTTGGACGGGAGGGTGCCGGTGTTCACGCCGGCCCCGCCGAGGACCGGGCTCTTCTCGACCAGCACGACCCGGCGGCCGTGCAGCGCGGCATGCAATGCCGCCTTTTCGCCGGCGGGGCCCGACCCGATGACGATGAGATCGTAAGGGCGGGTGGTGGCCATGGGGGACGATGGGGCGGTTGGCACAGAGAGGGAAAGGCTATTCTCGGTGCGCGCCCAGCGCCACCGGCCGCGAGCGAATGGAACCTAATTTGCGTCGTAAGCTTCGATGAGCGCGACGCCCGTCGTGTCGCCCACCCCGCTGACGACCACGGTGTATCCTCCGGCCGGCAGAGTCACCAACAGGGCGGCATCGCGGCTGCCCGTTTTCCACGCAAACGCCCCGACCCGGTTCGCCGCGCGGGCGATCTCGGCCTCCGTGGCAGCATCGTCGCTCCAATTGTCATTTCGCCCGAGCGACTGTCCCTGGGCGTCAAACAACTCGACATAGGGATCGGCGAGCGTACCGGGGACACCGAGCGGCACGAGCGCCGGTCCGCTCGCGCGGATCAATACGGTCTCGGTCCCCGCGACGGTGAACCCGGCAATCTGAACCGCGGCACCCACGCCGACATACCCGCGCACGGCGAGATTGATCATCTGGGGATTGCGGATCGACGCCGCGGAGGAAAACAGCGCCCGCATCTGCCGCAGCACCATCGCCGTCGGGTTCGGCGCCGCCTGAAACGTGCCCTGGATCGGGCTGATCGTCACGGTGCCGCCGCGGAGGAAGACATCGATTTCGTTCCCGGGATCGCTGACCACTTGCGTGAAAGCCACCGGATAGGACTCGGCGGTGCGCAGGTGGTTGAGTTCCGGCACATTGACGTTGAGTCCGATGCCCGCCGGCAAACCGATCCTGCCATTCACCATGGCCGCGGCCATGACGCGCCGGGTGATGGCCGCGAGCAGCGGAGCGGTCGCGGCGTTGGCACTGTCCCCGCTCACGGCGAGCGCGGGAATGCCGGAGTTGAGCGCCGTAATGGCGGCGCCGACCGTGCCGGAATGCGGAGTGCCCAACCCAAGGTTGTTGCCGTTGTTGGGACCGGAGATCACCAAGTCGGGCGCAACCCCCCATTTCTTCGGGGCCATCACCTCCAGCCCATAAAGCACCGCCCCCACGGGCGTACTGTCGACGTAGTACTGGTCGACGTCGATGGTGGTGGGACCGACCCCGGGCGCGCCGGCCGCGATCACGCCCTCCGGCGAGGCTGAGTCCGTCGGCGAAAGATCCGTGTAAAAACCATACCGGGCCGACATTCCGCTCTGATTGCGATAGGGCGCGCTCAGGATGACGTCGTGGCCCGCGGCTTTCAGCGTCGTGTAGAGCGCCTGCAGGTTGCGGCTCTCGAAGCCGTCGTCATTGGTGAGCAGGATCCGCAACCGGCTCTCCGGCGGCACGGACGGAGGTTGATTCTGCGCCCGCAGAGTCACGCCGAGGCCGGCCAGGACCAGCGCGACGGTGGAAAGGGCAAACGTGTGTTTCATGACGTGAGGTTGGGGTGGGACAAGACGCGGCCTGCCCCGCAAAGACACACCAATCGGAGTTTGACCTCCTTATCCTCGATCCCGAGAGGACTCCGCGTGGCACCGTCGCGCGCAAGGGCAGCGGTGAGGTCTGCACCCACCTGGTCAACCGCAAGCGGCCCAGGCCGCCGGCAGGGCGGTGTCAAAGTTGTTTGGCCAATCTTTCTCTTCGCTCTTTATCTTTCTCTTTCGTCAGGGTTTGCCCGCAGGAGAGAAAGATTAAGAGAAAGAAGAAAGAGAAAGACCACGAGGCGAGAGAACGACTTTGACACTGCCCTGAAACCGCCGGGCCGAATGCCCGTCCTGCCTTGCGGCGAACCCGTCGCCGAGCCAGCGTCCCCCATTCCCCCCCCGGGGCCTTGCTCGTGTCCCGGACGCCACCCCTCTCGGCGCCGACTGAATCTCCCCTGCACCAACCCCACCCCCACCATGAAAAAGATCCCGCTGTTCTTCCTCCTCGGCACGATCGCCTCCGCCCAAACCGTCGCCCCGGCCTCCTCCCGCACCGCCACGACCGCCACCGAACAACCCATCGAATTGAACCCCTTCGTCATCAGCGTCGACGCGGACGACGGCTATGCGCCCTCCGAAACGCTGTCGGGCACCCGCCTCAAGACGCCGGTCAAGGACGTGGCGTCCGCCATCTCGATCATCTCCGCCGACATGCTCTCCGATCTGGGCGCCCTCGATTTCAACGACGTGCTGGATTTTCTGCCCAGCACCGCCCGCTACCAGAGCAACGAGGGTGATCTGGACAACAACGGCCAGCGCACCGGCACCCCCTATACCGTGCGCGGCTTCCGCTCCGACAGCCTCACGACCAATTTCTTCACGGCGATGGCGCCGATCGATTCCTACAACACCACCCGCTTCACCTTCACGCGCGGCCCCAACTCAATCCTCTTCGGCGTGGGCAATCCCGGCGGCGGTCTCGACATCGTCACCAACCGGCCCGACCTCAACAAGAATTCCCACACGCTGAATCTGCGCGTCGACAGCTTCGACAGCTATCGCGCCGCCCTCGATTCGAGTGTCGTCCTCATCCCCAAGAAGCTCGGCCTGCGCCTCGATCTGCTGCAGGAAGATCGTCGGCGCTACATCACCCCGGCCAAGAAGGAGCGGAGCTCGATCTTTCTCGCCGCCACCTACCGACCCTTTCCGGAAACCACCGTGACGCTGAATGGCGAAGCCTCGCGCCTCCGGCAGCAGATCGGACGTTCGGTCGTAGCTTACAACCAATACACGCCCTGGGTCGACGCCGGCTCGCCGCTCAAGCCGATCTATGGCAACCGGACGGCGGTCAACGGCCTGGAACTCTCGAATGCCAACGGCTTCCTCGTCGCGATCCAAGGCCAGTCGGCCATCGCGCCGATGGACTGGAAATCGTCGGCCCTGGGCACGCGCTACCGCGTCAACGGCGCGCTCGACAACCGCGTAAGCTTCAGTGGTCCCGCCGTGATCCCGCTCAACCGGAATCTCGGCGGCGACGGCGACACGACGGACGTCGACGCCAGCAATGCCTCCATCTTTCTGCAGCAGGCGGTCGGCCGAAAGCTCTTCATCGAGGTGGCGGGAAAATTCGAACATCAATTCCTGCGCAGTTTTGAGGGCATGTCCGGCACCGACAACACGGTCCGCGTGGACGCCAACGCCCAGCTGCCGAACGGGCAGCCGAATCCGATGGCCGGGCAGCCCTACGTCGAGACGGGCGCCGCCTTCTGGACGACGCGTCCCACGAACGACGCCCAAGGTCGCGCCACGGCGTCCTACGAGATCGATCTCAACCGGTTTCACTTTCTCAACCGCCGTCTCGGCACGATCAACCTGGGGGCGCTGTTCAACTACGAAAGGCTGCACCAGCTGCTCGACAACGCCCGCGAAGTGAACATGACCCCGCTGCTCAAGACCGGCACCTTCGGGCTGCTCAACAATGCGGTGAACAACATCCACCGGCGCACCTACCTCGTGCCGGGCGGCAGCCAGTACTTCACGTCCGACTGGGCGCCGATCAATGCCGGCGGCATTCACTCGGACTGGGCGCGGGTGCGCGCCACGCCCCGGGACAACCTCAGCGAAACCAAGGCGATGGTCTTTTCGGCGCAGGCGGATCTCCTGGACAATCTGCTGGTCGGCACTTTCGGCATCCGCCGCGACCGGGTGCTGCAGGAACAGGGTGTGTACGAGCGCGATGCCCTCGGCGTTTTTCCGGACGTCAAGGGCTCGACCGGCACCCTGACGACCAACGACAGGGGGCGGACCCACTCCTACGGCCTCGTGCTGAATGCCACGAAGTACGTCAGCCTGTTTGCCAACCGCGCGACCAATTTTGTGCCCTCCAACCAATCCGTGGTGAACATCGATGGCGCCCCGGCCTCGCCGATCGAGGGAGACGGCTACGATGTCGGGATCAAGTTCACCCTCCTCGACGGCAAGATCCGGGGTTCGGTCGACAAGTTCTCGACCACCCAGAAGAACGTCACCGACAACACGCTCTCCGGGCAGAAGCGCAATGCGATCAACGCGATTTGGGACGCCATTGATCTGAACCGCGTGCCGAACCCGCAATGGGGCGAATTCAAGTCGACCGAGACCGCGGGCTATGAAGTTCAGGTGGTGGGCAATCCGACGGCGAACCTCCGTCTCATGGTGACTGGCAGCAAGAACATCACCCGCATCGCCGATCGCGGTGCGCGGCTGTTCGCCTATATCGATCGCAATCTCCCGGAGTGGCGGACCAAGGCCGGCACCCCGGTCAACTCGACCTTGGGTGCGACCGTCGGTGATCTCGCGACGCTGATCACGAACGAGGCCGCCAACGACCAAGTGACGATTGGCATCCGGCAGACGCGCTCCAGCGAATGGCAGTTCAGCGGCCTGGCCCGCTACCGCTTTGCCGCCACGACCCGATTGAAGGGTTTCGCGATCGGCAGCGCCTGCCTCTGGCGCGACGAGCCCGTGATCGGCTTCAAGCTCCTGCCCGGCACCGCCCTCTACGACATCACGCAGCCGTTTTTCGGCGCCCAGACGTTCAACGTCGACGCCTGGGTGGAGTACAGCCGCGTCATCCTGCGCCAGCGCGTCCGCTGGGAATCCCAACTGCGGGTGCAAAACGTGTTTGACCGGCGCGACGCCGCCCCCTGGACCGCGGTCGACGACGGCACCGGCGGACGGTTTGTCCAGCAGCGCCTCCTGCCCAATGCGCTCGGGGTCTCGTTGAGCTCGAAGTTCGCGTTCTGAGCCGGCCCTCGTCTCGCCCCGGCTCGTCCCGGGGTGAACGCTTTCACCGATCGACAGGTTGATTTTCCGTCACGGCGGGTGTCATCCTTCCGCTTGCTCCGCACCGGATCAGGGCGCGGCTCGACTCAAACCTCCATGCGATCCTTCCGAACTCTCAACGCCACGCTCTCGCTGATCGCCACAACCGGCATGGCGGCCACCCCTCCCGCCGCCGCGGCTCCGGTTTCCATCAGCGGCCTCTACCCGCACCTCGCCACCTTCAACGCCCACAACGAATGCGGCACCGGCGCCGTCGTCCCCTGGGCCGACCGCCTCTGGGTCATCTCCTACTCCCCCCACAGCCCCAAGGGCTCCACCGACAAACTCTACGAAATCACGCCGGACCTGCGGCAGATCATCCGCCCCGAGAGCGTCGGCGGCACGCCGGCCAACCGCTTCATCCATCGCGAATCGCAGCAGCTGTTCATCGGCCCCTACATCATCGACGGACAACGCCACGTCCGCGTCATCCCGCCCGACCAGATGTACGGCCGCCTCACCGGCAACGCCCGCCATCTCACCGATCCCGCCCACAAGGTTTACTACGCGACCATGGAAGAGGGCTTTTACGCGGTCGACGTCGGCACCCTCGCCGTCACCGAACTCTTCCGCGACGAACAACTCAAGGCCGGCCACAAGGCCAGCCTCCCCGGCTACCACGGCAAGGGCTTCTACTCGGGCCAGGGCCTGGTCGTCTACGCCAACAACGGCGAACACGGCAAGGAGGCCCTGGTGAAGCCCGATATCCCTTCCGGCGTGCTCGCCGCCTGGGACGGCGTATCCGAGAAGTGGACGGTCGTCCGCCGCAACCAGTTCACCGAGGTCACCGGTCCCGGCGGCCTCTATGGCAACGACCATCCCGCCACCGATCCCATCTGGTCGATCGGCTGGGACTATCGCTCGCTCATCCTGATGGTGCTCGCTCACGGCACGTGGCACAGCTACCGCCTGCCCAAGGCAAGCCACTCCTACGACGGCGCCCACGGCTGGAACACCGAATGGCCCCGCATCCGCGAGATTGGCGAAAAGGACCTGCTCATGACCATGCACGGCGCCTTCTGGCGTTTCCCCAAGGATTTCGCGCCAGCGAAATCCTCCGGCCTCGCCCCGCGCTCGAACTACCTGAAAGTCATCGGCGACTTCGCGCGCTGGGGCGACCGGATCGTCATGGGCTGCGACGACACCGCGCAGAGCGAATTCCTCAACAAGCGCAAGGCCAAGGGCCAGCTCGCCGCCCCGGGCCAGTCGCAGTCCAACCTCTGGTTTGTCGACCCCGCGCAACTCGACCAACTCGGGCCGCCGATCGGCCGCGGCGCGGTGTGGCTCGACGAACCCGTCAGGCCGGACACTCCCTCCGAACCATTCCTGTTTTCCGGCTTCGACCAGCGTTTGCTCCACCTCGCTCACGACGCCGGCGCGCCCGTCACCTTCACCCTCGAGGTGGATCGCGCGGGCAACAACCAGTGGACGGAACTGCGTCGCGTCGCGGTGCCGGCGGCCGGCTACGCCTGGACCGCCTTCACCCCGGCCGAAACGGGTGCGTGGATTCGCGTCCGCGCCTCGCGCGACTGCGCGAAGGCCACGGCGTTCTTCTCGATGCGCAACGCCGACCCCCGCACCGCCGGCGCCGCCGACGCCCGCTTCGCCGGACTCGGCACCGCCGGCGCCCGGGGCGCCCTCCTGCACGCCCGCGGTGCCGGCCGGAAGACCCTCGGCGTGGCCACGGCGGAGGCCTTTTATGAAATGGGTCCGGACCTGCAACTGCGCCGCAGCGACGAGACCGGCGCCCTCGCGTGGATGCAGGCCCACGTCGCCATTCCCCGGAACGCCGTCGCCCTCGACGCGGCCTCTGTGATCTACACCGACGAGGCGGGCCGGCGTTTCCGCCTGCCCCGGGGCCGGGCCGACTACGCCGCGCCGGGTCCGGACGACGCCGAACGCACCTGCCGGGAAGTCTGCACCGAACGCGATCTCCTCAACGCCGGCGGCACGTTTTTCGAATTGCCCGCCGAAAACGCCGGCGGCATCGCCAAACTCCGCCCCATCGCCACGCACAACCGCCACCTCCATGACTATGCCTCCTGGCGCGGCCTGCTCGTCATGTCCGGCGTGGCGGCCGATGCGCCCGCCACCAACCGCCACCTCATCCGCTCCAGCGACGGACAGGCTGCGGTCTGGGTGGGAGCCGTCGACGATCTATGGTCTTTCGGCAAGCCCGTCGGAGTGGGCGGGCCCTGGCAGAACACGGCGGTCGCGGCGGGGCGGCCCTCCGATCCCTACCTGTTGACGGGTTACGACCGAAAGACGCTCACCCTCTCGCACGGCGCGGCGGGAGTCGTGCGCATGAAGGTCGAGGTTGACCTGACCGGCACGGGTCGGTGGGTCGAGTACGCGGCGTTCAACGTCGCCGCCGGGCGGTCAACCGTGCACGTCTTTCCCGATGGCTTTCAGGCCTACTGGCTGCGAGTCTCGGCCGACACCACCACGACCGCCACGGCGTGGCTGGTGTACGAATAAGGAACCCCAGGCCGCCGAACCCATGTGGAACTCAGGAAATCAGGAGCCAACGCAACCCCCCGGAGGTTGCCGGCGCTGTAGGAGACAAGCGGGATTACCCCGCGACTCGACCGGTGGCATCGCGGCCGAACGCCACTCCTGCCCTCAGCCCCGTTCGCATCCACGTTCCGCGGTGGCAGGTTTTGAATTTCCAGATGACTGATGACAGATCTTAGAATTCAAGCTTCCCTCCTCCGAACTCCGGCTACCCCACTTCCACCCCCCTCATTATGAAACGCCTCCTGCCCTCTCTCGCCCTCGCCCTTCTCCCGGTGCTCCCGCTCACCGCCGCCCTGCCCCCCCGCACCGCGCTGTCCCCACCGACGGCCGCCCGCGTGCTGCTCGAGGCCGAGAGCTTCCAGCAGGCCGGCGGCTGGTCGCTCGACACGCAATTCATCGACCTCATGGGCTCGCCGTACCTGATCGCCCACGGCCTGGGGCAGCCAGTGCCGGACGCCAGCACCACGGCCACCTTTCCCGCCACGGGCCGGTATCGCGTCTGGGTGCGCACCAAGGACTGGGTCGCCCATTGGAACGCCCCCGGCGCCCCGGGAAAATTCCAAGTCCTGGTCAACAACCAGCCGCTCACCGAGACCTTCGGCACCAAGGGCGCCGCCTGGTTCTGGCACGACGGTGGCACCATCGACCTCACCGCGCGGCAGACCACGGTCGCGCTCCATGACCTCACGGGCTTCGACGGCCGCTGCGACGCGATCTACTTCACCAAGGACCTCCAGGAAACCCCGCCCAACGACGCCGCCCCCCTGCCCGCCTGGCGCAAAATCGCCCTCGCCCTGCCGACCGTGCCGGAAGACATGGGGGAATTTGATCTCGTGGTGGTGGGCGGCGGTTATGGCGGCCTCGGCAGCGCGATCTCCGCCGCCCGCATGGGGCTCAAGGTTGCGCTCATCCAGAATCGCCCCGTGCTCGGCGGCAACGGCAGCTCCGAGATCCGCGTGTGGTCGCAGGGCCTCATCCGCCGCGGCAAATACCCGCACATCGGCGAGATGGTGGAGGAGTTCGCCGACCGGGCCAAGAACTCCCCCGGTACGTATGAGGAGTTCGGTGACGCCCAGAAGGAGGCGCTGGTGCGCGCGGAGCAGAACATCGCCCTCTTCCTCAACGAGCACGCCTACGCCGCCACTGCGGTGGACGGCCGTATTGTCTCCGTCACCACGCTCAACACCACCAACAGCCGCGAGAAGAAATTCCGCGGCCGGCTCTTCAGCGACTGCACCGGCCATGGCAGCCTCGGCTACCTCGCCGGCGCCAAGTATGAGATCGAGCGGAAGGATCTGCTCGGCATGAGCAACATGTGGGTCTGGAGCAACGCGCCGGCCCCACGCCCCTTCCCCACGACGCCCTGGGCGCTCGACCTCAACATGGACGACTTCCCCTATCCGAAACTGGGCCGGGCCGACATGGCGGACAAGGGCAAGGGCGAATGGTTCTGGGAGAGCGGCTTCAACAAGGATCCGATCAACGATCTCGAGCTCATCCGTGACTGGAACCTCCGCGCGATCTTCGGGGCCTTCAACGCCATGAAGAACCGCGACGGCCAGGCCGGGCATCCCAACGCGAAGCTCGACTGGGTCGCCTACATCGGCGGGCCGCGGGAATCACGCCGCCTCGTCGGCGATGTGATGCTCACCCATGAGGATATCATCACCAAGCGCGACTTCCCCGACGGCTGCGTGCCCAGCACCTGGAGCATCGACCTGCATTTCGCCAAGCAGGAATACGCGAAGAAATTTCCCGACAATCCCTTCATCTCGATTGCCGAGCATGATCGCCGCGTTGATCGCAACTACGGCTACCCTATCCCGTACCGCTGTCTCTATTCGGTCAACGTCTCCAATATGTTCATGGCCGGCCGCGACATCAGCGTGACCGATCACGCCCTCGGCACCGTGCGGGTGATGAAGACCATCGGCATGATGGGTGAGGTGGTCGGCAAGGCCGCGGCAATCGCGCTGAAACACCAGTGCACGCCGCGGGAAGTCTACACGCTCTACTGGTCCGAGTTGGACGCCCTGCTCAAGCTCCCCGGCCGGGCCCGCCGCCAACCCGACAACACCTTCGATCTTTCGGGCCCGGAACCGGCCCCCGTCGACGACAGCAAGCATGGCGGCAGCGGCCCCGCCCTCGCCTCTCTCAAAGGCATCGTGATTGACAACACCAACGCCAGGCTCACCGGCAAGTGGATTATCGGAAGCAATCTGGAACACGTCGGACCCAACTACGCCTATGCCCGCGGTCCGGGCCACACCGCCACATTCGAGTTTTCCGTGCCGACCGGCGGCCGGTACGAGGTGCGCTTTGCCACCGCCCCCCACGAGAACCGCGCCAGCAACACCGCCGTCACCGTACGCCACGCCGACGGCGCCACCCCCGTCAACGTGAATCAGAAACAGCCGGGGCCCATCGAGGGTCGCTGGGTTTCCCTCGGAACTTTCCGCTTCGTCGCCGGCGCTTCCTATACGGTCGAGGTCGACGCCGCCACGGCCAACGGCAGCGCCCACATCGACGCCGTGCAGGTGCTGCCCGCGCTGTAGGAGCGGCTTTACGCCGCGATGGCCGTTCAGATTGGGACCGCCGCAACATCGCGGGATAATCCCGCTCCTACACCCGGCCGGACGGTTCCCCGCTCCGGGGCGCAAAAATCTGCTTTGCCTCTGGCGCCTCATGACCCCGTGAAGCAACTCACCCTTCAACTCTATCGCTTCGCGGTCGTCGCCGTCATCGCCTGGCTGATCCGCGATGTCGCGGTGCGCCAGCGCACTCACGGTGACTCGCCCCTCCAGGTCGGGGAGGTACAAGGCCTCCTGCCCGCCGCGGCCCACCTGCGGCCCGACAGCTCCGCCCGCGACGGACTTTTCATCGTCGACCGCCAGGGGCGCGAACTCGGCTACGTGGTCCGCACCCAACCGCAATGCCGCGACATCATCGGCTATTGCGGCGTCACCGACGCCCTCGTCGTGCTGGATCGCGACTGGAAAATCCTCGGCCTCCGGGTGCATGCCTCCGACGACACCCGGGACTACGTGAACAACATCTCGCTGGACCGGCGCTTCCTGAAAAAATGGAACGGGCTCACGTGGGACGCCGCCGCGGCTTTGGATCTGAAGGCCGCCGGCATCGAAGGCGTGTCGGGCGCGACGATGACGAGCATGGCGATCGCCCGCAGCGTCAAGGCCCGCCTCCAGATGGCCGCCGGCGAACGGGCAGCGGTGCCGGAGGTGCGCCTGGGCTGGCGGGATTGGGGCATGCTGGCCGTGATGGCGGCGGCCGGCCTGATGACCTTTGGTCCGGCGCGTTGGCGGCACCGCTGGAAGCGCCCCTACCAGATCTTTCTGATCGTCTATGTGGGCTTCGTGGCCGGCGACCTCGTGGCCCTTAAGCTCCTGGCCGGCTGGACGCGCGCGGGGATTCCGTGGAGCACGGCGCCCGGCCTCGGGCTGCTCGTGGTCGCCGCCTTCGTGGTGCCGTGGGCGGCGCGCAAGCCGCTGTACTGCCACCAAGTCTGTCCGCACGGCGCCGCCCAGGAACTGCTCAGCCACTTTCGTCCCGCGCGCTTCCGCGGGACGATGCCAGCCAGCGTGGCGCGGGGGCTCGAGTACCTGCCGGTCGGCCTGCTGGTGCTCACGCTGCTCGTGACGATGCTGGCCCTGCCGCTGGACCTCGCCGGGCTCGAGCCCTTCGCGGCCTACGGCCTGCGCTCCGCCGGCTGGGCGACCCTCGTCGTCGCCGTGGCCGGGCTCATCGCCTCGTTCTTCGTACCCCAGGCGTATTGCCGTTTCGGATGCCCAACCGGGGCGCTGCTCAACTTCGTGCGCACCCGCGGCGCCACCGATCGTTTCAGCCGGCGCGATGGCGCCGCCCTGCTCCTCGTCGCCCTGGCGGTCGCGTTGCACGTGTACGAACTGCCCGTGCTGGTGTGGCTGAAGGGACTGCCGTGAAGAGTCCGCCTCGCCGCAAGCAATAAACTAAAGGAATCGTGAAATCGGGCATCGGGCATCTGCCATCTCGGAATCTCCAACCGCCGAGGCTCAAGCTCGTGACGTCGCAACCCGGCGGGGCGGTGGGATTTCCGGATGACAGATGGCTGATTCTCGATTTCAAGATTTCCAGGATTGACGCCTCGCATGCCAAAACGCCCGGGCGATGGACCGAGTCGGTGGCATCGCGCCCCCCCCTGACCGCCCGGCGCATGCTGGGCGTGATCGTCGCCCTCTGCGCGGCGCGGAGCCTCTCACCCGCCGCCGAGCCCGTCGCCATCGGTGGCCGCGCGATGGGCACCACGTGGTCGGCCAAGTGGCTGCAGCCCGCGACCCCCGTGGACCCCGCCCTCGTGCAGCGCCAGCTGGCCGACCGGCTGGAGCAACTCGAAGGGCAGTTCTCCACCTACCGCCCGGCTTCCGATCTCTCGTCTTTCAACCGCGCCGGCACCACCGCATGGATCGCCGTTCCCCCGGAGGTCGCGCGCGTGGCCCAGCAAGCCCGCGCCCTCAGCGCGCTCACCGGCGGGGCGTTCGACGCGACCGTTGCACCCTTGCTGCAACTCTGGGGCTTCGGTCCGGAGGGGGTGCCGGCCGCCGCTCCGACTGAAAGCGAACTCATCGCGGCCCGCACCCACGTCGGCTGGTCCAAGGTCGAGGTCCGGCTCGCCCCGCCCGCCCTGCGCAAGACCGATCCGGCGGTCGCCCTTGATCTCTCTTCCCTCGCCAAAGGTTATTCGGTGGATGCGATGAGCGAGCTGCTGGCCGATCTCGGGCTGCCGAATCATCTCGTGCAGATCGGGGGCGATCTCCGGGCCGCCGGGCCCGGCCCGGATCATCACGGCTGGCGCACCGCCATTGAACGACCTGTCCCTGCGGCACGTGACGTCGCCCGCATCCTGTCGCTCTCCGATCGGGCGCTTTCCACCTCGGGCAACCACCGCAACGTCGTCCTCGTCGGCGGACAACAAGCTGGCCACATCATCGATCCCCGCACCGGCCGCCCCGCGGTCAGCACATTGCTCGCCGTGAGCGTAATCGCATCATCGAGTGCGGAGGCGAGCGGGCTGGCTACGGCTCTCTTGGTGCTGGGGCCTGACGAAGGGTTCGCCTGGGCCGGGCGCGCGCATCTGGCCGGTCTCTTTATCGAGCAGGCCGGCGCCGGCACGGTGCAGAGGCCGACGCCGGAATTTGTTCACGTCACCGGCGACGCCGACCAGACCTACCGATAGGGCTGGTGCAATTCCACCGGTTGGCGCTTCGTCTGTTTGGCGCGCAGCTTGAGGTTCAACATCTCGACGCCGAACGCGAAGGCCATGGCGAAGTAGAGGTATCCTTTCGGGATGTGCTGCCCGAGGCCTTCCGCGACCAACATGACACCGATCAGGATCAGGAAACTGAGGGCCAGCATCTTCAGGGTGGGGTGGCGGTTGACGAAGTCACTGATCGCACCCGCAAACGCCAGCATCACGCCGATCGCGATCATGACCGCCGCGATCATCACCCCGACATGATTGGCCATGCCCACCGCGGTGATGACCGAATCGAGCGAGAACACGATGTCGAGGAGCAGGATCTGCACGATCGTCCCGGCAAAGGTGACGGCGGTCCGGCCCGCCGTCGCTTGACCGTCGGCATCATCCAGCTTCTCGTGCACCTCCTTCACGCTCTTCCAGATCAGGAAGAGACCACCGAGCAGGAGCACGAGGTCGCGGACCGAGACTTCCCGCTCCAGCATGGGCAGCGTGAATAACGGCCGGGTGGCCCCCATGATCCACGTGAGGCTCAGCAGGAGCAGGATGCGCGTGATCAGGGCCAGCCCGAGGCCCAATTGGCGGGCCTTCGCCTGCTGCGCAGGCGGCAGCTTGCCCGCGAGGATCGAGATGAAGATCACGTTGTCGATGCCGAGAACAATCTCGAGCAGGGTGAGGGTGAAGAGGGAGATCCAGATCTGCGGGTCGGTGAGCCAGTCCATGTTGCCGACGAAGAAGTCGCGGGACCGGAAGATGGTCAATGCGACGGCCCGTGGATTTTGGTCCGGAGTTTCCACCGGATCATCGGACAGCGCTCTGCGGGGGTGGCCAGGAGGCGCCCGAGAGCCGCGCAACTGCTTCTCCTCGGCCGCCTTGGATTACAATTCGATCACCATATCCTCGGCGCAGGCGAAACAGTCCAGCGGGCTGGCGGCGGCGCGCAATTGCTGCCGGCACCCCTCCAATTGATGGTCGAGGTCATCATCCGTCCGTCCGGGATCGTGATGGAACAGCCCCAGGCGCTTTACACCTGCGTCGCAGGCCAGTCGGAGGGTGGCCGCATAGGTGGAATGGCCCCACCCCTGGGTTCGCTGGTACTCCGCGTCGGTGTATTGGGCGTCATGAAACAGCAGATCCGCGTCCCGGCAGAAATCGAGGAGCTCGGCGTAGCTCGGACCGCCCGGATGGTGAAAGCCCAATTCATTGTCCGGCAGGAAGACAAAGACCCTGCCCTGATCGATCAGTTTGAACCCGTGGCCGCCGTCAGGATGACTCAGGCGGATGGAATGACATTCCGGCCCGCCCTTCATGGTCGCCATTTTCCCCGCACAGGGGAGATCGCACTGGCAATCGAAATCAAGCTTGGCCTGCAGACGCTCGAACGGAACCGGGAAGAACGGCGGCTCCATCTGGTGTTCAAAATACCGCCGGAGCGATTGTTGGGCGGAGGGGCCACCACACAGGGTCATACGACATTCCGGATTGTAGGCGGGCGCAAAGAACGGGAAGCCGCAGAGGTGATCCCAGTGGGCATGGGTGAGCAGCATGTGCAGGCTCAGCTTCCGTTCGGCCACCAGGGCCAGGCCCAGGTTCCGCAGGCCGGAGCCCGCGTCCAAGATGATTACGCGCCCGTCGTGGGTCCGCACCTCCACACACGTCGTGTTTCCCCCATAACGCAGGGTTTGCCTCCCCGGCGTCGTCAATGAACCGCGACAGCCCCAAATCTTGATTCTCATAACGCGCCCCGACGGGGCCGGCTCTGGGCATAAGGGATGCGGCGCATCGTGTCGAGCGGGAGAAGCGGGCGGGCGAGGTGGCCGGGAGCATCCTCGCCGACTCCCTCCGTAATTTCGCCCCGGCGATCGGCACCGTCCGTGCTCACACGCGGTAAAACGCCTCCGCGTTCCTCACGTAGACCTGATGGAGTTCGTCCGGCGAGCAGCCCGGCAACGCGTCATCCAGCGTCGCCACCCAGCGCGGGTAGTCGCACGCCTGCGTGCTCACCGGCCAGTCGCCGCCAAACATCACGCGCCCCACGCCGAAACACTCCATCACATGATCGAGGTACGGCCGCAGTTCCGCCGGGGTCCAGCGGGAGCAATCCGCCTCCGTCACCAACCCGCTCAGCTTGCACCCCACATTGGGCCTTGCCGCCAATTCCCGAAGCTCGGCGCGCCAGGGATCAAGGCGGCCCGCCTTGATGTCGGGCTTGCCGATGTGATCGAGGATGAAGCGCACTTCCGGACATTGGCCCACCAGCTTGATCACGTTGGCCAGCTGCCGGTGCAAGATGCAGAGGTCGAAGGTGAAGCCATGCCGCGGCAGCATTTGCACCCCCCGGATGAAGTCCGGTCGCAGGCAGAACGCGTCGTCCGCCTCGGACTGGATGAGCCGCCGAATGCCCTTCACGAGCGGGTTGGCGGCCAGGCGCGCGAGATCGGCCTCGACGGCGTCACCCTTTTCCAGCGGAGCCTGCGCCACGATGCCACGAAGGCGCGGCTCGATCCGCGCGACCTCCGTCACCCAAACGGCCTCCTGCAGCGATTGGATCGGATCGCACTCGCACTGGACGAAAACCATTTTGGCCACCGACACCGGACCGCAGGCGCGGCGGTAGTCCTCGATCAGGTGAGGGCGGTTGAGCGGCGGCACGCTCGCGAGCCAGGGGTAGCTCAGGCGGGTGGGATCCCAGAGGTGCACGTGGGTGTCGACAAGGGGGAAAATAGGCATGGGGAAGGATGAGACGGACAAAGGTGGAAAGCCGGAAAGGAGGGAAAAGGCGATGCGCAAGCTACCCGCTTTCCGGCTTTCCACATTAAAACCGCTCCCACGTAACCTGCAGGTTCCCGGCATCCCGAAAAGATGAGAATGCGCCAAGAGATGCGCAGCCGTTCTTCAGGTCTTCGGCTAAGGTTTCTTCCGGCCCTCCTTCCCTCCCATGAAAGCAAACATCGGATCATTTGACGGTGGTGCGCGCTTTATCCTCGGCTGCACCATCCTTTTCTTCAGCGTCAATGGACTCGGTTGGTGGGCCTTGCTGGGCCTGCTTCCCATCGCGACCGCCGCCTGCAGCTTCTGCCCACTCTACCGGCTCCTGCACCTCGACACTGCGACGTGGGAGGAAGACTTCGAACGGCGCCACGGCCCGCCGCCCGGCACGCGTCCCCCCGCGGCCTGACCAGCCACCCGGAGATCTGAACGGCCGCGCCTTGGCGCGGCCGGAAGCCGTCACGGTCCCGCCAGGAGCTGCAACAATCCGGTTTCGTCGAGCACTGGGATCCCCTTGCTTCGCGCCTGATCGAGCTTCGCGCCCGGCTCCATCCCGGCGACGACAAAGTTCGTATTCCCGCTGACGCTGCCCGTCACCCGACCACCGGCCGCCTCGATCTTTGCGCCCGCCTGCGCGCGGGTCAGCGTCGGCAGCGTGCCCGTCAGCACGAAGCTCTTGCCCGCGACCTGCGTGCTGGCCGCCGGCGGCGCCACGGGCTGCAGACCCACCGCCACCAAGGGGAGAATCATCGGCCGGAAACGCGGCTCCGCCTCCGCCAGCGCCGCCAGACTGCGATGGCGGCGCGCCAATTCCTTCGCGGCCGCCGCGCCCACCTGCGGCAGGCCCAGCCCGCCGATCACCCGCCACAGCTCCGCCCGTTTGCTCCGCTCAATCGCCGCCAGCAGGCGATCGACCGACTTCTCCTGGTTGGGCCCCAGGGCCAGCAGATCCGCCCGGCGCAACCGGTAGAGATCGGCCAGATCCTTGACCCCGCCGCGGGTCACCAGGCGGTCGATCATCGCGGGACCAAGTCCCTCGATGTCGACGCCGGCCTTCGAGGCAAAGTGTTCGAGCCGCCGCCGCAATTGCGCCGGACAGGCCGGATTCACACATCGCACCGCCGTCTCCCAGGGTGCCTCCGCCACGGCGGTCCCGCATTCCGGGCAACGCGACGGGAAGGCAAACGGGGTCGCCTCCCGCGGGCGAAGCACGAGGTTCACGCCCGCGATGGCCGGGATGACGTCGCCCGCCTTCTCGACGTAGACGGTGTCGCCGATCCGCAGATCCTTCCGCACGATCTCGTCGCGATTGTGCAGCGTCGCGCGCGCGATGGTGGAGCCGGCGAGTTGCACCGGGGCGAGTTCGGCGACGGGTGTGAGCATCCCGGTGCGACCCACCTGGATCGTGATGGCGAGCAGCTTCGTCTCGGCCCGCTCCGGGGTAAACTTGTACGCAATCGCCCAACGCGGCGCATTGTCCCCCGCGCCCACCTCACGCTGCAGGGCCAGCGAATCGAGCTTCACGACCGCGCCGTCGCTGGGAAACGCGAACCCGTTCCGCGCCCGCCCGCAGGCCGCAACCGCGCGCACCATTTCCTCCCCACCCCGCGCCGACCAGCCCTCGGCAATCGCCGGCAGGCCCCAGGCCTGGAAGCAGCCCGCCAGTTCACCCTGGTTCGCCGGCAGTAGCGACCGCGGTTCGCAGGCCCCCACCCCGAAACACACCAGCCGCAACCGGCGCTGCGCCACCACTTCCGGGTCGCGTTGGCGCACGGTGCCCGCCGCCAGATTGCGCGGGTTGGCGAACAGCGGCTCGCCCGCCGCTTCGCGCTCCCGATTCACCCGGGCGAACTCGTCATACGGCACATACACCTCCCCGCGAATCTCGATGACCTCCGGCCGCCGTTCCCCGGCGAGTTCAACCGGGAGGCCCGGGATCGTTCGGACGTTGGCCGTGATGTCGTCGCCTTCGTCGCCATTGCCCCGCGTGACCGCGCGGACGAGCCGACCCCGCTCGTAGGTCAGGCTCACGGCCAGCCCGTCGTACTTCGGTTCGATCACATAAGTGAGATCGTCGCGCCCGAGGCGGGCCGTCAGCCGCCGGTGAAAGGCACGCAGGTCGGACTCGTGGTAGGCCTTTTCCAGACTGAGCATCCGCTCGCGATGGCGCTGGGTCTGAAACCAGCCGCTGCGGTCATCGCCGATCTGCGGGAGCGCGGGCGCACGGGCCGCCGCCGCGGGATGCTCCCGCTCGACGGCGGCCAGGCGCTGCTTGAGCCGGTCATACCCGGCGTCGCTGATTTCCGGCGCCGCCTGCCGGTGGTACAATTCGTCATGCCGCGCGAGCTCGCGGCGGAGCTCGGTGATCTGGCGCTGCGCCGATGCATCGGGATCGGCGGCAACGCCGCCCAAGGTCACGCTGCTCAACGCGCAGGCGGCAAGGAGAAGTCGAAACGGGAACGGTTTCATGATCGGGTTCGCTGGCGGCAGGCTGACCCCGAGAGGAAGCGCTCGAAGCCGGGTGATTCGGAGGGTGGCCCCCGCACCACGCAGGAACCAGGGCACGCGCAGACTCGGTCGCCCCGCGGTCGGCGTCGAACCCCGGCTATACCCAAAATTGGGGTGTGGAGAGGCGCGGCCCGCCGACAGTGCCGATCGCCCATTTCCCATCGCCAATTCCGTACCCGTCCCCTCGCCCCTCCCCGCTTCGCGCTTCCTCCCGCGCAGGCGTCTGGCCGGTCTTCCCTTCGCGCTGCTTCGCATGAACCCATAAAACCGGCTCGGCGACCCCTGGCTCGGCCGGCGTTTCGTCTCGATCCCAGTCTTTCTGACGCGAAGCGCGAGGGAACATCTCCAGGTTGACGGTGGCGTTGAACTCGATCCTTCTCGTAGCGCCAGTCTTCGACTGGCGCCCGCCGGTCAGAGACGCGGCGCTACTCTCAGCGGCATCACCGCCAACCGCCAGATGCGCCCGGCGAAACAGAAGTGGTGGTTTCAGCCTTGTGCCCACTCCTCACCTCCGCCTGATTGGACCTCCCACCTCGTCTCCACGGAAACCTCCCCTTTCTGCCGATGGATTCGCCCCCCCAGCGCCTCCCCCCTGAGTCTGACGAAATAAAGCTGTCGCCGCAGGCGCGGGCGAGCCATGCGCAATCCCGCTCCCGGCGAAAAAATCGACGCCGCCGGAAGATCCAACAAGGGGTGAGCGCGGTGCTGGTCTTGCTGGGACTCGCCGCCGGGCTCGGAATGATGGTGAAGGGCTGCCTCCATTCGGACGACCCTCCGGCCGGCGCCACGTTCTGACCGTCCTCGCCACGCGCGCGCGCCGGTGGCTGAACCCATCCGAGTCATGCCGCTTTACGCCGCGGCCGGACGGCGCCATTGCTCGTGGCGTCCCGTCCCCCGGTTCATCGCGCCCCGCCCATGAAAATCCATTTCCGCCTCGGTGTTCCCGCCCTGCTCGGTCTACTCTCCCTCCCCCTCGCCGCGGCTGAGCCCGGACCCGGCGATCGCATGGTGGCCGAGTATTTCCGCGCGGAAACGGCCCAGGTGAACGCCCGGAGTCTGGCCGACATCAAAACCCTGAGCGACTGGACCGATCACCGGGAGGAATACCGCGCGCAACTTTTCGAGATGCTCGGACTGTCGCCGCGGCCGGCCCACACCGATCTCCACGCCACCACCACCGGCCGCGTCGAGCATGCGGAGTTTTTCGTCGAGAACCTCCACTTCCAGTCGCTGCCCGGGCTATACGTGACCGCCAACCTTTACGTGCCCAGGAACCTGTCGGGCCGCAAGGTGCCCGCCATTCTCTACGGGTGCGGTCACGCTGGCGTGAAGGAAGGCAAGGTGAGCCTGGGCAACAAGACCGCCTACCAACATCACGGCGCGTGGTTCGCGCGACACGGTTACGTCTGCCTGGTGCTCGACACGATCCAACTCGGCGAACTCGAGGGCATCCACCATGGCACGTATCGCCACGGCATGTACTGGTGGAACTCGCGCGGCTACACCCCGGCGGGCGTCGAGGCCTGGAACGGCATCCGCGCCCTTGACTACCTGCAGTCCCGGCCGGAGGTCGACGGCGAGAAGATCGGCATGACTGGCCGCTCCGGTGGCGGCGCCTACACGTGGTACACCGCCGCCCTCGACGAACGCATCAAGGTCGCCGTGCCCGTCGCCGGCATCACCGATCTGCACAACCACGTCGTCGACGGCACGGTCGCGGGCCACTGCGACTGCATGTTCCTGGTGAACACGTATCGCTGGGACTACGGCCAGCTCGCCGCCCTCCTCGCGCCCCGCCCCCTCCTGATCTCCAATTCCGACAAGGACAAAATTTTCCCCCTCGACGGCGTCCTCCGCATCCACCACGAGGTGGCGCGCATCTACGACCTGTACCAGGCGGCCGACAAACTCGGCCTGCTCATCACCGAGGGTCCGCACAAGGACACCCAGGATCTGCAGGTGCCCGCCTTTCGCTGGTTCAACCGTTTCCTCAAGGGCGAGGATCCTCTCATCCGGGTGGCGGCGGAAAAGCTCTTCGCGCCGAAACAACTCCGGGTGTTTCCCGTCGGCGGCGAGCCGGCCGATCAGCGCACGACGAAGATCCACGAGTCCTTTGTGCCGATGGCCGCACCGGTCGTCCCGGCCGATCTCTCCGCCTGGCAGCACCAACGTGAGGGGTGGCGGCAGGCGTTGCGCGCGAAGTCGTTCGCGGGCTGGCCGTCGGACCCGGGGCCGATCGACCTCCAACCCGTCGACGGAAAAGTGACCGGGAGCCTCCGCGAAGGGTGGTGGGAGTTCAACAGTCAGAGGGCCGTGCGGCTGCCGTTGCGCGTCTTCTATACCGGCGCCGAGGCGGACGTGCGGCGTATCGTCGTCTACGTGGCCGATGAGGCCACGTGGGCACAACCCGGGCCGCCCGAACCGTACGCCGCCGCGGTGGAACGGGGTGAACTCGCGCTGCTGCTCCTGGCGCCCCGCGGCATCGGCCCGACGGCGTCGACCGCCAGTGCCACCGATCAAAACCATATCCGCCGGCGCTACCTGCTGGTGGGCCAGACCGTCGACGGCATGCGCGTGTGGGACATCCGCCGGGCCATTGAAGCCGTACGTTCCGCCCGGCTCTTCACCGGTCAGCCGCTGTCTCTCGCCGGCGGGCGCGACCAGGCCGTCAACGCCCTCTATGCGTCGCTCTTCATCGACGGCCTCGCCGGCGTGGAGTTGTTCTCCCCTCCGGTGTCACACCGGACCGGGCCCGACTACCTGAATGTCCTGCGCTTCCTCGACGTGCCGCAGGCGGCGGCGATGGCGGCGGAGCGCCAGCCGCTCACGCTGCGCGGCACGAATCGCGATGACTGGTCCTGGACGGAGCAGACGGCCCGCCAACTCGGCTGGCCGGCGGAGCGGCTGCAGTGGTGAAGGTTCGGGCAACCGCCGCGAAGCCAGGCAGGATGGCCGGGGAATGGCGGCCCAGTTTTCTGAACAGAAAGAACGGGAAGTTCGGCCAGGGCAGACTCCCGCCTCCGTCTCTCCCCGCTCTTCCCGGCCTTCCTGTTCCATCTCAGCCGTAACGATTCAATCGGAGTGCGTTTCAGCCGTGAGCAGGAAACCACTGAACGGTGGGGCGCGTTGACCCCAACGCGCCTGCGGGCGTTCGCTCTCACGTCGAGCGTCTTGGGGTCAAGCCGCTCCACCGCGACTGAATTTCTACGGCTCAGGGGCATGGCCCGGGCCTCTCAGGCCCATCCGTGTTCATCCGTGTTCATCCGTGGTTAAACTTGGCTTGGAGCCTCCGCGCGCCTTTGCGGGCTCTGCGTTTGAGCACAAACCATAGACAACGAGTTCGACGTCGCCGATTGAGGCCGTCCCGCACCCCGGCTTCTGTCAACTGCCAGCCTGATCCGCGATCCGCGACATGACCCCGTCCGGCGCGGCGCGACATGACCCCGTCCGGCGCCTCCCGATGGGTTTCAGCACCCAAATTTTCGCACGCTCACCATACCCGCGAGCGCCAGCAGCATCAGGCCCGCCGTGGAAGCGCCGTCTGGCACGCCTGCCGTTGGAGGCGGCGGAGCATCAAGAAAGCTGACCGAAAAATTGAGTGTTTGCGGATCGATGCTGGGCGGCCACGAATTTCCTCCTGCGGTCCAAGCTTGCACCAACGCGGTGATATCCATCGAGAAACTCGAGGCTCCGATGGCATAGTAGCCTGAGCCGGCAATCGGGTTGTTAAAATCATACGCGATCGCGCCGTAAGCATTCCATGCGAAAAAACTGCTTCCGCTTCCGGTCGTGTGATCGGTGATTTCCCATTTCCGGGCAAAACTAACATAAGGGACCGTGTTAGCACTGCCACCCGAGGGGGCGCCTTCCACGAACGTGCCGCCGTTTACCTGCCAATCAATCGTCGAAAACACGCCCCCGGCCCCGCCCCAACTTTGAGCCGAACCCGCCGTCATTCCCCCAAAGGACAGTTGATCAAATATCTTACCGGGCGTGGCTTGAAACAGGGCCAGCAACTGACCGTTTTCCGTCACCAAGTTATTATCTGGAAGGGTAAGTCCAGCCACGCTCGTGTGGCTAAATTGAACCAGGTTCCCCCAAGTGTTCAAAGTCATCCCACCGATCTTCGTGTAATCGATCGTGTATTCTGCCGAGGGAGCAACGATGGTCCCGGCGCGGGAGGAGCCCGCACCGACGAGAGCGAATGCAAGCGTAGCCATGGAAAGACGCGTGGTGGATTTCATGCGGGGAACAGGTTGGGTTGTGGGTGATTGACATTCTGCACCGTCTCGCTGACCGAGCAGGAACTCGGATGCGAAGTTGCAAAAGTGCCGACCTGGGTGGGATAGGTCGCGTGGGGATTGTTAACGCCAAAACCTAGCAGATAAGAACTCGTCCCGCTATCGTCCATCAGGACGATTCGCTCGCCTCAATCGCGAAACTTCAGGGTTGAGGCTCCCCACCCGCCTGCAATCGTTCCGCGATGATTCATGCTTCGGCGCCTGCGATCGCCTCCGCCCTGGTCGATCTGCAACGCGCCATCAGCCCCGATGAAGTGTGGCAGGCCACGCACACGCTGATGCGGGCCGCGATGCCCTCGCACTATGTCCTGATCGGGCTGCCCTCGCTCGGCATCATGCCGTTTTTCCTGCGCACGACCATGCCGACGCGCGACATCGGGCGTTTTGGCCAGCTCGCCCCGCTCAATACCGTGATCGCCACCCGCCCGGGACTCATCGTCGCCCGCATGAGCGACTATTACACCGCCAGCCCGGGAGACCCTTTCTTCGAGGAGTTTCTCCAGCCCGACGGTTGGCGTTACGCCGCCGCCCTTTTGTTCTGGGCCGATGATGGCCGCTTCATCGGGCAACTCGCAGCGCTCCGATCCGTCAAACAAGGCGATTTCACCGATGACGAACTCGACTTCCTCCGAACGCTGCATCCGCAAGTCAACGCCGCCGTCATCCGCCTGCTCACACTCGAGAACGCCGCCGCCACTCAAGTCACGCTCGAACAGTCACTGCACGCGCTGCCACTGCCGATCGCCATCGTATCCTGGGATCTTGCCCTCAGCTTTACCAACACCGCCGCCACCGAGAGCATTCACCGCTGGCGCCATGGCGCCTTCGCCGCCCGCGCCCTGAAGCCAACCTCAGGCTTGCCCGATGACCTCACGGCCGCCTGCACCGCTCTGAAGGACGGGTGGAACGACGCGGTGAGCACGCACGATTTCAGCCGGCTGCAGCGGAAGATCACGCTGGTGAATCCGGTGAACCCAGGCCTCAGCGCGACGATTCGACTCGTCGAATCACCCGCCGGGCGGACGCTGCATCCCTCGTTCGTCATCCACTTTGAACTGCCCCGCACCCCGGCGGCGGAAGTGTCGCGCGCCCTCAGCCAGTTTGCCCAACTTTCCCCGGGCGAGCAGGCCATCGCCATCCTCGCCGCCGAAGGTCACGACAACGCCGCCATCGCCCGCCAGCTCGACCGGTCCCTCAGCACGGTGCGCACCCACCTGCGGAACATCTTTCGCAAACTCGGCATCACCACCCGCGCCCGGCTCGCCCCGCTCTTGCAAGGACTGAAGCGCTGACCTGGAGTTCGAGCCTGTCCTTCTTCGCGATCTTCGCGCCGTCGCGCGAACCCCGTTTGAAAAATCCTGTGCCCTCATCCGCAATGAAAACTGGGACCCGACGCTGGCGGCCACGTTTAGGCAAGTCGGCGCCTTTCCTCTACCGCCCAACAGCAAGGACGCCGCGATCACGGTGACCCTCGCCGCCGGCGTCAGCTCCACCGTGCGGGTCTCCGGCGGGAACCGCGGCACCGGCGAGGCCCTCATCGAAGGGTACGAGATGTTCTGAGTCCGGCGTTAGGCCTGGGGCGATCGGTGCCACTTGCGCTCGGCCGGCTCGCAGACGGGATCAGCCGGTCGCCAGAGGGTGCGGTCGCCGGGATTTACCGGTGCGTGATCGAGCTGAACCTGGTACCGTCGCTGACCAGGCCGAACGCAATCCCCAGGAGATCGATGCGCCCGGGCGCCGCCCGGAACATCGCTTCGAAGGATGCGACGCAAAAAATTTGTGAACTGATCGAGGATGAAGTCCGCCATGTCCGGCTGTTCGATCATGGCGGTGAGGAGGTTTTCCCGTCCGCGCAGAAAGCTCGCGTGCTGCCACACGCCCGCCCCCGAGGCCACCCGAGTCGACCCGCGTCGGCTTGGTCTGGGCCGGTGCAGTCGGGATGAACGCGAAAATCATTCCCGCCAGCGCGGTCAACGCGGCCCGGCGCAGCCAAGGGAAGGGGATCATGGTCATGGTTTTTTCCTGGCGTTCAGTTCGGGCTTCGCGGGTGGGCGGCGGATTACCCGGCGGATCAGCGGCCCGCACCAGGGGGCAGGGGCAGGGCGATGCCGGGGTGATTCCCGGGATGGCCGCACGCCCCGAGGCAAAGCGGCGGCCGCGTTGGGGTCAACCCGCGAGCAGGAACGGATGGGCGGGTTCGCCATTTCCGATGTCGTATTTTCCTTCCGCGCCCGCATCGTCGTCCGCCATGAAACCCCGTTTCGCGTTTTCCCTCGCCCTTGCCCTCGCGGTGCCCGTCGTCCAGCTCCCGGTCGCGGCGGCCGCCGCCAAGCCCAACGTCATCCTGATCATGGCCGACGATCTCGGTTACGAGACGATCGGGGCCAACGGCGGCACCAGTTACCGGACGCCGGTGCTCGACCAGCTCGCGGCGACCGGGGCGCGGTTCACCCACTGCTATTCGCAGCCACTCTGCACGCCCACCCGCGTGCAGATCATGACCGGGCGCTACAACATCAGGAATTACATCAATTTTGGAAACATGGATCGCAAGGCGATCACGTTTGGCAACCAGCTCAAGCAGGCCGGCTACGCGACGTTGATCGCGGGCAAGTGGCAGCTGGGTCAGAACCCGGATCAGCCCCGCGAATATGGCTTCGAGGAGTGGTGCCTCTGGCAGCACACGCGCCGGCCGCCGCGCTACGCCAATCCGGGTCTTGAGATCAACAACGTCGCGAAGGACTACAACCATGGCGAGTACGGCCCGGAGGTCGTGAACGACTATGTGCTGGATTACATCGGCCGGAAGAAGGATGCGCCGTTCTTTGTGTATTACCCGCTGATGCTGACCCATTCGCCCTACCAGGCGACGCCGGACAGCCCCGACTGGGATCCAAAATTGCAGGGGGAGGGCGCGAAGCAGGCGGCGAAGCATTTTGGCGAAATGGTCGAGTACATGGACAAGTTGATTGGGACGGTGGTGGCCCGGCTCGATGCGCTCGGGATTCGGGAGAACACGATGATCCTGTTCCTTGGCGACAACGGCACGGGCCGCGGCACGCGGTCGATGATGGGCGAGGTGGAGGTCATTGGCGGCAAGGGCTCGACCACCGATGCCGGCATGCACGTGCCGATGATCGTCAACTGGCCCGCGGGCATCGTGGCGGGCAAGGTGCACGGCGACTTGATCGACACGACGGATTATCTGCCCACCGTCGTCGAGGTCGCGGGAGCGAAGCTGCCGCCGGGGGTGAAGTTGGATGGCCGCAGTTTCCTGCCGCAATTGCGCGGGGAAAAGGGCCAGCCCCGGGAGTGGGTTTACTCGTGGTACTCGCCGCGGCAGCAGGCCGACATGACCGTGCGGGAGTTTGCCTTCACCGATCGCTATAAACTCTACCGCACGGGTGAATTCTTCGATCTGACCGCCGACCTGGAGGAGAAGAAGCCGATCAAGGTGGCGTCGCTCTCCGGTGAAGCCGCCACCGCGGCACGGATGCTGCAGGGCGCCCTGGCCCAGTTCACCGGGGCCCGCGACCCCCGGTACGACTCCATGGGCACCGAGGCGTTGAAGGGCGGAAAGAAGCGGGAAAAGAAGAAGAAATAACCGGGATGCCTTCCTTTTCCCGCAGACGGCGAACGGGGGGCGCGGTGCGGCAGCGGCGGCGCCGCGACCCTGCTCTTCCCTGTCCGCATCCGGTCGCCTGACCACGCCCCCCGCTTCCATGGCTGCCTCTCGCCTGCTCTGCCTCGCCTCTCTCTGCGGCGCCAGCGCCGCTCTCACGGCCGCGTCGCCGGTGCCCAAGGTCCCCGACGATCTCGTGCCGCAGGTGGCGGACGGCTACCGCGGCATCTGGTACATGAACCAGCCGCTCAAGAACGAGCATCGGTACAAGTACAGCGGCGGCTTCGCCACGTATCCCCAGCAACACGCGCCGATCGCCATCCACGTGCCGTCGCAGCGGAAGACCTTCTTCGTCTTCGGCGGCTCGGCCGGCCGTATCTCCGAGCGCAACGACGAATTGCAGCACCTGGTCTCCTATTACGACCACGCCACCGGCACGGTGCCGCGGCCCGTGCGCCTGCTGCAGAAACGCACCGAGGATGCCCACGACAACCCGACGCTCTCGATCGACGCGGCGGGCCACCTGTGGGTGTTTTCGTCGGCGCACGGCACCTCGCGGCCCTCGTATATCCACCGGTCGAAGCGACCCTACGACATTGCGGAGTGGGAGTTGATCCAGCAGACAAATTTCTCCTACCCCCAGCCCTGGTACCTGCCGCAGTCGCGACGCTTTCTTTTCCTCCACACGTTGTACGTGAAGGGCGAGCGCACGCTCAACTGGAAAACTTCGACCGATGGACGCACGTGGAGCACCCCGCAGCTGCTCGCGCACCTTGAGTTGGGCGATTATCAGGTGTCGTTCCGCGACGGCGACAGCGACCGGGTGGCGACCGCATTTGATCTGCATCCGAATCACGGTCGTGCCGGCAAGGGCCTCAACTACCGCACCAACCTCTATTACGCCGAGACCCGCGATGCCGGGGCCACATGGACGAACGCCGCAGGCGAACGCCTCGCGCCGCCGCTGACGACCGCGCCGAACCCCGCCCTCGTGCGCGATTACCGGGCGGAGGATCTCAATGTGTACATGAAGGACATTGCGTTCACCGCCGCGGGCCGGCCGGTGCTGCTGTACCTCACCTCGAAGGGTTTCGACCCCGGGCCGCAGTCGGGGCCGTTCCAATGGTTCACCGCGCGCTGGACCGGCGCGGCCTGGGAGTTCCGGCCCTTCACGACCTCCGATCACAATTACGATCACGGTTCGATCTATATCGAAGCCGACGGCACCTGGCGCGTGATTGCGCCCACCGCGCCCGGCCCTCAGCCTTGGGGCACCGGTGGCGACATGGTGATGTGGGCGAGCCGCGACGAGGGCGCCAAGTGGCGAATCGTGAAGCAGCTCACGCACGATTCCCGCTACAACCACACCTACGCGCGCAAGCCGGTGAAGGCGCATCCGGATTTCTACGCCCTCTGGGCCGACGGCTCCCCGCTGGAGCCGACCCCGTCGTCGCTCTACTTCACGACGCAGGACGGTCGGGTGTATCGCTTGCCGGAGCGAATGACGACCCCGACGGCGAAGCCGGAGTTGGTGCCGTAGGCGTGCGTCATGCTTTCCTTGAGTGCGGAGTGGAATCTTGGGGGTAAAGTAACCCAATGGGTTACACTCTGGTTTTCCGATCAGTAGAGGAAAGAGAGCAGCACAGCGGCTCCGGTGGCATCCGCTGCTTCAGACCCTCGCGGCGGATGATCACCGTGGCCTTCATCAAGGTGCGCGCGACATCGCGCAGAACCACCTCGTCGACCGGAAAATGGCTCTTCGCTTTTAGGCGTCACGAGCGGATCGCGAAACTCGCGAAACTCCACCGGCCCGTAACGGCAAGGAAGCGCTGGACGCAGGCTGGGTTGATCACCGCTGCTGGGGGCGGGACGGGGCGCGGCGCTTGTTTTCACACCCAACGCCTACGGCCCGGACCGAACGCGGGGAACGGCAGCCGTTCCCCGCCTTTTCCGTAGGCGAAGGGATCGCACCCGGGATCGTGTATTACCGTCTATGATACGTAAAGTCGGTGGAGGCAGCGCTCAGCGAGTCCGCCGTCGGTCCCGTGGCGACAGCGCCAGCCGAACGCCGGGCAAGACGACGGGCCGTCCCGCGCGGCGCGCCAGCCGGTTATAGCCATGCTTTTTCCGCACGGCGGTCCAAATTGGCCGCGCCAACTGGCCCGACCAGATGCCGACCGTCGTCTGCACCAACGCAAACCCGGATTTTCCCGAGGCCAACAAACCGAGAAAGAAAGACTGCGCCGGTTGGTCCTTCTGCTGGTCGCCGACATGCGGGCATTGCCTGCCGGCACGGCCAAAACGTCATCGTTCTTCTCCGGCCGGCCGCGGCGCCGTTCCGGCGGCCGCTCAGCGCGCGGGCGAAGGCGGTACCGGCACGAGGACGTAGCTGCGCACCCAATCGTAGTACGTCGTGTTGCGGGTGTCGTCGGCCAGCTCCTCCGGCGTCGGCGGGGTCTCCCAATGGTACGTCTCCGTCACCAGATTGAGGTACATGGGCCGGTTCAGCGGGGTCGGGCTGCGGGTGGCATTGGGCCGCAGCATAAAGCGATAGGTACCGTCGCAATAGTAATGCACCGTATTCGCGTCGACCCACCAGGCGCCGTATTCATGAAACGCCTCGTCGGCGGGCGTCTCCATCCGCCAATCCCCCGGGACCGACAGATCCTTCCGCTCTCCTCCCTGCGGGGAATCGAAATAATGGGTGTTGGACTTCATAAAGTGCCGCCGCTCCGGCTGCTTTTTCCCCCGCCCAACGGTCTCCTGGATGTCGATTTCCTGCTTGGCTGATCCTCCCGGGACCGGCACGGCGCGGTTGGTTAGCCAGAACGTGGAGGACATCGAGAGGCTCGAAGCCTTCATCCGCACCTCGTAGTAGCCGTAGTGACCTTGGTCCGACCGTGACACGATCGCCCCACCCGCGATCGTAAACTTTCCACCCTGTTCGGGTCCTGGCAGCAGCGCATTCCGGATACGCAGGCAGCCGTCCTGCAGCGACAGCGTCCACGGTTTGAACATCGCCGGCGGCCGTCCCACCCACCACGGGTGGTGGTCGAACCATTTCGTCGCGTCGAGCGCGGGGCCGTTGAATTCATCGGAAAACGCCTCGTTCCGCACCCACTGATAGCCAGCGGGAGCGGGCGGGGGCGCCGCCAGCAACGGCGCCGCCAGGGACAAGAAACCGAACCATCGCGGCATCCTCATGGCACTGTCCCGGCGATCACCGCCGAGTGAATTCTGGGAGGGTTACTTTGCGCCTTCGGCCGGGCGCAGGTCGTCGCCGGTGATCTTCAGGGAGATCGCGATGGCGCTGAGCTTCGTCCCCGGCAGGGTCACGGCGAGACCGTTGGCATCCTGCGTGAACTTCAGGTTGCCGCGGTGGCCGAGTAGTTCCACGCGTTTGACCTGGTTGGTCTTCGTGCCGGCGGGTTGGGCGAGCGCCTGCACGGTGATACGTCCATCCGCCGGCCAGCCGAGCGCGATCGCATAGAGCGTTTTGCCCTTCGTGGTGAACCGCACGTCCTGCGCGGTGAAGCCGAAGTCCTCCTTGAAGTGGCCACCCGTGGCCTTGGTCGCCCCTTCGCCGTAGATCGTCCACGGGCGGGAGCCGTAGATTGCCTCACCGTTGGTCTTCATCCAGCCGCCAAGCTCGCCCAGCATCTGCTCCACCTCGGGATCGATCGAGCCGTCGGGCCGCTGGATCACATTGAGGAGCAGGTTGCCGTTCTTGCTCACGATATCCACCAGCGTGCGCACCACCCAGTCGGCGGTGCGGTACATCTTCCCCGTATCCTTGGTCTTCCAATTCTCGTTGTAGAACCAGTCGCCGATTGAGGTGTCGGTCTGCCACGGCAGCGGATTGATCCCGGGCAGCACGCCGCGCTCCATGTCCTGCACGTAGGAACCGGCCACGAACTCACCGTCGTTCTGCCGCATCTCCTTGCAGGTGTAGACGACACCGGGTTTGCCGTGCCGCTGCAGGTCGGCGTTGTAGAAATGCGCGATGAGCGAGCGTCCCACGACGCCGAAGGGCACGCCGCCATCCGTGTAGAGCAGGTCGGGCTGATAGCTGTCGACAAGATCCTTGATGCGTTTGAACCACTCCTGGTGCCAGCGCGGATCGCTGGAGTACCAGCGGGTGGTGTCGGTGGGGGCCGCTTTCCAGTGGTAGAGATCCTGATACTTCGGATCGTTGCCGTCGTAGGGCACGCCCGCCTTGGGCCCCTTGGTGTCGGCGCCCTTGTTGACCTGCCACCACCAGAAGCTCGCGCCCAGGTGCTCCGAGACGCCGAAAGGCAGGCCCTGTTTCTTCGCCGCCTTCTGCCAGTCGCCGACGATGTCGCGGTGGGGCCCCATCTGCACCGCATTCCACTTGTGATACTTTGAGTTCCACAGGTCGAAGTTGTCGTGGTGCACGCCCATACTGACGAAATACTTCGCCCCCGCCGCCTTGTAGAGGGTCATGAGCCGGTCGGGATCAAACTTCTCCGCCTTCCACAGCGGGATGATGTCCTTCCAGCCCTGCTCCGAGGGATGGCCGTAATGCTGCAGGTGATGCTGATACTGGCCCCGCTTGTTGTCCTCGGTGTACATGTGCCGCGCGTACCAGTCGCCCGCCATCGGGACCGCTTGCGGTCCCCAATGCGCCCAGATGCCAAACTTGGCGTCGCGGAACCAGTCGGGGCATTGGAAACCCTGGAGGGATTCCTGCGTGCCTTTGAAGGGGCCGGGGGCGATGGGTAGATCGGCGGCATTGGCGGAGGCGACCCCGGCAAGCGCGCCGGCGCCGAGCAGGATCAGGCCGGAGACCAGGGGAGAGCGAAAGGATGTTTTCATGGGGAGGGCGGTTGTGAACCAACCCCAGCCTACCCGGTTCCTCCCCGGAAGGGGAATACCCTGAATCGTTCTCTCCATGACGATTCTTGGCGTGCTTGGGAGGCGCGCATGGCCACCCCCCCCGAGCGAAATGCTCACCGGCCACGCGGCGTCCCGCGTCGCACCAACACGGGACGATCCAGCGGCGGGGTGAGGAAGGCGGGGCCCGCAGCGGGATCATCGCGCAGCATGTGCCAGAGGTCGGGATCGACTCCCTCGCCCGCGAAGGAATCCGGCGCACCGGCCCCGGCATAACGCGGCGAGTCAATCAGGTTGGCCGCGAGAAAATTGGGCGTGTTCCGAAACGTGAACAACGCCTGGCCCGCCCGGGCCGCCGCGTTGCCCCCGTAGCCGAAGAGGCGAATGTGGTCGCTGTCGACGACGCGAAGGATGGGCTGGTTGTACTCGCCCTTGACCCCGTAGAGCGACACGTACCAAGCCCCGCGAATTTCCATGTTCGCGTCGCTCCGCGCGTGCTCGGGATTGCATTGGTAGATTCCGAGCGGTTCGCGGGTGCCCGTCACCAGCAGATGACGATAATCCGGCCCCTGGCTGTTCCAGGTTTCCTGGAAAAAATTGTACCAGCGCCCGCCCCCGTGGCCGGTGACCAGCACGAGCGGCACGTTCAACGCTGGACCCTGGTTGCGCCAGCGGGGGAATTCGATGTTCACCGACCGGTAGACCGAGTGGCGCCCGGCCCGCCAGTCCAGGGCGTACGCTCCAACGATCGTCCGGCCGGTGGAGATGCCGAGGAAGGCCAGCACGGTACGCGCCTCGCGGTCGTCGGCCGTTGCCACGATGGGCCGGGGCCGGTGGGCCTCGTCGAAGTCGCCGCCGCGGGTCGCTTCGATGGTGGTGAAGCAGAGGTGCAAGCCGATGAGCTTGGTAGCCGGCTTCAGCCGCAGGGTGCGCGAGACCAGGTAATTCCCCTTGGGGAGGAAAACGGTTTCGTGTTCGTCGATGGCGCGTTGAATCGCCGCGTAATCGTCGGTCGCGCCGTCACCGGTAGCACGATACGGGGCGTCCTTCACGCTGACGGCATCGGCTTGCTCCCAGGTTGGGAAGGAATCGGTCCAGATATGCTGCGAAGTCAGATCGGAGGGCGGCGCGCCGGGAGCCTGGATCAGAAGATCACCCGACTGGCGTTGGCCGTCCACGTACGCGTCTGCGGTGTAAGTGAAGGGACGTTTCCCTTTCGCCGCCTTGGTCGCATGGGTGCGGGACTTTCGGCCGTGGGCGTATTCGTGCACGCAGGTCCAGCCTTCCGCGGCCAGCTCCGTTTTCCGCCCGTCGCCCCAATCGGCGAGCAGCCGGGCGCCGCGAAGGTGGACGTTGTTCAGGTACAGGCTGCTGGTGCCGGCAAAGGCGACGTTCGGCCCCGCCGTCGTGAAGGCGATGCTCGAGTCGATCAGGCTCACCTGGCCGTTGGGGAGCGCCGCCCGGGGTCCGCCCACCACCACGGCCGGACCGCGGCCCGCGAATTCAATCCGGCAGCCCACCGCCGTGAGCGTTTGCCGGCCGTCATAAAGCAGGGCGTGCTTGGTCTGGCCCAGGAGCGTAAATCCGCTGATCGTCGGGGCCGGCTGGGTTTCGCGCAGGTCCGCGCCGATCTGGCCCCCGAGCACCGTCACGTTGAAGTGGCCTCCGCCGGAACCCGCGCCTCCGTCGAGCCCACCATAGCCATGGGTCGCATCAATCGTGCAGTCTTGCACGCTGGTGCCCTGGGCCCCCCGGCAGCGGAGGCCGACCGCGCCCGGATTGCCCTCGCCGATGGCGATGTCGATCCCGACGAACATCTGGTTCATGTTGATGTTGTCCTGATGGTGCGGAAGCGGGCCGCTCGCTCCCTCCTTCCCTTCCCACGACCAGAACTGGACCACATACTTGGGGCGGGCGGGGTCGTCGTATCCGGGCGACCGCGGAGCGAGCAGGATTCTCGGACGGGTCGGACCCGCGCGGGAGCCCACCAGCACACAGGCGAACGAGCGACTGCGACCCTTGCCCCCGGCCGGATCGTGATTGCCGTGTGGACAGCGCAGCGTATCCGAAACGCGATAACTGCCCGGCGGAAGCAAGACGACCATCTGGTGTTCGCGCGCGAAGAAGATCGCCTGCTGCAGGGCGGTGGTGGCGTCAGCCTTGCCGGTGGCGTCCGCGTTGAAGGGGGCCTGCGTCACGTCCACAAAGCCGCGGGCCGCGAGCGGCTGGTTGCCGAGTCTGGCGAGCGGGATGGCCGCAGCGACACGGACTTCGGGCAGTTCCGGCACGCTCGGCCAATTGGGGAACGGTTCTTCGGCCGGTGGCCGCGTTTTCGGCGCGCGCGCCGGCGCACCAATTCCGGTAGTCTGGGCCGCAATCAACGCGGCGGCGATCATCAGGGTACGGCGCAGGGCGGTCTTCATGGTTGGAGTCGGAAGGTCATTCGTCGCCGGCGCGACGAAAACAAGTTCTGGCGAGACTGACGGACGGGAAAAAGGAGCGCTAGACGGATCCAGGGAGGTGCCCCCATCAATTCGGAAAACTGGCGGGACCGCCCCGTCCGACTAATGGCACCCGAGGTCGCCATCGGTGTTGACGCTCCGCCATCGCGATTTTGCCGCCCGCAGGATGGTCTGCCCGGACTGCAGCCCAGACATCGGCACACGGGAACGGCGGGTGCATTCCGCTGCCTGCATTCCTTGGTCTCGCCTCCCCACTCTCCCAGCCACCGGCGCGTGACGTAGGTCGCGCCGCGGGCGGTCCGAGTCGCAGCGGCGATCCCTTCGCGTTGCAAGTTTCGCGCGGCCCCCCCCCTCTTGTAGGGTTTTGCCCCATGTGAAAGCGTCCGTCCCAGGCCTAGCATGACCCTGCCGCCCGACTATGGAAATTCGTCGGCCGATGCAGCGGCGGCAGAAATCAAAAAACATAATGAACACATTCAAAATCAAGCGTGATGGGAACCTCGCCCGGGAAAGACGATTGAGCGGTGCGATCATCTTTCTCATCCTGGCAACCAGCGCCGCTTTTGGCGCTGCTGACCTGGTCCCTCAAAGTATCACGGTCGGTCCGCCAACCGTGGATGCGGGCCGCGCCGTCACCGTCAGCTACACGGTGCGCAACCAGGGCGACACGAACGCACCCTCGAGCCAGACCAAGGTTCAAATCAAGAACGCGGAGAGTCTCGAAGTGGTCGTACAGGACTTCACGACGCCAGCCATCAAGGCCAACGCATCGGTCAGGGAAAGCCGCGAGGTGATCATTCCCTTGAGCGCCGCGGCGGGCGTCTACAAGGCGTTTGTCATCCTGGACAACAAGAGCGAAGTGGCACAGGACGGCGCGCCCAGAAGCAACATGAGTGCGGGCACCGCGTTTACCGTGCAGGCGGCCGTCGCGAGCGCCGCGGACTTGGTGCCGCAGCTTATCAGCGTGAGTCCGGCAACCGTGAACGCGGGCAGCTCCGTCACCGTCAGTTTCACCGCGCGCAATCAGGGCGACACGAGCGCGCCCGCGAGCCAGACCAAGATTCAAATCAAGAACTCCGCGAGTCTCGAAGTGGTCGCGCAGGATTGCACGACGCAAGCCATCAACGCCAACTCAGCGGTCAGTGAGAGCTGCGCGGTGCTCATTCCCGCCAGCGCCGCGGCGGGCGTCTACAAGGTGTTTGTCATCCTGGACAACAACAGCGAGGTGGCACAGGGCGGCGCGACCAGAAATAACATGAGTGCCGGCACAGCGTTCACGGTGCAGGCGGCAACCCCGAGATAAGTCCACCGGCGATCCCTTCGCGTTGCCTGTTTCGGCCTTGACCCCGTCCTTGTTGCCGCCTTTCCAAGTCCCTCCCGCTATGTTCTCAGTGCTCCTTGGGTGATTTCTTTTGCGGAAGGTAGAGTCGGACGCCGGGGTCATACCGAGATTCGAAACTGTCCGGTCCATACGGTCGCGGGTTTCGTTCCCCATTTGGACTTGTCTCGATTCCCGGTACGACCCCGGCGAACTGCTCTTTACCCTCGTCTGATTCTCGATCGGACTCTGTCGAGTATTTTCGTCAGGGTCGGCCGAAATCCGGCCGCAGGCGGCGCCGCAGCAGGTCCACCGCGTAGGCGGTGTAGAGCCAGGCTCCGTCCGGGCTGATGCGGGCATAATTGCAGCGGGAGCGGCCCTGCGGAGAGGGAATGACGAGGAGTGGGGCGGAGCCCGCCGGCGCATAAACCGGCGGGGCGATTTGCGTGCCGAGGGCGGTGCCGATCAACAGGCGTCCATCCGGCAGCACCATCATGCCGTCCAGCCGGCCCAGCGTATCCGAGGGCAGGCCGAGTCGGTACGCGGGGTGAACGGTGCCGGTCAGCTTGGAGTCACCGCCGATCGGAAAGCCATGCACCGTGTCGGAATCGAATTCCGCGACGAGGAGGGTTTTTTGATCGAGAGACAGGGCGATGCCGTTGGGTTTCCACGCGAGCCTGGCGCCGACGTCGCGATCGAACGTGCCGGCGGCCAGCCGCCAGACCAGCGAACCAGGGGGGTCGGTGTAGAAAATCGTTCCGTCCTTGAGAATGGCGATGTCGTTGGACGGTGTGCCCCGCGTGACCGCCACCTTCTGCCAGGTCTGGGGATCCCACGCGTAGATACATTTGTCACCGCTGGCGCAGCCGTAGAGTCGGCCGTCCGGACCGAAGGCGATGCCGTTGGTCTTTCCCGTCGCGCCGTCGACCAGTTTCTTCGCCCCGGAATTCCGATCGACCTGGAAGAGTTGTCCCCGCGGCACATCGGTGAAGTAGAAAACCCCTGCGCGGTCCCAGGCCATGCCTTCGGCAAATTGATGGGCACCGGAAACGACCTCCCAATCGGATTTTTCGGCGAAGACCAAGTCCCGGGCGAACAGAGGACCGAGCGCCAGCAGCCAGGCGATGACCAGACGAAGTTTCATGGCGCCAGCAAAGGCATTGGCCACGGAAAGGAAACGGGATTCGGGCCGGGCGAGCACCCCTTCCCGGTGCAATTCCACCGGAGGCAAAAACGGGGTCATGCCGGGAATCGAGAATCCTCCGGTCCCTACCATAGCCGCTTTCGTGTCTCGTTTGGCTGGTCTCGATTCCCGGCAGGACCCCGTCGATCCCTTCCCTGGGTTTTGGATATTGGTAGGGCGCGGACTCCGCTCCGCGCCGCAGGCACCGACCGGGTCTCATCACGATCCTGCGGCGGCGAAGGGACTCGCCGCCCCACCCCTTGGTGGTCGAGGCAAAGTTCATAGGCCAAGGTATGCTGATATAATCCTATAAAACGCCGTTTGAACCACAGATGGACGCAGATGAACACGGATGACAGAGAAGGATCGAAACGTAGCCGCCTACGCGAAGAGACCGCCGCGGTTGAAGCGCCAGATGGCGACCGCCATCACGCCCGCCGCGATCCCGCAGAGGATGCCGACATTCGGCAGCACCTCGAGGAACGATCGGCCCGCCCAAAGTACATCGGTGAAACCTTCCACGGACCAGTAGACGAGCGTCAGCTTGCTGATCGCCTGGATGGTATCCGGCATGAAGCTGACCGGGAACCACGCACCGCCCACCGCGCTCATGGAGATGACGACAAACGTCGCGAGGCCGCTGGCGGCGGTGGCATTCGGTGAGACGGCGGCGATGAGCATGCCAAACGCGGAGCAGGCGGCGGCGGCGCTCAAGGCCACGGCGAGCAGGGCGCCGGCATGCGTAAAGATTTCCAGTCCAAAAAACCAACGCCCGGCCAGGAACAGCGTGGAGATTTGCACCAGACCGAGAATCACTCCGAAGAGAAACCGGGCCCAGAGGATGTGCGCGGGGCGGACCGGCGAGGCCAGCAGCCGTTGAAAAACGCCCGAATCCTTTTCCTGAAAAAAGGCGCTGGCCGAACCGCTCACCGCAAACAGGAGAAACATGATCGCGTAGCCGCCGACGAGCCGCGCCGCCATCGGGTTCTTCACTTCCTTGCCAGCGACCTGCTCGGTCTCGAAGCGCACGAGCCGGCCCAACCCATCGGAACTCGGGGACGTGGCCGCGGCCGGCGCCGGCGACGCCGCGGCGACGGCCGCGCCCGTGGGACCGTCGAGCCGACGGAGCGTCGGATCGGCGGCGGGCGCAGGACCCGCCGACGGCAGGAAATTGCCCGAGGCAATTTCCTCTTGGATCCTGGCCGCATCGCCGCCGAAGGCCCGGCTGACGGCGCCGGCGATCGTGCCGTTGAATTGATCGAAGCGCTCGGCCCCGAGGAATTTCTTCGCCCGCTTCTGCAGCGCCTGGCCGAGGAGTTGGGGCACGTTGGAGAAGATGGTCTTTTGGAGGACGCCGCGCACGGTCTGCGCTTCGATTTCGTTGCGGGGGTTGGTGAGGAACCGGAAGTGGAGGCCCAATTGTTTTTCCGTCAGGAGGTCGGCCGGCAGGATCAGCGCGAAGCGATACTGGTTCTCCCGCAGGCCCGTGCGCACATCCGCTTCGGTGAGCGGACGGGACACGCCCGCGGGGTCCTTCCGCTCGGTGATCAGACGGAAAGCGGACTCGGCCTTGAGGGCGTCGATGAGCTGCTGCGCCGCCGGTTCGACACTGGCGTTGACCACGGCGAGCGGGATGCCGGTGGGGCCGAAATCCTTGCGATACAGACCAAAGACATGCCCGAAGAGATAGATCAGCACGATCGGAACGAGGAAGGTGATGACCATCGCCGCCCGGGAGCGACGAAAGGTGAGCAGGCTCTTGTGGAGGAGGATGAGGGTCTGGGACATGGCGGAAGGCAGAGGAAGATGGGGACGACAGGAGGGGCGATGGATGCCGGGAGCTGGCACGAGGCGCGTTCTTCCGCGTCACTCCCGCAGCGTGCGGCCGGTGAGATCGAGGAAGACGGATTCGAGCGACGGACGCTGGCTGACGAACAGGCGCGGGGGCAGGCCCAGCGACTCCGTGAGAGTGAAGAAGGCCGAGAGGGGGTAGCTCGGGTGCGGCCGGAAGCGTTGCGTGCCGTTCGTCGCCACGATTTCGCCGTGGGCGGCGAGTTGACTCGCGAGCGCAGCCGTGGCGGGCGTGCTGGGGAAGGTGACTTCGTCCTCAAACGGCAGGCGGGTGAGTAGATCGTCCAGCGTGCCGAGGGCGAGAATCCGGCCGTGATCGATGATGCCGATGCGCGAGCACAGGCGCTCGGCCTCCTCCATGTAGTGGGTGGAGTAGATGATGGTGACGCCAGCGCGATTGAGGTGCTGCAGGTACTCGAAAATCGCGTGGCGCGACTGCGGATCGACCCCGACCGTCGGCTCGTCGCAGAGCAGGAGTTTCGGCTGGTGGAGGAGGGCCGCGACGAGATTCAGGCGCCGCTGCATGCCGCCGGAGAACGTGCGCACGAGGGAGCGGCGGCGGTCCGCGAGTTGGACCGCGGCGAACGCCTCGTCGATCCGGGCCTGCAGGAGGGAGCCCCGCAGTCCCTGGAGTTGACCGAAGATGCGCAGGTTTTCCTCCGCGGTGAGTTCAGGGTAGAGCGCGACGTGCTGCGGCACGAGACCCAGGTTGCGGCGGGCGGCGGCGTGGGACGCGGTGAGCGGCTCGTCGTCGAGCATCACCGTGCCGGCCTCCGGGACCCGCAGTCCGGCGACCAGGGACATCAGGGTCGACTTGCCGGCACCGTTGGGACCGAGCAGGCCAAAAAACTCGCCGCGCGCGAGGTCGAGCGAGACATCATCGAGGGCGGTCAGCGGGCCGTAGCGCTTGGTGACCGAGCGGAGTTGAAGCATGGAGGAGGTTGGGGGTGGACCGAGCATTAACTCGAATCGAAAACTTTGGTTACTGAAAAAACTCCCGCAACCGGGATTGCGCTCCGAAGTCGGAGGATCTGAAAATGGCCGGCCAGCGTCGCAGCCCGGTCCCCGTGGCCCCAGCCACCCATCTCCCGTCCCTCAAGTTTTCCCGCCGTAAAGAACCCCGGAGCAAGCTCCGGGGCATTGCCCAAAATCCATGTACCACCGTCTCCAGTTCTGGTCCAGGGAGCGCCTGCCTGTGCCGCCACGGCAGACAGGCACCCGTCTCGGGTGCTGGCGGCGGCGTCTCGCCGCAGCCTCCGATGCCCGCGGCGGGACGCCGAGGGCTGCCGGCGAGACGCCGGCGCTCCCCGGACCATTGCTCCGCTCCAACTACGTTCCGAAGCCGGAGCAAGCTCCGGGGTATCTGGAACCATTGCGAATGAACCCTTCCCGTTTGATCCCCGGCCTGATCCTGTTGCTCGCGTTCGTCGGAGCGGCGGCGGCCGGCCGCGAAGTCGTGTCGCTCAACGCCGGCTGGCGTTTTACCCTGGGCGATCCCGCCGGCGCCGAGGCGCCCGCGTGGGACGACGCCGCGTGGCGGCCGCTGGACCTGCCGCACGACTGGGCCTTCGAGGGTCCCTATGAGGCGAACGCCGCCCAGAGCGATGCGGGCGGTTACAAGCCGGGCGGCATCGGCTGGTATCGGCGGGTTTTCGAGGCGCCAGCCGCCTGGTCCGGCCGGATCCTGCGGGTGGAGTTCGACGGCGTTTACATGAACAGCCAGGTCTGGCTGAACGGGCACCGCCTCGGCCTGCGCCCGTATGGCTACATCAGTTTCGGTTACGACCTGACTCCTCACCTGCAACCCGGCCGCAATGTCCTGGCGGTGCGGGTCGACAATTCCCAGGAGCCGAGCACCCGCTGGTACCACGGGTGCGGCATCTACGCTCCCGTGCGACTCGTGTTGACGGAAGCCGTGCACGTGGCACCCGACGGCGTGCAGGTCACCACGCCGGCCTTCACCGCCGAGGCCGCGACGGTGGAAATCAAGACGGAGCTGGCCAACCCGACGGCCGCCCCGATCCGCGCCCGGCTGCGGACCACGGTCCTGAATCCGGCGGGCGAGCAGGTCGCTCAGGGCGAGTCGGAACTCGAGTTGGGAGCCGGCCAGGAACTGCCGGCCGGGCAGACGCTGCGCGTGCCGGCGCCCCAACGCTGGGATCTGGACACGCCCCGGCTCTACACCGCGGTGACCGAAATCGTCGCGGGTGGCCAGGTCGTGGATACGGTGCGCACCCGCTTCGGGCTCCGCGAAATCCGCTGGGAGGCCGCGACCGGCTTCTGGCTCAACGGTCGCAACGTCAAGCTGCTCGGCGTAGCCGAACACCTCGAGGGCGGACCGGTGGGCGCGGCCTGGCCGGAGTCGCTCATCCGCTGGAAGCTGAAACTCCTCAAGGAAATGGGCTGCAATGCCGTCCGCACCGCGCACAACCCGCAGGTGCCGCGTTTTTATGAGCTCTGCGACGAACTCGGCCTGCTCGTGATGGACGAGGTCTTCGACGGCTGGCGGCAGAAGGCGGCGCAGGACTACGGCAAGCAGGCCTTCGCCGAGTGGTGGGAGCGCGATCTGCGCGCCTGGGTGCGCCGCGATCGCAATCATCCCAGTGTGGTGATCTGGAGCGTGGGCAACGAGACCCGCGGACCCCAGGCGAAGCGCATCGTGGAGATCTGCCACGAATTGGATCCAAGCCGGCTGGTCACCTCGGGATTTTCCGGTCCGGAGGAGATGGACGTGCTCGGCGTCAACGGCCACAGCGAACGCCAGCGTTTCTTCCAGGAGCCGCCCGGAGACAAACCTTTTGTCGCGACCGAGGCGCCGCACACCTGGCAGGTGCGCGGCTTCTACCGCACGCTCACCTGGTATCGCGACGGGTTTCCCAACCAGAACCAGGACCCCTTCCCGCTGCCGGACCTGACGCCGAAGGAGATCTTCACCTACGACTGGATCGCCCCGGACCAGCGGCCCAACCCGAAGCAGATTTTCAATTCCTCGTACGACAACGCCATGGTGCGAATCTCGGCGCGGCAGAACTGGACGCTGATGCGCGACCTGCCGTGGTTCTCCGGCCATTTCCGCTGGACGGGCTGGGACTACCTCGGCGAAGCGCGTTACGTCCATGGCGGCTGGCCGTTCCGCGCCTTCATGGGCGGCGTCATCGATCTGGCCGGTTTTCCCAAGGATCATTATTACCTCTATCAAAGCCAGTGGGCCACACCGCCCATGGTGCATATCCTGCCGCATTGGACGCATCCGCGCATGGCGCCCGGGGAAAAGATCCCCGTCTGGGTCTACACCAACGCCGGGGAGGCCGAGCTCTGGCTCAACGGCCGCTCCCTCGGCCGGCGGCGCCCCGGGAAGGCGTGGAACCAGCTGCAATGCGAGTGGCTCGTGCCGTGGGAACCCGGCACCCTCGAGGCCATCGCCTATCGCGGCGGCCACGAGGTCGCCCGCACCAGGCAGCGCACCGCGCAGGCGCCGGTCGGGCTGCAGGTGACCGCGGAGACGCTGGCGCCGGACGCGGACGGCAACGGCTTCGCCATTGTCACCGCGGCGGCAACGGATGCGATGGGCACCTTCTATCCCTACGGCGAGAACCGGGTGGCCTTCCGCCTCGAGGGTTCCGCCCGCCTGCGGTCGCTGGAAAACGGCAACCCCGTGGACACCGAAGCCAATACCGGGACCAACTCGCGGCGCCTGTTCTTCGGCCTCACCCGGGCCTTTGTCGAGCTGCCCCGTGGGACCGCTGACGGCGCCGTCATCGTGGGGGCCATCTGCGGCGAGAAACGGCAGCTCACCAGCAAACGCGTTGGCATCGACGTGCAGCGCGTGGAGCTGCGGAGCGGCACCGTGGCGCCGGCGAAACTCGATGTCTTCTACACCCTGGACGGCAGCGAACCCTCCGCCGCCAGCGCAGCCTACCGCGGACCCTTCGCCGTGCAGCCGGGTACCACGGTCCGGGCCGTGGGACTCTCCGGCGGCCAGGTTTCGCTGCGCCTGAGCGAGCGCTTCGCCCCCGACGAAGGATTTTATTGGGGCCCGGCCGGGCAAAGCGGGGAGCGACCCGTGGTGGGCGAACAGGCGGAGGCGGCCCGCTTCGAGGGCGCCGTACCCGCCCAGGACGAGACGGGCTTTCACGGCGACAGCTACCTCAACTTCACCGGCCGCAGCGGCTGGGTGGAATGGTATCAGGAGAACGACGGCTCGCCGACCCCCTATCGTTTCACCATCCGCTACGCGGCGCCGCGCGAGGGCGGTCTGCTCCTGGCGGTCAACGACGGGAAGCCCACCCCGCTGGTCGCCGATGCCGCCACCGCCGGCCAGCCGGGATGGCGGACGGCCTCCGTCGTCCAGGTGCTGCAAAGCGGCGGCAACCGGATCCGCCTGAACATCTCCGCCGGCTACGAGGCTAAAATCGACGAGCTGGTGGTCCTGCCCGACACCGGCCCGGCCCCGCCAGCGAAACGCCGCTGAGCTTCCGTCCGCTGCCGACGGTAGCGGTGAAGCTCATCCCGTCTTTCCATTTTCGCCGGATTCGCCGTAGCCGGAAACAGGCGGGAGGGGGCCGCGTCCTCGCGCGCCGGGTCGCCGGCAGCGCGACCCCGCTCCCGCCGTCGGGGTCCCCGCCCCTCGAAAAAAATTCACCGTTTTTCTTCGCCTCTCGATTAGCCCTGATGCAATCACTGTCGGCTGCACCTCACCGGCCCTGCTCCCGGTCGCCGCGCCAGCCGACGAATCGTTCGGAAAATACCTCCAGCCCCCGCCTCCGGCGGCCACCTCTTTCTTCCTCAACCTCACTCCTCATGAATGCACTTGATCTCATTCTGTTCGTGGTCGCCGTCGTTGGCGTCATTGGCTTCGGCATCTGGAAAGCCCGTGACGAAACGAGCGCGGATACCGGGGCCAGCGATTACTTCCTCGCGGGTCGTGGTCTTACCTGGTGGCTGGTCGGCTTCTCGCTGATCGCGGCCAACATCTCGACCGAACAGTTTGTCGGCATGTCGGGCAAGGCCGCCGACTGGCTGGGCATGGCGATCGCCTCCTACGAATGGATGGCCGCCATCACGCTCGTCGTGGTCGCGTTCCTCTTCCTCCCCAAGCTCCTTCGCTGCGGCATCTTCACCATCCCGGAATTTCTCGAGTACCGCTACGGGCCGTTTTCCCGCTTCATCATGGCCGCCGCCACCCTCGTCATCCTCGTCGGCGTGCCGACCGCTTCGGTGATCTTCTCGGGTGCGAAGGTGGTCAGCGTGTTCTTCCAGGGCACGACGCTCCTCGGCCTGGACCTCGGCAACATCACGGTGGGCTGCTGGATCATCGGCCTCTCGGCCGCCCTCTACGTCTTCGTCGGCGGTCTCAAGGCCTGCGCGTGGACCGATTTGATCTGGGGCTCGGCGCTGATCGCCGGCGGCGCGCTTGTCATGGCGCTGGCGTTCGCGGAACTCGGCTCCCGCGATCCCGCCTCACTGCTTCCCACCAAGGTGGACACCTCGACCGCCACGCTCGAAAACCTGCAAAAGGCGGGGAGCTTCGAGCGCTTCAAGCTGCTCAACCAGGGCCCCGCGGTCGAGGGGCCCAACGGCGTCGGCGGCAAGCTCCACATGGTCCGCCCGCAGGCCGATCCCGAGATTCCGTGGACCGCCCTCATCGTCGGCCTGTGGATCCCCAATTTCTTCTACTGGGGCCTCAATCAATACATCATGCAGCGCACGCTGGGGTCGAAATCGCTGGCCGAGGGCCAGAAGGGCGTCGTCTTCGCGGCGGCCCTCAAGCTGATCATCCCCTTCGTCGTGGTGATTCCCGGCATCCTCGCCTTCAATCTCTACAGCGGCGATCTGAAGAGCCATGCCGACCTCAAGAACACGTCCATCAAGGCGGAGTTCGAAGCCAGGGCGCCCAAGGTCTTCCCCTTCTCGTTCAACTTTGCCGAGCTCGATCCCGGGCTCGCCACGCGCATCGTGGCGCACAACGCCGCCCAGGCCGGGGCCAGCCTCGATCTGCCGGCCGGCGCCGCGGCACGGGAAATCTACAACCGGAACGAGAGCCTCCTGACGCAGGCCGGAGAGAAGAAGCTCCCCCGGGCGACGGCGCTCGTGGGCTACGATTACGATGCCGCCTTCCCCACCCTGTTGCGCAACCTGCTCAAGCCCGGCATCACTTGGTTTGTGCTCGCCGCCATCTTCGGCGCCGTCGTGAGTTCCCTGGCCTCGATGCTGAACTCCGCCTCGACGATCGCCACGATGGACATCTACGCCAAGGCGAAGAAGGGATCCACCCAGCACCAATTGGTCTACGCCGGCCGGGTCTTCGTCGTGTTGTTCATCGTCATCGCCTGCCTGATCGCACCTTCGCTGGGCAGTCCGAAGTTTGGCGGCATCTTCACCTTCATCCAGGAATTCCAGGGCTTCATCAGCCCCGGCATCCTCGCCGTCTTCCTCTTCGGTTTCCTCGTCCACAAGGCGCCGCGCTATGTGGGCTGGGTGGGCATTCTCCTCAACGCCATCCTCTACGGCGCCCTCAAGGTCGGAGCGCCCCAGATCGCCTTCCTCAACCGCATGGCCATCTGCTTCGGCGTGGTCATGGCGGTGCTCACGCTCATCCGCCTGATCAACCCGATGAAGCAACCCGTGCTCATGCCCACCACCAACCTCATCGCCCTCGAAGAGTCGGCCGGGGCGAAGTTCTGGGGCGGGGTCGTCGTCGTGGCCACCCTGGCCCTCTACGCGGTCTTCTGGTAGGCGAAGCGCGGGAGCAGGTTCGACCTGCGCGGCCGAGTGGTTTTTGCAACCCGCTCCGGCCACGCGTGCCTCCGGAATCGGAGTCGACGGTCATCGCCAAACCGCTCCAGTTGGGGCTGGCCGGAAGGTGGGGTTCGTTCTTCCTATTCGAACGCCTCACCGACTTCGCCCACCGCGCCACCACGTTGACCGTGCCATCGGCGGCCCGGGTGAGGAGCCATCCCTCCCGCCTGGGCCTCGTGGTCTTATCCCGGCTCCCGAACTGAGCCCCTTGTGGGCAGGGTCGCATTTTCTTGGTGGCGAGAGCGCTCCGGCTCCCGCCGCATCTTCGTTGAAAACACGCGGGACTGCCCCCAGCGTCCCCCGTCGCCCAACCCTAAGCCTGGCCGGCACCTCCCCCATGAAACGCCTCGTCGCCTTCCTCTCCCTGCTCGCAGCGGCCGTCTCCCCGGTCTTCGCGGCGGACGCCAGTCTCACCCCGGGCCCGCGGGTCTTCGTCTGCGCGCATAGCTTCATGATCTACACCGCCAAGCTGCTGCCCCCGATGGCGCAGGCGGCGGGCATCGAGTATCGTGCGGCCGGGCAGCAGATGATCGGCGGTTCGCGCGTGATTCAACATTGGAATCTGCCCGACGAGAAGAACAAGGCGAAGGCGGCCCTGCGCGCCGGCACGGTCGATGTGCTCACGCTCTCGCCGCACCTGCAATTGCCCGATGAAGGCATCGACAATTTCACCCGACTCGGCCTCGAACAGAACCCGCATTTGCGCGTGCTCGTCCAGGCCTCGTGGCCCGCGCGCGACGGGGTGCAGGAGAAGGGCTTTACCAACGAAAAGCGCAACGAAGCCACCGTCGCGAGTCTCCGCGCCCTGCACGCCGCCCATCACTCGGCCTGGTTCCAAAACCTGGAGGCGCAGGTGCGCACGCTGAACGCGTCGGTCGGCCGCGACGCGGTGCACCTCATTCCCGTTTGCGACGCGGTCTTCGCGCTGCGCGAGCGGCTTGCCGCCGGCCAGGTGCCCGGCCTGACCCAACAGACGGATTTGTTTCGCGATCCGCTCGGCCACCCCAAACCGGCGCTCGCCCTGCTCGTCACCTACTGCCACTTCGCCGCGATTTTCCAGCGCAGCCCGATCGGACTCCCGGTGCCGGCGGAAATCAAGGACCTGCCCCAGGCTTCCGCCCTCAACCGCCTGCTCCAGGAAATCGCGTGGACCACCGTGACGGCCTACCCGCACAGCGGCGTCACCACCGCGCCCTCCGGCCAGGCTGGCGCCCTCCAACCCTGATCCCCCCGCCTCAGCTCAATCCCTCCCTCATGTCGAAGGTCTCTCCCTTCACCCGCCGCACGCTGGGCCTCGCGATCCTGGCTCTCCTCCCCGCCCTCGGCACCACCGCCCGGCCGCCCAACATCGTCTTCATTCTGGCCGATGATCTCGGCTGGCGCGACCTGGGCAACGAGGGCTCCCGGTACTACGAAAGCCCCAACATTGATCGTATCGCCCGCGAGGGCATGAAGTTCACCCGCGGTTATGCGGCCTGCCAGGTCTGCAGCCCCTCCCGGGCCAGCATCCTCACCGGCAAGTATCCACCGAAGCATGGCGTCACCGACTGGATCGGTGAGGCGTCCGGCCCGGCCTGGCGCGCGCTGAACCGTTTGGATTCGACGCTGCCCGCCGACTACGATCACCAGCTCCGTGCCAGTGAAATCACGCTCGCCGAGGCCCTGCGCGACGCCGGCTACCGCACCTTCTTCGCCGGCAAATGGCACCTCGGCGACAAGGGCTCCGAGCCCACCGATCACGGTTTCGAGATCAACCACGGCGGCTGGAGCGCCGGCAGTCCGGTCGGCGGCTACTTCTCGCCCTACAAGAATCCAAATCTCAAGGACGGTCCGCCCGGCGAGTCCCTGCCGCTCCGCCTCGGCCGCGAAACCGCCTCCTTCATCGCGGCTCATCGCGACCAACCCTTCCTCGCCTATCTCTCCTTCTATTCCGTGCACGGCCCGATCCAGACGACGCAAGCCCGATGGCAGAAGTACCGCGACAAGGCCGCCGCCGCCGGCCTGACCGGAAACCGGGAGCGTTTCATCTGGGACCGCCGTCTCCCGGTGCGGCAGGTGCAGGACTGCCCCATTTACGCCGGCGTGATCGAGGCCATGGACGACGCGATTGGCCTCGTCTTGCGGCAACTCGAGGAGTCAGGGCTCACCGGCAACACCATCGTCTGTTTCACCTCCGACAACGGCGGCGTGTCCTCCGGCGACTCCTTTTCGACGAGCAACCTGCCGTTGCGCGGCGGCAAGGGTCGCCAGTGGGAAGGCGGGATCCGCGAACCGTTCTACCTCAAGGTGCCCGGCCTCACCCGGGCCGGCACAACGAATGCCGTGCCCGTGAGCGGGATCGACTGGTACCCCACCCTGCTCGAACTGGCCGGCGTATCCGTTCCCGCCCGACAGGATATCGACGGCGTGAGCCTCGTGCCGCTGCTCAAGGGCGGAACGATTCCCGACCGGCCGTTGTTCTGGCATTACCCGCATTACGGCAACCAGGGGGGCGAACCCTCCTCGATCATCACGCAAGACGATTGGAAGTTGATCCATTACTACGAGGATGACCGCGACGAACTTTACCATCTGACCACGGATCCGATCGAACAGCAGGACCTCGCCCGCGCCGAACCGCAGCGGACTGCGGCCCTCCGGGCGAAGCTCGACGCCTGGCTCAAGGCGACCGAAGCCAAATTCCCGGTCCCCGATCCGCAATTTGATGAAGCCAAACGCGCCGCGCGCCTCGACTCGCTCCGGACGATCGGGAAGGAGAAGCTCGAGCGCACCCACGCCGCCTATCTCGCGCCCGACTTCACGCCGAACCAGGATTGGTGGGGCAGCACCACCAAGGACTGAGCGCTTGGGGCAATTTGACGATGACGTGATATCGCGGCATGATATCGCCCGTGAGAACCATCATCGACCTGACCGAGGACCAGATCGGGGCGCTGAGCCGACTCTGCGCAGCGCAGAAAATCTCGCGGGCCGAAGCGGTACGCCGCGCCGTGGCACAGATGCTGAAGGAGGCGTCTTCCGGGCAGAAAGACGCCGGATTCGGACTTTGGAGGCACAAGCGCATCCCGAGCCGCAAGATGGTCGCAACCCTTCGAGGTGAGTGGGGTTCTCGATGAGAGCGATCATCGACAGCGACATCCTGATCGATTAGCTTCAAGGCCTCGACCAGGCCAAACGGGAAATTGCACGATACGACGAACCTGAGATCAGCATCATTTCTTGGATGGAGATCATGTCCGGCGCGGATTCTCCCGAAGAGGAGAAGGCGTGTCAGCACTTCCTCGCGCGCTTCACGACCCACCAGATTTCGATGGAGGCTGCGGCGGAGGCGGTGCGGATCCGCCGCAAGTTCCGACTGCGCCTGCCGGATGCGATCATAGGGGCGACCGCGCGGGTGACTGGCTGCATTCTTGTCACGCGCAACGCCAAGGATTTTCCGGAACGGGAACCCGGTGTCCGCGTCCCGTATTCTACTTGATGGCGTCAAAGCTGAGCCACGCCGGAGCCGGGCGCGACCCGGGTGCCCAAGTTGGGATCCCCGCGCGCCGGAAATGCACCGGAGATCAGGCGTTGGCAGTTGCGACCCATTCGTCGGCTTCGCGTGAGCAAACTCCGGCCGGAGCGAAAAGGGGAGGTCGCTTTCTTCTACTGGCAGAGCCAGGAGCGGGGGGTCGAACCCGATCGACGCGACTTGCCAGGTGCGGTCGAAGGGCGATGGGGCCGCACCGCGGCGGAACGCCGGGAAGCCCACCCCCTCACCTTGTCCGCTCGCGAGTTGCCATTCACGCGGCGCGTGCCGACAGTGCCCGCCTCCCATCATGTCCGGCGATCTCACCGAACTTTACCAGCAGGTCATCCTCGACCACAACAAGCGCCCCCGCAACCGCGGCAAGCTGCCCACCGCGAATCGCGTCGCGCACGGCGACAATCCCTCGTGCGGCGACCAATGCAGCGTCTACCTGCGCCTCGCCGCGGGCGAACCCGGCCAACCCGAGCGGATCGCCGAAATCTCCTTCGACGGGTCGGGTTGCGCGATCTCCCAGGCCAGCGCGTCGCTCATGACCACGCAGGTGAAGGGCAGGACCGCCGCCGAGGTCGAGGCCCTGTTCAAGGACTTCCACCACATCGTCACGACCGGCGAGACGCCCGAGGAGATCAGTGACCTCGCCGCCTTCGCCGGCGTGCACATCTTTCCCGCCCGCATCAAGTGCGCCACCCTCGGCTGGCACGCCGCCCTCAACGCGCTGCACGGCGACCCCCAGCCCGCCACCACCGAGACGCACGAGGATTGAGCCGAACCAAACGCAAAAAGAAGAAACGGCAGAAACAAGCAACCGGCCGAATAACGCGTTTCCCGTCGCCCAGGGGTTTCTTATTTTTGCTGTTTCCAGCTTTTTGCCGTTTGCATGATCTCCGCCGGGGCGCGGCCCGCGCGCAGCAGGGCGGCCATCCGCTCCATGGTCGGACCGATGTGAGTGAAAAAGCGAAGGTAACTCGGGCACAGGTAACTCACGCCCGGCTCCCCCTCACCCGTCGCCACGAAGCGGTGTTTCGGACAGTCGCCGTTGCACACGAAACGCACGGGGCACTCGCGGCAGATGCGGGGTAAATCCGCCTTCGCCGCGCCGAAACGCTCGGCCGCCGCCCCGTGGCCGATGTCGGCCAGCGGCGTGGTGTGCAGGTTGCCCAGCCGGTGCTCGGGATAGACAAAGTGATCGCAGGCGTAGACGTCGCCGTTGTGCTCCAGCGCCAGCGCCCGGCCACAGGTTTCCTGGAAGATGCAGAGCGGCGCCCCGAGGCCCATCCACGCGCTCAACGCCACATCAAAGGTCTGCACGTAGATGCGGCCGACATCACGCCGCACCCAATGATCGAATACCTGGATCAGAAATTCGCCGACCGCCCCGGGAGCCGGGCACTCGGCCGCCATCGCCTTTTCCAGGCGGGCGCGCGGCACCAGGGAGCCACCCGCGGAGCGCGGCGCCCCGTGGTCCAGCCCGCGCGCCACCTCGGGCGGTTCTGGCCGCCGCTCGACCAGCGGGATGAACTGCATGAAGCCCGAACCATGCTCGCGGAGAAAATCATACACCTCCACGGCGTGCTTCACGTTGCGGCGGTGCAGCACGGTGAGGGTGTTGAACTGCACCCGGTGCCGCTTCAACAGGCGCAGGCCCTGCATGACCCGCTCCCACGTGGGCCGGCCGCCGCGGTCCACCCGGTAGGCATCGTGCAGCAGCCGCGGACCATCGATGCTCAGGCCCACCAGGAATTTTTCCCGCGCGAGGAATTCGCCCCAGCGATCGTCGAGCAGCGTACCGTTGGTCTGGATCGCGTTGGTCACCGTCCGGCCCGCCCCGTATTGTTTCTGCAGCGCCACCACGCGCTCGAAAAACGGGACCCCCATCAGCGTTGGTTCGCCGCCCTGCCAGGCAAACGCCACTTCGTTCCCCGGTTGCGCCGCGAGGTAGTCCTGCACGAACCGCTCCAGCGTCGCCTCGCTCATGCGCATCACCCCCGTGTCCGGGTACAGCGCCGGTTCTTTCTCCAGGTAGAAGCAATAACGGCACTCCAGGTTGCACCGCGCGCCGATGGGTTTGACCATCACGTGAAAGGGCCGGAGGCCGGGCGGGGGGGAAGGCGGGATGGGCGAAGCGGGGGGCACGGGGAGAAAGCTGTTAGCAGCCCCGCCCGCACGTGAAAAGGCGCATTCTGCACCCTTCGCACCCTTCGCCCGGCCCGCCAAAACCGGGTGCATCTTCGAGTTGGCGTTGGCGTCATGTTCGGTCCGACCCGTTGCGCCAGTCTTCGACGGGCGCCCGCCGGTCAGAGACGCGGCGCTACTCCCAGAGGCCTCACCGCCAAACGACAGCTGCGCACCGTTCGAGCAGGAGAGGCACGACGGGGTCGACACACCTGCATGCGCGAACGATCGATCAAGTGCGTCC
>JBBRWR010000007.1:0-131150 GCA_038249085.1 Opitutales bacterium
ATCCTCATTATCGTCGCCGACGATCTCGGCTACGGCGAGTTGAGCTGTCAGGGTTTCACGCCGCAGATTCCGACGCCGAACATCGACAGCATCGCGAAGAACGGCGTGCGTTTCACCAGCGGCTACGTGAGCGGGCCGTATTGCAGTCCCACCCGCGCCGGGCTGTTGACCGGCCGTTACCAGCAGCGTTTCGGTTACGAGTTCAATCCCGGCCCGGCGCAATTCACCCCGGATAGCGTCGGTCTTCCGGTGTCGGAAAAGACCATCGGTGACCGCTTCAAAGCCGCCGGTTATGCGACCGGCTGGATGGGCAAGTCGCACCTCGGCTACGCGCCACAGTTTCATCCTCTCCGGCGGGGCTTCGACGAGTATTTCGGCTTCCTCGGCGGCAAGCACGACTACTTCGACGCCGCGGGTGACGTCAGCGATCCGATTCTCAACGGGACGACCCCGGTTGAAAAACTCGACTACCTCACCGCCGCCTTGGGCCGCGAAGCCGCCGCGTTCATCGACCGGCATCGCGCTAAACCGTGGCTCTGCTACCTCGCGTTCAACGCCGTCCACGCGCCGCTACAGGCCACCGATAAATCCCTCGAGCGTTTCGCCCACATCACCGACGTAAAGCGCCGCACGTTTGCCGCGATGCTCTCCGCCATGGATGACGCCGTCGGCACAGTGCTCGCCCAACTCCGTCAGCACGGCCTCGAAGAGGACACGTTGATCTTTTTCCTCAGTGACAACGGCGGCCCCACGCCCTCGACCACCTCCGGCAACCGTCCGCTCCGCGGCTTCAAGTCGGAGACGTGGGAAGGCGGCATCCGTGTCCCTTTCATGGTGCAGTGGAAAGGTCGTATTCCCGCCGGCCAAGTCGACGACCGGCCAGTGATTCAGCTCGACGTGCTGCCCACCGCGCTCGCGGTCGCCGGCACTCCGGCCAAGCCCGAGTGGAAACTCGACGGCGTGAACCTGCTGCCGTTCCTCACCGGAAAAAATTCTGCGCCTCCCCACGAGGCACTCTTCTGGCGCTTCGGCCCGCAGCTCGCCTTGCGCATGGGCGATTGGAAAATCGTCAAGGCCCCCGCGGGTGGCGGCGTGGAAGGCGTCCCGCGTGAAGGGAAAGCGACGACCGACAAGATTCAGCTCTACAACCTCCGGCAGGACCTCAGCGAAAAAGTGAATCTAGCCGCCCGGCAACCGGAGAAACTACGCGAACTCGTCGCGGTCTGGGAGAAATTCAACGGCGAGATGATCGATCCCCTTTGGCTGGACGGCCCGGAAGACCGCGCCGGCACGAGGAAGAAAAAGGCCGAGCATGAGTGATCCCGTCACGCGCGTTACCTCTCGCTAACCGAATCCGGTCTCGGCATGAACTCCCCTTCGGCAATTCCCTGGCGAGTTCCCGTCAGCGTGGGTGAAGCGGCTTTTGCCCTCACGGCCATTTCCGCGTTCGTCGAGCCGGCTCGGGCCAACGCCACGCTGTCCTCAAATACGACCAAGCTTGAAGCCGACTGCACGACGCGCCTCACGCACTCTATCGCCGTGCCGGCCACCATCCAGCTGTGAAGCCCAGGCGTTGCTACGGTCAGCTGCGCCATGGGCGCCGGCAGCCGGATTTCCGGAGCAATTTCGGATGATCGAGCAAACCTACACGATTTGTCCCGTGACGGTGAGCAGAAGCCGAACACCTCAGGCCTCACCCTCACCCTGAGGCAGGAGAGGGAGCAGCGCGGTGATGGATTCGACCGCGGATGACGCGGATCTCGGGCCGATCGACAGGGTCATGGCCGGAATCCGGACAAACCCCCGTCAGGCGCCAGCAGCTGCGGGATTGCCCAAACCGTAGAGGGAAATCTGTCCCGATTCGATTCTGCTGAAAAACCCCCGGTTTTCAAGAATACCCCAAGAACCATCTCTTGATTCTCAGAGAGTTGCGCATCGGTGAAATCGCAAAAGGGAGTTTTTCAGCAGAATCCCGATTCCGGACATGACCCTGTGGCCCGGCGCTCATGGGGTTGGCGGACTTCGTGGCTGGCTTGCCGGGAACACCTTCAATTGCGACCACCGGTTCACCATGGGAAGCACGGGGTGAATGTGCCCGCGGTATTGACAGATGTGACATCCGGTAATACCGGTCCGCCCATGCCCACTTTGACCCTCAAAGTTCCCAGTGAAACGGTCGCGCGGCTGGAACGGCTGGCCCGGCGGCGCCGGGTCTCGAAATCGGCCGTGGTCCGCGAGGCGCTGGCGGCCAAACTGGGCGAGTCGGCGGACGCGCCCTCGCTGCGTGAGGTGATGAAACACTCGATCGGCGTGCTGGACAGCGGCGTGCGCGACCTCGGGCACAACCCCAGGCATCTGGCGGATTTTGGCCGCAAATGAACGTGGTGCTGGCGGACACCGGCGCGCTGGTGGCGCTGCTCGACCGGCGCGAACAGTTTCACCCGTGGGCGGCGGAACAGGCGCAGACCCTGCAACCGCCCCTGGTCACCTGCGAGCCCGTGCTCACCGAGGTGTGTTTTCTGCTCGCCGGGGTGCCCGGCGGGTTGGCGGCGATCCGGCACAATGTGGTCGCGGGGATCTGGCGGCTGGATTTCGACCTGGCCGCCGAGCAGCGCCGCGTCTTCGCGTTGATGGACACCTACGCCGTCCAGCCCATGTCGCTGGCCGACGCGTGCCTGGTGCGCATGGCCGAGTTGCACGCCAACTCCAGTGTTTTCACGCTCGACGGGCACTTCCGCGTTTATCGCCGCAACCGGCGGCAGGTGCTGCCGCTGATCATCCCGCCGGAGCCCTGACGCTGGCAGGGGTCGCAATGGGGTCATGCCGCGGATCGCGGAGCTGACCTTGCTCCGGCACGAGGCGTGGGTTGCGCGAGACGGAAATCCTCCGGCCACGGCGGGCAGCCCGAACGAAGCTCGAACCGATTATCGCCGGAAATCGTCGGATGGACTAAGTTGACTAACATCGCTGTCCCCTGCAGCTTTTCGGCCATGACCACCCTCACGACGCACGAAGCCAAGACGCACCTCTCCCGCTACCTCGCGGAAGTCGAGAAGGGCCGGGAGTTTGTCATCGCGCGCGGCAATTCGCCGGTGGCGATGCTCGTCCCCATTAAGACGCCCGCGCCCAGGCGGCGGCCGAAGGTGGGCGAGATCAAGGGCAAGCCCTTTGAGTTTCCGGCCGCGGCGTTGGCTCCCCTCACCGCGAGGGAACTGAAGGAGTGGGGGCTGTGAAATACCTGCTCGACACCTGCACCTTCCTCTGGGTGGCCCAGCAACCGGCGATGCTCTCACCGCTTGCGACCGCCGCGATCGACGATGCCGGCAATGAACTGTACGTCAGCGATGTGAGCATCTGGGAAATCACGTTAAAGCACTCGGGGGGCCGGCTTCCCCTGCCGGCGGCTCCTCGCAAGTGGATCCCCGCGAAGCTCTCCTATCATCAGCTACAACCACTGAGCCTGGTTCACGCCGCGCTCTACCGCAGCGGGGAACTGTCGCGGGTTCACCCGGATCCTTTCGATCGGCTGCTGGCCGCCCAAGCCATCGAAGCCGGCATGACAATCCTTTCACCGGACACTCCCCTTTCCCTGCTCGGGGCTTCGCGGGTATGGTGAGTCGGGTCGCAGGCCACCGGCTGCTTTTTGAAAAAAGTTCGTCAGATGGGTGGCGAATCGGGAGTCATTCAGTGAACCACCCCTTCTTAGCATGTTAAACCCGCCGCCGCCCGTTCCCCGTGAATCGCATGAAATCTTCATGCAACTGCTCGCGCGGCACGAGCCGGTCATTCGCGGCTTCCTGCGATCGCTGGTTTCGCGGGCGGCGGATGTGGATGAGCTGATGCCGGACGTCGCGCTGGTGGCGTGGCGCAAGTTCTCCGAGCTGCGCGAACCCGAGGCGTTCCCCCGTTGGGCCTGCGTGATCGCGCGTTATGAGGCGTTGCGGCTCCGACGCGACCGGGCCCGCGACCGGCTCGTGCTCGACGAGACGGTGATCGCCAGGCTCGCGGATGAAGGCGCGGGCGAGACGCCGCTGCGGGCGCGCCAGATGGCCGCGCTGGAAGGGTGCGTGGAGCGGCTTCCCGCCGAGCGGCGCGAATTGCTCCTGGCGTGCTATGCGTCCGAGACGGCGATCAAGGATATCGCGGCCCAGACCGGACGCACGGTTGACGGGCTTTATCAATTGCTGCGGCGCATCCGGATCGATGTGCAGCGCTGCGTCGAGGGCACCCTGAAACAGGAGGCATCTCCATGAACACCGATCATTCCCAGCTGATTCTCGCTTATCTCGACGGGACGATTTCGGACGAGGAGATGGCCCGCCTCAACGCGGTGTTGCTCGCGAGCGCCGACGCGCGGGCCCAATTGCGTTCCTTGGCGGCGGCGGACGTGCGTCTGCGGGAGCTCGCGGCCGATGCGGCTCACGCGGCGCCGGTATCGCCGGGGAAGCGGCGGCCGCGGGCGGGGGCGAGCGTCTCGTGGCTCGATCGCGTGTTGCTGCGCGGCGTTCGCATGCCGATCGCGGCGGGATTGGCGGCCGGCGCGGCTTTCACGTCCGTCGTCTGGGCCTACGTCGCGCCGTCGACGGCCGGGCCCACCAAACATTTGGCCACGTTGATCGCCGATAGTTTCGAAACAGGTTCGTCACCGGGCAACGGATTCGTGCCGCAGGAGTTCGGCACCTGGGGCGGCGATCATGCGGAGCTCGCGACGGCGGGAGCGGGCGTCGTTCCTCGCACGGGCGCGCGAATGCTGCGGCTCCTGCGCTCCGACTATCTGGGCGAAAAATCCCTGCTCAGCCACGTGGGCGATCAGCTCCAAGTAATCGACCTCGCGGCCTATCGCGCCGAGATCGAGTCGGGCCGCGTCGTGGCCCATGCCGAGGCGTGGTTCAACCAGGTGGTGCCAGGGGCAGGGGAGGAATTTGCGGGCGGGGTGACGTTGTTTGCCTTCGCCCGCGATCCGCGCGTCCACCGCGGCGAGACCTGGAACGCCTGGTATGAAGGCCATCTCGGCCTCAGCGGGCAGCAGCAGGAGCGCACCGATCGCGATCCCGCGACGTGGGAGCGCGTCTCCACCCGACTATCGTTGCCGTCAGCCACCCGCTTTCTCGTCGTCCACATCCGGGTGAACCGCACCAAGCCGGAGCCCACCGCGACGCCGGTGACGTTTGCCGGCGCCTATGTCGACGACGTGAAGGCGGAATTGCTCCTGCGCCCGGCGGCCAATGTCGCCGCTGAAAACGCCGCGCAGTGACCGTGCCGCCGCGCGACTGTTGGCCTCCCTGATTTTCAACCTCCACCCCAAACCCTTCATGAAAAACTACCGTTACGTTTCGTTGGTCGTGCCACTCCTCCTGCTCCCGCAGGTCGCGCTGACCCAATCGGCCCCGGCGGCTTCCGCGCCGGGCAATGCTTCGATGGAGCCGGAGAATACGGTCATGCTCTCACCGTTTCAGGTCACCACCGACAAGGACGTTGGCTACGCCGCCGCCAACTCGCTCTCCGGCAGCCGGCTCAACACCGAACTGCGCAACACCCCGGCGGCCATTTCCGTTTTCACCAAGGAGTTTCTCGATGACATCGGCGCGCTCAGCACGTTAGGCGCGATGGAGTATGCCATGAACGCCTCGCGAGAATTCACCGACTACACCGGGCTCTCGTCGGTGCAGCAGGGCGACGGCAACATCCAGGTGCGCGGCTTCACCGGCGCGTCGCTCGGGCGCGACTTCTTCACCTGGCGCGTCTCGAGCGACGTCTTCAACACCGAGCGGCTGGATTTTTCGCGCGGGCCCAACGCCATCCTCTTCGGCGTCGGCGGCCCGGGCGGCATCGTCAACGCGTCCACCAAGCGCGCGCACCTCGCGGGCAAATCCACCGACCAGGTGCAGTTGCGGGTGGGCAGCTGGGACGACGCCCGCGCCACGGTCGACGTGAACCGGCGCGCCGGCCGCACTCTGGCGGTGCGCGCCAATGTCCTCTGGCAGGATCGCGAGAGCTGGCGCGAGTTTGAATCCCTGAAGACGACGGCGGGCGCGCTGGCGGCGACCTGGCGCCCGCTCCGGGGCACGGAGGTGCGGGTGCAGGGCGAATACGCCGACCGGCAGCAGCTCAACGCCATGCCGTGGCCAAGCTCGGATTACCTCGGCGAGTGGCTCGCCGCCGGCCGGCCGATCGCCGCCAGCAACACGCAGGCGATTCCGGGCACGATTCAGAATGGCAACCGCTTCGTGGTTTACGATCCGCTCGGCGCCACGCCGCTCGTCTCGTGGACCGGCACGCGCCAGACCACCCGCGCCCCGGGCGCCCCGTCGCTCGCCGGCAATTCGCGCGCTTTCACCGACTTTTCCGTGATTCCGCGCGCCGCCTACCTCGGCGGCCCCGGCACGGGCTCCGACAACCGCTACCACGCCTACTCCGCGTTCCTCGAGCAGAACCTCTGCGGCTTCGTGATCGAGCTGGCCTACAACCGGCAGCGCGCCGTGCGGCGCGCCGACTTCGGCGTGGCGTGGAACAGCATGGGCGCCTTCGCCGACGTCAACGCCCTCATCCCCTCGACCCCGTTGCCCAATGGCACGCTCCCGGCCAACGCCGGCCAGCCCAATCCCAATGTCGGCCGCCTCTACGTCCAGAGCCAGCCCGGCTACCGCGACCTCGACGACGACACCCAGACGTGGCGCCTCACGCTCGCCCGCGAACTCGACCTGCGGAAGCGCGGCTACGGCCGCCACCGATTCGCCGCGCTCGCGTCATCCGAAGAGGCCGACTCCTTCACCGAGGCGCTCAACGAGGTGAACATCACCCCGCCGGGCACCGCCACCTACCCCCTCGATGTCACCGTGGCCGCCAACCAGCTCTGGCGCCGCACCTACCTCGACTTCAGCTCCGCCGATCCGCACCGGCGCGGCGCCCTCGATCCCCGCGAACATCCGCTCGCCCTCGCCGGCATGACCTCCGGCTACCGCCGCACCGGCGATGCCAGCAACTACCAAACCACCACCACCGACTCGCTGATGCTCGCCGGTCAGAGCAGCTTCTTCGGCGATCGCCTGCACGCCACGTGGGGTCTCCGCCGCGACACGCAGGATTTCTGGACGGGCGGCAACGCCACGCGCGACCCGGTCACGCGCGAGTTCAGTCGCAAAAAACCGCGCCAGTCCAACAGCGACTACGCCGGCAACACCCGCAGCTACGGCGTCGTCTACCGGCCGCTGCCGTGGCTCGGTCTCGTCTACAACCGCGCCAACAACTTCGTGCCGCAGACGCCCATCGACATTAACGACCGCCCGATGGGGCCGCGACTGGGGAAGGGCACCGACCTCGGCGTGAAGGTCGGCCTGCTGGACGGCCGCGTGAACGTCACGGTGTCGCGCTACCGTCTGGCGGAGACCAACCGCACCGCGGCCGACGCCGCCGTCACCGCCAGCCTCGTGCCGGCGATCAACGAAATCTGGGAGGCGCTGGGACGGCTCGAGCGGCAGATCGCCAACCCGCGCGACAGCGTGGACAACACCGGCCGCGGCTGGGAGGTCGAGCTCACCGCCAACCCGACGCGCCAGTTCCGCCTCGCATTCAACGCCAGCCAGACTGAGGTCGTGCAATCCAACACCCTGCCGCGCCTGCGCGCCTACCTTGCGGACAATGCCGCGCTCTGGCAGCAGAACGCCACCCGCCCCCTCGTCGCGCCCTACACCGGCATCGACACCAACGTGAACCCGACCGTGGCCGACGCCGTCCGCAGCGCGAACACCTGGCTGGCCGTGATCAGCCGCGCTAACGGGCGCTCCCCGCGCCAGGCGGTGAAGCACCGCGTGAATGTCTTCGGCAACTACACCTTCCGGCGTGGCGGCGCCTGGTACGACGGCCTGAGCGTCGGCGCCGGGGCCAACTACCGGTCGCGACCGGTGACGGGCTTCGACACCACGCGCGATTTCGCCGAGGTGTACGGCGCCGAGGTCCTGCTGCTCAACGCCATGCTCGGCAAGGAATGGCGCACGCGTTTCGGCCCGTTCCGCACGCAGCTCAATATCGACAACCTCCTCGCCAACGACGATCTCCTCATCACCGACAAGGACAACACCGGCACGTGGCGCTATCTCTTCCAGCAGCCGCGCCGCTGGAGTGTGACGGTGACGCGATCGTTCTGACCGCCGGCACTCCAAGTCCCTCTCGCTCCGTTTCCATGCACCGATTCTCCGCCTTCCTTCCGTTTCTCGTCGCGCTCGGATCTATCGACGCGGCGGTCTCCGCGGCCTCCGTCGCACCGATCGCCGCCAAGCCCAACGTCCTCTTCATCATCACCGACGACCAGGGCTACAGTGACTTCGGTTTCACCGGGAATCCCCTGGTCAGGACACCGGTGATGGATCGGCTGGCGTCGGAGTCCGCGGTCTTCCGGAACTTTGTCGTGGCCCCGGCGTGTTCGCCGTCGCGCACCGCCTTCTACACGGGGCGCGACCATTTGCTGGCGGGCGTCTGGGGCGTGCCGCCGCGCGCCAACCTGCGCAAGGACGAGGCGCTCATGCCGGCGTTTTTCCGCGCCGCCAGGTACCGCACGTTCTACGCGGGGAAATCCGACACCGCGCGCCTGCCGGAATCGTCCCCGTGGGAGCGGGGCTGGGACAACGGGTATTTCGTGAGCGGATACCAACACCGGGATCCGAACCTGCCGAACCGCTACGAGACCATCCAGCCGAAGGGCTGGACCGCCGATATCCTGACGGACCTGATTCTCGATTTTCTGAAGGAACCCCGCGCGGAGCCGTGGTTCGCCACCGCCGCCTACATCATACCCCATTTGCCGTGGGTTTGTGACGAGAAGTTCTCGGCCCCGTTCCTGGCCCAGGGGCTTTCGCCGGACCTGGCTTTGTGCTACGGCAGCATCGCGCAGTTGGACGCCGCGATTGGCCGTCTGCTGGAGGGCGTGCGCCGGACCGGCCGGGAGGAAGACACCCTGGTGGTATTCGTGAGCGACAACGGGATGAGCCACAAAGCAGCCCCCGACCGGGAGCTTTCCGCCGAGGATTGGGCGAGGCGAAATCCTCACCGGTTGCGGGGGCACAAGGCGACGGTGTGGGAAAACGGCATCCGGGTGCCCTTCATGATGCGCTGGCCCGGCCGCGTGACTCCCGGCGAGCGCCGGCAGTTCGGCGGGGCGGAGGACATTTTGCCCACGATGCTGAGTCTGGCCGGAATCAGCGCGGAGGCTGTGCCACACCTGCCGTTCACGGGCGTGAGCCTGGGCGCGGCGGTGCACGCTGCGGCGGCCAGCGTGCAACATCCCGATCTGTTCCGGATCGCGATCTCCGGCCCCGGTTCGCCGAAGGATCTGCGGGATGGCATGACGCGCCGCTTTGAAGACCACCACCTCGCGCTGCGGGGACCGCGCTTCAAGTATCACGCGCTGCCCGGCGGGAAGAGCGCACTCTACGACATTGAAGCGGATCCCACGGAGAGCGCCGACGTGCAGGCGAAATTTCCCGGGGAAGCCGAGCGGATGGCCCGGGAATGTCGCCGGCGCTGGGACGAAATCATCGCCAGTGGCCGGGCCTTCGCCACCACGCCGGTCCCACCCGGCGCGCCGCAGAAAAAAGTCCGGCCGCGCTGACGTTCATGGCTGTAGCCTGCGTCCGCCAGGGAGATTCGCTGCTGGCGGTCGTGCGCTGAACTATCGATCGTTTCTTCCTCGTGAAAACACCCCTCAGTCTCGTTCTCCTGCTGATCGCTTGCACTCAAGCGGCGGCGGCGCCAGCCGAGTCGGCGTACTACGCCGTGGCGCTCGCGCCGGACCGCGCGGCGTTTACCCGATTCTCACTGGACTCGCTGGGGCAGGGTAAGCTCGGGCACAATCCCGTGTTGACTGAAGCGGCGGGCACTGCGGTTCCGGGGTTGGAGTTGAAGGAGCAGTCCACTTACGGGCTGCAGGGCCGCCTGGTCTGGCGCCTCACCCGCGCGGAGAAGATGCTGATCCTCCGCTCTGAACATGTGGCCGGTGAGACCGGGCTTCCGTTCGCGCTGACCTTCGATCAGCGGGCCAACCACGCGACACTGCTGGGACGAATGCCGCCCGGTGAACGCCAAATGGAAATGCCCTGTGTGCTGCATCTGCCGGATATGGGCTCGGCGCGCATCACGTGCAATGCGCCGGGAGTAAAACTCGATTACGAGGCGCGGCGACGGGTGAAACAGCCGTTTGTCGCGGTGTCGTTTCCCGCGGCGACGGCGGCGCATCCGGTGGTCGAGTACCGACTGGAAGTGGTGGCCCTGCATCCGCTGCTGCCGGGTCGCGAGCACGACGCCTCGCTCGACGGATTTCGCCGCGGTTATCTCAACATCCTCCAGGTGAATCCCCGCGTGCAGATGCTGGCCAACAACGCCGCGAGCGATCCGGTGACCTTCACGGTTTTCAAGTACGCCGAGATGGCCCGTCACCTGCCACCCCTCGCGGAGGGGTTGACGGCGCTGGATCTCGTGCAGATGACGCTGGAACGATACTTGGGGGGCGCACTCGGCTACGGACAGAAAGGTTACGCCTGCACGCCGGTGGACGCCGACCTGATCCCGTGGCCGACGCCATGGACCTCGCTCGATTCGCTGCCGTCGCTCGTGCTGGCGGCGAGCGTTTTCATCGCAGCGACGGATAACCAGCGCTGGGCGATGAACCATTTCACGCGGCTTCACGCCTGGGCCCGCGAGATGCTTTCCGCTGACTCCGACGGCAACGGGCTGATGGAATATCCCGCCACGGGCAATTACGGCGATCGCCCGCTGCGCACCAAGCGGCCGTCGAATTGGTGGGACACGATCAACTTCGGCCACGAGGACGCGTACGCCAACGCCCTCATCTACCATGCTGCCAGCCGCTGGGCGGAAATCTGCGTGCGGCTCGGGCACCACGCGGAGGCGGCCTGGCTGCGGGAGCGGGCCGGGCGCTTGCGGGCGGCCTACGTGCCGACCTTCCTCAATCCGCAAACCGGCATTCTCGCCGGCTGGAAGAGCATCGACGGGCAGTTGCACGACTATTGGTTCACCTTCGTCAACGGCGCCGCCATCACCTACGGTCTCGTGGATGCGCCGCTCGCCCATGCGATCATGAACCGGATTATCGCCAAGATGCAGGCCGTGGGGTACACGGATTTCTCGCTCGGTCTGCCGGGCAACCTCGTGCCGATCCGGCGGGGCGACTATGTGCACTCCAAAAACCCGCCCACCAAGTTCGGCGAGCCGCAACTGGAGGATGGCTCCGACGGCTTCCAGTTCTACGAGAATGGCGGGGCGACCGGTTGTTATGCGTATTTCACCATCAGGGCGCTGCAACGGCTGGGGCGCCGTGACGATCTCGCCCGGATCTTTCAGCCGATGCTGCGGGGTTACGCGGAAGGCCAGTTCCAGGGCTTCGGCGAAAACGGAATGTCGCGCGATTGGCGCGACTGGCGCGGCGGCTGCCACGGCTATGAAGGTCTGCTGGTCGATAATTATTTCACGTTGCTTGCGGTCGTGAAAGATCCGGAACAGGCGGGGCGCTGAATGTCACCCGCGCTCTCCGCTCGACCAGAGTGGGCTCAACCCGGGAGACAATTGCCCATGATGAAAAGACTCCTGCCGCTGGCGCTGTTGCTTACGCTCTGCGCGACGACCGCGTTGGCCGAAGTTCGGACTCCGTCAATCTTCGGCGCCCACATGGTGCTGCAGTGCGATCGACCGGTGCCGATCTGGGGCTGGGCGGACCCAGGCGAGCAGATCACGGTGGAATTCGCCGGGCAGAAAAAAAGTCAGACCACCGCGGCGAACGGCCAATGGCGGGTGACGCTCGAGCCGCTGGCGGCCAGCCACGAACCGCGCGTGCTTAGAGTCCAGGGGGCAAACACCAAACGATCCCTGCGGTTTGCAGATGTTCTGGTCGGCGAGGTCTGGGTGCTGGGCGGCCAGTCCAACATGGGCTGGCCCTTGGAAAAATCCGCGGGTGGCGACCTGGCCCGGACGCGCGCGGACTACCCTTGGCTTAGGATTTTCTCCCAGGCGCCGAATCAGGGCGTGGCCGACACGCCGGCGCCGGATGTTAGGAGCGGCGCCTGGCGCGCCTGTCGCCCGGAGAACGCCGGCAGCATTTCCGGCGTGGGGTTCTTCTTCGCGGAAGCGTTGCACCCGCAGCTGCGGGTGCCGATCGCGCTGGTGAATACGGCCATGGGCGGCACTTGGATCGAGAGTTGGATTGATCCCCCCACGCTCCAGACCTTGCCTGGCGCGCGGCCCTACGAAGAAATGATTGCCCGGGCGCGGGCGGAGGTGGCTGAAGGCAAAAAGAAACTGGAGGAGTCGATGCTTGGCCCCTTTGCTTTCCGCCGTCCGGGTGGGCTTTACTATGGGAAGGTTGCCCCTCTGCAGCCCTTCGCCATCCGCGGTGTCCTCTGGTATCAGGGCGAGGGCAACGCCAACGCCCAAATGGCGCCGCATTATGACGCCATGCTTTCCGCCTTGATCGCGAGTTGGCGGCGCGACTGGCAACAGGGCGATTTTCCGTTCCTCATCGTCCAACTGCCAGCCTTTGGGGAAAAGAGCCCCGCGGCCAGTTGGCCGTTGCTGCGGGAAATGCAGCTCCGGGTGTCCCGCGAGGTGAAGAACACCGGCCTGGTGGTGACGATCGACACGGGTGAGCGCGCCAACATCCACCCGGCGGACAAACAGCCGGTCGGGGCGCGCGCGGCGCGCCTGGCCTGCGCGCTGGCCTACGGCGGCGCGATGGACGGAACTGGCCCGCAGTTGGAGGCCCATGCAATCACGGGAGGCGCGGTCACGTTGCGTTTCAGTCATGTGGGCGGCGGGCTCAAGAGTCCCGGCGGAGCACCCAAGGGTTTCGAGATTTGCGGAGTGGACCGCAAGTTTGTGCCGGCGCTGGCCCGGATCGACGGGCCGGAAACCGTCAGCGTCTGGTCTCCGCATGTACCGCGGCCGATTGCGGTGCGCTACGCCTGGGCGGCAGTACCTGAGTGCAACCTCCTCGGCGGTGACGGGCTGCCAGCGTCGCCGGGTCGGACGGATAATTTCGCCGCCGAAACCGCTCCCTCACCGGCCCCCGGGCTGTGCGCCGGCCCCGGCGGCACCGTGCTCCGGGAGGGCCGTCCGTACCGCGGCATCGGCGTGAACTACTTCGATTGCTTCCTGCGCGGGCTCAAGGAGGGCGGCGACACGAGCTATGAGGCGGGATTCGCCGCGCTGGCGGCGAAGGGCATCCCGTTCGCGCGCTTCTGCGCCACGGGTTTCTGGCCGCGCGACATGGCACTGTATCGGGAAAATAGCGACGAATACTTCCGGCGGTTCGATGGTGTGGTCCGCGCCGCGGAGAAGCAGGGCCTCGGCCTGGTGCCGTCGCTGTTCTGGAATGTTCCCTGTGTGCCGGACCTCGTCGGCGAACCGATCGATCAATGGGGCAATCCCGCGAGCCGGACGCATGCGTGGATGCGCCGCTACGTGGAGGAGGTGGTCACACGTTACCGCGGATCGCCGGCGATCTGGGCCTGGGAGTTCGGCAACGAGTACAACCTCGCCATCGACTTGCCGGGCGGGCCGGCGCATCGCCCCAAGACCGCGCCGGCACTGGGCACGCCGGCGGCGCGCACGGAGCGCGACGAACTTCGGCTCGAGCATCTGCGGGTGGCGACGGTCGAGTTTGCCCGGGCGGTAAGAGCGCTCGACCCCCATCGCCTGATCGTCACCGGACATTCCCTGCCACGCCCCAGCGCGTGGCATTTGGATCGGGAGCGTTCGTGGCGGAAGGATGATGAGACGCAGTTTGCGGAAGCCCTGGCGCGGCAGAATCCGGATCCGATCGATGCCCTCAGCGTGCATGTCTACGAGGCGGAGGATCTCCAGCGCCTGGACTGGCTGCGCCGCGCGGGAACGCGAATCGGGAAGCCGGTGTTCGTTGGCGAATTCGGCGTCGGGCCCGCCGGCAAATCCGAGGCGGAGCGCCGGCAGGCGTTTCCCCGCTTTCTGCGGGCGATCCTCGACGGCGGCTGCCCGCTGGCCGCGCTCTGGGTGTACGATTACCCGCGGCAGAAGGAATGGAACGTCACCGCGACCAACGATCGCGCCTGGCAGCTCGACGCCGTGACGGAGGCCAACCGGTCGCTAAAATAACGACACGACACGCGACCGGCTTGCCCCTACGCTGGGAGTTGGGTGAACACGACGAGCCAGATCGGAAAATTCAGGAGACTTTCATGAGCCACCATGCGATGCGAACGGTCGGGCTGCTGACGCTGGTCGGCGCCCTTGCAGTAGTGAATTGCCAGGGCGCGGCACTGCGCGCGCCGGAGGCCCTGAGCGTGGAATATCTGCGCGAGCCGGTCGGGCTCGACACGCCCGCGCCGCGCCTGAGTTGGAAGCTGGTCGCGCAGGACGCGAAGGCCCGCGATCTGCGCCAGACCGCCTATCAGGTCCTGGTCGCCTCGAGCGCCGAGAAGCTGGCGCGCGAAGACGGCGACTTGTGGAACAGCGGGCGCGTGGCGTCGGAGCAGTCGGTCAACGTGGTTTACCAGGGCGCGCCGCTAAAGACTTCGCAACGCTGCTACTGGACCGTCCGCGCCTGGGACAACCAGGGCGGCACGCCCTCGAGTTGGAGCCGCCCCGGCCGCTGGGTGATGGGCGTGATGCGACCGGAGGACTGGCAGGCCCGGTGGATTGGCGGCGCCGCCGCGACGCGGCCGGACTTCGATCTCGCCGGGGCAAAGTGGATCTGGGCGGGCGATGCGGCGACGGTGCCGCAGGCCAAAGCGGGCAAGCGGTTTTTTCGGAAAGTGTTCGACGCCCCGCCGCTCGCGGCCGGCGAGCCCGTGACGCTGGCGCTGACCGCCGACGACGAGTACGAGGTGTTCCTCAACGGCCAGCTCGCGGCCAAGACCTGGGGGCACATTAACGACCCGCGCTGGCTGCGTTTCATCGAGGTGACCAAGCTTCTCCGACCGGGACGCAATCTGATTGCCGTGGCCGTGACGAACAAGGAGCCCGGGCCGACCGGCCTGCTGGCCGTGCTCCAGTTCGCCGGCGGCCGGGCGCTGCCGACGGACGCCAGTTGGATCGCGGCGGCGCAGTCGCCGAAGGATTGGAATACGGTGGTCGAGGACTTCAAGGCCGAGGGCTGGATGGCGGCCGCGATCGCCGCCGAGGTCGATGGTCCGCCCTGGGGTAAGATCGCGCGGCGGCAGGAGACGACCTCGCCGGCGTTTGAGCGGCGTTTCACGGCGGCAAAGGCCGTCCGCGAAGCCACGCTGCACATCACCGGGCTGGGTTACTACGAAGCGAGCCTCAACGGGACGCGCGTCGGCCACAAGGTGCTCGATCCCTCGCCCACGAAGTTCGACCAGCGTGTGCTGTATTCGACGTACGATTTGACCGGGCAGATCCGGCGCGGGGAAAACACGCTCGGTGTGCTGGTCGGACACGGCTGGTACGATGTGCGCAGCGTGGCGGTCTGGAACTTCGACAACGCGCCGTGGCGCGACTTCCCGCGGATGATCGCGCAGCTCGAACTCGTGTACGAAGACGGGTCGCGGCAAACAGTCGTCTCGGATGCCACGTGGCGGCAGGTGGCGAGCCCGGTGGGCTTCGACTGCATCCGCGAGGGCGAAGTGATCGGCCGTCCGCCGCCGGGGGCGCCGGACCTGGCAAAGACCGCGCTGGCGGCGGAGATCGTATCCGCCCCGGCCGGACGGCTGACGGCCGCCGCGCTGCCGCCGAGCGTGATCGCGCAGGAGCTGAAGCCGGCGAGGGTGCGCGAGGTGAAACCCGCGGTGTGGCTGGTCGATTTCGGGCAGAACACCGCCGGCTGGGTGCGACTGAAGATCCGCGGGCAAAAGGCCGGCGACGTCATCACGGTGAAGTACGGCGAGAAGGTGAACGAGGACGGCACGTTGAGCTGGCAAGGCACAGAAGCGCACTTCCGCTATCCCGCGTCGTTCCGCGTGCTGCCCGGCGGCTGGTTTCAGACGGATCGCTTCGTGTGCGACGGCAGCGCCGAGCAGGTTTATGAACCACGCTTCACGTACAGCGGCTTCCAATACGTCGAGATTCACGGCCTTCAGGCGGCTCCGACGGCGGCCACAATTGCCGCCTGCGTGATTCACACGGATTTCGCCCGGGCGGGCTCGTTCACCTGCGACCATCCGCTGCTCAATCAGCTGCAGGAGGCGACGCTCTGGGCGTACAAGAGCAACTTCGTGAACGGCTATCCGATGGACTGCCCGCACCGTGAGAAGAACGGCTGGACGGGGGACGCGTCGCTTGCCTCGGAGCTGGCGATGTACAATTTCCAAAACACTGCGGCTTACGGGAAATGGATCCGCGATCTGATGGACGAGCAGCGGACGGACGGAAATCTGGCGGCCATCGTGCCGACGAGCGGCTGGGGCTACAAGTGGGGCAACGGCCCCGCGTGGGACAGCGCCCTCGTGATCATCCCCTGGATGCTCTACGTCTACCAGGGCGACCAGCGCCTGCTGGAGCAGGCCTATCCGGCGATGCGCAAGTACGTCGATTATGTGTCGACCCGCGTCAAGGACGGCATCGCGTCGCACGGCCTGGGGGACTGGATTCCGGTGAAGAGCAAGACCCCGGTGGAGGTCACCTCGACCGGTTATTATTTCCTGGATACGCAGATCGTGGCGCGGACGGCGGAGGTGCTGGGCAAGACGGAGGACGCGAGGAAATACGCGGCCCTGGCGGCGGCGATCCGCGCGGCCTTCAACCGCAAGCTCTACCAGGGCGGCGGGGTTTACTCGATCGGCAGCCAGACCGCGCAGAGTTGCGCGTTGCACCAGGGGCTGGTGCCGGCCGCCGAGCGCGCAGCGGTGGAAGCCCGGTTGATCGCGGCGGTGGAACAGACCCGGGGCTTTCCGGACTTCGGCATACTCGGCTCGAAGTACATCTTCCGCGCGCTGAGCGAGGCGGGCCGCAGCGATCTGGCCTTCGCGATGCTGGCCAAGGACGAGGCGCCCTCCTACGGCAACTGGATCAAACGCGGCGCCACGACGCTCTGGGAAGACTGGGGGGAGGGCGCCTCGCGCAATCACATCATGTTCGGCGATTTTTCCGCGTGGTATTACCAATACCTCGGCGGCATCCGGCTCGACGATGCCGTTTCCACCGTGGCGGAGCGGGTGGAGCCGGGCGCCGTCGCGTTCAAGCGCTTCATCATCTGTCCCGAACCGGTGCCGGGAATCGGCTGGGTGCAGGCCGAGCACGACTCACCCTACGGGATGATCCGCAGCGCCTGGCAGCGGCAGGGGGGGGGACTGCGCCTGGAGGTCGAGGTGCCGGTCAACACCGCGGCCACCGTCTATCTGCCGGTCAAGCCCGGCGCGAAGAACGTGGTCGCCGCCGTGCCTCCGGCAACCTCCGACCGGGCGCGGATGGCCTTCAAGGTGGGCTCCGGGCACTACACCTTCGAGATTCGCGAATGAGGCGCGCCTGCTGGCCCTCTCTCCCTTCCTGCTGGCCCTGTCGCCCGCGGTGACGGGCGAGCCGAACACCTCAGGCCTCACTCTCACCCTGCTGCAAGAGGTGGAGCAGCGCAGTGATGGAATCGGATGGGGTGCGGCGGGTGGTCGAGGCGTGTCCACGGTCCGGCGGGTGAATCGGCGGTGGCGACGCCGATGCGCTGGTGGTTGCGGTGGGTCCAATTGACGCCTTTGGGCGGGAGGACGCCGTCGCCGACGTTGCCCATGTAGTAGAGGCAGAATTTTTTCCCGACGCGCAGGATGGTGGGATTGTGCGTGCAGGAGCCGTCCCAGAATTTCTCGCCGCGGGCGGGCAACACGACCTCGGCGTGGCGGTAGGGTCCGGTGGACGAATCGGCGACCGCGCGGGCGACCGCGGAGTGCGTGACCCACGCGTTGTGCCCGAGCTTGCTCGGCCAGCGGGAGTAGAGGAGATGGCATTTACCGTCGTCGCCACGCACCGCCGAACCACACCAGATGCACCAGTCAGGGCTTTCGAACACCGCACCCGAAGGGACCGGCCGGAGCCATTGGCTGAGATCAACATCGTCGCCGAGCGCAGAGGCGGGCGCGGCACGAAGACGGGGAATCGCGGCGGCGAAGGCGGTCGCAGCGGCTAATCGGACAAACTCACGGCGAGGTAGGGCATTCATCTTTTCGAATAATAACGCACGTAGTCGTAAACGGCGTAAACGGGCAGGCGGGAATCATCGACGGCATCGGTCTGGCCGAGCGGCGACGCGATCGTGGTGAGCCAGATGCTCATGTCGCCGTGGTCGGGCACGAGGCGGGCATCGACGGTGTTCACGATGCGGCCGTCGAAGGTGTAAGTGATCTTCTCCGGCGTGAACTCGCAGCCCCAGATGTGAAAATCCGCGGCCTCGTCCGGCGTGCGCACGGTGCGATGGCCGTGGCCCTGATGCGCCGGCGACCACACGTGGAGATTGGCGCCGTAGCGCGTGAGCGAGGCGGAGTCATGTTCGCAGACGTCGATCTCCTGGCGGGAGCCGACATGGGCTTTCGGGTCGGCGGCGGCGTGCTGCATCATCCAGAACGAGGTGTGCCAGCCTTTCGTGGGCGGCACCTTGAAGCGCGCCTCGTAGTAGCCGTGGCGGAAAACGCTCTTGGTGATCACGCCGCCGGCGGTGTAGTCGCTCTTCGCGGTCTTTTCCTTCTTGCACGCGAGCCAGAGGAAACCGTCGTGCACCGAGACGTTAGCCGGGAGCTGCGTGCTCCAGTAGCGCGTGTCGGTGCGGTAGAGCCAGCGCGAGGTGTCGAGTTGGTTGCCATCAAACTCATCCGCCCACGCGAGCGTGTAGCCAGCCGGCGGCGTGGGCACGACGGGCAAATCGAGCGCGGTGAACGGCGTCGCGCGCTCGGGCGCGGGCGGCTTGGTGCCGACGGGTTCGCCGACGATGAGGAAACCGCCGAGGTAGAGTCCATGCGCGGCAAACGGCTTGGGATCGGTGATGGGCGTGCCGGCCTTCGCCATGATGGCGGCCTTGTCGATCTTCGTCGGGAGAATTTCGAGGCGCACGCGGTGCTCGCCGGCGGCGAGCGTTTTCGGGAAAAACCACGGTTTCAGCAGAAACCGGCCGGGCGTTGAAAAACTGTCGAAGAGGGTGCCGGTTTCGGTCTCGCGCTCATCGACCGTCACGCGGAACTCGCCGTTCTCGGGACCCTTCAAGCCGATGGGGGCATCCAAGGGGTCACCCCTTCGGATAGGGCGCGAGCCGTCGCCGCTCGGTGCGCTTGATCTCCCTCGCGGCAAACCGGGTCGTCGTGTGCAGCCAGCCGGCGAGCGTCTGGCGCCCCGAGAGCGCGGACGCCTTGCGCGCCAGCCGCGTGAAAACCTGCTGGGCGACATCCTCCGCGCGATGCACGTCGCCGCCCACCTGCCGGAGCGCCGCAAAATAAACGAGGTTGAGATACCGCCCCACCAGCTCGACAAACGCCGCCTCGTCGCATTCGCGGCGTAGCGTCGGAGCAGCACACGGTCTTCCAAGCCCGCCGTCGGGCCCTGCGAGGCGCGGTGCGAAGTGGCTTCAGCCATCATGTCACCTACCAATGGCCGCCGGTTCGAAAACCGCACATGAAATCTTCCCTTCCCATCTGATACCGAGCTCCCTCACCCGTTGAAAAAAGAGGGCGGACCGCCTACCCCTAAGCGGTCCGCCCATTGCTTTCTTACTTACCCCAATTCTCCCCCGCTAGGCGGAGGAGAAAATGAAAAAACACTGACGCTAGGTAACCCATGTTCACGCAAAGTTCCACTGACTCTGCGATTTTTTCTCACCCCGCCTCCACCCGGGGCTTGGCCTTCGGCCTCGGTTCGGTCCAGAGGCGGAGGAGCAAGTCGGCCAGGTTTCGCAAACTGGTGCGGCGCAAGCCTTCCAGCCGGGCTGCCTCCTTGAACGGCGCCACCACCTCGCTCCGCTCGACATAATAACGCCACAACTCGACCTCGATTCTGTCAGCTGCAACGTGCTCGTTATCAGCCGCCTTCAGCATCGCGGCCACCTTGGCCTGCCAGAAGGTCCTTTCCTCCTTGTGGGTGGACACGTAGTCGAAGAGACGTTGTTCGCTGCGGTTGAGACTCACGGTGCGACGCTGCAACACGTCACTCGAAAAACAACCGCAAAACCCGGCACTCGCTGCCGTTGCAATTGTCTCCCTCCCGGCGTAACCTCCTATCGAACATCCAACCCCCTCCCATCATGTGGCAAAAATTCAAAGAGCAAATTCCCGCCGTGGTCCTGACGGCGCTGCTGGTGATCGGTGGCGCGTTTTGGCTCCAGCAACAAACCGTCAGCCAAATGGCGATGAAGCAGCAGTCGGAATTGGCTCCGCTGCGTGAAGCCAACGACGCCCTGAAAGCGACCTCCGAAGAAAACCGCCGGCAGATCGAGGTCACCAACAAACTCTTGCGTGACGCGATCTCCAAGCGCGAGGCGGACATGTTTCGCACCGACGAGGAAATCCAGAAGCTGAACGTCGAGCGCATGGATGCCCTGGCAGAAGCCATCGCCAAGAAGGTCATGCCCTACAACCCGCTGCCCAAGTCGCCGGAAGAGGCGGAAAAGCAGCAGACCGATCAGGTCGACAAGGTTTCCGGCCGCATGGCCGAAAGGATCCAGCCGATTCTCGCCGAGATGGCGCGCGACCAGAATCTCACGCGCGACTCCATCTCCCAGTACAGCCAGCGCATCTCCGATCAGGTCGGCAATGTCCTGACGGCGGAACTGGCGAAGAACCAGCAACTGAACAATAATCTCCAGCAGACCCAGGCCGTCGCCCAGGATGCCCTCAAGTTGTCGCACGAAATCACGGCGCTCTACCTGAGTTCGTTCAAGGATCAGGGTATCATCACCCGCCTGCTCAGCCTCCCGGCCAATGTCGTCAAGGACGCCGCGAGCCTCAGCATCGTCAACAGCAGCGACCGCAAGAAGGTCGAGGAACAGCTGGTGGCAAAGATGGGCGAAATCGACCAACGGCTGACCCAACTGCAGGCGGCGGCTCCCCAGGCGACGCCCACCGGCCCGACGCTGAAGGCGCCCACCCGCCCCACCACGCCGCCGCCCGGAAATTGACCTGAGGACGACGGAGTAAGCTTTTTATCAGCCACGCGGGCATCGCCCGCGTGGCTTTTTGGTCGCCGGCGATCTCGACCCGGCCGCCGACCACGCGGGTCAGGGTGGCTAATCGGACAGGTAGAATGGATTCGGGAGCTTGAACGTGCGCTCCGCCGAGCCGCCGGACAAGTCGCTGGCCTGATCACCGATATTGGCGATCACCGTGCGCCCGCCCGCGATCAGGTCCCGCCGGGCGGCAGTCTTGAAAGCGCCACTCGGACGCGAGTCGCCATCCGGTTTGCAAATCAGATCCGCGTAGTCGGTGCAGCCAATGGTCTGGAGATTCCGGGCCGTGCCCGCCCGGTCGCGCTCGCGCCGGCCGGTGAGAAGGACCACTTCCACCCCAACGCGCCGCGCCGCGAAAAACACCGCCCGCACCGGCTCGATGGCCGGGGCCTGGCCTGCCCCGACCCACCGGGCCCATTCCGCCGGCACGTAGCCGAAATCCTGCTGCTTCAGCAATGGCCAGTTCGAGAGCAGGGTCTCGTCGAGATCGAGCACGAGGGTCAGGCGACTCCCTCCTTGCACCGCACGCTCCTCGATCCAGGCCCGTGCCTTCGCCGCCACGGCGCCAATCTCGCGATCGTAGTCGCCGCTTTCGACATAAGCCCGAATCTGCCGCTTGTTCAGGTCGAGATTCGGCGGCTCGGACGACGGAAGGACGGCGCAGCCGCTCCAGACGGCGACGGTGAGGGCAACCAGGGCGCCACCGAAACGAGCGAGCCGCCTCGTCATGATCCTCGGCTCTCCGACCGCGACTCCGTTTCGCGACTGACACCGCGGATCCAGCACGTCCGGAATTTCGCCGCGGCCGTCGTCGATCTCTTCATTTCGGATTGGCCGACGCCTGGTCGGCTCTTTCCACCGTCACGCGCGTGCCGAAGAGCCACAGGTGCTGCAAGCCCGGCAAAGCCCGGAGGGGCGCCACTCCGCTGTCGTCCACGCCGGTGTCGGTGAGATTCAAGGCTTCGAGGTTGAGCAACCGGGCCAACCCCGCCACCCCGCGCGAGGTCACGGCGGTCCGCGTGAGATCAAGCGTGCGGAGGTTTTCGCAGGCGACCAGCGACGCCAGCCCCGCGTCGGTCACCCGCGTGCGGGCCAACTCCGCCTCGGTGATGAACTGGGCCACCGGAGCCAGTTTCGCCAGGGTCACATCATCGCAACGCCCCGGGGCGCTGGCGGTGCGCAGGACCAAGCCGTCCGTGGGAACCTGCGAACGGGCCACCAACCGCACACCGAGCGAGTGCGCCAGCGCTGCGACCTCGGCGGCCCGCGGCCGCCAGTCGGGCGCGAGCGGCGCGGCGCCCGCCGGCACCTGATTCAGGGCCGGCGCCTCGGGAAACTCCGCCACAACCTTCGTCGCGGAGGCCCCTCCGGCAATCCAGAGTTCGAGGTTCTTGATCTCCTCGCGCGACAACCGCGGTTTGCCGTCGCTTGGCATCACCTCGTCGTCGTCGGCCGGCAGCGTGATACGCCGAAACAGCTCGCTGCCCTTCACGTCCCCCGGTTTGAGCACCTCGCCCGACTCGGCGCCGCGCATCATCGCCGCGAACGAATCGAGCCGCAGCTTCGCCTTTTGCTTTTCCGGCCCGTGACAGGCCACGCAATGCCGGTCGATGATCGGAGCGACGCGCGCCTGGTAAAACGTGGTCTCACCGCGGGCGCGGCTCGCCAGGGCGAAGGCGAGCAGGGCGATGCGCCATTCAAGCCAGGAGCGCATCGACAACCTGGGCCGGCAACACGCCGGTGAGTTTTTGGTCAAGCCCCTGAAACTTGAAGGTGAGCTTGCGGTGATCGAGCCCGAACAAGTGGAGCATGGTCGCATGAAGATCCCGGATATGCATCGGATCCCGGACGATGTTGTACGAGAAGTCGTCGGTCTCGCCGTAGGCAATGCCGGGCTTCACCCCGCCGCCCGCCATCCACATGCTGAAACAGCGGGGATGGTGATCGCGGCCGTAATTGTCAGGCGTCAACGCGCCCTGCGAATAGCACGTCCGCCCAAACTCCCCGCCCCAGATGACGAGGGTGTCGTCGAGCAGGCCGCGGCGCTTGAGATCGGTGATCAGGGCATAGGTCGGCCGATCGGAATCCTCCGCCATGAGGCGGATGTTGGTCGGCAGCCGGCTGTGCTGGTCCCAACTGCGCAGAAAGACCTGGGTGAAGCGCACGCCACGCTCGGCCAGCCGCCGCGCCATGAGGCAATTGTAGGCGAACGTGCCCGGCTCCTTCGCCCGCGGCCCGTAAAGATCCCACGTCGATTGCGGTTCGTTGGAGAAATCCGCGAGCTCCGGCACGGAGGTCTGCATCCGGAACGCCAGCTCGTATTGGGCGATGCGGGCATTGGTCTCCGGATCACCCACGCGCTCGAACAGCTGGCGGTTCAGGTCGTTGACCCCGTCGATCATCGCCCGGCGCAGTTCGCCATCGATGCCCGGCGGATTGTTGAGGTGCAGGACGGGATCGCTGCCCGCGCGCAACGCCACCGCCGCGTGCTCGGGCGAAAGAAAGCCGGAAGACCAGAGCCGGTTGGAAAGCGCCTGCACGTTGGTCCGGTGCGGCATCTTCGACGTCATCACCACGTAGGTGGGCAGCTCGTCGTTGATCGCGCCCAGGCCGTACGAGAGCCACGCCCCGATCGAGGGGCGGCCGGGAAACATGTTGCCGGTGGTGATCTGCAGGATGGCCGGTTCGTGGTTGATTGCCTCGGTGTGCAGCGACTTCATCACGCAGAGCTCGTCCGCGATCTTCGCGGTGTAGGGGAAAAGTTCCGACACCCAGTGACCGGCCTTCCCGTGCTGCGCAAACTTGTAGATGCTCGGCGCGATCGGAAAGCGCACCTGGCTCGCGGTCATGCCGGTGAGCACCTGACCGCCCCGCACCGACTCCGGCAGATCCTGGTCGAACATGGCGTTCAACGCCGGCTTGTAGTCCCAGGTCTCGAATTGCGAGGGCGCGCCCGCCATGAAGAGGTAGATCGCCCGCTTGGCCTTCGGGACGAAGTTCGGCAACGGCGCCAGCCCGGCCCCGGGGGACGGGTCCGCGGCCCGCAGGGGCGAAACGCCGCGCCCCAGGACTGTCGCGAGTCCGGCCCAACTCAGCGCCTGCATCCCGCGCCCGAGGAAGTGACGGCGGGTTTCGAGCGCGAGCCACTCCCGTTTCAACCCGAGCGGGAGCTGGGGCAGGTCCCAGATCGTGGCGTGTTCGCCGCAGTGATCCGAACAAAGGTCGTGGTCGGTCGGGGCGGTTGTCATTTGGTCAGGAATTCGTCGAGGTTGAGAAACTGGCTCGCGACCAGCGTCCATTCGGCCACCTCGGCCGGCGCGAGCGCCGGGTCGGGCTTCGTCGCCCCCACGGCCAGCAGCGAATCGGCCGCCTCCGCCGCACCCGCAAACCGGGCGTGAAACACCTTCGCGGTCCGGCGCAGCACCGCCGACTCGCGCGGCGCGAGCGGGCGGGCCAGCGTGGTGCGCGCGAGAAAATCGAGCCGCCCATCCGCAACCGTCGCCGCCCGGATCGCGCGTTCGCCCAACCGGCGCGCCGCCTCGACCCATTGCGGGTCGTTCATCATCACGAAGGCCTGCAGGGGCGTGTTGGTGCGGGCGCGGCGCGTGCACACGACCTCGCGCGAGGGCGCATCAAAGGTCTCCAGGCTGGCCGGGGCCGAGGCCCGTTTCCAGAAGGTGTAAACGCTTCGCCGATACAGGCCATCGCCCGGGTCGGACACGTAGTTCCGGGTGTTGGACTCGGGCATCGCGACCTCCTCCCAGATCCCCGGGGGCTGGTACGGCTTGACCGAGGGCCCTCCGACCTTCTCCACCAGTAGCCCCGATGCCGCGAGCGCGCTGTCGCGCAGCATCTCGCCGTCCATGCGAAAGCGCGGCCCGCGCGCGAGGTACTTGTTCGCCGGATCCTTCGCCAGCCGCTCCGCCGACGCGTTTTCCGACTGCCGGTAGGTCGCCGAGGTGACCAGCCGGCGGTAGAACCGCTTCACGTCCCAACCACTCTCCCGGAACTCGACCGCCAGCCAGTCGAGCAGCTCCGGATGCGAGGGCCGGTCGCCCATGACGCCGAAGTCTCCGGCGGTCTCGACGAGTCCGCGCCCAAAAACCTCCTGCCACATGCGATTCACCGCCACCCGCGCCAGCAACGGTTGGTCCGCCGCCAGCAACCACGCCGCCAGCCCCAGCCGATTCTGCGGCGCGCCCGCCGGCAACCCCGGCAGAAAGTGCGGCACCGACGGCTCGACCCGACGGAGCCGCGCATAATAGTCGCCGCGCTTGAGAATGTCGGCATACGCCGGCGTCGTTTTCTCCACGGCGATCAGGGTCGCCGCCCCGTCCTTGGTCAGCGCTTCCAGCGCCGCCTCATGCGCGGCGACCGCGGCGGTCAGAGCGAGGGTCTCGGCGTCCTTTCCCCCCAGGAAAAACTGATCGGCGACAACAAATTTCTCGTCCGTCGTCCACCTGGTCGCGTCCGGCTGGCGCGCGACGATCTCGCCCGCCAAGTCCTCGAAGGGAAGGCGCGCCACCTCGTCGGCGTCGAGCGCCCGGCGATAGAAGCGCACGTCCTGGAACCGGGTCTCGCGCATCGGATTGGTGTCGTCGCGCCGGCCGAGGTGCAGCGCCGCATCGGTACGGATCGAGTCTTTCGGCCCCAGCGTGTCGAGCTTCACCTCGGTCTCGGCCAGCCGGCCGTTGAGATAGATCTTCGCGCCCTTCGCGCGGCGGGACCCGTCGTAGGTGACCAACACGTGCAGCCACTCATCGCGCAGGACCTGGCCAACCTTGGTTGCGATCTGGAGGCCGCGTTTCACCGGGGGCGCCGCGGTGGATCCCTTCTTCGCCGCCCGTTTCTTCACGGGCGCTTTGGCCACGGCGTCAATCGTGGCGGCGACCTCGCCCGCTCCGGTCGCTGCCACCTTTTCCGGGGTGGCGGGAGCATCCGGCACGAGGTTGAGGTAAATCTGCAATCCCTCCTGGTAAATATCCCAGCCCGCCCCGCCATGTCGCTTCGCGTCCCCCATGCGCGCCAGCAACGAACCATTGCCCGTGCCCGTGCGCACGCCCCCGCCCGGCTTGGCCCGCAACATAATCCAACCGCCCGCGGAAAAGGCTTCGCCGGCCTCCACCGCGCCGAGATCACCGAGGTTGAGCCGGGTCAGGATATCCATCCGCATCGAGGGCCACAGCCAGGAGTTCTCGCCCCAAATCAAGGGATTGGTGTCGGCCTTGAACTCCGCGACTTTCGCGTGGGGCGCGCTGTTCTTCACGACGTCGCCGTGGCCCTCGTCGAGCCGGAGACGCAACTCGAGGCCTTCGGTCGAGACGGGCGTTGGCCGGTGCCCCGCGGCCAGCCATGCCGCGGTCAGTTCCCGCGATTGGGCGCGGCGGGTCGCCAGTTTTTCCTGCAGGTCGCCCCGGGCTTTCAGCACGAATTCCGCGGTCGCCCGCATCTCCGGCTTGGGCAGTCGCAGCACGGGCGGCGGCTCGGCGATGTTGAGGTCCCACGGTTTCTCCAGCGTGTTGCCCAGGTAGGCGGCCAGCCCGTAGAAGTCGCGCTGCGTGATCGGGTCGAATTTGTGATCGTGGCACGCCGCGCAACCCGTGGTCAGCCCGAGAAACGCCAGGCCAAACGCCTCCACCCGATCGCGGGTCTGGTTCACGAAGACCTCCTCCGGGATCGTCCCGCCCTCGTTGGTGGTCAGGTTGCAACGCATGAAGCCGGTGGCGGCGAGTTCGTCGAACGTCCGCGCCGGCAACAGGTCGCCCGCAAGTTGCTCCCGCACGAAGGCGTCGAAGAGCTTGTTGGCGTTGAAGGCTCGGATCACATAGTCACGGTAGGGCCAGATCGCGCGGTAATTGTCGAAGTGGATGCCGTGCGTGTCGGCGTAACGCACGTAATCGAGCCAGTAGCGGGTGCGGTGCTCCCCGTAGCGCGGACTGGCCAGCAGGCGGTCGACCACGTGCTCGTACGCGTCCGGTGACCGATCCGCCACAAACGCCTCCACTTCCTCCGGGGTCGGGATGATGCCGGTGAGGTCGAGCGTGACGCGCCGGATGAGCGCCCGGCGATCGGCCTCGGCGGAGGGGGTGAGTCCCTCGCGCTTGAGGCGCGCCAGGACGAAGGCGTCGACGGGATTCCGGGGCCAGCCGGCGGGGCCGGCCGCGACGGACGGAACCGCGGGGCGCCGGGGGGCGATGAAGGCCCAGTGCTCCTCGTACTCCGCCCCCTCGGCGATCCAGCGCCGGAGGGCGGCGATCTGTTCCGGGCGCAGGCGCTTATGCGCCTCCGGCGGCGGCATGATCTTCTTTTCGTCCGTGCTTTCGATGCGCTGCACCAGCGGGCTCTCTTCCGGTCGGCCCGGCACGATGGCGGGGTCCCCGTCCTTGCGTTTGGCGGTCGCGTGTTCGAGGCGATCAAGCCGCAAGTCGGCCTTGCGCGAGCCCGGATCGGTGCCGTGACAGGCGTAACAATGTTCGGCGAGAATCGGCTGGATGTTCTCGTTAAACGAGAGCTTCTGCGGCGCCGCGCCCGGGAACTTTGTGTCCGCCGTCGCCGCCGGCAGGACGGCGAGCACGGCAAAAGCCAGGCCAGGAAGGTGGGCGCGTCGAGTCATGGGGTGGGAATCGAAGCCGACACCAAAACGGCCCAACAGCAGAACTCAACCTCCGGATGGACGAAAACGCGCGCGCCGGGCTCATCTCCAGCTTGACGGTGGAATTGAGCTCGGTCCTCCCCGTAGGCACCAGTCTTCGACTGGCGCCCGCCGGTCAGAGACGCGGCGCTACTCCCAGAGGCATTACCGTCTACTCGCAGATGCACCCCGCGCGCGCGCCGGAAACCGCGGTCGCCTGCCCGACTCCCGCTACGGGGCGCGCTCGCTCAGCCGCGCGATGACCGCGGGCAGCAACGCATGCTCCGCGGCGTGCACCTTGGCCGCGAGCGTCTCCAGGGTTTCATCCGCCTCGATCCGCACCGCCGCCTGATCGATGATGGGGCCGCCGTCGACCTCCGCCGACACGAAGTGCACCGTGCATCCGGTAATTTTTACGCCGCGCCGCAGGGCCTGCCCGATTCCGTCGAGTCCCGGGAAGCTCGGCAGCAGGCTGGGATGCAGGTTGATAATCCGGCCTTCGAAACGCGTGAGGAACGGCGGCTTCAGGACGCGCATGAAGCCGGCGAGCACGATGAGGTCGGGCTGCGCGGCCTCGATGGCCGCGATGTAGCGCCGCTCCCCGTCCCCATCGAGCTTGGTCTTGAACGGCGCGGCGTCGAGGAAGGCCGCCGGCACGCCGTGGGGCGGGCCGAGGGCGAGGATGCCGGCGTTCGGCTGGTCCGAGAAAATCTGCACGACGTGCGCGCGGCCGAGCCGCCCCGCCTGCCGGGCCTGGAGAATCGCCGCGGCGTTGGAGCCCCGACCGGAACCGAGAATGACGACACGCATGGTGGTTTAGATGGCCCCGGCCGCCTTGATCCGCGCGATCAATGCCGTCGTGCTGAATCCGGGCAGAAACGGCAGAAATTCGATCTGCGCTCCACCTTCTTCCAGCGCCGCGCGCTCCTCGGGATTGAGGGTGGCAAGGGTGTAGTCGCCCGCCTTGCCATACACGTCGGGCCGCAGGGCGCGAATCTCGGCGGTGAGTCGGGGTGCGCGGAAAATCACCACCGCATCGACGCATTCCAGCGCGGCGAGCGCGTAGGCGCGCTGCACCTCGGTCTGCACCGGGCGCGCCGGCCCCTTGAGCGCCCGCACGCTGGCATCGGCATTGAGGGCGATGACGAGCGCGTCGCCCAACCGGCGCGCCTGCTGGAGATAATAGAGGTGCCCCGTGTGCAGCAGATCGAACACGCCGTTCGTCAGCACGACGCGCCGGCCCGCCGCCCGTTGCTGCTCGCGCCAGGCCACCGCGCCATCGAGGGAAAACAGTTTCGGGTTGTCGAGCGTCACGCGCGGGCAAGCCTCGCGATTCTCCCGCCGTTGTAAATCCCCCATCGCGGCGGGCGGACGCCTCAGAAGAACTTCTTCGCCTTCTCGAAGAAGGAACGCGAAGTGGGCTCGTTGGCGTCGCCGCTCACCCGCGCGAACTCCTCGAGGAGGTGGCGCTGTTCGCTCGTGAGCGTCGTGGGCACCTCGACCTGTACGCGGACCAACTGATCGCCCTGCGTCCCGCCGCGCAGGCTCGGCACGCCCTTGCCGCGCAGGCGGAAAGTCGTGCCACTCTGCGTGGCCACGGGGATCTTCAGCGACGCCTTGCCGGACAAGGTGGGCACCTCGATCGTGCCGCCGAGGGCCGCCAGGGTGAACTTGATGGGTATCTCGCAAAAAAGGTCCTCCCCCTGGCGCTCGAACAGCTCGTGTTCCTTCACGGTGAGCACGATGTACAGATCGCCCGCCTGCCCGCCCGCCAGCCCCGCCTCGCCATTACCCGCCGAGCGCAGCCGGGACCCGGTGTCCACCCCGGGCGGAATGCGCACGTTGAGCTTGGTGTTCTTGGCGGTGCGGCCTTCGCCGCGGCACGCATTGCACGGCCGGTCGATCTTGGTCCCTGCTCCGCCGCAGGACGGACACGTCTGGGTGAACGTGATGATGCCGCCGGAACGCCGGATCTGCCCGGCGCCGCGGCACGTGGGACAGTTCACCCGCTTCGAGCCCGGCTCCGCCCCGGTGCCATCGCACCGTTCGCAGGTCATGTTCTTGCGAAACGAAATTTCCTTCTCCACGCCGTTGGCCGCCTCCTCGAGCGTGATCTCCAGGTCATAACGCAGGTCGGAGCCGTCGCGGCCGCCCTCGCGCCCACCCCCGCCGAACATTTCCTCGAAAATTCCGCCACCACCACCGCCGCCCCCGCCCCCGCGGCCGCCCTGGCCGAAGACTTCGCGGAAGATATCGAAGGGATCGTGGAAGCCGCCGCCCATGCCGCCCGGCCCCCGCGGTCCGGGCGCGCCGGCCCCACCCTCGAAAGCCGCCGGACCGTACCGGTCGTACGCCGCACGTTTGTCCGGATCGGTCAGCACCTCGTAGGCGTGCGAGACCTTCTTGAACATTTCCTCGGCCTCCTTGTTGCCCGGGTTCTTGTCCGGATGAAACTGCACGGCCTTCTTGCGATAAGCCTTCTTCAGCTCATCGGCGCTCGCGCTTTTTTCTACCCCGAGTAATTCGTAGTAATCGACCTTGGCCATGATGGGTGGGTGCGTCGGTTGGAAGGGAAGCCGGCGGTGGGAGGCGGGAGCGAGCGGGAAAACCGCGGGCGCCCCGCGTCCCCGTTACGATTGGGTTTTCTCCTTGGCGGGACCGCTGGAAACGACCACCGAGGCGGGGCGCAACAGGCGGCTGTCGAGCGCGTAGCCGATGCGCACGACCGCCATCACGTGCTCTTCCTCGATCGCGCTGCTCGGCTGGTGCGAGATGGCCTCGTGCTGGTGCGGGTCGAAGGGCTGGCCGGCAGGATTGATTTCCTTCAGCCCGTGGTTCGCGAGGGCGGACTTGAGTTGGGTCAACACCATGTCAACCCCGTCGACCAACGACTTCAGATCGGCGCTGGGTTGCCGCGCCGCCGCGATCGCCAGCGCCAGGGTATCAAGCACCGGAAAAATGTCCTCCAACACGCGCCCCGTGGCGACCACCCGCAATTCGTCCTTCTCCCGCACCATCCGCCGGCGAAAATTCTCCAAGTCAGCCGACGCCCGCAGGAAACGGTCAAAATTCGCGGCCGCCTCCGCTTTGGCCGCCGCCAACTGGGCCGCAGGATCCGCCGCCGTCTCTCCGGAAGCAGGAGGCCCTTCGGCGCCGGCCGGCGTGCTGTCCGGAGTGGATTGAGTGGAGGGATGATCGGTTTCAGGTTCGGGCATGATGCAAAAGGGGGGCGAACTAACTACGGCTTCGCCCATTCTTCAAGCCACACCTTTGGATATCGCAGACCTTTGGATATCGCCCGCTCCGACAGGGCGAATTTTTGCCTGGTCGGTCGTGTGGTAGGAACGCGTTTATCCCGCGATGGAAATCCGTCCGCGCTGAATCGCGGGATAAACCCGCTCCTACAAGAGGAATCCGACGAGTCATTTTCGTGCCTGTTCACGGTGCAAAAATCCGCCCCGCCCGCCCCGGCGAAAAGCCCTCACCCCACGAAATTCTCCGTCACGAGCAGGATCGAGGTCGTCTCGGCGGTGAAGTTGAAGGTCCCGGCAAACGGCGCCAGCACGTTTTCGCCGCGGGCCAGCTTCATGCGAAACGGTGTCCGCGTACCGCCGCCTTCCCCGGTGGCGCGGACGGTGCCGCTGACCACGCTGATCAGCCGGGGTTGCTCCCCGGCGGGCAAGGGCAGGCGCTCCCCGGCCCCCAGCACGGCCCGGCGGATGCAAAACTCGGGGCAATCCGCGATGACCCCGGAAGTCGGAGCGGCGCGTTTCGGGGCCGGCTCGAAGTCCTTCCAGTCGATCGAGCGCAGGGACGGCTCGAGGTGAAGCTGCCGGGGCTGGCCGTCGAGGCCCACCCGACCCCAGTCGTACACCCGATAGGTCGAGTCGGAATTCTGCTGAATCTCCAGGATGAGGTTGCCCGCGTCGATCGCATGGACCTGGCCGCTGTGCACCAAAATGGAATCACCGGCCGCGACCCGGAAATGATGCACGCATTGTTCGACGGTGTTGTCCCGCAGCGCCTGCTCAAACTGCGCCCGGGATACCCCCCGCCGCAGTCCCACGATCAGTTGCGCGCCCGGCACCGTCTCGGCGATGTACCAGTTTTCCGTCTTGGGCTCTCCGCGCAACTCCCGCGCCACCACCGCGGGCGGATGCACCTGCAGGCTCAGCCGCTCCCGGCAATCGAGCCACTTGACCAACATGGGAAAGGGGCGATCCGCGGGCCAGGTTGGCCCCATGACGTCGGCCCCGCGCTGGGTGAGCACCTGGCGTAGCGACCAGCCGTGGAGCGAACCGCCGACGACGATGGACTGCGCCTCCGGTCGATCCACCACCTCCCAGCTCTCACCGATGGGATCCCCTTTCGGCAGGGTGCGACCCAACAGGGTAGCAAAGGCGCGGCCTCCCCACACCCGGTCCTGATACAACGGAGAAAAACGGAGCAATTCGCGCATAGAGTGTGACGAGTTTATTGTGAAAAGGCTGCTTGGGGGGTGTTTACATTTGACCACCTGTCTCGATAGCGTGGAATCCGCCACACGTACGCCTCGGATCACACAAATGCCCAAGTCTGAGACTTCAAACCCAAACCATGGCCCTTCCTTTCAGGCGGCCCGATATCGCCCCTATTGGCTGGTCGCACTCGTCTGCTTTTTCCTGGGCGCGTACCTGCTGGTCGCACTCCTGGCCTACGACCCGGCGCAAAGCCCCTTCGATCACGAGCCGGTCCCCACCCCCAAGAACCCGGCCGGATTGATTGGCGCCTACGCCGCCGCGGGGATGCTGCGGTTGGTGGGTGCTTGCGCGTGGTTCGTACCGCTGTTCCTGATCTGGATGCTCTACCTCGCGTTGCGCAATTCGAAGCTGGTCACCGGCTCGCGGGGCATCTCCATGGGTGTCGCCATCCTGACCTCGGCGGGACTCGCGGCCATGTTCGTCGAGGCCACCTGGAAGTCCAATTGGTTCCCCGCCGGCCCGGGCGGTTTCATCGGCCTTTGGCTTTACCACGGTTTCCTCCGCGGCGCGCTGGGGCCCTTTGGGTCCGGCCTGATTCTCGGCACGATCTATGCCGGCGCCCTGCTGCTCATCTTCTTCCGCGATATCGGCGGCGAGCTCGAAAAGATCTTCACTAACTTCGGCGCCTGGCGGGCGGAACGCGCCAAGCGGAAAGCCGAGCGCGAGGAACTGCGCCGGTTGGAACAGGAAACCACGGCGAAGCAAAAGGAGAAAGAGAAGGCGGCGGCCGCAGCCGCCCGGGTAGCGGCAGTTGCCACTGCTCCGGCGGCGGCCGTCGGCCCGAGCGGCAAGAAGACGTTCGTACCCAAGTCCACCGAAGATCCCCTCGCCAAGGGCCCGGCGACCCGCATGGTTGAACCACCCACCCCGCCGCCTGCGCCCCGGACCGAACCCAATGCGAACGGCTCCGCCCGGCCCGCCAGCCCCGCCTCGGCCGCGGGGGAAACGGCCACGGACACCAAGGGGCTGGCCGTCGGTGCCCTCGGCAAGGTGGAACTCAACATCGTCAAGAGCGATGAACCGAAGAAGGCCGCCAAAGTTTCCCTGCCCCAAAGCAACGACGCCAACTACGAGTTTCCCCCGCTCAGCCTGCTCAAGGAACAGGTTCGGCCGTCCTCCAGCAACAGCGAGGAGGAACACCGCCTCAACGCCGGCAATCTGCTGCGGATCCTGAGCGAGTTCGGCGTCGAGGTGACGTTGGGCGAGATTCACGTGGGACCGGTGATCACCCGCTACGAGGTGGTGCCCGCCGCCGGGGTGCGGGTGGAAAAGATTTCGGGTTTGGACAAGAACATCGCCCTCGGCATGCGCGCGCAGTCGGTGCGCATCCTCGCCCCCATTCCCGGCAAGGCCGCGGTCGGCGTGGAGGTGCCCAATCAGTACCCGACCCCCGTGGGCATGCGTGAATTGCTCGAAAGCGAGGACTGGGCCGGGATGAAATCGGAAATTCCGATCGCCCTCGGCAAGGATGTCTCCGGCAAGCCCCTGTTCTCCGACCTCTCGAAAATGCCGCACTTGCTGATCGCGGGGGCGACCGGCTCCGGCAAGTCGGTCTGCATCAATTCCATCGTCGCATCGATCCTCTATTCCAAGAGCCCCAAAGATTTGCGGATGATCATGGTCGACCCCAAGGTGGTTGAACTGAAGGTATTCAACTCCCTTCCGCACATGCTGATCCCGGTCGTAACCGAACCGAAGAAGGTGCCGGCGGCCCTCAAATGGCTGCTCGGCGAGATGGAGCAGCGCTACCAGATTTTCGCCAAGGCCAACGTGCGCAATATCGTTGGCTTCAACAATCGCAAGAGGTCCGGCAAGGCGGAGACGCCGCCCCCGGATGCCCAGGCTTCCCTCGAGGGCGTCGATCCGCTGGACGAGATCGAGATTCCCGAGCGCCTGCCCTACATCGTCGCCATCATCGACGAGCTCGCCGACCTCATGATGGTCGCACCGGCCGAGATCGAGACCAGTATCGCCCGGCTCGCCCAACTCGCCCGGGCCGCCGGCATCCATCTCATCATCGCCACGCAGCGTCCGTCCGTGAACGTCATCACCGGCGTCATCAAGGCCAACCTGCCGTCGCGCATCGCGTTTCAAGTGGCGTCACAGGTGGATTCCCGGACCATCCTCGACACCAAGGGCGCGGATACGCTGATCGGTCGCGGCGACATGTTGTTCTCGCCGCCGGGCACCTCGCGCCTCGAACGTGCGCAGGGCGCGTTTGTCTCCGACGAAGAGGTGCAGGCGATTGTCGAGTTTCTGAAGCGCAATGGCCCGCCGCAGTATGCGCAGTCGGTCCAGCAGCAAATTGATCGGGCCGCCCGGGAAGACGATGACGACGCCGATGGCGGCGAAGACGGTGATGATTTGGGGGACGACGAGGATCTGTACCAGCAGGCGCTCGACGTCTTGAAGTCGACGAAACGCGCCAGCACCTCGATGCTGCAACGCCGGCTCCGCATCGGCTACAACCGGGCCGCCCGCATCATGGAGATCATGGAGGACAAGGGCATAGTCGGCCCCGAAAACGGTTCGAGCCCCCGCGAGATATTGGTCGACCTCGACTCGCTCTGACCGCGGCCGCGTGTCCCTGGAAATCCCGCCCGCTGGCCCTCGCCGCCCTCCCTCTCCACAAATCCTTCTTCCCCTTTCCGGCGCAACCTCCAAGCTGAATCACATGCAGACCATCGGCGAACGGTTCGAGGAAGCGCGCAAGAAGAAGGGGATTTCCATCCGCGAAGCCGCTGAAGCGACCAAGATCCGCGGGGACTACCTGCAGCGTTTCGAGAGCAACCACTTCGACATCGGGTTGTCGGAGATTTACACGCGCGGCTTCCTCCGGTCGTACGCCAATTTTCTCAAGCTGCCGTCCGACCGCATCCTCAACGACTATAGCGCCCTGGGCCGCAGCGATTCGCGCGCCCGGCCCTCCCACCGCGAAATCTATGGTCGCATGGAGGTCGCCGCCCCCACGGCCGAACCCAGCGAGGCCGCCGCCTCGGCCGGGGAAGCCGCGACCGATGCCACCCCCCCGGTCCGCCCTTCGCCCGCGCGCACGCGCACGGGCAGTTCGCTCCCCACGGGTCCCGATCCCGCCTTGGTTTTCAAGTACACGAAGTGGGGCCTGATCGGGGTCGCCGTGATCGTCGTCGGCCTGATCGGCAAGGCCCTCCTGCCCAGCGGCAAGTCCCCGGCCGCCTCCCGGACGGCGAGCACCGCGACCGCCGCTTCCCGGAGTCCCGAGCTGGGTTTGATTGCGACCAACCCGGTCCAGGTGACGGTAAGACGCAAGAACGCCGACGACAGCGAAGGTGAACTGGTGTTTTCGGGCATGTTGAACCCGGGTGATTCCAAGACGGTGCCCCGCCCCGGCGCCCTGTTCATCGAGGCGAGCGCGGCGGAGAATCTGCAGATCGAGATCAATGGCCGGCGGCACAACCTGGGTCAGCTGCTCGGCACCGGCTATCAACGCGGGCAGTTGCCCGCGCCCTGAGCCTCGCGCGCGGGCCCGCGGCGCAGACAGGGTCTGGGCGGGGCGGAGGTTGAAGCCCCCCCCGGTAGTTTCAAAGATGATTGGTCTTCGCGTCATGAACGAACTCCTCACCCCCATCGTGGTCAGCGCCTGTCTGGGCGCCCTTATCGGGCTCATCCGGCAGTGGGGGGATCAACACGTGCCCGAACCCGGCGAATTTGCCGGCCTGCGGACGCACACGTTTTGGGCGGTGCTGGGGTGCCTCGGCGCCTTCGCCGGAGCCGCACATGCCCCCTTTGCCCTGCTGGGCGTGGTGCTGGCCGTCGCCGCCCACTTGATCGCGCAGGCCAGCCACCAGCACGACCGCAACCCGCCGGGCAGCACCTCTTTTGCGGGGGCCCTGCTCACGATCCTGTGCGGCGCGCTGGTCTTTTGGAACGAAACCCGCGCCGCCATCCTCGTCGCCGCCATGACGATGCTGGTACTCGGTTCCAAGCAACCCATCCACACCTGGGCCCGCGAACTCACCGCAAAGGACATCCGCGCCACGCTGCAATTCGCCGCGATTTCCGGGGTCATTCTTCCCCTGGTGCCCGACCAGCCCATCGGCCCGTTCGGAGGCTTCAATCCCTTCTCCACCTGGCTGATGGTGGTGCTCATCTCCGGTCTCGGCTTCGCCGGCTACCTCGCCATTCGCTTCATGGGGCCAAGGGCGGGCATCCTGCTCACCGGGGTGTTCGGCGGACTCGCGTCGAGCACGGCCTGCACCCTCGCGTTCAGCCGGCGCAGCCGCGAGCAACCGGATCTCGCGGAACACTACGCGATGGCGGTCGTAACCGCCTGCACCATGATGCTGCCGCGGGTGCTCGCGGCGATCGGCCTGGTCAACCCTGATTTCGCCCCTGCCCTGCTCGTCCCCTTCGCGCTCATGGCGCTGCCCGGGATCGCATATATCTCCTGGATCTGGTTGCGGCGACGCCCGACCTACCGTCCAGGCGACATTCCCGACCTGGGCAACCCCCTCGGACTCGTCACCGCGATCAAGTTTGGCGCCCTGTACGCCGTCATTGCGTTTCTGGTCCGGGCCTTTCGTGAACAGGGCTGGAGCGAGGGCCTGCTGCCGCTGAGTTTCGTCTCCGGCCTCACCGACGTCGACGCCATCTCGCTTTCGATCGCCCGGGAACAGACGGGCGCTCTCGCCGCCCCCGGCCTCGCGACCCTGGCCGTGGTGTTGGCCACCGTCGCGAATACCCTGCTCAAGGCCGGCCTGGCCATCACCCTGGGCTCATCCGGCCTCAAGCGCCGCATCGCCGTGGTGCTCGGCCTCACGGCCGCCACCGGCGTCGCCTGGGTTATCCTCAACCGCTAACCGGGCAACCCCCGCGGCCGCCGTGGACCCGGGTCAGAAACTGCCGCGCACGCCGAGGTTGGTGTAGAAGCCGAGTTCCTGCCAGCGGGTGCCCTTGGCATAGTCCGGCGTACCGGGCGCGTAACGCTCGAGGTCCTGCACAAAGCCACCCCAATCGACCACGGAGGCGTAAAGGGAATAGCGTTTACTGAGGCTGTACTGCGCGTTCACCCCGATGCGCGTGCGCTTGGCCTGGTAATTGAACGTATCCTCCGGCACGGTCGCACTGGCCGCCACCGCGGTGGTGCGCGTGTCGCCGAGATAGCTGATCGTGCCTTTGATGAAGAAGCGCGGCCGCACGAAGTTGACGCCCCCGGCAATCGACTTGGGATTGTAGCCCGAGAAATCGGAAGTGTTGCTGCCACTCAGATCGAGCTTGGTGACGTTGGCGAAGATCTGGAAGCCCCGCGCCCAATGGGGCAGGAACGTGAGCGACTGCCGGTAGCCGAACTCGATGCCGTTGATGGTGGCGTCCCCGGCATTGGTGCGCGTGCTGATATTATAATCGAGCAGCGCCGGGTCGCTCTCCAGTCCATTCTGCGCGAGCAGTTCGGGAGTCGCCGCCGTGTTCAACACGCCGAAGAAGTTCTTCACCTGCTTCTGAAACACCCCGATGGAGCCGAAGCCGTCCTTGATCTGGTAGGACTCGAGCGACAGGTCGTAGCTCGTCGCCGTCCAGGGCTGGAGCCCCACGTTGTTGACCGTGATGGTCGGATTCGCGACGTCGGGATCCGTGATGGTCGTGCCCGGGATGATGAAGTTGATATTGGGCCGGCCGAGGCTCCGGGCGACGGCCGCCCGGAGGATCAGGTTTTCCGTAAGATTATAGGTCGCGTTGAGGCTGGGATAGTAGCCGCTGTAGTTGCGCTCGGCCTGCGCGCCACGATCGACATAGCGGAGCTGCCGCAGCGCCAGGGCATCACCCGGAATGAGCACCTTCTGGCCGGCCGCGTTGCGCACGAAGCTGCCGTCCTGATTCTTCTGATACTGGGCGTTGATGTCGTTCAGCGGGCCGCTGCCCTTGCCGTCCGTGCGCTCGAAACGCACCCCGGCCACGAGCCAGAGGCGGTTCTGGAGCAGCCGTACATCGGTGCGCACGTAGGCGGCCGAGATGGTCTCCGTGAACTCGCGCGAGTTGTTGACGATGTTCTGGTGGGTCGTGGGCAGATCCTCCACGAACCAGGTCGGCTGCTGCTGGAACAATTGGTAGAGCTTCTGGCCGCTGATCCAGCGCACCTTCTGGCCAAAGACCGTGGGCGAGTCGGCGAGGAACGCCTCGTCGAAGACATCAAATTTCCCGGCCAGACGGGAGGTGACATCGCTGGCCCCGTTGGGCCGGAAGTTCCAGACGCGCGGGTAGCGGCGCTGGTCGCGCTTCGTCGTGTCGAGGGCGGCGCCGATCTTGACCGAGAAGGGCACGCCGAAAGTGAAGTCGCGGGCGAGATCCAAGCGCGCGTTGTACTTCTGGGTGTTCCAGTCGACCTGGTTGGTGTTGCCGCTGGTGATCGAATAGTTGGCGCCGTCGTAGACGTCGACCGCCTGGCCGGTCCGCGAAGTGGCCCGGTAACTCGTCGGGATGATGCCACCCGAGGTCTGGAGGTTGTCCCCCCGGAGAATCACGTTCGTGATGGTCGCCGGAGTCGTGTTGAACATGCCCTCGTCGATGTCGGGACGGTCGGAAGCCGACGTGGAATAGGAGCCCGCCCCGTCGAGGCGCCAGACGTCGCCGCGATGGCGGTACTTCAGGGTGTAATGCTTGGTCTCGGTGATCACATCGACGTTCTCGCCACTGCCATTCATCGTGACGGTACCCACGCCGGTGGCGGCACCCTGCATGAAGCGATCGTTGCCGGTCATCCCGGTGCCATAGGCGAACCCCAGCACGCTCCGGGTGATGTAGAGGTCGTAGTCCCGGTACTGCAGGCTGGCCGACAGCGTATCCGTCGAACTGATCCGCCAGTCGACGCCGATCTGGCCCTGGACGGTCCGGAACGTCTGGGCGAGGCTGTTCCACTGGCTGGTGGTCTGGACGAGTTTCACGAGATCCCACGTCGCACTCTCATCGGTGTCCTTCGTGCCCGTGTCCATCGGCTTGAACCGCCAGGTGCGCGAACCCCCGAGGGTGATCGCCAGGTGCTTGTTCAGCGGGTAGAGGTAATTGAAATCGAACGACGGCTGGATGTACTTCGGACTGTTGGCCGCGTTGTGGTTCCGCGGGCCGCCGTCGAAGGTGTAGCCATTGTGGTTGTGGAACATGGTGTAGGCGTTGAACGAGAACTTGGGCTTTCGGGTCTCGAATCCACTGCGGCTGATGAGATTGATGGAGCCGCCGAGACCGGAGGCGGGCATGTCCGGGGTGGGCACCTTGGTGATTTCGACCCGCGAGATGTTGTTCATCGGCACCTCGCGCAGGTCGAGCGAGCGACTGTTGCCCGCAAACGAACCCGCCATCTCGCCCCCATCGACCGTAAGCCCCGTGTTGTTGCCCGGAAAGCCGCGCAGCGACACGGTCGTGGGCTCCGAGCCCGAGGTGGAAATCGACACGCCGGGCAGGAAGAGCAGGAACTCGCCGATGTTTTCATTGCCGCGATCGCCAAACTCATCGATGGCGACCACGCTCTTGATGTTGGGGGACATGCGCTGCTCATTCATCGAGATGGCCTGCGCGCTCATTTCCCGGTCGGCCACCACCCGGAAGGTGTCGAGCTGGACGGTCTCGCCCGCCGCCGTCGCCGGCGGCGCCCCGGTCAGCTTCAACTCGAACTCGCGCTGCACCGCGCCTCCGGCGGGGACGTTGACCGTCGCGGATTCGCTCTGCATGCCGAGATAGGTGACCGCGATCCGCGCGGGCCCGCTCGGCACGCCGCCCAGGCGATACGCCCCGCCCTCGTCGGTAATCGTATCCCGATCGGTGCCCTCGAGTTTGATCCGGGCATTGGCCAGGGCGCTGCCGGTGGCGGAGTTAAAAACCCGCCCCTCAATCGCGCCCGCGGTCGGTTGCGCGAAACCGACCATCGGCAGCAGGGTGAGAACGAAGCATGCGGCGCAAAGGCGGCGCAGGAGCAGGCCGCGGGAGGTTAGGTGCAGGTTAGTCATGACGGGGGGTGCTCAGGTTGGCCGACCGCTGGGTGCAGGGTCCACCCAGCCAAAGCGAACGATCGGCAAGAGCGGGAAACCGCCAAGCCCGGCTGACTGATACCCTGTTGGTACCAGTCAGGTTGGCCGCCCGGGGCAAGCCCGGCCCCAACCGATCGCACGACGGAGTTGCCTCGGCGGGAGAAAGGGCGAGCGTCGCACCATGAGCCCGATCTCCGCCTCCGCGCCGACCCTTGACTGGGGTCGCACCCGGTATGCGGCAGCGCTGGTCCGACAGGAGGCATGGGTCGCGCAGCGGCTCGAGGGGAAACTCGGCGACACCCTGGTCTTCACGGAACATGAGCCGGTGTTCACCCTCGGCGTGCGACCGGGAGCGGAGACCCACCTGCTCTGGGATCGGGAGCAGCTCGCCCGCCACGGTTTGGAAGTGGTGCCGACCAACCGGGGCGGCGACATCACCTACCACGGTCCCGGCCAAATCGTCGGCTATCCCATCGTCTCGCTGGCGGGATCACGGGATTTGCACGCCTATCTCCGTCTGCTCGAGCAAGTGCTGATCGACTCGCTCGACCGGCTCGGCCTCGCCGCCACCCGCCGCGAGGGCCTCACGGGAATCTGGCTGGGCCACCGCAAGATTGCCGCCATCGGCGTCGCGGTGCGTCGCTGGGTCACGTACCACGGATTCGCGCTCAACGTCAGCCCCAACCTCGCTCACTTCCGCGGCATCGTGCCGTGCGGCATCGCCGCCGACGCCGGCAGTGTCACGTCGATGGAACTCGAGTTGGGTCGCCCGGTGGACCGCGCCGACGTGCAGCGCGTGCTGGCGGAGGAATTCTGGACGCAGTTTCCCCGCCTGGGCGTATCTCCGGGTGAACCGACGGCGGAAACCGCCCCGCCACCGCCAAGCCGGGACCGCGGCGCCTGACGCCGTTGCCCTCGTCCCGCCGGGGCCCCGGCCGGAAAACCCGCTTGCGCTTCCCGGCACTTCGTGTGCGTTTGGCCGCCATGTCTTCCACGACGCCCACCACGCGCAAACCGTCCTGGCTGCGGGCCAAGTTGCCCAGCGGGCCCGGCTATGCCGCCACGCGCCGGCTGGTTGACGGCCACCGGCTCCACACCGTCTGCCAGAGCGCCCAATGCCCGAATCTCGGCGAATGCTGGTCTCGCGGCACCGCCACGCTGATGATTCTCGGCAACATCTGCACGCGCTCCTGCACGTTTTGCGCGATCGCGACCGGCCGTCCCACCGAGCTTGATCTCGGCGAACCCGCCCGGGTCGCCGCGGCGGTCGCGACCATGAATCTGAAGCATTGCGTGATCACCAGCGTCGCCCGCGACGAACTGGCCGACGGCGGCGCCAGCGTCTGGGCCGCGACCATTCGCGCCATCCGCCACGCCAACCCCCACACGGCCATCGAGGTGCTCACGCCGGACTTCAAGGGCAACCTGGCGCACGTCGACATCGTGCTCGACGCCGCGCCCGACATCTTCAACCACAACCTCGAGACCGTCGAGCGGCTCCAGAAGCCGGTGCGCGTGCAGGCGCGCTACGATCGATCCCGCGCCGTGCTGCGCCATGCGAAGGGTCGCGGCTTTGTCACCAAGACCGGCATCATGCTCGGCGTGGGGGAGGAATGGCCCGAGGTCGAGCAGACGCTGCGCGACATCGCCTCCGACCAGACCGACATTCTGACCATCGGCCAGTACCTGCAACCGTCCGCCCGGCACCTGCCGGTTTCCCGTTGGGCCACCCCCGAGGAGTTTCGCCACTGGAAGGAGTTTGGCCTTGGCCTCGGCCTCGGCGTGGTTGAAAGCGGCGCCCTCGTCCGATCGAGCTACCACGCGGACGAACAGTCGCAGAAGTACACGGGCGCCGGTCACCTCAACACCGCCAACGCCCTCGCGAGCGCATAGTCGCGCGACTGCCCGCGCCGGGGCTTGGGCGGGAACGTGCACTATTTCCGTGCCCTCGGCGGGGGAGTGCGGCAGAACCACGTCCATGAAGAGCCGCAAGGAAATCGTCGACAACTGGCTTCCGCGCTACACGGGGGTGCCGCTGGATGAATTTGGCGAGTACATCCTCCTCACCAATTTTGACCGCTACATAAACCTCTTTGCGCAATGGCACCGCGTACCCATTCGGGGCCGGAACCGCCCGATGCCAAGCGCCACCGCCGGCGAGATCTCGATCATCAATTTCGGCATGGGGAGCGCCACCGCCGCCACCGTGATGGACCTGCTCTCCGCCATCAAACCCAAGGCCGTCCTCTTCCTCGGCAAGTGCGGTGGGCTGAAGCATCGCGCCGAGATCGGCGACCTCATCCTGCCCATCGCCGCCATCCGCGGCGAAGGCACCAGCAACGATTATTTTCCCCCGGAGGTGCCCGCCCTGCCCTCCTTTGCCCTGCAGAAGGCCATTTCGACCACCATCCGCGACTTCTCGCGCGACTACTGGACCGGCACCGTCTACACGACCAACCGGCGGGTCTGGGAACATGACGACCAATTCAAGAAGTACCTCACGAAAATCCGCGCCCTCTGCATCGACATGGAGACCGCGACCATCTTCGTGACCGGCTTTTACAACGAGATCGTCACCGGGGCTCTGCTCCTGGTCTCCGATCAGCCGATGACCCCGGAGGGCATCAAGACCGCCGAAAGCGACCAGGAGGTCGACGACACCTGGGTGAACGACCACCTGAAGATCGGCATCGCCTCGCTGAAACAACTCATCAACCAGGGCCTCACGGTCAAACACCTGAAGTTCTGACGCGGGACCGCGAACCGCCCCCTACTCCCGGACGTCCAGGCCGTGGGGGACAAACACCTCTTCGCCCCCGAGGTTGACCTGTGCCCAAACCGTGTAACGGCCCGCGCGCGGAATCGTAAGCTTGAAGTTCAGCACCGGGGTTTTCGGATCCGGCGCCTGGAGGACCCCGGGTTCCACGGGGTGCAGGTGCGCAAATCCACTGCGCGCCTCGTCGAAGGCCACGAGGTGCGCGTAGGCTCCCATCACCGGCCCCAGGGGCACCGGACCCCCATCCGGTCGCAGGATGGCAAAACGCAGATCGATGGGCTGCCCGGCCCGCGCCGGCCGGGGCGTCGTGGTGAGCACAAAACGATAACCGTTTCGCTCCATCGTCGCGGCGACCGCCGGCACCCCCGCCCCGCCGCCGCCGCCCTCCCCCGCGCCGGCCTGCACCGGGAGGTCGACGCTCGCATAGAGCCCGCGCCCGGTCGCCGCCGGCGTGAAGTCACCGAATATCCGATACACTCCGGACCGCCGCGGCGTGAACCCGGCCGCCCACTCCCCGGGTTTCCGGCCCGGCACGGGGTGCACGTGCTGGTAGTCCTCCAGCGAGGGGTCGATGACCAGCAGGTGCAGCTGGCGCGTGTGCGTGACCAGCAGATCCTCCGGGGCAACGGGTTTGCCACTGCCCGTCCGCAGCGTGATCAACGCGTGCACCTCCCGCCCGGCCACCGCCGGTTCCCCCGTGGTCAGGGTCATCGTCACCGGCGATCGCACCGCCACCACGGGGATGAATTGCGGGTTCAACGGATCGCAGAACTCGATGACGTTGGTTCCCCGGGGATCCACGCGGAAGTCCATGTGACTCAAATTCGTGCCGGTCGGCAATTGCCGCATGATCACGAATATCGCCAGCGCGACTCCCGTGATCGCGGCAAACTGTCCCCAGGCGAACGGCCGCGCGGGCGTTCCGCCGGGCGGGGGAACCGCCGCCGGCAGGGTCGGCCGCGCGGCGCGCTTCGGACCGGCGTTCATTCGCGCTTCATCCGGTTCACAAATTCCTGCGGCTCCCATTGGCTGCCATCCGCCCGGTGCGCGATCTTCCCGCGGGCGTCGACCAGCAGGGTCGTGAGCGTGTGCTGGAGCATCTCCCCCTGGAATTGCGCAATCACGCCAAACTGCGTGAGCAGGTCCTTGATTGCGGTTTCGGGCCCGGTGAGAAACGAGAAATTCGCGGTGTCGATCCCGCGCAGCGCCGCGTACTCCTTGAGCACGCCGGGAGTGTCGTAGGCCGGGTCGAGCGTGATCGAGATCAACTCCAGGTTGGTCACCCCCGCGTCGCGGGCGAGCTGTTGCACCGCCATCATCTTGGCCGTCGACGCCGGGCACATCGTCGCCACCGGGCAGCGGGTGAAAATGAAGTTGATCATGATCTGCTTCCCGCGGAACCGGGCGCTCTGGACCACCCGGCCCGTCTGATCGTAGAGCGAAAAATCCGGCACCGTCTCACCCACTTCGCGATAGGCGCCCTTGCCGCGGGTATGGGTGTCCTGTCGCAACTGCAGCGCTCCGGCCGCCACCGCCTGGGCCTCGGGGCTGCGCTCATCCGGCCAGATTTTCTCCAGCCGAAAATCGCCGTCCTGGCTCGGGATCATCTCGGCGCGAATCCGCTGTCCCGGCTTGGCCAGCGCCAGATCCCCCGCCGCCACGAGAAACTCCATCGTCATCGCCGGCATGTAGCCTTTGATCTCATCGTGCCGGACCACGAGCAGCTTGCGCTCGGTCTCGACCCGCACGATTTCACCCGTGAGCGGGTAACGCTCCGGCCCGGGCTGGTTGGCTCCCGCCACCGCCGCCGTCCCGGGCGACCCGGGCGGCGCAGCGCCCCCCTTCGAGGCGTCCCCGGAACGCGAACACCCCGGCGCGAGCAAGATTGCCGCACAAGCGGCCAGCGCCGTCACACCATTAGCGTTCATTGCATTACGGATTCGCCGACCGATAAATTTGTCAAAGGGTTTGCGACAGGCAGCATCGCCGCTTCTTCTCCGCCTCCTCTTTCCTCATGGCGAACACTTCCGGCTCTCCTCGCACCCTCACGCACAAACCCGCGCTGGCGGTGTTTGCCGCGATCGGCAGCGCCTGGGTCTTTGTGCTGGTGACCCTGGGAGCCTTCACCACCAGCATCAGCGCGGGCATGGCGTTTCCCGACTGGCCGCTGTCCAACGGCTCGATCAACCCCCCGGGCTGGTTGCAGGATATCTCGATGTTCGCGGAGCATTCCCACCGGCTCACGGGCATGATCATGGGCCTCGTGACCATCGTCTTGACCGTCTGGCTCTGGCGCCGGGAGGAGCGCTCGTGGCTGCGCCAGATGGGCCTGTGGGCCTTTGGCATCGTCGCCTTGCAGGGCTTCATCGGCGGCAAACGCGTCCTGCTCAACGAGGTGAGCGTGCCGGGATTCCAAATGTCGCTCGGCGAAATGCTGCGTATTCCCCACGGGATTCTCGCCCAGGTCTACGTCTGTATGCTGATCGGCATCGCCGTCGCCTGTACGCGGCGCTGGATCGAACGGACCACGCCCGTGGGCCCGGCGGTCCGGCGCGTGGGCATCGCCTGCTGCATCCTGATGTTCCTGCAACTCGCGATCGCCGCCACGATGCGCCATAACGCCGCCGGCCTCGCCCTCTACACCTTCCCCTATTCGACCCCGGCGCCGGACAATAGCTGGCTCCCTGCCGTCTGGGATTTCCGCATCGCGATCCACTTTGCCCATCGGGTGATGGCGGCCGTGCTTGCGGTCGCCCTGACCGGCTTCGCCTGGGTCATCCGCCGCGACCGCGGAGCCCCGCTGGCCATGCGCGCAGGCGCCTCCGCGCTGATCAGCCTCATGGTGCTGCAGATCCTCCTCGGCGCCCAGATCATCTGGACAATGCGTCAGCCGCACATGACCACCGCCCACGTCGCGGTCGGCGCCCTCACCCTCGCCGTTACCTTCTGGCTCACCTGGGTGGCGCACCGTGATCAGATCGAAGGCGCCGCCCCCCTGGCCACGTCTACCCGCGCATGAACGACCGCCCTCCGTCGGTCGCGACCTTTAGCGACTATCTTGAGCTGACCAAACCGCGCCTCAGCCTGCTTTCGGTCATGACTACGATGGTCGGCTATTTTGCGACCCGCCCCCTCTCCCACCCCGGCAAGCTGGTCCTGCTCTTCGTCGGCACGTCGCTCGCCGCGGGTGGCGTCGCCGCGCTGAACCAGTGGCTGGAGCACGAAACCGATGCGCAGATGAAGCGGACGGCCGACCGCCCGATACCCACCGGGAAGATTGCGACCGGCTCCGCCTTTGTCCTCGGCTGGATGATGTGCACCGCAGCGCTGTTCCTGCTCTTCGCCTGGGTCGATCGCCTGGCCGCACTTTTTGCCCTGCTCACGGTAATTTCCTATCTGGCGTGGTATACGCCGGCCAAACGCTGGTCGACCTGGAGCACCGAGATTGGTGCGATCGCCGGCGCCTTCCCCCCGCTGATCGGCTGGAGCGCCGGCGAAGGGCGCGTCACGGCCCTGGGCTGGATCCTCTTCGGGGTGCTGTATTTCTGGCAAATTCCGCACTTCATGGCCGTGGCGTGGACCTACCGTCGGGACTACTCCGCCGTGCATTTCCCGATGCTGCCCGTGCGGGACGAGGCCGGGGGAAAGGTCGCGGCGTGGTCGCTGATCAACACCGTCGCGCTGGTCGTGGTGAGCCTCCTGCCGGTGGCACTCGGTTATGCCACCTGGGCCTACGGCCTCGCGGCCGCCGTTTGCGGCGCGTGGTTCCTGGGGCGCGCCCTCCTCTTTCTCCGCCCCCAGGGTCGCGACGGGGCCGCCCGCAAACTGTTCTTCACCTCCATCGCCTACCTGCCCATCGTGCTCGGCGCCCTCGTGGCGGATCGCCTCCTCGCCGCATGAACATCCGCGACATTCCCGCGCTCAACGCCACGCTCAACGCCGCGGCCACGGTGTTCATGACGTTCGGCTTTGCCTTCATCCGGCTCGCCCGCACCACGACCGATCCCCGCCAACGTGAGGCGAGGATCCGCCTCCACCGCGCCAGCATGCTGCTCGCGGGGTGCGTGTCGGCGGTCTTTCTCGTCGGCTACGTCACCCACAAGATTCTGGTGCGGGGCGTCCATACTCCCTTCGGCGGAGCCGGGATGATCGCGCGCATCTACTACGGGATGTTGCTGACGCACATTCTCCTCGCCATCGCCATCGCGTACCTGGTCCCGCGCACGTTCTATTTTGCCCTGCGCGGGGACTACGAACGACACCGCCGGTGGGCGCGCTGGACCTTCCCCATCTGGTATTACGTGAGCATCACCGGCGTACTCGTGTATTTCTTCCTGTACCAGTGGTGGCCGCCGGCCGCCTTGGGCGGTTGAATCAACCCGCCGGAACCCCGGTCCGCGCTTGGAAGACAGCGGGGCCCGCGGTCCTCCCGGGATTCGATCAATTCTGCTCGATCTGATCGTCGGACAATCGCCCCTGCAATCGCCGGTGCAGCTTGATCCTCACAATGTCGGCGCGCAGGCGCTCCCGGAAGATTTCCAGGCGGCGATGCACGTCGAGCGTTTCGAGGAGCCGTTGCTTCAAGCCCGCGTCCTCACACAGGCTGAACGCCGCGATATCGATGAAGGCCTCCGGGTCTTCGACCGTCTGCAGAAACGACGCCATCTCCTCCGCCCCGCCGTCGGCAAGTTTCAACTTCAATCCGATCAGACGCGACAGTTCCAGACGCAAAGACCGGTTCTGCGACTCGCTGGCCCCCGCTTCACTGGCCAGCGTGCGCACCCGAATCCGCCGGTACGGTTCGTCCCGGGTGATTTCGAGAATCTCAATCCGACACAACCCCTGCAGCAGCAGGTTCGACGTGCCATTGTCGTTTTTCTGGCACGCCCGAATCATGCCCAGGGTAGCGACCCGGTGAGGCGCCTCGAAGCCGGCCAGTTGGCCCTCCGCCTTGACCTTCAATCCAGCCACCGCGAACAAACGGTTGGTGGCCAATGCATCGCGCAACATCTGCTGGTACCTCGGCTCAAAGATGTGCAGCGGCATCAACGCCTGCGGAAACAGCGCGGTCTCGGGCAAAGTCATCACCGGAACTTCGTCCGGCACGTTGATTTTCATCTCCATGGGCGAACCTAAGGGGGAAATCAGCCAAATTCAACTGCGACATCCCTCGCGCCAGATCGGGAGAATTCGGGCCACCACTGTGCCAAGCTGGCATAATGCGCCCGACAACAACACCCCCTCTGAATTTGTGATTAAGTTTTTACCACCTATAAATCATCTTCTTACATAATTTGGTAAATGGAGGGCACGTGCGTTGCTCAGGTACCGGCATGAGCCGTACTCTCGGTATCGATCTTGGAACCACTAACTCCTGCATGGCCGTCATGGAGGGCGGAGAGCCCGTGGTCATCCCTAACGCCGAAGGTGCCCGCACCACGCCTTCGGTCGTGGCGTTCACCAAGTCTGGCGAGCGCCTGGTCGGCCAGGCCGCCAAGCGTCAGGCGATCACCAATCCGCGCAACACCGTCTTCTCCGCAAAACGATTTATCGGCCGCAAGTTCACCGAAGTGCGGGAAGAGGCCAAGAACATGCCTTTCAACGTCGTGGAGGGCAAAAACGGCGACGCCTATATCGAGGTCCAGGTCGGCGACAAGAAGGAGCAATTCGCGCCGCAGCAGATCGCCGCCTTCGTCCTCGGTAAGATGAAAGCCGACGCCGAGGCGTACCTGGGCGACAAGATCACCCAGGCCGTGATCACCGTGCCGGCCTACTTCAACGATTCGCAGCGGCAGGCCACGAAGGATGCCGGCAAGATCGCCGGGCTCGAGGTGCTGCGCATCATCAACGAGCCGACCGCGGCCTCGCTCGCCTACGGGCTGGACAAAAAGAAGGACGAGAAGATTTCAGTGTTCGATCTCGGCGGCGGCACCTTTGACGTGTCCGTCCTCGAAATCGGCGACGGGGTGTTTGAGGTCAAGGCCACCAACGGCGACACGCACCTCGGCGGCGACAACTGGGATGAGGCGCTGATCGGCTGGCTGGTCGATTCCTTCAAGAAGGAAAACGGCATCGACCTGCGCAAGGATCCCATGGCCCTCCAGCGCCTGAAGGAAGAGGCGGAGAAGGCGAAGATCGCGCTCTCCTCCACCCAGTCGGTCGACATCAATCTTCCCTTCATCACCGCCGACGCGACCGGCCCCAAGCATCTCAACCTGCAGCTGACGCGGGCCAAAATGGAACAGGTCTGCGACCCTCTGTTCGAGCGTTGCGTGCAGCCTTTCAAGAATTGCCTGAAGGATTCAGGCCTCACTTCCGCCCAGATCGACGAACTCGTGCTGGTGGGTGGCATGACCCGCATGCCGAAGGTCGTCGAGATCGCCCATAAGTTGGGCGGCAAGCCGCCCCACCAGGGCGTGAACCCCGACGAGGTCGTCGCCATCGGCGCCGCCGTCCAGGGTGGCGTGCTCAAGGGCGAGGTGCGGGACGTGCTGCTCCTCGACGTGACGCCGCTGACCCTCGGCATCGAAACGGCCGGCCAGGTCGCCACGGCGATGATCCCGCGCAATACCACCATTCCGGCCAAGAAGACGCAGACGTTCTCCACCTACAGCGACAACCAACCGTCGGTCGAAATCGTGGTCCTGCAGGGCGAGCGGCCCATGTCGCGCGACAACAAGGTCCTCGGCACCTTCCGGCTCGACGGCATCCCGCCGGCGCCGCGCGGTCTGCCACAGATCGAGGTGACCTTCGACATCGACGCCAATGGCATCCTCCATGTTTCCGCCAAGGACATGGGCACAGGCAAGGACCAGAAAATCACCATCCAGGGATCGTCCGGCCTCTCCAAGGAGGAAGTGGAGCGCATGACCAAGGAAGCCGAGTTGCACGCCGCCGAGGACAAGAAGCGCAAGGAGGCGGTCGAAACCAAGAACCAGCTCGATTCCACCATCTACCAGCTCGAAAAGACCCTGAAGGACTCCGGCGACAAGCTCCCCGACGGCATCAAGTCGAAGGGCGCCGACACCATCACGGAGGCCAGGAAGGAACTCGAGAGCGGCGACGTCGATCGCATGAAGGCGGCCATGGAAAAAATCAGCGCCGTCGGCGCCGAGATTTACCAGGAAGTCCAGAAGACAGCCCAGGCGACCGGGGCCGCCCAACCCGGGGCGACCGGTAACGCGGAATCCGAGCCACCTCCCACCAAGAAGGCCGAAAAGAAGGCCGACGTGGTCGACGCCGATTTCGAGGTCGTCGACGACGACAAGAAACCATAACTCCCGCCTATTTTTGGTGCGTCCCCGGCGATCGTTCGCCGGGGACGCACCGATCTCCCAAACAAGTCAGTTCATTTCCGTTCAACCCAAAACCAACCACATATGGCTAAAGTCAATATCAAGCCCATCGGTGATCGTGTTCTCGTCGAGCACATCGAAGAAAAAGAGCAGGTCCGCGGAGGCATCATCATCCCGGACAGCGCCAAAGAAAAGCCGCAGGAGGCCAAGGTCATCGCCCTTGGCACCGGCAAGAAAGGCGAAGACGGCAAAATCACGCCCTTCGAAGTCAAGGTCGGCGACCGCGTGCTCATCAGCAAGTACGGCGGCACCGAAGTAAAACTGGACGAAAAGAAGTACACGCTCGTCCGCGAGGATGACATTCTCGGCGTCATCGCCTGAGCCCATCGTCCCACCTAAAGATTAATCATTAACAAATCATAGATCACATGGCTGCTAAACAACTCCTCTTCGATGAGGCCGCGCGTCACAAGATTCTCCGCGGCGTCGAACTCCTCTCCCGGGCCGTCAAGGTCACTCTCGGTCCCAAGGGCCGCAACGTCGTCATCGACAAGAAATTCGGTTCACCGACCGTCACCAAGGACGGCGTGACCGTCGCCAAGGAAATCGAGCTTCCCGATCCCTACGAGAACATGGGTGCCCAGATGGTGAAGGAAGTCGCCTCCAAGACGAGCGACGCCGCCGGCGACGGCACCACCACCGCCACCGTTCTGGCCGAGTCCATCTACAAGGAAGGCCTCAAGAACGTCACCGCCGGATCCAATCCGATCTTCCTCAAGCGCGGCATCGACAAGGCAGTCGAAGCCGCCGTCATCGAGCTCGCCCGGATCTCGAAGAAGGTGAACGACCGCGAAGAGATTCGCCAGGTCGCCACCGTCTCCGCCAACTGGGATGACACCATCGGCAACATCATTGCCGAGGCGATGGACAAGGTCGGCAAGGATGGCACCATTACCGTGGAAGAGGCCAAGTCGATCGAGACCACCCTCGAAGTTGTCGAAGGCATGCAGTTCGACAAGGGCTACCTCTCCCCCTACTTCGCCACCAACATGGAGGCCCAGGAGGCCGTGCTCGAGGACGCCTACGTGCTCATCCACGAGAAGAAGATCTCCAACCTGCAGGAGTTCCTCCCGCTGCTCCAGATCGTCGCCAAGAGCGGCAAGCCCCTTCTCGTCATCGCGGAAGAGGTCGAAGGTGAAGCCCTCGCGGCCCTCGTCGTGAACAAGATTCGCGGCACGATCAACGTGTGCGCGGTCAAGGCCCCTGGCTTCGGCGATCGCCGCAAGGCCATGCTCGAGGATATCGCCATCCTCACCGGTGGCCGCTGCATCACCGAGGACCTCGGCATCAAGCTCGAGAACCTGCAGATCAGCGACCTCGGCCGCGCCAAGCGCATCGTCGTCGACAAGGAAAACACCACCATGGTCGAAGGCTCGGGCAAGTCGTCCGAGATCCAGGGCCGCGTGAAGCAGATCCGCCGTCAGATCGACGAAACCACCTCCGACTACGACCGCGAGAAGCTCCAGGAGCGCCTCGCGAAGCTCGCCGGCGGCGTCGCCGTCATCAACGTCGGTGCCTCCACCGAAGTTGAGATGAAGGAGAAGAAGGCCCGCGTCGAAGACGCCCTCCACGCCACCCGCGCGGCGGTCGAGGAAGGCATCGTCGCCGGCGGTGGCGTTGCCCTGCTCCGGACCGCGAAAGCCATCGACAACGTCAAGCTCGAAGGCGACGAGGCCATTGGCGCCCAGATCGTTCGTCGCGCCATCGAGTCGCCGATTCGCATGCTCTGCGCCAACGCTGGCGTGGAAGGTGCCGTCGTCGTCGGCCAGGTTGCGTCCGGCAAGGGCAACTACGGCTACAATGTCGCCTCGGGCGAATACGAGGACCTCGTCAAGGCCGGCGTGGTGGACCCGACCAAGGTCACCCGCACCGCCCTGCAGAACGCGGCTTCGATCGCCGGCCTGCTCCTCACCACCGAGTGCATGATCACCGAGATCCCGGAGAAGAAGGAAGCTCCCGCGGGCGGCCATGGCGGCGGCGGCGGCGGCATGGACTACTAAGATCCGCGCGGATTCATCCGTCCGATTCAAATTCAACGCGCCACTTCGGTGGCGCGTTTTTTTTGCCCGCTCGGCGCCGGGCGAATGCGGCTTGGCAAGCCCCCGAACTCCCGCCAAGAACAACCCGCCAGAAACGTCATGAAGCTCATCGATCAAGTTCGCCGAGGGGGAGTCGTCGGTGCCGGCGGCGGCGGGTTCCCCACCCACGTCAAGCTCGCCTCGACGGCCGACACCGTGATCGCGAACGGCGCCGAATGTGAGCCGCTCCTGCACAAGGACGCCGCCGTCATGGAGCACCAGGCGGCGGAGATGGTGCTCGGCCTGCAGCTGGCCATGGACGCCGTCAAGGCCAAGGCCGGCATCGTCGGCATCAAGGCCAAGAATCATCACGCGGTTGAGACCGTCCGCGCGGCCTGCGCCGGCACCGCCGTCCGCGTGCATCTGCTGGGCGACTATTATCCCGCCGGCGACGAGTATGACCTCGTGTATGAGACCACCGGTCGGCTCATCCCCCCCGGCGGCATTCCGCTGAACGTCGGTGCGGTCGTGTGCAACGTCGAGACGTTCGTCAACATCGCCGGGGCCGCCCGGGGCGAAGCCGTCATCCGGAAGACCCTCACGATTGCCGGCGCGGTCGCCGCCCCGGTGACGCTGACCGTGCCGCTCGGCACCAGCCTGCGCGCCTGCATCGCGGCCGCCGGCGGCGCGACGGTGCCCGATCCCGTGCTCTGCATTGGCGGTATGATGATGGGCGAAACCACGGCGAACCTGGACCTGCCGGTGACCAAGACCACCGGCGGGGTCATCGTGCTCCCGCGCGATCATCACGTGGTGGAACGTAAACTGAAACCCGCGCCCGTGCAGAACGCGATTGGCAAGTCGGCCTGCGATCAATGCCGGTATTGCACGGAATTCTGCCCGCGGTTCCTCCTCGGCTACGCCGTGGAGCCCCACCAAGTGATGCGTTCCCTCGCGTTCACCGCCACCGGCGCCGAGCACTGGAACCAATGGGCGACGATGTGCTGCGCTTGCGGTCTTTGCACGCTGTTTGCCTGTCCCGAGGAGCTCTACCCCAAGGAGGCCTGCGACCAGTCCAAGGTCCAGATGCGACAGGCCAAGGTAAAGTGGGAGGGGCCCATGACGGTGAAGCCCCACCCCATGCGCGATGGCCGACGGGTTCCCATCGCCTCCCTGATGCAACGGCTCGCGATCAGCGACTACGCCCACCCGGCGCCGTGGGAGGCCCGCACCCTCGCCCCGGAAAAACTTGTCCTGCCCCTTCGGCAAAGCGCCGGCTCGGGCGGAAAACCCGTCGTGGCGGCCGGCGACAAGGTCCAGGTGGGCCAGCCGCTCACCGATCTTCCCGAGGCGACCCTCGGAGCCTTCATCCATGCCCCCGCCGCCGGCACCGTGGCATCGGTCAACGAACGCGAAATCGTCCTGCTGCCCAGCTAACCTGATCCCATGACTGAAAAATCCGTTGGTTTGGTTGAACTATCCAGCATCGCCGCCGGATTCGCCGTCGCCGATACGATGCTCAAGGCCGGCAACGTCCGGTTGTGCCTGTCGCGTTCGATCTGCTCGGGCAAGTACATGATTCTCGTGGCGGGCGATGCCTCGGCCGTGGAAAGCGCGGTGTCCGGCGGTGCCGCCGCCGCCAACGGCTGTCTGATCGATCGGATCGTGATCACCAACATCCACCCCGACGTCGTCACCGCCATCGGTCGCACGTCGATCGCCGTCCCCGAGGGCGCGCTCGGGGTGCTCGAATCCTTCAATGTCGCGACGCTCATCAAGGCCGCGGACGCCGCCGCCAAAAGCGCCGCCGTCCGACTGCTCGACGTCCGCCTAGCCATGGCGCTGGGCGGCAAGGCGTTTGTCACGATGACCGGGGATGTCGCTTCGGTGCAAACGGCCATCGCCGCGGGTCGGGCTGTGATCGCCGACGCGGGGATGCTGGTCAACGCCGTCGTCATTCCCCGCCCCCACCCCGACGTGTACCGGGAGATCATCTAACCCATGCGCGGTGGCTCCGGGCGCATCGGCCATGTTTTTCGCCGCGTCTGCCACCGGCTGAGGCCTCAGGCCACGGCGAGGTCCGTTTCCGCGCCCACGACCGCCCCGCAGCCTTAAACCGCATGGAGATCATCTTCCTTGGCACAGGCACATCCCAGGGCGTGCCGATGATCGCGTGCGATTGTCCGGTGTGCACCTCGCCCGACCCCCGCAACGCCCGCACCCGGGCGTCGATTCACGTCGTCATGGACGACCTGCACATCCAAGTCGACGCCGCGCCGGAATTCCGGATCCAGTGCCTGCGCGAGCGCATCAACCGGCTGGATTTCTTCATCCTCACCCACGGCCACGCTGATCACATCGCGGGTATGGATGATCTCCGCCGGTATTGCGACTTGATCGGAGGCCAGGCCCTGTCCGTGTACAGCACCGAGGAAGGCATGGGCCGGGTGCGCGCCATGTATCCCTATGCGATGGCCGAGCGCCCCATCGCCAAGGGGTACGCCGCCTTCAAGCTGGCCGCGATGCCGGAGCGGATCGATCTCCCGCAGGGCACGATCCAGGCAACCCTGCTGCCCCATGGCGGCGTCAACACCATCGGGCTGGTCTTCACCGAACGCAGCTCCGCGAAAAAGTTCGTCTATTACACCGATTGCAAGGCGGTGCCTCCCGCCGCCGTCGCCCTCGCCCGCGGCGCGGAGGTCGTCGTGCTCGACGGCCTGAGGCCGCAGCCCCATCCCTCGCATCTGTCCATCGACGAAGCCGTGGCCGTGGCCCGTGAGATTGGCGCCCCCGCCACCTGGCTCACGCATCTCACCCATCTGAGCGATCACGCGACCCTCGCCGCCTCCCTGCCCCCGGGAGTGGCGCCCGCGTGGGATGGGCTGCGGATTATCGTTTGAGGCGGCCCGGCGCGCCGCGCCCTCAGAGCGGCCAGACGCGGGGGATGACCACCAGGGCCACGGCAAAGCAGAGAAGATTCAGCGGCAGGCCAATCCGGACGAAGTCCGAAAACTTGTAACCGCCGATCCCATACACATAGGTGTTGGTCTGGTAGCCGATCGGGGTGGCAAACGCCGCGCTCGCCGCCACCGCCACGGCAATGACGAAGGGTCGCGTCGCCAGGCCGGATTCCGCCGCAATCCCCAGCGCGATGGGAATCATGACCGCCGCCACGGCATTGTTGGACAGCACCTCGGTCAGCGCCATCGTGACGAGATAGATGCACGCCAGCATCACCAGCGGTCTTTGGGGTCCGGTGACGACCAGATCCACCGCCGCCACCGCGTGGTGGGCCAGCCAGGTGGCGGCGCCCGTCTGCTGCATGGCGATACCCAGGGCCAGCATCCCGAAGATGACGAACAGCAGATTCCATTCGATCGAGTCGTAGGCCTCTTTCGGCTTGATGCAGCCCGTGAGGCACAGCAGCACGGCGCCCGCGATCGCCCCCAATTCGATCGGCACCACCTTCAGCGTCGCCCCGGCCACCACCCCGGCGATGATCGCGAGCACGAGCGGAATCCGGCGGTGCCGCGAAAACGACGGCACCGGCGGACGGTCAAACAGAATGATGTCATCGCCCCGGCGCAGCCCCTGCACGGCCTGGGGGGTGCCCATCATGAGCAGGATATCGCCCATCTGCAGCGGCAGGGTCTCGAGTTTTTCCCGCACGTTCTGGCCCCCGCGGTGAATCGCGAGGACAATCACGCGGAAACGCTGGCGAAAATTCATTTCGGCGACGCTCTGCCCGATCAGCCCGGAGTGGGGCGCGACCGCTCCCTCAAAGACCACGCCTTCATGGGCGGCAATCTGCTCCAGGCCCGCCTCGGCGGTGAAATCGAAGCCCTTCATCGAGCGGGCCCGCGCGATGCCCGAAGGCCGGCAGGCGAGCACAAGCCGATCACCTTCGCGCAACGGCGTGCTGGCGGCGTCGAGGTGAATCGCAATCCCGTCGCGCACGACTTCGATGACCCGGAACCCCCGGGCCGAAACCAGGCCCGCCGCCCGCAGGCTGCGGCCGATCAACGGGGAACCCCCGGGCACAAACGCCTCCGTAAAATACTCCCGGCGCTCCTCCTCGCTCAGGATCGACGTGAGCATCTCGCGGGCCGGCAGGAGCCGCCGCCCCGCCAAGGCCAGGTAGATCGCGCCCACGATCGTCATTGGGATTCCCACCGCGGCGAGTTCGAACATCCCGAAAGGCGGTTCGCCGCGCTCCACCAGGATGCCGTTGACCACCAGGTTGGTGCTCGTGCCAATCAACGTGCAGAGTCCGCCGAACACCGAGGCATAGGAGAGCGGGATGAGAAATTTCGAACCCGACAGGCCCATCCGGCGCGCGAGGCTCAACACCACCGGCACGAAAAAGACGACGACCGGCGTGTTGTTAATCCAGGCCGAGACGAAGGCGATCAGCCCCACGAGCAGGAACACCACGAGCGGATACGGCAACCCGGCCGCCCGCTCGATCCCGACCGACAGGTAGTCAATCGCCCCGCAACGCACCAAGGCCGCGCTTAGCACGAACATCGCCGCCACGGTAATCGGCGCCGGATTGGAAAAGACCACAAAGGTGTCCCGGGCCGACACCAACCCGGTGAGTGGGATGATGACGAAGAGCGTGAGCGCGACGAGGTCCGGCGGGATCTTTTCCCCCACAAAACTAATCAGCGCACCGATCAGCAGGACAAACACCAGGGCAATTTGCCAGGTCATCGGACGTGACAGTGTCGCCCCGCCACCGCTGCGCCGAGCGGAAATCACCGCCGCCTGTGTCTTATGATTTGAGTCCCCGTCCCTTTATGTCACGGTTTTGAGGAGCCAGTCGCACCCCGCGCGGCCTAAAGTGCCCCCAGTCCCAAATCCCACCATGGCGAAAATATACAACGATATCACCGAGACCATCGGCAACACCCCCCTCGTCCGCCTGAACCGCACCGCCGCGGCGCACCATGCGCAGGCCGAAGTCCTGCTCAAGCTCGAGTTCTTCAACCCGCTTTCCAGCGTCAAGGATCGCATCGGGTTCTCGATGATTGACGACGCGCTCCGGAGTGGACTGGTCACCGCCAAGTCGGTCCTGATCGAACCCACCTCCGGCAACACCGGCATCGCCCTGGCCTTCGTAGCGGCGGCGAAGGGCCTCAAGCTCATCCTCACCATGCCCGAGACCATGAGCATGGAACGGCGCAAGCTCCTCAAGATCCTGGGCGCCCGGCTGATTCTGACCGAGGGAGCCAAAGGCATGAAAGGAGCCATCGCCAAGGCGGAGGAACTCGCCGCCAAGATACCTCACAGCGTCATTCTGCAGCAGTTTACCAACCCTGCCAACCCCGCCATCCATCGCAAGACGACGGCGGAGGAAATCTGGCGCGATACGGACGGCAAGGTGGACATCGTCGTGGCCGGCGTCGGCACCGGCGGCACCATCACAGGCGTTGGCGAAGTGTTGAAGGCCAGGAAACCCTCGGTCAAGATCGTCGCGGTCGAGCCCGATTCCTCGCCCGTGCTCTCCGGCGGCGCGCCCGGGCCGCACAAGCTGCAAGGCCTCGGGGCCGGCTTCGTTCCCTCCGTGCTCAACACCAAGATTTACGACGAGATCATTCGAGTCAAAGAGGCGGATTCGGGTCCGGTTTCAAAGCAAATCAACCAACTCGACGGCATCCCGGTGGGCATCTCCTCCGGGGCGATTGCCTGGGCGGCCCTGCAATTGGCCCAGCGCCCCGAAAACCAGGGGAAACAAATCGTCGCGATCATTCCTTCCGCCAGCGAACGCTACCTTTCAGCGTGGCTCTTTGCCGACATCAATGTGGAAAGCGACTCGATCGACGACCTGCTCGCCCCGGCAAACGCGTGACGCCTCGCGTCTCCGTCCGCATTGCTCCGCCCTCTCCGCACCTCGCCTCCGCCCCACCCGGCGGGGGAGTTTTTTTGGCGGGCTCCCCAGGCCGGGCACCACGCGCCGCCGGCGGTTCAGCCCTACTTCTTCTCCTGATACCAACCGTAGAAGGCCACGCAGAACGCCGCCAGCCCTCCGAAGACCCCCATCATCTTCATCATCACCCCCGCGAGCAATTGGTCTTCCGCGGCGGAAAAACCCGGGATCAGGCGCGGGGCAAACTCGTAGGTTGAATAGAGGATGTCCTGGGTAAAGGTGATGTAGGCAAAGAGTGGAGTCATCGCAATCAGCACGCCCAGTTGGTAGAGCATCTGCGTCGGGTAGCCCCGGCGCGGCAACACCCGCGAAGGGCTGAGCATCGGCCACCAGAACAGCAGAGCGGCGGCGAAAAACATAAGGTGCTCCACCACATGCACCAGTTTGCTGCGCAGCGCCCAGTCGTAGAACATCGGCGCGTGCCACACCCCGATGACCAGGGCGAAGGTCGCGCCGCAGATGATCGGATGCGTGAACCACCGCAGGGGCACCTGTACGGCGCGGGGAGCCAGCCACGGATCAACCATCCACGACGGCAGGCCGAGCAGGAAAAAAATCGCGGCCGGATAGATCAGCAACTGGTGCTGGAGCATGTGCGCGCTGAAGAGATAACGCTCCGCCACCTGATCGAGGGGTGATCCCACGGCCAGGTAGAAAGACAATAGCCCGAGATAAAACCACAGGGCTTGCCGGCGGGGATACCCCACCCCCGGGGCCAGGCGCGGCCGCATCGGGCCGGCCGCCACGGCCCAGAGCCAGCCCAGCACCACCACGCCGCCAATCAGCCAGGGTTCATTGTGCCAGTGCAGCCAGTCGATCATGTAAACCGCAACGCAACCCAGGCGCCGCGAAAAGGCGAACAATCCCGGCGGAAGTCCGCCGGTTGGGCCGTGCCGCCGGCCGGGCGCAAAAATACGGCCCGCCCAGGCCGTTGTTTAAGCTCTCGCCGGCGGCCGGCCAATCAGGTCGGCAACGGGAGGCTGGCCTCGGCGCCAAAAAGTGACAGCAGGGCCCACATCGTCCCCCCCGCCAGCACCAAACCGATGAAAAACAGAATCGTGCAGAACGGTTTGTCCCACCGCAGGTGCATGAAATAGAAAATGACGAACATGAACTTCACAGTCGAAAGCACGACGAGCACCGTCACCAGCAACGCCTTGGCAAAGGGCAGGTAGACCGTGACGATTTCGACCCCGGTGATCACCGCGAGCAGCATCGCGATCTGCACATAGATCTGGAACTTGCTCTCGTCATGACCGTGGGTGTCGTGCCCGGCGGCGGAGACGGCGGAGGAGGAAGGGGCGCTCATAAGGGGGAAATCAAAGGTATTCGAGCAGGTAGACGACGGTGAAAATCACGATCCAGACAATGTCCACGAAGTGCCAGTAGAGGCCCATCGATTCGACGTCGATGGCATGGGTGACGTTGAAGTCGACCGGCCCGCGCGGACGGGAGAACCAAACGCACGCCCCCAGCGCCACCAAGACGCCGGCCAGGGCGAGGAACTCGGCCTTCAGGAAATGCCCGAGGGCCGCGCCAAAAGCCGGCTCAATCTGCAGGGCGTGAACCAGGCCCAGCGTCACCTTGAGCACGAGCAGGAGACCGCCCAGCAGGGCCACCGCATGCAGGAGTTGGTGGGAAAACCAGGTGCGTTGCGTCGATCCCGCCGCCGGCTTGAACGAACGCACATACATCAGGGTCAGCCAGAGCACGCCAATGGCCACGTGGCAGCCATGCGTTCCCGTGAGGGTGTAAAAAGTCGTCCCGAGCAGGCTGTTCGAGATCGTCATGTGCTTCTCGTGCACGAAGTGGTTGAACTCGTAGACTTGGCAGCCGAGGAAGATCAGCCCGAAGAAAATGGTGGTGAGCAGCGACCAACGGCAGCTCTTCACGTTGCCCTTCTGGATGGCGGTCACCGCCAGGGCCATCATGAGCGACGACATCAGAAGGATGAAGGTCGAGAACGACGTCAGCTCCGGACTGAAAATGACCTTCGGGTCCAGGCCTCCCGCCGGCGGATGCAGGCGGTAGATCAGGTGCGTCGAAATCAACGTGCCGAAAAACATGCAGTCGGACGCGAGAAACGCCCACATCAGGAGCTTCTTGTTGGGAATGCCCGTCGCCGTGGTCGGGTCGTGGTGGTGGTCGATGGTGGCGGTGGCCGCGTGACTGCTCATGAGGTCGAAAGTCGGGATGCTGGCGGGAAGAGCTTAGTGCTTGGCGTGAGGTTCGTCCGCGATCGGGCGGCCGTCCTGGTCGAGATGGAGATGGTAACCCTCGTTGCCCTCAAGGGACCAAAAGTAGATCCCGATGAACATGATGCCACCGCCGACCAGCGAAACTCCGAGCTTGGCGTGGATCCCCGGGCTCCAATCCGAATCGAAGTAGGTGATGCCCACCGCCCCGACCAGCAGGCCGACGCTGGTCACGAACGGCCAGATGGAACCGAAGGGCATGTGGATGCCACCGTGTTCTTCCTCGGCCTGCGCGTGCGCCGACTTTTCCTTTTCGATCTCGGCGCGGTGGTGCTTCTCGTACCACCAACCGTCGCGCGCGTGCACGGTCGGGATGACCCGGAAATTGTACTCGGGCGGCGGATTGTCGATCGACCACTCGAGGGTGCGGCCGTCCCAATAGTCCTTCTTCACGCGCTCCCCTTTGAAAAACGTGTAGGTGAGCACCGCGAAGTAAATGAACATGCCCACGCCCAGCACGTAGGACCCCATCGTGGCGATGAAGTTCGCCGTGTTCCAGCCCAGGTTCGGGTCGTAGGTGAACGTGCGCCGCGGCATCCCGTTCAGCCCCAGGAAGTGCATCGGGAAAAACGTGACGTTGAAACCGACAAAGATGACCCAGAACGAGAGTTTGCCCCAGAACTCGCTGACCTTGCGCCCAAACATGAGCGGAAACCAATAGTGCAGCCCGGCCAGCAGGGCGAAGATCGAACCGCCGATCAGCACGTAGTGGAAGTGGGCGATGACGAAATAGGAGTCCTGCTGCTGGCTGTCCGCCGGGGCCGCGGCATGCATGATGCCGGACATGCCGCCCATCATGAACATCCAGACGAAGCCGAGGGCGAACAGCATGGGCGTGCGCATCACGATGTGCCCGCCCCACAACGTGCCGATCCAGTTGAAAATCTTCACCCCGGTCGGCACCGCGATGGCCATGGTCGCAAGGGAGAAGGCCGCCGTCGCCACCGTGCCCAGGCCGGTGGTGAACATGTGATGGCTCCACACCGCGAAGCCGAGGAAACCGATGCAGGCGCCCGAAAACACGACGATGGGATACCCGAAGAGCGGCTTCCGCGCGAAGGTGGGCAGAATCTCGGAAATGATGCCCATCGCGGGCAGAATCAGGATGTAGACCTCCGGGTGCCCAAAGACCCAGAACAAGTGCTGCCACAGAATCGGCATGCCCCCGCCCGAAACCTCGAAGAAGCTCGTCTGGAAATTCCGGTCCATCATCAGTTCCACCAGGGCAATGGTGATCGCCGGAAACGAGAGAATAATCAGGAACGAAGTGATCAACGTCATCCAGACAAACACCGGCAGACGCATCATGGTCATGCCGGGGGCCCGCAGGTTGATAATCGTGACGATGAAGTTCAACGAGGCCGCAATCGAGGCCACTCCGAGCAACTGAATCCCCATCACCCAGTAATCAATCGAATGCTTCGGGATGAATTGTTTCGAGGTGAGCGGCGCATAGCCGAACCAGCCGCCATCGGGAGCCCCATGGGTGGCCGTGGGCAGGAACCAGCCGATGTTGAGGATGATCGCCCCCGCGACGAAGGTCCAGAGGGAGAAGGCGTTCAGCCGCGGAAACGCCACGTCGCGCGCCCCAATCTGCAGGGGCATGATGAAATTGAAGAACGCCGACGACAGCGGCATGACGGCGAGAAAGATCATCGTCGTGCCGTGCATCGTGAAGAGTGTGTTGTACTGCTGGGCGGTCAGCACGTCGTTGTTCGGCACCATCAGCTGCGTGCGGATGAGCAGCGCCTCGAATCCTCCCACCAAAAAGAAGATCAGCGCGAAGAAGCCGTAGAGAAACCCGATCTTCTTGTGGTCAACCGTCGTGAGCCAGCCCATCAGGCCGGTCTTGGCCGAAGGATGGGAAAGCAGTTTCGGTTTCGCCGGGGCAAGCTCCTCCTTGGTGAGGTAGGCAGTTTTGGCCGATGCGTCCATGGGTCGTCGTATGGGTGTTGCGGAAAAGGGAAGGGAAGGCGCGGGAGGGTCGATCCGCGCTTACTTGAGGCTCTCGAGATAGGCGACAATCGCCACCTGCTCCTCGTCGCTGACAGAGATTTTGTTCTCGCGGTAAGCCTTGGCCATCTTGTTGCCCGGCTTCACGGATTCCGGATCGCGAATCCACCGGCGCAATTGCTCCGCGTTGTTCTCGATCAGCCCCGCCGCGATCGTGCTCCGCGCGCCGACATGCGTCAGATCGGGGCCCTGCACCCCCATCGCCCCATGTCCCCGCACCGTATGACAGGCGCTGCAGGTCTTGGCCGCGAAGAGTTGCCGTCCCTGCCCGATCAGCGCGGCGTTCTCGTTCGCCTCCGGCAATTGTTTCGCCTGCCAGCCGGCGAGGGGGTCGAGATCAAATTTGGCGGAGACGCCGGACTCGTTCTGCCGGAACGAGCGGAGCGCGGCGACCTGCGGCCGGGGCGCGGCGGCGTCCGCCACGGGAGCCGTCACCGTCCGGGCGGTCGACTCCTGTTGCTCCAGCCAGGCGGAGAACTCCTTCTCGGCCAGCGCAATCACGCGGAAACGCATCACCGCATGGGAGTCGCCACAGTATTCGGCGCATTGCCCCCAAAAATATCCCGGTTGGTCGGCCTGCAGCCAGAGGAAGTTGGCGCGATTCGGAATCATGTCCACCTTGCCGGCGAGCTTGGGCACCCAGAAGGAGTGGATGACATCCACCGTGCGCAGATGGATGCGCACCGGGCGGCCGGCGGGAATCACCAATTCGTTGCCGGTGACCAGCGGCGCCTTGGCGCCGGCGGCATCCAACGCGGCGAGTTCGGCGGGGTATTCAAACCGGAACCACCACTGATACCCCGTGGCAGTGATCTCGTACGCGTTCTTGCGCTCGGCCTCCGGCACGTCGTGCGTCGACCAGATTGCCGACAGCGTCGGCACCGCGATGATCACCAGCGCCAGCACCGACGCGCCGATGAGTCCCAATTCGATGAACGGGTTGCCATGACCTTGCGGCGGCGGCTCGGCGTGTTCATCCACCTCGTTGCGGGCGCGAAACTTGAAGGTGGCGTACGCCAGCACCGCCCCCACCACCACAAAAATGAACAGCGTCACCCAAACCGTGACGTAGAAGACATGCAGCTGTTCGCGCGCGACCGGACCTGCGACCACGATGGTCGACTGGTGACCATCCATCCGCCAGAAATTCACATCGCAGCCGGAGAGCAAAAGCAGGCCGGCCAACGCGGCGAGCGCACGGCCGCCGCGGGCAAGGTTCGGAAAAAAGTTAGGCATGGGTGCTGGCAATTGACGCGAGTGTCAAAGTGTAGCGTTTCGAAAAAAGGCCAGCAGACTTGGTGAAGAAATTCGCATTTCAAGCCATATTACGAATAATTATGGTGAGATTGAAGGAAACGAATACCCCGGCGCGAGATGAGGTTGGCACCCAACGATTCCGCTTCCGGGCTGCCACCCTCCCAATCCCGGTCCTGCCAGATCCACCCCCCTGCCGGGACGCGGAAACCGGGGCGGCAAAGATTCGCGCTTCGGGTTTGCATGTCGGGGCAGGGTTACCATGGTGTGCCCCCGAAATGAAAAACCTCCTCCTCTTTGCTGCAGTCCTCGCCGCATTTGGCACCGCTGGAATCAACCCGCTCAATGCCGCCGGAGCCCCGCGCGTGGTTGAGATCACGGCCAACGATCAGATGAAGTACAGTATCAATGCCCTTGAGGCGAAGGCGGGCGAAACCCTGAAGGTCGTTCTGACCAATCTCGGCACCCTGCCCAAGGAGGCGATGGGACACAATTGGGTCCTGCTGAAGCAAGGGACCGACGTGGCGGCTTTCGCAATGGCCTCGATGATGGCCAAGGACACCGACTACGTCGCGGCCGCCCAGAAGGACAAGGTGATCGCCTCCATCAAGGTGCTTGGCCCCAAGCAGTCCGGCGAGGCTGTCTTTGCGGTGCCGGCCCCGGGGGAATACACGTTTATCTGCTCCTTCCCAGGCCATTACATGCTCATGAAGGGCATCCTGACGGTGAAGTGATCGGGCGCGGGGTTCGCCCTGCGCAAGGGAACCAGCCGGGCCGAACTGCCCGGCTGAATGTTTTCCAGATGCCCGCCCCGCCACTCCGAGAACCACTCGGCGACGCGACCCGGGGAACAAGGAGCTTGCGATTACCCCCACGCCGGTTTTTTCCGTTGTTCGCTCGAGTGCCAACATAGCTCAGCCGGTAACGCAACGCTTTCGTACCTTGTTCAGGGTGAATTGACTACAATCACCCTGAGTTATCCTGAGGCATTACCCAAGGGATTGAAAACGAGAACCGCGTTCTCGCAATCGTCTTGAGGTATCCTGAGAACGCCGAAATTCCAACAACGGAATCGGGTGACAACTCGGGTGACAACTTGCCCAAGACTGCCTTCTTTTGACTCGTAAAAGCGTTGCCCCACCGCGCGACGGGAAAGGTTGTCACCGTGTTGTCACCAAGACGAGAACTGGCCGGACCCAGGGGTTCTTTTCATCGGAAAACCAGGGTCTGACGCGCGCAGAGTTCCAGACTTCAGTTCGCAGTTCAACCAGCCGGATTACCGTAGGAGCCGCACGACGTTACGGCCAACGCTGCACTTCCGCGCCATCTTGCCGGCCCGCCTGGGCGATGGCTGCAACGTTGGCGCTTTTCGCCTGAAGCAGGGCAATCGGACCTGGCACCTGCACATCGCTTGGGGATACCGAGTCGAGCCGGCTTGCGCGGCGTAGATCTCCCCGGCTTGCAGCAAGGTGTGGCCATGCGGGCAATGCAGGCTCAGCCGGATTGGTTCAACGCCGCGGGTGGGCGGACCTTGGGATTTGCGCGAGGCGGTTTTGTGTCTTGGGCTCTTGGGGTGAATGTTAGCAGGGTGAGCCGGCGGGTTCATGGCCTGCCCCACAACCTCACTTGATGGAGGTGCCATTGAAGTCCCGCCCTTCCCCGGCTTCTTCGTAGGTCACGCCGTCGCGGATGTGGTAGATGCGCTTGAACGTGGGGATGATTTTCTCGTCGTGAGTGACGACAATGATCGCGGTCTGAAAACGGCGCGCCATGTCGTTGAGGATGCGCACCACGGCGAGCGCCCGCTCGCTGTCCAATGGGGCGGTGGGCTCATCGGCCAGGATGACCGGTGGCCGGTTGACCAGCGCCCGGGCGATGGACACGCGTTGTTGCTCGCCGCCGGAAAGTTGCGCTGGCATGGCTTTGGCGCGGTGCGCGACGTCGAGCGCTTCCAGCAGTTCCACCGCGCGCTTGCGGGCTTCGTCGTTGGGTAGTCCAGCCAGCATGGGCAGCAGCGCCACGTTGTCGGTGACGTCGAGAAACGGGATCAGGTAGGGGGCCTGAAACACGAAACCGATCTTATCGCGCCGCAATGCGCGCAGATCGGAAATCTTCCAACCGTGAGCGTAGATTACGTCCTCGCCCAGCGACATGCGACCGGCGGTGGGCTCGATGATCGCGCCCAGGCATTTGAGCAGGGTGGTCTTGCCGGAGCCCGAGGGGCCGACCAGCCCGACGACCTCGCCCGGCGCGACCCGCATGTCCACGCCTTTGAGCGCATCGACGGTCGTGTCGCCTTCTCCGTAGCGCTTTCGCAGCCCTTCAATGTGGATGCCCCGGGTATGCATCTCACGCTCCGATCGCCTCCGCCGGGTCGACTTTGAGCGCGGCGCGGATGGCCAGCACGCTGGCCAGAACACAGATCACCATCATCGCGACGAAACCCCAGGCGGTGTCCCCCGGTATGAGCAGCACATATTTTGGGAAAAAAGGCGCCCAGACTGAGGCCGCGATCTTCCCCACCGCGAAACCAATCATGCCGAGCCCCATCGCCTGCTGCATGATCATCCCGGCGATGGTGCGGTTCCTGGTGCCGATCAGTTTCAGCACGGCGATCTCACGGATTTTGCCCAGAGTCAGGGTGTAGATGATGAACGCCACGATGGCTGCGCTGACGATAGCCAGGATCACCAGAAACATGCCGATCTGCTTGGATGAGGTGGCGATCAGCTTGCGAATCAGGAGGTCCTCCATCTGGGCGCGGGTGTAGACCTGCAGCCGTTTCCAGCGCCGAATGGGCTCGGCCACTTCCTCGGCAGTGTAACCCGGAAGGATTTGCACCAGCACGGCGTTGACTGAGGAGTTGATGCTTTGGGACGCGATCACCGAGTCGAGCAAGCCGGGCACGCCGGGGCGGTTGAAGGCCGGGCTGGCGGTGGTGCGGCGGCGCTGTTGGATGATGGCATCGTTGTCCTTGAGGAACTGGGCCTCCTGTGCGTCTTTCAGCGGGATGAAGACCATCGGGTCGCCCCCCGATGACACCATGCGGCGGGTCAGCCCGACCACGGTATATAAGTTGCGGCGAATCTGAATGCGTTCACCGAGCCGGAACTTGGCGGCCACGTCGGCCACGGCTTCATAGTGCCCCCGCGTGATATGTCGCCCGGCGATGAGATACCCCGGCTGCCCGGGTTCGCCGATCCCGCCGGGCACGACACCGACGACCATGGTGCGCACATCCGTCTCGCCTTGGCGCACCTGCATGGTGAGGTAGGTCACGTTGGCCGCGCGCGCCACGCCTGGCATGCTCAAGAGGCTGCGATAAACATCGTCATACAGGCTGGACGGCTCCGCATAGGGCCCGAGCGTGTCCTTCTGCACCACCCACAGGTCCGCGCCGCTGTTGTCGAGCAGCGCCTTGCCGTCGTCCACCATGCCGCGATAAACGCCCGCCATGGTCAGGGTCACACCGATCAACAGGCCCAGCCCCACGCCGGTGAAGACGAACTTGCCCCACGAATGCAGAATGTCGCGTCCCGCAAGACTGATCATGGCGTTACTCCCGGCAGATGTTCGACGAGCTTCACCCGGGTATGGGCTCCGAGGGAGCGCAGGCTGTAGACCACCACGCGCGCGCCCGGCTCGAGTCCCTCGAGTATTTGCGCCCGGCCATCGAGATCTATCGCGCCCATCTTGATCGGCGCAAATTGCAGGGAGTGCCCTTCGATGAGCCAGACGCCGAGCCGCCCTCCGACCCGTTGCACGCTGGCGATGGGCACCACCGGCGCAGCCGGCAGCGCGGGCAGTGCCACCGTGACTTCGACCAATTCACCGACCGGTGGCAGCGACTCCGGCATCGCATCGAACACCACCTTGGCAAGAGTCTCCTCGGTCACCGCATCGGCGACGGGCTCAACACGCAGCACTTGTCCGGTGAGGGGGTGCCCGGCTTGCGAGCGGAGCACGACGCGAGCCGGCAGCCCGGCGCGCAGACCGGTCGCGCGCAGCTGGTCGAAACGCACGTTGATCCACAGACTCGTAGGATCGATCACCTCCACGACCGGTTGTCCGGCCACCACCGTCGTGCCCGGATCGGCGTTCCGCACGGCCACCAATCCATCGGTGGGTGCGATCAGGCGCAGATTAGCCCGCTGTCGAATCACCACGTCGCGATCGGCCCCGGATCGCACCAACTCCTGGCGGGCGACCTCCAGATTGGCGCGGGCCGTTTCAAGGCTGGCGCCAGCCACTTGAAGTTCCTGATTTTTGGCTTCAACGGTTTCATCGCTGACCGAGCCCGCCTGAAGGAGACTTTCGTAGCGGCGTGCCTGGGTTGCGGCGTAGCCCTGACGTGAGGCCGACTCCTGAACCTGCGCCTCGGCGGCCCGAACCGCGGCCGCGGCACGTTTGAGCGCGGCTTCCTGGGCGGCGATCCGATCGTCGAGATCTACGGGGTCCATCTCACCCAGCAATTGCCCGACGCGAACCTTGTCGCCCACCTGCACGTCCACGTGTTTGATCCGCCCCGCGATGGTTGGGCCGATCTTATAGGTGTAGCGGGCCTCGACCGTGCCGATGCCGAACAAGGCCGGAGTGATGGAACGGCTTTCGACCGTGGCTGCGGTGACCGGGACGGGGGCCAGCGGACCTGAACGCAGCGCAACGTAGATAAACAACCCGAGCAGCGATATCAGCACCCCGGCCAGCGCCAAGGTGCGACGGTTTAGGTGAGGAAGTTTCATGGCACCCTCCTGATGCCCCGGGCAAAGAGGGCGAACACGCCGGAGGCGTCCGTGCGAATGCGCCGCACCTTCCCGGCCAGCAGCGACTGCATGACCAATCCTTGAATCGATCCGATGAACAGCGTGGCAGCGGCGCTCGGATCGACTGCGGCGGCCAGTTCTCCCTGCGCCTTACCCTGCTCCATGAGAGCATGGAGTCGCAGGCCGTATTGAGTGAGCAACGTTCGCACCACGCGCTTGGCCGGGGTGTCATCCGACCGCTGGAGTTCGCCGAACAGCATGCGTGGCACGCCGGGGTGCTTCGCGACAAAATCGATGTGCGCCATGAACATCGCCTCCAACGCCGCCAAGGGCGATGGGTTCACCTGAGCCGCCCTGTCTATCCAGGCCAGAAGGCGCTCAGCCACCCACTCCATCACCGCCTGCCAGATGGCGTCCTTCGTGGGAAAATGCCGGAAGAGCGCGCCCTGGGTCAGATTCATGCGCTCGGCGATCGCGCCTGTGGTGATTTCGCCCGGATTTTGCTCGGCCGCCAGGGCCACCACTGCGGCCACGGTCGCGGACCGGCGTTCGTCCGCGGGCAGGTGCTGCGCCCGGATTCTGGCTGGCTGGCTGCTCATAGTAAGTGACTAATTACTTACTTATTTGGGCTTGTCAACCGCTCATTTCTCCTTCCACCAACGACTGCCGGCGGCGGCGTGGGGCTGGACCGGAGCGGGAGCCTGACGCGCGATCGCCGTGTCAGTGGCCACTGACAGTCAGAACGCCGAGTCGGCGCAGTGGCCCGCGCGATGCGTTTTGCGCTTTGGCAGTCGAGGTATGGTCCGACCATCGCGTGTTGACGGGTGGCAATGACTGCGGCCCTCTTTCCAAGACCTCAGGGGCCGCCGGCCGATCGCAATCTTCTGGAGCGCGTCGGGTGGCGAAGGGCTGCCGCTCCCAACACCGAAACATGCCTGAACGGCAAAGACCATGAAGATTCGAAACGCAGGAGTCGGGTCGTTTGGCTGGCGGCCGCCAGCCGGTGCTTGTCCTCATCCCTCGTCCCGGCGGAGCGGACCGATTCCGCCTCACCGGTCAAAGCTCGGCCTGGTCGCTCCACGGCAGCAACCGACCGCGCCGACAAGGCCCCACGCGCGAACGAGCCGGCGCAGCTGCCCGACAGCGCGCGCGCCATCCCGTTCATCCGCGCCCGGGCCGCCGCATGGAACATCGACCCGCGGCGCATCGCCTGCACCGGAGGCTCGGCCGGCGCGGGGATTTCCCTGTGGCTCGCGTTTCCCGACGATCTCGCGGGCCCGCGGAGCGCCGACCCGGTGGCGCGGCAGTCGACCCGTTTGACCTGCGCCCTGCCGACGAACATGCAGTGCACGTCCCACCCGCGCGAAATCAAGAAAATCGTCCCAGCCAACGCCTATGACATCGCGCCCCTCAAGCAACTCCAGGGCCTGCCCGCAACGTTCAACTGGGATCGGGATCCCATCGACGCGGCCCGCGACGCCCGGCTGCGGGATTGCTGCCCTTTCACTCACCTGACGAAGGACGATCCGCCGGTCTTCGCCATGAACAGCAAAGCGAGTGAACAGAGTGGCAACATCCCTCACCCGAATTTCGGCCGGTACGCGGAGAGGCAGATGGATGCGCTGGGACTCGAATGCGAGTTCCATCTGACAACGGATTTGCCGGGCCCACAGGGTCACACGGACGCCATGCTGGCGTTCCTGAAGAAGAACTTTGGCCGGGTGCGATAGCCTCCCGCCGATGACGCAATCGCCTTCCGGTCCCGGCCCCTGACGCGGCTTCATCGTGGGCCAAGAAAACACCGATCACCGGACTATTTCCGAACTTGACCCCCTCGCAACGCCCTCCATGCCGGCAAGAACTCCAGCCACCCCATGCGCCCAACTCATTTTCCCAACCGCCGCCGCTACCTGACCATCGCCGCCGGATGCTGCGCTTTGATTTTCGGGCTGCATCCAACTCTGCTGGGGGCCGACGCCCGGGAGGACATGGACTGGAATCGAGCCCAGCAACTCCTGCATAAATCGAAGGCGGGCGAGAGACTTTCGCCCGAGGACCAAGCCTATCTCGATCTCGCCAAATCCGCGCGACAGGAAGGCAGGCAGAAGGGCAAGGGCGGCAAAGATGCCGCGCTCTGGGATGACGACCCATCGCCGATGTGGCAGGTCGCCGCGGACCGCATCAAGCGATCGGGGGTGACGCCGCCGCAGGTGGAGGCAGTCTGGCTCAAGCAGGCCCGCATCGCCCCGGCCCGGTTCGGCGAGTTCCCCCAACCCAACGAGGAAATGAACGGGCACTTGGTGAAGATACTGCAGATCGCCAGGCAACGTTACCCCAATCTCCGGATCACATATCTTTCCACCCGCATCTACGCCGGCTACGCGCTCACCGGTTTGAACCCCGAGCCTTATGCCTACGAAAACGGCTTCGCCATCCGCGATCTCATCCTCCGGCAGATCAAGGGCGACCCGGCGCTGAATTGCGATCCGGCCAAAGGCGTGATGAGAGCCCCCCTCCTGCTCTGGGGCCCCAACCTGTGGGCCGACGGCGTGACGCCGCGCCAGAGCGATGGGCTCGTCTGGAAGGTCGATGACTTCGTCGAGCAAGACCGCACGCACCCCAGCGTCACGTCGGGTCGGAAGAAGGTGGCCGTGTTGCTGCTGAACTTTTTCAAGACCGACCCAACCGCCAAGGGGTGGTTCGTGCGGTAGCCTGACAACATCGCTTCCTTCTCGAAACAACCAAACTCCATGAAATCCTGCCTTCTTGCTTCCCCGCTGGCCCGACTCGGACTGTTTGCCGCCACGGCAATTCTCGCACCTCACGCACTCGTCAGTGCGGAACCAGCGGCGGGAAATGCGCCGCCCGGGCGGACCACGACCGGGCTCATCTGGATGGTCGGCAAGAATCAAGGCGCGTATTTGACCGGCTCCGAAATTGAAAAGGTGCTCGAAAACAATCCGTACGTTTCCGGCCTGTTCTTCGGCCGGGGGTGGAGTGAACTCGAACCCGCCCGCGACAAGTATGACTGGAGGTCGCTCGACGGCGCTGTCGCCGCAGCCCGGCACCAGAGGCGTACCTACAAGCTGCTGTTCAAACCTGGAACCGCCACCCCCGGTTGGGTCTATGCCAAATCCGCCGATGGGTCGCCCGGCGCCGCGTTTTTTGAAACCGTCGGCCCCAACTCGCATCGCAAGGATACCTACCAGAAACCCATCCGCATTCCCCTCCCCTGGGATCCCGCCTATCTGCGCGAGTTCGAGCGGTTCATTCGCGCGGCGGGCGAGCGTTACGCCGCCGACCCGCTCTGCGTGGCGGTCGCCGTTACCGGGGCAAATTTTCAAAGTGCCGAGGCGCACCTGCCCAAACGACCGGAGGACCAGAAGAAATGGAGGGCGCTGGAGTATCGCGACAAATTATCCCAGGCCTACGCGCGCTATATCGACATTTTCGCCGGGGCCTTCCCGCACCAGCAGCTCTGTTTGCACCTCTCCGTCGCCATCGACGCCAAGGACGGCGTACTCGAAGAAGCGGTCGCTTACGGCGTCCAGCGGTATCCGGACCGGTTCACGTTGCAGAACTGCCAGCTGAGCGGAAAAGGCGCCAATACCGGGCTCTTCAGCTACGCCTTGATTCAGAAATACGCCGGCAAGGCCCACGTGGGTTATCAATCGCTGGCCTACCTGAGCACCGGGGAAAGAGGAGCGCGGATGGGCAGCCCGCCACAAGCGGTCGAGAACTTCGTCCGCGGCCACGGGGAATACTGGGAACTCTGGGACGGCAACGGTCGCGACCCAGTCATCTGCCAATGGCTGCTCGACGAAATCGCCCGGGCGCGGACGGCCCAGGCGCGAGACGCGAAATGATCAGCCGGCGAATACCCTCCCCCGGGGGGAACCGCCGCGAGCCACGAACTTCTGCCGTAACAGCTGGCCCGGGATCGGCGAGCCTCGAGGTTCTTGCCTCGGCGGAGGCTGGCACCCCTTTGCACGGGACTGTTTCCCCGCCCTCGAGCCCGGGCCGGCATCCGGTCGTCCTGGTGATTCACGGCGGGATGTCTTCCCGGGTCGCGGGCCCATCAACCCTCCACTGAAGAGGCGTGCCGCCGTCGGCCGTGGCAAAAACTTCCATCTCCTTGGTCTGGGCTGGACGCGCGTCCACCGCGCCCGCCCGGTCCTCTGCCGACACGACGGGCTGGGCTCAGAGGTGTGAGCCGTCGGTCACCCAGATTGGGAACGCGATCAGCATCACGATTGTCTTCATGATTTCGGTGGGTTGACGTCGAAAGTGCGTGGGCGGAGAGGTCAGCGGGCACCGGGACAAATCCCCGCGAAGATCATCGTTTTTCTTTCCTTCTCTGCTGGTTGGTTTGCGCCGCGGCCACCGCTTTCCAGACCCCGCCTTGGGCGACACTGGACTTGGCGGATTCCTCCTGCCGGCTCGTTGGTCTGAGGTGCTCATGCAAATTATGGATTACGCAGGAAAGGCCGGCCCGAAGTCGCCGGGCATCAGCCGCACCCAACCCAGCTTCGAGCACCTCAGTCACCTTGGCCTCCACCAACCGGAGAGGGGGTTCAAAACGCCGCGCCATCGGCGTCAGACTGACCCGGACGGAACGTCGGTCGGCGGGGTCCCGGGACCGCGAGAGCAATCCAGCCTTGGTCATGCGCTGCACGGCTTCCGTGACGGACGATGGCGCCAGCCCGGTCCTCGCCGTAAGATCCCGCAAGGTCAAACCGTCCTCCGTGAAAAGGACGAACAACAAATGACCCATCCCCGGCCGGATACGTCCGGCCAAGCCGACTTCGTTCAATTGCTCCTGCAGAAACACCGTATAATTCAAATAGGCCCGGGCGAGGAGCCACGGGAGGCCGTCGGAGGCCTTTGCCGAGGTGGCGAAAACATGGCGTTCCTTGTGGCGGGGCGGCGGCATTATGTTTCGTATGCGAAACAAAACAAACCCGGAGTTGGTGGGTCAAGCCCATAGCCGGGCTGCGCAGCCGGGCTGCGGGGCGCTTGTCCGGGGCGGCTTTTTGCACGGCGAACCGGCCCGAAAATGACTTGTCTTATCCCTCTTGTAGGAGCCGCGATTCAGCGCGTGCGAAATTCCATCGCGGCATAAAGCCGCTCCTACCGCGCGACCGACCGTGCAAAAAGCCGCCGGCGTAGTGATCGGTCCTGCCACCGCGCCAGGGATCATTGTTGGCCGCAACCGAAAGCAGGCCGCCATTGTCGGAGGAGACGAGCACCAGGGTGTTCGGTTTCGCCTGGGTTTCGTGCAGGGTGGCCAGCACGCGACCGATGCCGTCGTCCAGGGGCTCCACCAGTGCCACCTTCAGCGCCCCTACTTCACAAATCGACGGGAAAAATCCAATGCCGTGCGCGTGAACGTCCAAGGCTCGGTTTCCGGCAGACATTTCGGCAAACCCGACTTGAGCCAGCATTCGATGACAACCTGATCCGGCCGGCCATCCACCATCGCGTAGGCGTTGCCCTGCTGCATGAGCGATAGGTACCAACTGGCCTCATCGGCCACGCCTTTGCGCTCAAGCGATGGCAGATCGGCGGCCCAATAGATCAGGCTGAAGGGCAGCTTTCGCCGCCGGCACGCCTGCTCGATTTGTCGCACCTCGCGCCAACTGCCGCGGTTCTGGACAATGAAGTTGGCCCAGTTCACGTCGAGCCGGTAGAAATCCAGACCGCGCACGTTCATCGCCGCCAGTTTCTGCTGAAGCGCATCGATCCACCACGCATGATCCGCTCCGGGAATGGAGGGATAGGTTTCGATGTCGCCGATCAGCATCTGCGGATAGGTCTGGCGAACCAGTGCGATAAACTGAGCCGTTTCTTCCACCGCGTAATCGTCCGGCTTGTGGATGTGCTGACGGCAGCACAGCAGCGGTTCATCCATCGCGATGGCGTGAATCTTCCCGCCCAAGGACTGAAAGCGATCCCACTTCTTACGCTGCACGGCGAAGGTCTTCTGGCCGGTGGTGCCCCACGGCTTCACTGCGCCGACCTCCAGGGCGAACTTCAACCCCCACTGTTCGATCAACGGCAGCCAGACCCGCAGTTCTTCATCGGAGAACTGACGGTCCAGGGCGTGATCGGCGTATTGGAGCACTTGGATGCGCGAACGGGTCTCGGCCCATTGCTCGGGATGAGCGAAGAGTTGCCGCCAACCGCTGCCGTCGGGCGCGCCTGGCGGCCCCAGCCAGACTTCCGGTTTTACGGGTGCCTCCCCTGGGCTGGCTTCCGCCGCACTGCCAAGCGGTGCGGCCAAGGTGAGGACAACGAGGGCGATCCAGGTTTTCATGGGTGCGAAGTCACAACAGGTTGGCTTGGTCCAGACGTATCGGAATGCATCGGTGTGCGGCACGTCGAGGCCGAAGCCCTGATGCAGGGGATCGTAGGGCTCGCGCCCGAGATGCCACTTGCCGGAGCGCGCGGTCGCATCGCCCGCGTCCTTGAGCGCCTCTGCCAGCGTGTAGTATCCAGCTGCAGGCGCGTCACGCTCTCGACCGAAATCACCTTCGGCCCGGCGGAGTCGCCTTCTCGAGTGGGGCCTGGAGTTTCACCTCCTCGACATGGCACGAGGGAGTCATGATGCCGGTCCGCGCCGGAAAGAACCCAGTCATGATGCTGGAGCGCGTCGGCGAACACAGCGGGTTGGCGGCGTAAGCCTGGGTGAAGCGCATGCCGCGTCTGGCCAGACGTTCCAGCTTGGCGGTCTGGTAGAAAGTGCTGCCGTAGGGCGTGGTGTCGCGCCAGCGCGGGTCGTCGGCCAGGAAAACACGATATTGGGACGATCCGCCTCGGCCGCGCCGACCAAGAAGGATTGGCAGCGAGAGCGCCACGAGGGTCGTTTTCAGGCCGGTGGCGAATTTGACGCCGCGATCGACCTCGCTCTTCCGGCCGTCCTTGATCAGCCAGACGGTGCCCGGTGAGTTGGAATTTCCGCCGTTGGCGGTAACGTGCCGGCTGCCGTCGGGCCGCGCGAGCATCGAGTGGCCGAGGATGCCCTCCAGCACGCTGCTACTCTACGATGGCAACGGCAAGGCGCTCACCGTCGCCGCCGGCGGCAGTTCCAGCCGCTACCTCGGCAAACCGTCCAACGATATTTCAAAATACACCGGCACGGGCTTCGTCAGATATTAAGTCCCCTCCGGCCCGCTCAAGGGCGTTTGGGCCATGTTCGGCAGCAAGTACCGCGGCACGCGACTCGCGGAGATCATTTCCGTCAGCACTGCGACCGGCGATGCCACGGTCACGCGTTTCCAGGTGCCATCGCGTTTCCTCTACGACTTCAACGTTGGATACCGCAGGAAGGTCGGCCGGTACACCACCAGCTTCCAGCTCAACACCTCCAACCTCGCCGACGACCAGAATTTCTACGGCGCGACCTGGCAGGTCGGCCGCACCTATCGCTTCTCCGCGACGGTGAATTTCTGAGGCCGCGGGCCGCGCGCAGAGAAAAACGCCGGCGCCCGGTCGCACGCACCGATCCCGCTCAGAACTCCACGGTCGCGGTCGTCACGTACTGGCGGGGCTCCGTCTTGCGCGGCCAGGTGTAGCTGTTGCCCTGATCGGAATTGAGACCGAGCACATTGTTGACGTTGAGCTGCAGCGTCGTGCTGAAGCCGGCGATCTTGCGCCGATAGCTCACAAACGGATTCACCAGGACGTAACTATCCGTCGTCGTCGGGGGCAGGACCACGACCCCGCCGGACGAGAGACCCGCGCGAGCCTTGCCGAGAGCGTACCGCGTGGAGACGCCGACGGCGGCGCCCTTGAGCCGGCCTTCGGTGAAGCTGTAACGCGTCGTGAGATTGGCGGTTTCGCGGCGGACGGCCCGCACGGCGCCCTCGGTGTCGTCGATCAATTGCTGCGTGATCGCGGTGGCGTTGTCGGGATCGAGGCCCTGCGCCGTGGCGGCAGTGCGCGCGGCGGCGAGGTAGGGACGCACCAGCGGGAAGAAGCGGCCGAAGACCACCCGGTTCATCGAATAGGTGGCGCGCAGCGTCCAGTTGCGCGAAACGTTGGTCTGCAACTCAAATTCCCAGCCCTTCGTCTCCTGATCCCGGTAGTCGCCCGTGCCGAGCAGGCGCTGGTCGGCGGGGAGCAAGTCATTCAACTCGGTCTGCGCCGCGGCGCTGAGACCGAGAGCGTTGTTTTCGGACGTAGTCGCGAAGCGGGTGAGCGTGGCGCTGATGCGATCATCGAGGAAATTGAACCGCAGGCTGAATTCATGGCCCTCGCCCGTGCGCGGCAGGCGCGGCTTGCCGGTGAGCTCGAAGCTCACGCTGTCGGTGAAGAGTGAGGATTCAAAGTAGCCACCGCCGAGGGAGAGCCACGGCAGCAGGCGGAACACGCCGCCATAGGTCTGGTTGGTGGCGTAGGTGCGGTTGAAGGGTTCGTAGGGCACGTTGTAGCCGTTGGGATCGGCGATCGGCTGGTTGGCGAGATCGACGAGCTGGGTGCCGGCGAAGACGGGAACCGTCACGGGGGCGCGGTTGCGATTCTGCCGGAAGTAGTCGCGGCTGATGCCGGCGCTGGTGTGCAGGCGGCCGTTGAAGAAGGAACCGAGGGTGGTGAGATTGCCCGAGCCCAGCGTTTGATCGAAGCGGATCTGGTTGGCGCCCGTGCGGAAAAATTCCGTGACCCCGGGCTGGACCCGGAGGCGCAGGGCCTCGTCGCTGTTGCCATCGGCCAGATAGTGGACCGGATAGACGAGATTATTGGGACGGGTGGACGCCGCGCCGGTAATGCCCCGGCGCACGATCTCCTCCCTGGTCAGGGCGTAGTTGAAGGTGTCGAGATAGTTCTGATCGTGGCGGTAGCTGGCGCCCGCCACGGCGCGAAACGTGGAATTCCAAAAGGGCAGTTTCGTGTCGTAAACGGCGGAAGTGCGCCAGCCGACGGAGCGATTGCCGTCGTCGGTGAAGGTGGGCGCGTAGGCGAGGAAGAGTTGCTCAAAGCGCGGGTTCGGGATCGTGGCGCCGGGTACGTTGGGATTGGGCAGGACGCGGTTGACGTCGATGAAGACGGCGCGGGCATTCATGCCGAGGGCGCCGGCGGAGGAATACGTCTGCAGGCGGGTGGTGTCGTCGACCTGGCCGTTGTGCGCGAAGAGCAGACGCAGGTGATCGCCGAGCGAGTGCGAGAGCTCGAGGTTGTAGGCGTGAAAATCGGTGTCGTGCCGGTTGCTGGGGCCGCTCCAATCCTGGCCGTCGGGAATGAGGCTGTAAGGAATGGTCGTGAGCGGGTAGCGGATGGGGTTTTGCGGGTCGGTGCCGGTGGCGACGGTCGCGCCGGTCAGGAGGGCCGAATTGCGATAGGTGGTCGTCGCGGTCGACTGCATGTCGTAGAGCGTGCCGCCCAGGTCGAGGTAAACGTGGGTGTTGCCGGGCGCGGCGATGCGGCGCATGCCGATGCCGTTGAGCTGCACGCCAAGGGCGATCGGATCGGCGTCGGCGGCGTTGGTGCCCGTGCCGGGGACGTAGGCCTTGATGCCGTCGTTGAGGTGGAGGACGCTCTGGTTGTTGCGCGTGTGGCCGCCCTCGTAGTTGACATCGATCCGCGTGCGGCGATCGGCAAAAGGCTCCCAGCGGGCGGCGAGGGCATAGCCGCGGAAGTCGCGGCTGGCGCGCTGGCGGAACTGCTCGACTTCGGAGTTGAGGGCGTTGATCCGCAAACCGAGGCGCGGGGCCAGGGGCTGGTTGATATCGACCGAGTAGCGCTGCGTGCCGAAGTTGTCGTAGCGGACGGTGGTGCTGGCGTGGCGGCGGAAGTTCGCGCGCTTCGTGGAGACATTGATGATGCCGGTGGGATCGACGTCGCCGTAGGCGAGGCCGCCGGGACCGCGGGCAAACTCGATGCGCTCGGTGTTGTAATTGTCGGCCGGCAGGAACCACGGGAAACCGTCGCGCAGCTGGCGAATCGAGGGAACGCCCCGGAAGCTGATCTGGTTGCCGGAGCGCGAACCGACGGGCGCGCCGACCGTGCCGGTGTCGTTGTAGATGTTTTCCGCGCCGACCGCGAACTCCACCGCGCCGAAATAATCGTTGAGCGCCAGATCGTTCATGAGATCGGCGGTGAAGACGGAGATGGAATTGGGGAGGTTCGCGAGTTTCTCGTTGGTGCGCGTGCCGGCGAGGGCGGACGACGCGGCGTAACCCTTGTCCTCGCCCGAATTCACTTCGAAGGGTGAGAGGACGACGGCGTCCTCCTTCGGGACGGCGGGAGTCGCCCCCGGGACGGTGGTTTGGGCCATGCCAGGACGAAGCACGGTGAGGGCGGTGAGCAGGAGCACACCGCAGGTATGCGGGAAAGGGTGGGTCATGTTGCTGGGTGGGGCCGGCGCCCCAATTACGATAGCGAGTGGGTACAGCGGGTTACTGCATCTGCCGGACGGAAGTAAACTGAATAAGCATGGATTGAACCAAATCCGAAGCGGCGGCCACCGGAGAGAGCGCCTGCCGGCATGAGAGCTCCCGTCCCGCCGGCTCCACCGATACGTCCGGCGGGGCCAAATACAGCGTGCATCCGTTCGCCACCTCGTTACGATCGCCAAGCTCCACGACGCCAATTCCAGCGCACGCGGCGCGCACCCACCCCAGCGATCCATGAAAGACCGCACCCTGTTACCCCACGTTTCCCTGTTCCGCCGCCAGGTCATCCTGGGCGGCCTTTTCGCCGCCTTGCTGACGGGCACCGCCGCCCGGGGCCAAGGCACCGGCTCCATCGAGGGCGTGGTCAGTGACCGGACAACCAACAGCTATCTCGTCGGCGCCGAATTGCGCGTCGTCGGCACCGATCTGTCCACGGCCACGCTGCGCGACGGCTCCTTCACCCTCGCCAACGTACCGGCCGGCCACCAGTCGCTCGAGGTGAGCTACGTCGGCCGCAAGACCAAGGTCGTGCCGGTCGCCGTGCAGGCTGGCGCGCCGACGACGGCCCGCATCGAGCTGGGCGACAGCGACGTGATTGTGCTCGAAGCCGTCACGGTCGAATCGGTGCGCGAAGGTCAGTCGCGCGCCATCAACCAGCAGCGCACGAGCAACACCGTGATGAACGTCATCTCCTCCGACGCCATCGGCAATCTGCCCGACCCGACGGTGGCCGATGCCCTCGCCCGATTGGCCGGGGTCAGCATCGCCCTCGATGGGCGTTCCGCGTTTGCCACCATTCGCGGCGCCGAGGCGAAACTCAATGCCGTGACGCTCGACGGGGCGCACATCAGCTCGCCGGCCAACGACGGCGTGTTCACCACCGGCGGCTCCGAAACGCGCGCCGTCGATCTGAGCACGATCCCCTCGGACATGATCAGCAGCATCGAGGTGATCAAGGCCCTGCCGGCGGATCGCGACGCCGACTCGTTCGGCGGACTGGTGAATCTCGTGACGCGCAGTGCCTTCGACCTGCCGGGCCGGAGCATCAACGGCCGCGCGGAGTACCGGTACAACAGCCTGCGCCAGGACGATGGTTACGCGTTTGACGTCAACTACAGCGATGTGGTCAACGCCGCGCGCACGTTTGGCGTCACCGCCACGCTCTCGAACGCGAAGGAGAAATTCGGCCAGCACGACTACGAAATCGCGTACTTCCTCAAGTCCATCCCCCCGGTCAACACGATTCCCGGCATCACCGACCAGGCCATCTCGGAGTTCGATCAGCGCTTCCGGCGCATGGACGAGAAGAATCTCGGGGGCAGCCTCAATTTCGACTACCGGCCGGGCGACGTTTCGCAGTATTACCTCAAGCTGTTTCACAACGGCAAGGAGAAGGATGCCACGCGGTGGCGGCTGCGGCAGCGCGGCTTCACCACGTTCACCGCCGCCTCGACCGATCTGCTGGCGGCGGGCGCCGAGGCCCGGCTGACGCGCCGGTTGGAGCGGACGATCACCGATCGCGCCAACGACCGCGTGGCCCTCGGCGGCAAAACCAAACTGCCGGCGGGCACCTTCAGCTACGAGTTGAACTATGGCAGCGCCAGCCTCGACGCGCATTTGCGCCGCTACCAGTTCGAGACCGGATCCACCGCGCTCCGGCGCACCATCGACTGGACGATCAATCGGACCGATCCGGCCTACCCCCGCGTGACGATGACACAGCGCACCACGAAGGAGGACATCTTGTTCCGCACCCAGGACATGTTCCTCAACCAGGTGCGTTTCCAATCTGTGAAGGGCGACGACCGCGATCTCACCGCCCGGCTCGACTACGAATTCGACCAGAAAATCGGCGCGACTCCGGTGCAGTGGAAAGTGGGGGCCAAGTTCCGCGGGAAGGATCGCAAGTTCGACGGCTCGATCAACGACTACATCCCGGCGGGAACTGCGCCGACCCAAACCACGTTCGGCACCGCCTTCGAACCCCGCAATCTCTTCGGCGGCCGCATCCCCACCCTCGGGCCCTTCCCGGCCCTCGATGACGTCTTCGCGGCGGTCGCCCAGAACCCGAACGCGTTCACCTACACCCCGGGCGACGAGAGCACGCTGCTGGCGATCTCCCGGTATCAGGCGACCGAGGACATTTCCTCCGGCTATGCCATGGGCACCGCCCAGTTCGGAAAACTGCAGGTCGTCGGCGGCCTGCGCTACGAGGAGACCAAGGTCGACTACACCTATCGTCCCGCCCCGGCCACGACCGCCACCGGCGGTTCGTCCTATGGCGACGCCTTCCCCTCCGTCCTGCTCAATTATCGCTTCAACCGGAATCTGGTCCTGCGCGGCGCCTGGACCAACACGCTCTCACGGCCCGACTATGGCGACCTCATTCCCTACGAGTCGTCGCTCGATCCGGAGGCCCTGCTCAATCTCGACAGCGGCGCGCTGGCCAAGGTGTTTCAGGGCAACCCGAAGCTGAAGGCGCAAAAGGCCATGAACTTCGATGGCTCGCTGGAGTGGTATTTCCAGCCGACGGGCATGCTGTCGGTCGCCGTCTTTCGGAAGCACATCACGGATTTCATCTACAAGGGCGTGAGCCGTGAGATCAGGCCGCCCATCGTCGTGGCGTTGTATCAGAACCTCAATGGCGGCAAACAGGACGTCACGGGGACGGAGCTGACCTGGGTGCAGTCGTTACCGATGCTGCCCTCCCCGCTCAATGGCCTGGGCTTCAGCGTCAACGCCACCTTCATCAAGGGTGACTCGGAATTTCCCGCCCTCAACGTCACGACGGGCACCGCCGGCACGCGGACGACCGATTATGTCCCGATGCAGCCGAGGCGCTCGTACAACGCCCAGGTCTATTGGGAAAAGTACGGATTCACCGCGCGGGTCGCGGTGAATTACACCGGTGAGTTCGTGCGCGAAGTCGGCGGGTCCCTCCCCGCCGTCACCAACAATGCGGCCACCCGCTGGGACGCCCAGTTGTCGTACCGCATCAACCGCAACTTCACCGTCTTCGTGGATGGCAAGAATCTCACCCAGGCGCAGAAACGCTGGTACGACAATTCGCCGCTTCAACCGGAGGAACTGGAGGACGGCGGCTGGAACGGCGCCGCCGGCGTGCGTTTCCGCTTCTGATCCCGTCGTCCGCGCCGGGTGGATCAGGAGAACCGCAGAACACGATCCAAATCGGGCGTATCTCCAAGTTGGCGGTGGTAGGCGGGGTGCCCACACCCCGCGATAGGTCGTCTCCGCCGGGCCGCGCGGTGAGGGCACCGCGCCCACATGGAAGTCACCGCCAACTCGCAGCTGCACCCATCCAGGTCTCGAGCTAGAGCGTGTTGTTGTCCCGCGCGCTCCGATCCGCCAACCTGTCCCCATGCCCTTCTTCCGCCGCCTCGCCGTCAACACCGCCCTCCTCGCCGCGCTCGCCGTTCCGGCCCGCGCCGCCGTCCAGGATCCCACCGCCGGCTCGCTCAACCGACCCGAGCGCCTTGAGTGGTTTCGCGATCTCGGCTTCGGCCTCTTCATCCACTGGAACGTCGACGTCCAGCTCGGCACCGTCATCTCACACTCGCTCGTCGGTGCGTCCGCCGACTACCAGGCGCGCTATTTCGCCGAACTCCCGCGCACCTTCAACCCGCGCAAGTTCCACCCCGAGGACTGGGCCGCCCTCGCCAAGCTCGCCGGCATCCGCTACGTCGTACTTACGGCCAAACACCACGCCGGCTTCTGCCTCTGGCCGTCGCGTACCACCGACTTCACGGTCGCCAACACCCCCTGCAAACGCGACCTCACCGGCGAAATCGTCAACGCGTTCCGCGCCCAGGGCATCGCGCCCGGCTTCTACCACTCGCCGGATGATTTCTGGTGGCTGTGGAAGCACGGGATCACGCTGCAGCGCAACATCCCCGCCGTGCAGCCGTCGCAGAATCCCGGCCTGATGCAGCACGATCAGGAACAGGTGCGCGAGCTGCTCACGAATTACGGACCCATCGACCTCATGTTTTTCGACGGCGAGCCCCAGGGCCTGCGCGACGTGGCGTGGCAGGTGCAGCCGAATATCGTCGTCACCCGCGGCGCGATCCCCACGCCCGAGCAGACCATCCCCGGCATCCCGCTCGAGGGTGCCTGGGAGTCGTGCATCACGATGGGCCACGGCTGGGGTTACCAGCCCACCCTCGAGACCTACAAATCCGGCGGCCAGTGCATCTCCCTGCTGATCGAAACACGCGCCAAGGGCGGCAACCTCCTGCTCAACGTCGGCCCCAAGCCCGACGGCGAGCTGCCGATCGAGCAGGAGGAGCGGCTGCGCGAAATCGCGCTGTGGATGTTCGTCAACCAGGAGTGCATCTACGGCGTGCGCCCCTGGGTCATCACCAACGAGCGCGACATCTGGTTCACCAAGCGCAAAGACGCCGACACCCTCTACGCCATCATCAAACGCACGACGCCCTGGCCCGACGCCACGTGGAAGGAGTTTGTGTTGAAATCCGTCCGCCCCACCGCGCAGACGGAGGTCTCGATTCTCGGGCAAAACGACGAGGTCATGGAATACCAGCCCACCGTCGTGCCGAAGACCACGTTCAAGCCGGAGGCGGGCGGCTTGCGCATCCGTGCCATGCATACGCAGCGCCTGCACGACGATCGCAGGTGGCCCAATCCGATCGTCGTCAAGCTCACCCACGTGCAGCCCGCCCTCACGCCGCCGCGCGTCGATACGACGAAGGTCACCTATGACCAGGCCTCCCGCTCCGTCCGCTGCGAGGGCAAGCTGCTCGATCTCGGCGACGCGACGTCGCTCGACGTCGGTTTCGAGTATCGCGACATCACCGGCCTCGACGTCAACGACCGGCCCGACACCTGGACCGCCGTGCCCGTGGGCGCGCGCACCGCGACCGGCGCTTTCAAGGCCAGCGCCGCCGGCCTCGCGTCCGGGCGCACGTATGAGTTCCGCGCCGTCGCGCAGCATCCCCTCCTTCCGCTCTACGGCCGCGACGTGAAATTGCGCGTGCCGTAGCGCGGGCGTCGGTTAGCAGACCCGAATCTGAAAGGGAGGCACTGGCTTCACGTTGGGCCGTTTCCCGTGCGTCTGCCCGTCCTTCCAGTCTGCCTGGATGAGCACGGTCTTCGGACGCTCGGGCAGGCCGCGCTCGTTGGCGTTGAGCGCGGCGACCACCAGGTCGACGGCGGCGGCGGCCATCACCTCGTGGTTCTGATAAAAACCGCTCAGAAACTCACGGTGCTTACGCCAGTACAGCGTCACACACGAAACCTCCTGGGGAATCCGCACCTTTTCCGCGCGCAACCAATGCACGATGTCATCGTTGATGGTGATGATCGCATCGGGCCGCCAGCGGCGATACCACTTGATGAACTCGCGCCGGCCCCACTCTGCCGTGATGAAGTGGGGGATGCGATCCGTGCTGCGCGCGAGCGCCTGAAAGGCCTGGTAGCCGGCCAGCCACGTGTGGTTGGCGTGGTCGTCCATCCGGCGATGCATCGCGATGCCGATGCGGCGGCAGCCATCCTCCAGCAAACGCTGAATCGCCCGCCCGATCGTGGAAAATCCATCGGTGCACACCTCGTGCATGCGCGGGCTCGGCACGGTGTGCTCCACCGTCGCGAGCGCGAACTCCTCCCAAGCGATCATTACATCGGAGACTTCGAGCCAGTCGTGATGCAGCGCGATCACCATGCCGTGAATGCCCCGGGCCCGCAGGATCTGCGAGAGTCGCCGCGCGGACATCCCCTCCTCGACGATGTTGAAGAACTGGAGGCCATAGCCAAGATCCTGGGTGCGGGCCCGGGCGCCTCCATAATAACTCCACAGCGGTGATCGCGCATCCGCCTGGATCTCGCGCCAGGGTCGGTTGCACACAACGAAGACGACCTGGGCGAGGATGTGCCCGACCTGCATGAGCGCGCCGCCCGGTTCATCGCGCAGCCACCGCCCCGGCCGTGGTTTCTTTCGTTCGGCGTCGATCAGACCCACCGCGACAACCGCCAGGGCGATCCAGCCAGCGGCCAGTGTTTTTCTCAGACCGATCCGTACGATCCGGCAAAACTCGACGCACGCTACTGCCTGCCGCCTCCCACGTTCCCGGACACACCGGGGACGCGATATGACATGGCGAGTTTCAAGGAGGGCGCGCGCCGGCTCGATCTGCGAATCGGCCATGTGTTGCATGCTCTGGACCTTTCCGGACAAACGGAAGACACGCTCGTGATAGTGACTACGGACCACGGCATTGCCTGGCCAGGCATGAAGTGCAACCTGAGCGATCACGGAATTGGCGTCATGCTGATGATGCGCGGCCCGGGCGGTTTTTCTGGCGGACGCGTGATCGACGCAATGGTGACGCATCTGGATGTCTTCCCAACGGTGTGCGAGTTGCTGCAGGTCAATCCTCCGCCATGGCTTCAGGGCAAGTCGCTCCTGTCGCTGATGCGCGGAGAAGTGGCCACCATCCACGACGAAATCTTCGCTGAACAAGGCTGGCACGAGCAGCCGGAACCGCAGCGCGCGGTACGGACGACGCGCCATAAGTATATCCGTCGGCTCGATCCGGTCGGTCCCAAGAGCGCCAATTGCGACGAGGGTCCCACCAAACGCCTCCTGCAACGCGCCGGATATTTTGATCGCCCGCTCGGCGAAGAATTGCTTTTCGATCTCCAGATCGATCCTCTGGAGGCCTGCAACCGGGTGAACGATCCTGCGCTGAGTGGGGTCTTGACGGAATTTCGTGCCACGCTCGACGGGTGGATGAGGCGCACCGAAGATCCGTTCCTCTCCGGTCGAGCGGTATCCCCGCCTGGAATCAAACCCAGCCGGCTTGAAGTCGCGGCGATCGCGAAGGATGCCACGCCGGCAAAGGGGAACCGCTCATGAATCGAGGGCGAGTTGCTCCTCGACGGACGCGATGGCTGTCCGCGGTTGGAATGGGTTTCGCGTCGTTTGGCCTGTTCGCGGCGGCTTTTGCCGCAGAGGCAAGCGTAACCGGTATCCGGATCCAGGACGGGCATCTCGCGTTGAACGGACAGAAGTATGTTCCCAACGGCCTGCAAATCGTCGCGTTCGTAGCCCCGGAAAGCCGCCTGCGCGGCGAAAGTTACGTCAACGCACGAAAGCATTGGGGCGACGCGGAACTCGCGGCGGCAAAGAGCTGGGGTGCGGATCTCATTCGCCTACAGTTGGGCGTGTGTGGTCTCGATCCTGAATCGGCAATTTACGATCTCCAGTATGTCGCGGACATCGAAGGCGCCGTGCGACTCGCCCGCCGCAGGGGATTCAACGTCATCCTCTCCCTGCAACACCAGGGACCGAGCGGATGCGACATCAACGAAAAGATGCCCGTGCCGGCGGTCCAGCGCGCGTGGCAGCAGCTTGCTCCGCGCTTCAATGACGATCTGCACATTATCTACGAGATGTTCAATGAACCCCAACTCGGGTATTTCCGACCCAAACCCGCCGAGTGGGAAATCTGGCGCAACGGTGGCTCCGGTTACGTCGGTCATCAACAGGTGCTTGAGGCGATTCGAGCCACGGGATCCAAGAATGTCGTCCTCGCGGATGGCCTTTATTGGGGGAAAACCTTTGAAGGTGCCCCTCCGTCGCCGTTGCGCGATCCCGCCGGCCAGCTCGCATATGCCATCCACCCCTATTTCAACGGCCCGCTTAACGATGAGCCCGCCGAGTGGGACCAGCACTTCGGCAACTTCAATGCCGCCGGACACGTAATGATCGCCACCGAATGGTCCGCCACGTCGAAAACCACCAATGCCCAGCCCCATTATCCTGCATCTGCGGCGCAATTGTTGCGTTACTTGCGCGAACGCGACATTGGCAACGTCGCATTCGCCTTCGACATGCTGAACACGCTCGTGACCGATTGGAGTTGGAACCCCACGGCCTACAGCAATTCTTTCAAGTCTGATCCGAAAGGCACCGAAGGCCCCGGAGCGCTGATCAAAGCCGATTTTCTTGCGCATCCGCACCGGGGCGAGCGGACGGTGACAGGGGCGACATCAGATCCGCCCAAAGTACGCTAACGCAGAGAGCGCGCTTCCAATTCGATTCTCATACGTCCTCCAATTCTCGCCTGCGCATTCAGAATTTCTTCATGAAGCACATCATCCTCCTCGCCCTCGCCGCCACGGGCGCCGTCGCCAAGCCGCCGCCCAACATCGTCTTCATCTTCTCGGACGATCACGCCTACCAGGCGATCAGCGCCTACAACGAATCGCGCCACCTGCTCGAGACGCCGAACATTGACCGGATCGCCAAAGCCGGCGTGCGTTTCGATCGCTGCCTCGTGCCGAACTCCATCTGCGGCCCCAGTCGGGCCACGGTGCAGACCGGCACGTACAATCACATCAACGGCTTTTACAACAACAGCAATTGCCGCTTCGACAGCTCGCAGGTCACGTTTCCCAAGCTGCTCCAAAAGGCCGGCTACCAAACCGCGATGGTCGGCAAGTGGCATCTCGGCTCCGACCCGGTCGGCTTCGACTTCTGGCAGATTCTCCCCGGCCAGGGCGTCTATTACAACCCGCCGATGATCCGCAATGGCACGAAGATCACGACCTCCGGCTACGTGAGCGACCTCATCACGGATGCCTCGCTCGACTGGCTGCGCCAGCGCGACAAGTCGAAGCCGTTTCTGCTCATGTGCCAGCACAAGGCGCCGCACCGCGAGTGGGAACCCGCCCTCCGCCACCTCAATGCCGATGGTGACCGACAGTATCCGGAACCCGCCTCGCTCTTCGACGACTATGCCGGCCGCGGTCTCGCCGAACACGATCAGGACATGACCATCGACAAGACGATGAACGCGAAGGATCTCAAGCTCACGCCGCCCCCGCAACTCACGGCCGAGCAGCGCAAGGTCTGGGACGCCTATTACGAGCCCCGCAACGCGAAGTTCAAGGCCGCCAATCTCACGGGCCGGGACTTCGTCCGCTGGAAGTATCAGCGCTACATGCACGACTATCTCGCCACGATCCGCTCGGTCGACGAGAGCGTCGGCCACGTGCTCGACTATCTCGAGCAGGAGGGCCTCGCCGACAACACCATCGTCGTCTACTGCTCCGATCAGGGTTTCTACCTCGGCGAGCACGGCTGGTTCGACAAGCGCTGGATCTTCGAGGAGTCAGTGCGCACCCCCCTGCTGGTGCGCTGGCCCGGAGTCACCAAAGCGGGCACGGTCAGCCGCGACCTCGTGTCCACCCTCGACTTTGCCGAGACGTTCCTCGACGCGGCCGGCCTGCCCGTGCCGGCCAGCATGCAGGGCCGCAGCCTGCAACCGATCCTGGCGGGCCGGCGCCCGGCGGACTGGCGGACGTCCTTCTATTATCAATACTACGAGTACCCCATGCCGCACCACGTGCGCCCGCACTATGGTGTCATCACCGATCGCTACAAGCTGGTGAAGTTCTACGGCACCGGCGAGGACTACACGGAGCTGTTCGATCTCCAGACGGATCCGCAGGAGATGCGGAGCGTCTACGGCGAGCCGGCCTATGCGGCGACGCAGACGGAACTCACGCGCGAACTCGCCCGGTTGCGCACCGAGTTGAAGGCGCCCGAGGACGTGCCAGCCAAGTGGTTTGGCAACCGTCCCATCCCGCCGCCGAAGAAGTAGTCTTCCATGACCGCTCGCGCCCGGCGCCGAACTCGAGCGCAGGCGACAGCCCGCGACGCCCCGGGCGCCGGAAACCCGGCCGCGATCCGTTCAACCTCTCCTCCCGAGGCGCGGCGCGAGACCGGGCCGCCGGAGGATAACGGGTTAACCGACAAACGCGTGGCCGGGCCGGGGCCGGGACGTTGATCTCAACCACCGCCGGCGCGCCGCCGGCTCACGCCGTTCGCCGCAGACCGATGTCGCGAACCAAGGCGCACCATCACCAACGGCTCCGGCCCCTGCAGATCCAACCCTCGCTCCCTCCCAAAATGAAGACCGCCCGATTCATCTCCGATTCGCACCGCCCGTTCGATTTCGGCCGGCTCTCCGCCATCGTGCTCAGCGCCTTAAGCTTCGGCGCGAGTGTTTATGCCCAAACGGTGACTCCCGCCCGACCGGCGGCCGCTGCCGCCGCCGACGTCGCCGTCGAACTCTCGCCGTTTGTCATTGTCGCGGATCGCGACAAGGGCTGGGTCGCGACCCAGACTCTGGCCGGCAGCCGCCTGCGCACGGATCTGGGGGACCTGGCGCAACCGCTCGAAGTCATGACCAGCGCCTTTCTTGAGGATCTGGCGGTGAACAATTTCGAGCAGGCGCTCGAATACGGCACCAACATCGCGGGCCCCAACGACTACTCCGACAACAGCAACAACATGGGCACCGGATTCGGCAACACGCAGCCGAAGAACAACAACATCATGCGGGGGCTGAGCAGCGCCACCACCTCGGTGGATTTCTTCGAAAGCAGCATGCCCTCGGATGGCTACAACACCCAGCGCCTGACCATCGCCCGCGGCCCCAACGCCCTGCTCTTCGGCATGGGCAATCCCTCCGGCATCGTCGACACCACCCTGAACCGGGGCGACCTGAAGAAGAACCTGATCAGCGTGAAATTTCAACTGACCTCCGACCAGAGCAAGCGCGGCAGCTTCGACCTCAACCGCGTGATCGTGAAGGACAGGCTCGCCCTGCGTTTCGACGGGATGACGGACGAAGGCATCAAGGACATCAAACCCAACCTCGACCGACAAACCCGCCTCTATGGCGCCATCACGGCGCAGCCGTTCAAGACTACCACCGTTACGGCGGCCTACGAACACACGGATTGGAACAGCAACCGGGCGAGAACCCAACTCCCCGTCGATGTCTATACACCCTGGCTGTACGCGTCCCGCTTTGTGGGCGGCCCCTATGCCACGGACAAGCCGCTGTACAATAACGCCGGCACCGCCGCACTGCCGAGCCTCGGCAACAACCCCGTCTTCGTGGGCGCGGGTAACAACAGCCAGATCGTCCTGACCTACGGCGGGGTCGGCGCCGTGGCCGACGGCGACATCCGCAGTTGGGGCCACAGCGTCTCGACCCGCGGCCCCGATAGCATCCCCAACGCCTTCAATCCGTTCAATTCCTTCGACCGGTTCACCCAGAGCCTGACCGGCCCGGACAACCCGGTGCCCCGCGACGTCAACGTCCTCGGCGACACCCAGTTCATCTATCAGAAGGCGGACGACTGGCGCATCAATATTGATCAAGAGATCACCCGGAACCTGTTTTGCCAGGGCTCGTGGTTTCACCAGGAATATTTTTCGCAGGACGGCGCCCAGGGCTTCGCGGGGCTCATTTCGATGGATGCGCGTACACGAGCTGGACGCCCTGGACCAGCATTGACGGCTACCCCCTGATTAGCGGCGTGGCCCCCAGCGGTTCCCGCCAGAAGACCAATACGATGCAGTTCGCCGTGCAGGACTACGTTCTGAACGATCGGATCGTGCTGTTGTACGGCTATCGCAAGGACAAGGCCAGGAGCGCCAGCCTCGATCCCAAATACCAGACCACCGACTGGAGCGGGCTGAACACCTCCTACAAGGTGGCGACCTTCGGCGAGTGGGGCGACTCCCAGACCGGCAGCACCGAGACCGAGGGGATCGTCTTCCACCTGACCTCGTGGCTCTCCGCCCTCTACAACCACTCCAAGACCTTCCAGCCCAACATTGGAAAGTACGATCCCTTCGGCACCGTGTACCCGGGAAGCACCGGCGAAGGCACCGACTACGGCTTCAACCTGAAGCTCTTCAAGGATACGCTCCAGTTGCGCCTCACGCACTACGAGAACACAGCCGGTCCCATCCGCGCCGGCAACAGTCCGTTCCAGGACCCGATCCGCGACAATCTCTACAACATCGATGTGAATATCATGCAGCTCGATCCCACCGTGGCGGCACTCAATGCCGGCCAGGGCGGCTATCGCGAACTGGGACGCGCCAACTATTGGGTGATGCTCGACAACCTTTCGAAGGGCAACGAACTCTCGCTCTCCTGGCGGCCGACCCGCAATTGGGATTTCATCGTGAACGGCTCCAAGACCAAGACGGTGCAGAGCAACATCGGCCAGGCGTGGTTCGAGTGGATCAACGCCCGGTTGCCGGTCTGGCAGGCGGCCACCACGACCGTGGGCAGCGCGACCGTGAATGTGTGGAACACCCAGCCGTTCAATCTCACGCCCGGCGCGCAAACCTTCGCCCAATATTTCCAGAGTGTGATCCAGGATCAGTCGCTCGCCACCTTCATGGCTTACGACGGCACCTCGGTCGATCAGGGCCGGCAACTCTCCGGGAATCTCATCACGGCCTATCGCTTCACGGAGGGCCGGCTCAAGGGGCTGTCCACCAACCTCGCCTTCCGCTACCGTTCCGGCGCCACGATCGGCTACGCGGTCACCACCGGGGCCGGTGGCACTCTGCTCCTGGACCCGACCCAGCCCGTCCGCGGGCCCTACACCATCTTCAGCGACCTCGGGTTGAATTACTCGGGCCGCCTGAAAATGTTCGAGAACATCCGGTACCGCGTGCAGCTCAATGTGCGCAATCTCTTCAATAATTGGACCCTCGTCCCCGTGAAGGCGCTGTCCACCGGCGAATTCGCGCGTTACAATCGTCTCCCGCCCCGCACCTACATCGTCTCGACGACGTTTGATTTCTAATTGGCAGCCGCACGCCTGGGCGCAATCTGCGGACCATCACCGGTGACGAATTCAACTATCGGTAGGCTGTGCATGCGCCCCCTGCTCCTCGCCGCGTGGCTGGGCGCTTTGGCGCCCGCAGCCACCGTCGTGCGGGGTCAGCCCGCAGTGGCGACCACCACGATCGCCGTTGGTCAGTCGGCGGAAACCGTGACGCGAGGCGCCTTGCTCGAGCTGACCCTTCCCGCCGCCACCAGCCTCACGGCCCCCTTCGATCCGAACGAAATTGCGGTGGACGCGCACTTCGTCTCGCCGTCGGGCAAGACCATCGGCGTCCCGGGATTTTACTTCCAGGACTACGATCGCGTCGTCACTGGCGAGACGGAGCAGCTCACGCCCAAGGGGACGCCGGTCTGGAAGGTGCGATTCGCCCCGACCGAAGAAGGTCGCCATACTTTTACCGTGACGGTGAAGGATCGGGCGGGCGCACAGACCTCGCCGGAAGGCGCCTTCGTCTGCGAGCCGGCGGCGAGTCACGGCTACCTCCGCGTGAGCAAGTCCGACCCGCATTACTTCGAGTTCGACGACGGTACTCCGTACCTCGCCATCGGCCACAACGTCTGCTGGTACAAGAAGGGCCACGGGACGACCGACTACGATCGCTGGTTCGGTCGCATGGCGGAGAACGAGGAGAACTACGCGCGCCTCTGGATGCCGGAATGGGCGTTTGGCCTGGAGACCGAGCGGCTCGGCGAGTACCGGCTGGATCGGGCGTGGCAATTGGACTACGTGCTGCGGCTGGCGGAGAGCAAGGGCATCTACGTCAAGTTGTGCCTCTCGGCCTGGCGCCGTTTTGAGGCGGGCAAGGCGAATCCGAAGTCCATCGATCCGTGGCGGCACCTGACGACGACGAGCCTCGGCTCCTGCGACTTCGACGACGCGTTGTGGCACCTGCCGGAAATGGATTGGGCACAGATGCACGGCTATTACTTCTTCAACGAGGCCATGAAGCGCGACGCGAAGGACATGGCCTATTTCATCCCGCATTGGCAGGACAAGATCCGGGCGTTCGGCAAGCCGGCGATGTTCGCTGAATTCGGCCTCAGCCAGCACGCGAAGGAGTGGTGGCCGAAGGATACGGGCGGCGTCAACCTGCACACCGGCATCTGGCCGGCGATCATGTCCGGCGGTTGCGGCACGGCGATGCTGTGGTGGTGGGACAACCAGATCGATCCGATGGACCAATACTGGAACTTCAAGCCGCTGGCCCAATTCACCCGCGATGTGCCGTGGACGAAACAAGGTTTTATGCCCGACACGCCGGAGTGTTCCTCCGGACTGAAAGCTTTCCTGCTCGAAGGCACCGACCTGCGGCTGCTCTGGATCTACAACCAAGCCTACACCTGGTGGAACGTCGTCAACGGCGCGAAGATCGATCCGATCAAAGGCGGGCAACTCACCCTCGACCGCATGGGAGCAGACAAGACGCGGTACGTCGTGGAGTGGTGGGACACGTACAAGGGCGGTGTGATCAAGACCGAGGAGGTGCAGGCAGCCCACGGTCAGGTGATCCTGACGGTGCCCGACCTCGCGAACGACATCGCGGCGAAGGTAAGGAAACGGCGGTAGTCCGATCTTCCGATGAAGCGTTTCACCCTCCTTCTCGCGCTGCTGTCCACCACCCTCGGCTTCGGCCAGACTTCGGGCAGGCAAATCGCCGCCGCCCGCGCCGCGCCCCCACGTCCGAACATTGTCATCATTCTGGCGGACGACCTGGGGTACTCCGATCTCGGCTGCTACGGCTCGGAAATCGCCACGCCGAACATCGACCAACTGGCGGCCGGCGGTTTGCGCTTCACCCAGTTCTACAACACCACCCGCTGCTGCCCGGCGCGCGCCGCGCTCCTCACCGGCCTCTACCCGCATCAGGCCGGCATCGGCCACATGGTGGAAAGTGGCGGCCGGCCGATCCCCTATTTTGGCTTTCCCAGCTACCGGACCGACCTGAGCGATCGCGCCGTCACCATCGCCGAAGTCCTGCAGCCGGCGGGCTACCACACGGCCATGGTCGGCAAGTGGCATCTCACGCCGTTCACCGACTCGAAGCACAATTGGCCACGCCAGCGCGGATTCGAAAGCTTCTACGGCATCATCGATGGCTTCACCAGTTACTTCGCCCCGACCTCACTCACCCGGGACAACGAACCGGTCGCCGCCGACGGCCCGAACTACTATCTGACCGACGCGATCACCGCCCACGCCGAACGCACCATCGCGGAACTCAGCCGGCAGCCCCAGCCTTTCTTCCTCTACGTCGCCTACACCGCCCCGCACTGGCCGTTGCACGCGCGGCCGGAGGATATCGCCAAATACGAAGGCAAGTACCGCGAAGGTTGGGACGCTTTGCGCACGGCCCGTCACCAGCGCCAGATCGAACTCGGCATCGTGGATGCGCGGTGGCCGCTCTCGCCGCGCGACAAATCCGCCCCGGCTTGGGACGGAGTGCCGAACAAGGAGTGGCAGGCCCACCGCATGGCGGTCTACGCCGCGCAGGTCGACCGCCTCGATTACGCCGTGGGCAAAATTCTCGCCCGCCTCAGGGAAACCGGGGCCGACCGCCACACGCTGGTGTTTTTCCTCTCCGACAACGGCGGGTGCGCCGAGAATCTCGGGACCAAGCGCCCCGGCGGCGCCCCGCCGATCCTCCCGGGTGGTCCCGACACGTACGCCAGTTACGGTCCGGCGTGGGCCAACGCCAGCAACACCCCGTTTCGTCTCTTGCAGAATCTTGCCAGCCAGTTTCCCAACCAGGTCAATGCGCTCGCCCAAAGCTACGAGGCCTGGGCGCAGCAGGTGGGTGTGGTCCCGTGGGAATCGTACCGCGCCAAATTGGACGCCCTGAAGAAATCGAAATAGCCGTCCTCCCTTTCCCGACCACCACCTACTCATGAAAACCCTCCGAAACTGTCTGGCCGCTGGCTTCGCCGCCCTCGCGGTTCTCAGCTGCACCCGAGCCGCGGATACGGGCCCGCAACTCGGGCTGCAAACCTACACCTGCCGCAACCTGACCTTCGAGCAGGTCGTGGATTTTGCCGTCCAGCACCACTTCAAATACCTCGAGATGGCGGGCAAACACCTGGATCCCGCGGCACCCAAGGAGGAGACGTTGCGCAAGAAAGCAGTGCTCAAGCAGCACGGGCTCGTCGCGTATTCGTTTGGCGTCAACGCCACTTCCCTCGATCCGGAAGCGAACCGCAAGTTGTTCGAGTTCGCCCGGCTGATGGGCATGAAGTTCATCGTCGTGGAACCGAAGAACCAGGCGGAATGGGACAACCTCGAGGCGCTCGTGAAGGAGTACGACATCAAGCTCGCGATCCATAATCACGGCACGGGCACGGTCTACGGCGACCCGGCGACGGTGAAAAAGATCCTCGCCACCCGGGACCGGCGCATCGGCGTGTGCCTCGACGCCGGCTGGGTGGCCGCCGCGGGCTTCGACGTGGCCAAGGTATTCCGCGAATATGGCGACCGCGTCCTGGCCATCCATTTCAAGGACAAGAAAATCGAGACGACCAACGGCAAGCGCACGGCCGTCGACACCGAGATGGGCCAGGGCATCGCCAACTACGCCGGACTTTTCGCCGCCATCAAGGACACCGGCTGGACCGGAGTCATGGCCATCGAGGCCGACAGCCCGGTCTACGCCGCCAATCCGGCCCCGTTTGTGACGGCGGTCCGCGCGTATTTCGAAAAGCAGGTGCCGCCCCAATAATCAGATTCAAGCCAGTCAAGTCCAGCCGCCCGCCGGAGCGTCGGGTTTCCCTGCCAACCTCCCTCAACACCCTCCCAAATCCATGAAGCACCTCACACCCGCCGTATTGCTCACCCTCGCCTGGGCGCCTGCCGCCTTCGCCCAGTCCGTTCCGCCCCCTCCCTCCGCGAACCCGGCTGACGCCGACCCCGTCCAGCTCTCCGTCTTCGAGGTCAGCGCCGACAAGGACCTCGGCTACGCGGCCTCCACGACGATGTCCGGCACCCGCACCAACGAGAAACTGGAGAACCTGCCCAACGCCATCTCGGTGATGAACGCCGACTTTCTCGCCGACCTCGACCTGTTGAATTTCCTCGATGCCGTCGACTACGGCGTCGGCACCGAAAACATCTTCAACGACAGCGGTACGCGCGGCGCGGCGACGGGCCAGCGCAGCGGCAACCAGATCAGTTTCCGCGGGCTCTCGTCCGCGCGCCAGCTTCGCGACGGGTTTCCCTGGTATATGCCGCAGGACGCCTTCAACATCGAACGCATCGAGTTCTCGCGCGGCCCGGGCGGCCTGTCCTACGGGGATGTCGACGCGGGCGGGACCGTCAATGTCTCGACCAAGCGCGCGACCTTCGGCCCGAAAGAGACGAAGGTCGCCACGCGCTGGGACAGTTTTGGCAGCCGCCGGGCGGCGCTCGACCACCAGCAGACCATCGTCCCCCGGCGGTTCGCGTTTCGGCTCAATGCTCTCTACAATGATGGCGAGGGTGCGCGGCAGCGCTCCGGCAGCGACATCAAGGGCATCGCCGCCGCCCTGCGCTGGCAGATCACGCCGCGCACGGTCCTCGATGTGACCTTCGAGCGCGCCAATCAGCGCGACGGCACCACCCACGCCATCCTCACCGACCAGACCGCCGCCTATGTGCGCGGCACCGGGACCAACGCCCTCGACGCGATCCCGTCGCTGCCCGGCGTGCAAGCCGACGGGGTGGGCCAGTTCCGGACGCAGGCGGCCGGCAACAAGCAGATTTGGATGCTGATCGACGGCACGTTCTACAATTTCGAGTCGACCGCGACCGCCGTCTTCCGCAACTCGCGCGTGCAGAACGGCGCCGCCGCCGCCAACCTCATCACGAACGCCGCGCTCATCCCCGTGGGCAGCATCCCGGAATCGATCGTGCCGCGCTATCAGGACTGGTTTGGCCCGGATGGCTATGTCGACCGCCGCTGGCACGCCTACACGGTGGAGCTGCGCCATGACCTCACCGACCGCCTCCGCGTGCTTCTGGCGCTCAACGGCCAGCGCGACACCGCCATCCAGCCGCAGATGGACAACATTAACCAGACGACTTTCGGCGGCCGCGCAGTGTTCATCGATGTCTCCCCCAACCTCCCCGATCCCAACGATCCCGCCGGCCTGCGCCTCATCCCCAACCCGCGCTACGAGGAATACTACTTCCTCACCGCGTGGAAGCAGGTCAACAGCAGCCACGAGATCAACAATTACCGCGGCGTGGTCGTGTACGACGCCCAACTGCCTCTCGGCATCACCCAACGGCTCGTCGCCAGCGCCGGCTTCCGCGCCGAGGAATATGCGTGCGACGTTTTCGGCGAGACGCTGACCGCCGCGGAGATCACCCGGCGCGGCCTGAGCGGCAACGCTGCGTACTTCCTCAACAATCAGGTTTACCGCTACCATTATCTCCGCGATGGCAACAGCGAAGCGGCGCTGCGTTTCTCGCCCGTCCCGGGCGTCACCACCTTCACCCGCCAAAACCTCACCCAGAATAACGCGCGCTTCGACCAGAGCATCCTGAACCTCGCGTTCAATGCCCTCGGCAGCTATTTTAAGGGCCGTCTCCGCACCAGCCTCGGGATCAGCCGCGACCGCTGGCACCAGAGCGTCGCCCGGGTGGGCAACAACCCCGCCGCCGGCAACATCATCGCCTTCCTCGACGCCAACAATCAGCCCATCCCCGAAGGCGGTTCCATCCCCACCTTCGATTTCACGACCCAGTGGAAGACCAACAAGACCTACGGCGCCGTCTTCCAGGTGCTGCCCTGGCTGGCGCTCACCGGGGCGTGGCTCGAGTCCACGCAGTTCACGGACAACGTGGGCCTCGACCTGAACGGCCGGGCGGTCCTCGGCCTGCGCGGCAAAGGCACCGACCTCGGCGTGCGGCTCAACTTCCTCAGCGGCCGCATCGGCCTCTCCTACGTTCACTTCGACACCACCAGCACCAACGACAGCTTCGGCATCGGCGGCGTCCCCGCCAACGAGCTCAACCCGCTCCTCGCCCAACCCTTCTTCAACAACATCGACTATCGGGATCAACAGTCGATCGGCGACGAGATCGAATTGTTCTTTTCGCCGACGCCCAACTGGACGGGACGGATGGTTTACTCCACGTCCGAGGTCACGTTCACGAATTTCTACCCACTGCTCAAAGCCAAGCTCGCCGAGGCGCAGGCGACGGCCCAGGCCCGCGGCCTCGATCCCCTCGCCGCCACCGCGCAGACACTGCAGACGATGGCGGACACGATCGAAGGCGTCACCGCCACCGGCCGTCATACCGGCAATGCCACCGCGCGCTACTCGATCACCGAAGGGCCGCTCAAGGGCCTCGCCCTCGGCAGTTCCGTGCGCTACATCGAGGGCACCACCCGCGGCGCGGTCAACATCGGCGGCACGATCGTCCTTCCGGAAGTGAAGCTCCGCGACGACTGGATCTTCGGCACCTTCGCCAGTTACCGCCGCAAGATCGGCCGCATCCAATGGACGGGTCAGCTCAACGTGAACAACCTCTTCGACCGCGTCACCGCCCGGGGTTCCTATCGCAACGCGCGCTACCTGCCCGATCCCCGCCAGTTCGTCGTGAGCAATTCGTTCGCCTTCTGATCCGCATGAATCCCCGTGCCTTCCCCGTACTCCCCAGCGCGCGTGGTGGAGCCGGGCTTTCGTCGAGCCCATCATAGCGCCCCCCGGCCGTTCCCCGCGACCACCCGGAGATTTGATCGACCTCGCCGCTCCCTGGAGAAAACCGGGGGCACCCGGCGCTTCCTGGAGGATCAGGAGGGCAACAGCTACCGCTGGCCGCGCCTCACCGAACCGCGCCAGTACATCTACACCACGCCGGTGGCGTTCTGACGCACCGAACCCGGCGCTGGCCTCCGGCGCCGGGCCGGCCCGAAAACCACGCGCAACTTCATCAACTCGGTTCGTGGCAACGCCCAGCTCAACGCCCCGATCATCGACGGGCTACCGCAGTGCCTCGCTCGGCCACCACCCGGGGCCGACCGGCGCGTGAAAACTCGCTTCGGTGTAGCACCACGCGCAGTTTTCTTATTATGCATCGCCTCAAAGGCCTCGCGCCACTCGCGAGCTGCCTCACGCTCGTTCTGACAATTCAGTTGATGGCCGCGTCTTCCGATGCGCCCGCGTTCGACCTGGCGTTTCCTGGGGCCATGGGCTGGGCGGCCACCACGCCGGGCGGCCGCGGCGGACAGATTCTCCGCGTGACCACGCTTGCGCCGGCGGGTCCGGGCTCGTTGCTCGCGGCGCTCAAGGCCAAAGGACCTCGGATCATCGTCTTCGAAGTCGGCGGCGTGATCGATCTGGGACCGGTCACCGGTCCGCGCAATTGCACCGTGGCAATCAGGGAACCCTTCTTGACCATCGCCGGGCAGACCGCGCCATCGCCAGGCATCACCCTCATTCGCGGCGGGCTCTCGGTCGAGACGCATGATGTCGTCATCCAGCATATCCGGGTGCGACCGGGCACCGCCGGATACGCCAAAAAGATCGGCTGGGAGCCGGACGGACTGTCCACCGAAAGTGCCGGGATAAACGTCATCGTGGACCACTGCTCCATCTCCTGGTCGATCGACGAAAATCTCAGCGCCTCCGGCAAACCCTTCACGGGCCAGACCGCCGAGGAATGGCGACAGAACACCTCGCACCGGGTCACTTTCAGCAACAACATCATCGCTGAAGGATTGAGCCACGCCACGCACGCGAGCGGGGAGCATTCCAAGGGTTCTCTGGTTATGGACAACATCACCGACGTTCTCATCGCGGGGAATCTCTATGCGGACTGCTCGCAGCGGCATCCGCTCGCCAAAGGTGGGACGCGCGTGGCGGTCGTAAACAACTTCATCTTCAATCCGGGGGTGCAAGCGGTCGCCTATCGCCTGCCGGACGTGCTCTGGCATGATCGCAAATTCGAGAACGGAAGGATGGAGCTGGTGGGCAACGTCCTGCGAGCCGGAGCCGACACCAAACCCGGACTATCGCTGCTTCTCCTGGAAGGGATCGGCGACCTCGACCTGCACCTGGCGGACAACTTGGCCACGGATCGTGCGGGCAAACCGATGCCTCGGACGGCCCGGGCCAACGGAGCGACGGGACGAATCCTGGAAAGCCCGCAACCGGTCAACTGGCCACCCAACCTGAAGGTATTGCCGGCCTCGCAGGTGGAGGAGTCGGTGTTCAAAAACGCCGGCGCGCGGCCGTGGGATCGTGACGCCGTCGACCACCGCATCGTGCGGCAGTCGCGCGACGGGACGGGTCGGATCATCGATAGCGAAACGCAGGTCGGCGGCTACCGGTCGATGCCGGAAACGCATCAGGCGTTCAATCCGGCGGACTGGGATCTTCGCACGATGGTACGGCAGACAAGAATGCCATAGGGACGCGTCCGCTCCCGCGATTACCACAAGTTCTGGAAATGAAAGAAGAAACCATGAAGACGACCAGCCCATGGAGCCGCCGGGAATTTGTTCGCCAGGGCTTGCGCACGGCGGCCCTCGCGGGCGCGCTCCACCCGACCTCGTTGCTCCTCGCCCAAGCCCCGGCGCCAACACCCCGGCCCCGATCGCTGCGCCTCGGCGCCCCAGCAGTAGCGAAGACGGACGATCCGGAGGAACTCGCGCGCGCCTATCGCACCCTGGGCTATCGCGCCGCCATTTGCCCGAAGGTTCCGTTGACGGATCCCGTCCGCATCAAGGCGACCGCCGCGGCATTCGCCAGGCACGATGTCGTTCTCGCCGAAGTCGGCCGCTGGGTGAATCTCCTCGACGCCGATCCCGAAAAGCGCCGCACCAACCTCCAGACCGTCACGGACGGTCTGGCGCTCGCCGAGGAGATCGGCGCGCTGTGCTGCGTCGACATCGCCGGATCGTTCAACCCGACCTCCTGGTTTGGGCCGCACCCCGACAACCTTTCACCGGGATTTTTCGACGCCGCGGTGGAGAACGCACGCAAGATCATCGACGCGGTGAAGCCCAAGCGCGCGAAGTTCTGTTATGAAGTCATGGGCTGGTCCCTGCCCGACGGTCCGGATGCCTACGTGAAGATGATCCAGGCCGAGGATCGGCCGGCGTTTGCCGCGCATCTCGATCCCTGCAATCTGATCAACTCGCCCGAGAAATTCTACCGCAACACCGACTTGCTCAACGAATGCTTCGACCAGCTGGGCCGCTGGATCGTGAGCTGTCACGCCAAGGACCTGATGTGGGACGTCGAGATGAACGTGCACTTCCGTGAGGTCGGCCCGGGGCTCGGCTCGCTCGACTACGGCACCTACCTGCGCCGGCTGGCGCAGCTTCCGCAGGATGCGCCGCTCATCCTCGAGCACCTGCCGAACGCCGGCGAGTATTTGAAGGCCCGCGATCACCTGTTCGAGACGGCCCGCCAAACCGGATTGGATTTCGGTTGAGGCGCGCCGCTGCGGGCGACCGTGCCAGCGCAGCCGGCGCTCGGGGTGGTCCTGGCAGAGTCGTCACGGCGGCTCCATCCGCAGGTTAAGCACGGGATTTTCGCCCGCTTCGGCCCCGAGTGGCGCCTGCAGGATCGTGCCGTCGGCGCCTCGCAACCGCACGCGGGCGGGAAGTTCCTTCGGCATCGAGGCCAGGCCGAGCGCGGCGAAGGGCACGGCGGCTTCAAACGTGCGACCCGGGGAATCGCCCGCGGCGCTCATGCTGCCAATCTGGGCGTTGAAGGTGGCGAGGGAAAGCAGCCGCGTGTCACTCACCTCCCGCGCCGGCTGCCGGCCGGTGGCCAGGTGCGCCGGCATCACGGCCCGGCCGTCGATGGCGACCGCAGCCGGGGTGAATCTGACCACGAGTTTGTGTCCGCCGAGTTCGACTTCCACCTCCGGCGCGCCGGCCGCAAACACGATCCCCCCGAGATAGAGATTGGCCGCGTCGTGCAACAGATAGAGGACGCCCGACAGCTCGAGGTCGCCCGCCACGCGACCGGCAACGGCGTCGCGGCTGCCCAGCACGATCGGCGTGGCGTGCTGGAATTGGGAGACGTTGCGGTCCTCCATGTCGTTCGTCCAATCGTCAAGCCGGCCGTCCAAACGCAGCGGCACCGTCGCCTTTACGGCAACGTTCGCCGGCCGATCGCCCGCAAAGGGAATGCGGACGCCGGCGTTGGCGAAGAGCGTGCGCAGGAGCTGCCGATGGCTTTCGACCCCAGGATTCCACGGCTCCAGCGTCGTGACGACGAGCCGTCCCAGCCCGCGCGGTTCGACGACGGCGAGGGGGCGGTCGCCGTCCATGGATTCGATGGCGTGGAACGTGTTCTGGCCTCCTGAACTTCCCCTCGCGGCGCGAGATCGCGGGCCCGACAAGCCACCCAGCACCGTACGAACGCCGGCGGGAGTTTTCGTCAGCACCGCCGTCGCGGGCGACTCGTCCAACGGGAGAAAGCTGGCGCTCGTCACGCCCCAAAACAGCGGTTCATCGACCGTGCGCGCCCGCGTCCCGGCATAGCTGCGACCCGATTCGCCCGGCGCGGCGTAGCCCGGCACGCGGTTGGCGGTTTCCCGGGAGAGCACGAGCACCGTGCAACCCCCGCGGGCCAGCGCGTCGAGCTGCGCCACCTCGGCGCCATTGCCGGCGACGACCAGGCGCGGTGCCCGGGTGGAATTCAACACCGGCCGGAACGATTCCGGCGCGAGCCCGCTCAGCGCGGCCAGACGCGCGGTGCTCAAATCCCCGACGAGGCCGATCGTTTGCCCGTCGGTCCGCCAGGCCGGACCGTCGAGATAGCGCAGCAGATTCATCAACAAGGTGCGGGCGGCGGGATGCGCGCGCTGCCGGAGCACCTGCGCCTGGCAGAATACCGCCGTGCCTTCGCCCCATGAGCCTTCGACGAGCGAGGCGTTTTCGCGCCGCGACGATCCCGCGAGCATGCGGTAAGCGGCGTCGGCGCGCGTGTCGATGGCGTTGGGGCGCACGAAAGCGTCGTCGCTGATGCGGCCATCCTGCTCGTTCCACCACGAGAAATCGCGCGGGGTGAGTCCCGCGAACGCCGGATGGCCCGCGGCGTAAAGCGGAATTTCGCGGCTGAAAATCAAGTTCCGGGTGGTGGTCGGCCAGCCGAGCAGGGTGAACTCAGGCGCGGATTTTTTCGCCGACGGCCAGAACGGAAGCGTGAGGGGCAGCCACGCCGGCTGCTCCACTTGTTCGAGCGCGAGCAGCCGGCCACCCGCGGCCAAATACCGGCGCACCGCGGCGCCGGTGCGACCGAGCGCGTCGCGAGGCGCCGCGGGCGGAACCAGCACCAGCGTGCCGGCGGCATCGGCCGGAAGCCCGGTGGCCGTCTCGTAAGACAATCCAAGTTCGCGCAACGCGGCGGCGTCCTCCGGCGACGGCGCCGGCAGCACCATGAGACGACGCGACAATTTCGGCGCGGCGGCCTGCGCCGGGGCGATGACGTGGATCGGGAACGTGTCCCCGCCGAGCGGGCGACCGGACGCCTCGGTGAGCGTGACGACGAGCTCGCCAGAGCTGGCGGGGGCAAAGGAAACCTGGCGCCGGGCCTGGGCGGCGGGCTGGAGTGTCACCTGCCATTGTTGGCGCTGCCCGCCATATTCGCAGCGGACGTCAAAATCTCCGGACGACTCGCGGTCATTGCAGACGACGATTTCCTTTTCGAGCCGGGCGCCGGCGACCACCGAACCGTCGCGCGGCCACGCGAAGGCGATCACGGGGGCGAGGGCTTCGCCGCCGAGGTTCCGGAGACCGGGATAGGGCCAGCGAAAGATCGGTTCGTGCTTCGGATCGTAAACGCTCCCGAACCGGTCGTAGTTGCGCCCGAGGATGGTCCGGTCGAGCCAGAAGGGCATCACGCCCGAAGCCCCATAGTTGCGCATCTCCAGGGTCTTTTCGCGATAGAGTCGGGATTCCTCCTGGAGGTAATCGAGGCGGTCGGCGTATTCGTAGCCGTTGGGCAGGCGGGTCTCGCCGCCCCGGCCGCCGACCCAATATTCCCCCAGCACCAGCGGCACCCGGCCATCCTGTGCCCACGCGCGGAGGGGCTCGGCATATTGCTCCTGCATGTGGACGTGGATCGTCTCCTGGTTGGGCGCGTACCACGCGGCGCCGGAGTGTTCCACGATGCGGCTCGGATCGAGTTGCTTGATGAAACGATCGAGCGCCAGGACCCAGCGTTCGCGCTCGGGCGTGCGCACGTCGCGGATCATCTCGTTCTCGACATCCCAAATGACGATCGAGGGGTGGTTCGCGTCGCGCCAGAACCATTCGGCGAATTCCCGCTCGATGTTCTGCAGAAATGCTGCGCCGCCTTTGGTGTAGTAGCCACCCATCGCGGACCAGATGGAACTCTGGTTGATGACCAGGAAACCGGCCTCGTCCGTCGCCTCGGCCGCGGCGGCCGGGTGGATCGCCGCGTGAAAACGCAGCGCCCGGTAATTGAATTCGCGCTTCAGAAAGTCCAGCACGTCGCGGCCATAGCGCCGGCCCACGTCGGGCGGGGCCGTGACATTCAAATCCCGCGCCAGCGACGCGCCGAGCAGGCGGGTGGGCGTGCCATTGAGCACGAAACTCCTCCCCTCGACCCAGAATTCGCGGAACCCAAAACGCGTCTCGACGGTTTCGGACCGGCCGCCGCTCCGCACCGTGGTGCGCAACGTGTAGAGATTCGGATGCTCCGGGCTCCAGCGGAGGGCGTCCGCCCACGCCGCGACGACTTCAACCGTGCCCCCACCGGCGGGCTGGGGCACGGCGGGGATTTCGAGTACGGCGGGGCCGCCGTCAGGCCAGGCGTAGACCGCGTGCGTCACCGTCGCCCCGGCCGGAACCGCGCCCGACCGCAGCCACGTGGACACCCGGATTTCGTTTCGCCGGGTCGAGGTGCGGACGAGCACATGTTCGACGTGCGTCGCGGGGCGCGCTTCGAAATAGATTCCGCCACGAATACCGGCGACGGATCCAAACGCACCCGGGCGGGTGACGCCCAATTGGCTGATCGCGCTCTGGGTTTTCGGAAATTCGACCGCGTGCTCGTCCCGCACGAAGACGGCGATGGTGTTGACGCCGGGGTGGGCCGCGCGGGTGACGTCGAACTCGAACGGCGTGTAGCCGCCGAGGTGCCGGCCGACGAACCCGCCATTCACAAAGACTTCGCACTGGTGCGCGACGGCGTCGAAGCCCAGCCAGAGCGAAGCCGGCAATTTGCCGCCCAAATCGGCGCGGAGCAGATACCAGGCGGACTCGTAGTTGCGTCCGCGCGACCAGGCGTCGGGCAATTCCGACGCGGCGGGGGCGGACGGGGCGCCCGTCGCGCCGAGCGTCACTTTCCGCCAGCCCTGCCAGACCATCCATCGCTGCCTTGCGTCGGGTGCGGGCGCGGCGGTCGAGCCGGGAGCGGTCAGCGCCTTCCAGGTGCAGATCACGACGGGCGCGCTGCCTTCGGCCAGCGCGGCGATGGCGGCCGCGCTCTGCGCGGTCGGCTCGGTGCGCGCGACCGCAGCCCCGGCCCGCTCCGCCGCCGAGGCGAAAATCGTGACGGCGATGGCGGTGGCGGAAAAACATCGGACAAGGGTGTTCATGGTTTCGATACGGTTGAAATCTTCGCGCGCGAGTCGGCCAACCGCGAATCCCATGCCCGCTCTCCTCCGGGGACAAGCCAGGAGAACGGGGAAACCACCATCGACTTTGCCCGCCCCTGAGGATTGTTCTTATCAATCGCCGCCATTGCCCGGCCTCGTGACCAGACGCTTCCAACTCTCCTAGCACCGCAAACCCTGCCCCGCCCCGCCACCCCATGACCCGAAGCAACTCCGCCACCCTCCTGAGCGCCTGGCTCGCCCTCCTGTCCGCCCCCGCGCTCCTCGCCCAGGAAACGCCCCCACGCGCGCCCGCGCCGGAGGAACTCATCCAACTGAGCCCGTTTACGGTGAACACGAGCCGCGACCTCGGCTACCAGGCCGAGAACACGCTGGCCGGCAGCCGGCTGAACGCAAAGCTGCGCGATACGCCGGGCTCGCTCTCCGTCTTCACCAAGGAGTTTCTCGATGATTTGGGCATCAACGACGTCCGCGAGCTGCTGGAATACACGGTGAATTCGGAGTTGGACACCGCGTCGCGCGTACCTGGCTCGGGCCAAAACGCCTTCATCGGCGCCGCAAATCTCAACGGCAACATGATCACCCGCGGCCTCACCGCCAGCCAGGGTCTGGATTATTTCACCAGCATCACCCCGGCCGATTCCTACCGCGTCGGCCGTTATGACGACAGCCGCGGCCCCAACAGCATCCTCTTCGGCATCGGTTCCCCTGGCGGCATCATCAACCAGTCCTCCAAGCTGGCCGTCACCCACCGCGACACCACCACGCTGCGCTACACCCTGGGCTCATGGGATCGCAGCCGCGGCGAGTTCGATGCCAACCGCGTGCTCCGCCAGAACCAACTCGCGATCAGCCTCGCCGCCGTGCAGCAGGAAAACGGCGGCTGGCGCAACTTCGACTTCCAGGACAAGAAGCGGATCTTCGGCGCCGTGGTCTTCCGGCCCCTCCCCCAGCTGACCTTCAATGTCTCCGCCGAGACCGGACGCGATATCAACGCCGTCATGCGCAGCCTGACAGACTCGGAGGAAATGCTCGCGTGGTATGACAATCGCGCGGCGCGGGGCCCCGAGGCGGTGACGCTCACGCCCAACAACGTCGCGCCGACCGCCGCGCAGCGCGCCCTCGGCATCACGGCGTTGAACGGCTCCCGCAGCGGCCAGAACCATCGCGTCACCTACGTCGAAAACAGCGCGACCATTTTCGATGCGATCGGCACGTATCTCACCGGCACCTACAACAACTCCGCCGTGCGCGCCCCGGATGGAACGTCCGGCGTGACCGGCGGCACCCTGAAGATCAGCGATCTGAACCTTTATCCCACCTTTAACAACGCCGGCGGCCCCGGCATGGCCCGCTATCAGGATCTGTTCAATGTCACGGTCACCGCCGACTGGCAGCTGATCAAGGCCCTCTTTCTCAACCTCGGCCATAATTACCAGCGGACCAACGCCACCCTCAACCTCATGACGGGCGCGGATCCCACGCTCCGGGGCGAGGCCAACCGCACGCTCGGCATCGGCGGACCCGCCAACCCCTACGCCGGCCAGCTCTACTTTGACGGCACCTGGCAGCGCGACACCCACTCCAGCGACCACCGCGAGACGCGCGCTTCGCTCTTCTACACGCTCGACTCGAAGTCCAAATGGCTCGGCACCCACCGCCTCGTCGGCCTGCTTTCCCACTCCGTGGAAAACGACGAGCGGGTCAATTCCTGGCTGGTCCTCGCCGGCCACCCCTTCAACGCCACCCCGAACAACGTCAACAACCGGGTCACGGTGCGAAACTATCTCACCGAGGGCGACTATGGCACCTATCGCGTCGGCGACTGGCGCGCGCTGCCCGCAACCATCACGTTCGCCGGCAAGACCTACGGCACGACCTATGCCAACGTTCCGGGCGGCAGCGCCTCCAACAGCGGAGGCATCCAGAACACGGATTCGCGGCTCGGCGTCGCCCAAAGCCATTTCCTCGACGGCCGCCTCGTCACGACCTTTGGCTATCGCGTGGATCAGGCGAAACTCATCCAGCTCGGCTACACCAACGACCCGGAGCGCGGCGAGGTCGTCGACCGCGATCCGGCGAAGCAGCAAGGCTCCTATTTCACCGGCCGCACCAACACCGCCGGCGCCGTCTTCCATCTCTTCGACTGGGTCTCGCTGATCGCCAACCGCTCGACGAGCGTCGGCGTGCCGTCGATCAGCGCCACCGTGTTCCCCGACGGCAGGCTCGCCGGTGCCCCGCGCGGTCGCGGCACGGACTATGGCCTCGCCTTCGATCTCCTCCAGAACCGGCTCAATTTCAAAGTCGTCCATTTCACGGCCAGCGAGCTGGGCAAGACCGGCGCCGCCGGCTCCTTCCGAAACCGCAACGGACGCATCATGGATGCCTTCGCCGGCGTCCTCGTCGGCACCGGCCGGCCGCTCTCCGCCAGCCAGTGGGACCCGATCTACAGCGCCTACACCCCGCCCGTCTCCTCCTCGCTCTCCGACTTCGACTCGTCCGGCTACGAGGCCCGCCTCACCGCCAATCTCACGCCGAACTGGCGCCTCGTTGCCAACTACTCCTACTCCGACTCGGTGCGCGCCGGCGTCTATGACGAAATGGCCCCGTGGTACGGCCTCAAGACCAGCGCCGGTCGCTTCACCCAGGGCGTCAGCCAGAACGCCTCCGGCCAGTTCGTCATCGATCCCGGCGCCTACGCCGCCGGCGGTGCCGTCGCCAAATGGATCGAGCTGGGCACGTTGAGTCCCGGCGCCAATCCCGCCGTACTCTCCACGAGCGCCAGCGTCAGCGTCGCGCAGGAGGTGTTCAACCTGGTCGACGAAATGAACCAGGCCAAGGAGGACCAGGAGAAACGCTGGGGCGTGCGCCCGCACCGGGTCAACCTCTTCACCGCGTATGATTTCAAGACGGGATTCCTCCAGGGCTTCTCGCTCGGCGGCGGCTGGCGCTGGCGCAGCGCCAATGTGATTGGCACCGACGCCGGCGGCCGCGAACTCACCGGTCGCGCCCTGGCCTTTGCCGACCTCATGCTGCGCTACACGCGGAAATTCGAGGGCCTGCCCGGCCGCTGCAGTTTTCAAATCAATGTCAGCAACCTCTTCGACAACGCTGACATCATTCCCATGCGGCTCCTGACGACCGACACCGCCTACATCCTCCCGAATGGCCACGGCGCAGCGTACAGCCGGTACGATCTGGTCGACCCGCGCGACATCCGTTTCAGTACGACGTATTCGTTCTGAACTGGATCATCTTCTTCCGGTATCTCCAAGCCTGCCTGCCGATGAAATCTCTCCCTCCCTCCGTTCGAACTCTGCTCCTCAGCGCGCTGCTGCTCGGGCCGGGGCTTCGCCTGACCGCCGCCGCCGCCGGTGGCACGCCCAACATTGTCGTCATCCTCGCCGATGATTACGGCTGGGGCAGCGCCGGCTGTTACGGCGCAGCGGGCGGTTTGAAGACCCCTCACCTCGATCGGCTCGCGCGCGAGGGCCGGCGCTTCACCCAGGCGTACGCCCCCGGCTCCGTCTGCTCGCCCACCCGCTACGGCCTGATGACGGGCCGCTATTACTGGCGCACGAGCGTCAAGGACGGCGCCGTGCTTCCCGGCAACGCCCCGCTCCACATCGAGACGACCCGCACGACGCTCGCCTCCCTGTGCCAGAGCCGGGGCTATCGCACCGGCGCTTTCGGCAAGTGGCACCTCGGCTTGCAGGCCGGCGTCGCGGCCACCGATTGGAACCAGCCGCTCAACCCCGGCCCGCTCGCGGTCGGCTTCGATTATTTCTACGGTCTGGCCGCCAATCCGTGGAACGGGCCTCACTCCTTCATCGAAAACGAAAAACTGCTCGGCCGTATTCCCGGCCAGCTCGTCACCATCACCGGCCAAAAGGAAAAGGCGACGACCACGGGTATCCTCCAGCAGTATGAGGCCGACCACATCATGGAAAACCTCACCGCGAAGGTGACGGGCTGGCTCGAAGCGAATTCCACCGCTCCCTTCTTCCTCTACTTCGCCCCCAACGCCGTCCACGAACCCGTCGCGCCCAATCCCAAATTCACCGGCAGCCCCTACGGCAGCTACGGCGACTTCATCCAGGAACTCGACTGGAGCGTCGGCCAGGTGCTCGCGACCCTCGACCGCCTCAAGCTCACGGACCGCACGCTGCTCATTTTCACCAGCGACAACGGTGGCGTCGTCAACGTCGGCAATCCCAGCGCCAGCACCGCGATCAAGGCCGGCCTCGCCATCAACGGTCTGCTGCGCGGCGGCAAGCATTCCGAGTTCGAAGGGGGCTTCCGCGAGCCGTTCCTCGTCCGCTGGCCCGGTCATGTACCCGCGGGCACGGTGAGCGATCAAATCATCGGCCTGCCCGACGTGCTCGCGACCCTCGCCCGCGTCCTGAATGTGCCGCTGCCGCGGGGCGCCGCGGAGGACAGCTTTGACGTGCTGCGCGCGTTCACCGAAGCAAAGCCCGGGGCGCCGGTGCGCGAATCCATGGTGCTGCAGGCGGCCGACGCCACCTACGCCCTTCGGATGGGTGACTGGAAACTGATCGAACGCGTCGGCGCGCCGCAGCTCGAATACCGCAACGCCCGGAAGGCCGAACAGGCGAAAAAGAAGGCGAAGGCGGCCCCGAAACGCGACGAACTCTACAACCTCAAGGACGATCCCGCCGAGACGAAGGACGTGTCCGCCGATCACGCCGCGCTGGTCGGGCAGATGAAACAAATCCTATCCGACGCCCGCAGCCGCGGCTTCACGCGGCCGGGGGCCCGTTGACGCGCGGCGGAAAGATCGCACGCTCCATCCATGAAGCCAGCCACGTCCGGGCTAATCGCTATTTGCATGATCGGTCTGGCCGCGGGCCTGCATGCGACCGGGCGCCCGGTCAACCTGCTCTTCATCATGACCGATCAGCAGCGGTGGGACGCGATGAGCTGCGCGGGCAATAGCGTGATCAAGACGCCCAATCTCGATCGGCTGGCCCGCGAAGGGGCGCGGTTCACAAACTTCTATTCTTCCTTCCCCACCTGCGCGCCGGCCCGCACGACGATGCTCACCGGCCACAGCATCGAGTTCACCAAAGTCAGAGGTAACGCCGACGTCGCCCGCCCGGATGTGCCGAAGCTGCCGACATTCGATCAGATCCTGCTGCAGAACGGTTATCGCGGCGAGTATCACGGCAAGTGGCACAGTCCCTACTCGTTTGCCGCGGGCTACACGCAACCGGTGCGGTGGCTCAACGCCCGGGGCGCCCCGGCCGGAGCCGACGCGCGAAGCGGGTCGGAGGCCGACGCCTACCGGAAATACCTGCAGGCTCATGTTCCGCCCCGCGACCCGCGGCCGGGCGAACTGCTCAGCCGGAATGGCATCTACATGCCCGTGCCACTGGACGCCGGCTTCGGCAAAGCCGCGGCCGCAGCGGCGGCCGGCACGACCGGGGATGACGATGCCGCCGAGGCCCAGGCGTACGGTCGGCTGGATGTGCCGGTCGCCCACACGCACACGGCTTGGACGGCCGGAGAAGGGCTGGCGGCGATGGAGCGGCTCAAAGGCGGGCCCTTCACGCTGACAATCTCCATCGGACCGCCCCACCCGCCGATGGTGGTGCCCGACCCCTATTTCAGCCTGTATCCACCGGCGTCGATCCCAATCCCCGCGAGCATCGACGATCCGCTGACCAACTCGCCCTACGCCGCCAACAAGGCGGTGAAATCCGACCGCTACCGCAACCGGGACAATATCCGGCAGATGGCGTCGATCTACTACGGCATGGTGACGGAAGTGGATGACTGGGTTGGCCGGATCCTCCGCCGCCTCGACGAGTTGGGCCTGGCTGATCACACGCTGGTCATCTTCACCAGCGACCACGGCGAAATGCTGGGCGAGCACGGCATGCAGGGCAAAGGGCTGTTCTATCAGGGGGCGGTGCACATTCCGCTGCTGATGCGGTTGCCGGGCATGATCCCAGCGGGCAAGGTGGTCAGCGCCCCCACCGCGCAGATCGACCTGTTCGCGACCATCCTGGATTACTGCGGCCTGCCGGCGCACGCCTCCCAGGGCCGGAGCCTGCGCCCGCTGATCGCCGGCCAGGACGACGGCAGGGACCGGGTCGCAATCGCCGAAAACGCCAAGCCGGGCGAGCCGGGCTTCATGGTCTTCGACGGCCGTTGGAAGCTGCTGTTCGGCCGCACGGCCGACGCCGCCTCGCTCGACGCCCTGTTTGATCTCAAGAGCGACCCGCACGAGTTGAACAACCTGATTGGCCGCAACCCCGACCGCGCCAAGTTTCGCCCCGAGGCGGAGAGACTCAAGAGGCGGCTGGTCGCCTGGCTGGAGCAGACCGGTTCGCCCCTGCTGGCGACCGTAAAGGCGCGGCCGGCGGTCGCGATGACGATCCATTCCCCCGCGAAGAAGGGGAAAAGAAAAAACAAGTAAGCATGGCGAGTCTCGATCCCGACAACCGCCGTCCTCCTCCCGACCTCTTGAACCTATGAAATCTGCCTTTTTTGGAATCGTGTTCGGCCTCGCCGGATTGTCGCTGGGCGGCTCGCCGGCCGCCGCCGCCCCCCAACGCCCGAACGTCCTGTTCATCTGCACCGACCAGCAGCGGATCGAGGACATGAGTTGCGCGGGCAATCCGTGGGTGAAGACGCCGGCGATGGACGGTCTCGCCGCCCGCGGCGTGCGGTTCACGCGTTCCTTCTGCGCGTTCCCGCTGTGCTCGCCGTCGCGCGCCAGTCACGTCACGTCGCGCATGCCCTACGAGATTGGCATCACCACCAACAGTCTGAAGATGCCCGACGGGCTGCCCTCCCTGGGCACGCTCTTCAAGGCGGCCGGCTATCGGACGGTGTGGACGGGCAAGTGGCACCTGCCCTCGTCCTATCCCGACACGCAGGGGGAAATCCCGGGCTTCGAGATCCTGTTCGGCCACGAAAACGCCCCCGCCGCCGCGGCCGGCCAAGGTAAGAAACAGCGCTCGAGAAAAAAAGCCGAAGACGTGGAGGAAGCGGGCGGCGGCGGCACGCAACACGATCCCACTACGGTCGAGGCGGCCATCCGCTTCCTGAAAGAAAAGCAGACGGAACCCTTTCTCCTGGTGGTATCGCTGCTGAATCCCCACGACGTCTGCAGCTTTACCGAGAAGACGCCCCGGCAGCTCAATCTGCCGACCGATCTTTCGCAGTTGCCGCCCGCTCCGGCCAATGTGGAGGCGCCCGATCTGGGCGTGCCTTCCGCGGCGCCACGGCAGAAAGCCAATACTACGGCAGCCAAGCGACAAAACACCAACGTTCCCTGGGACACACTCACGTGGCGGCAGCAGTTCTATTATTATTACCGACTGACGGAGCGCGTGGATCGCTTGATCGGCGAAGTCCTGAACACGCTGCGCGAAACCGGGCTCGAGCAGGACACGCTGGTGCTCTTCACCAGCGATCACGGGGAGATGGGCGGCGCCCACCGGAGGATTCGCAAGATGTCGCTCTACGAAGAGGCCATGGCCGTGCCCTTCATCCTCGCCGGGCCGGGCGTGCCGCGGGGCATGATCGATCAAACCCACCTCATCTCCGGCCTCGATGTTTTGCCGACCCTCTGCGATTTCGCCGGCATTGCCCCGCCCCCGACGATCCGGGGTCTGAGCGTCAGGAAGATCACGGACGACCCCGGCTCTTCCTGGCGCGACATCGTGTTCGGCGCAGTTGGGGAAACCGGGGGCCGCATGGCGCGCTCCGCGCGCTACAAGTACAACCTCTACGCCGGAAACAAGGATGAGTTGTTCGATCTCCAGGCGGACCCGGGCGAAACGCGGAACCTGGCCGCGTCCGGCCAACCCGCCCACCAGGCCGAAATGAAGAAACTCCGCGCGGCGCTTGAGCAGTGGAGAGTGGACACCAACGACCGTGCCAGGTCGACTGCGAGGAAGTGAACATGCACCGCATCATACTCGCATTGACCATCGTCTGTTCCCTGGGTTGGCGCGCTTCGGCCGCCACCGGCACCCGTCCGCCGAACATCGTGATCTTCCTCTCGGACGACATGGCGTGGGGCCAGGTCGGCTACCAGGGTGGCAAGGAGATCCCGACGCCCACCATCGACCGGATCGCGCGCGAAGGCGTACGGTTGACGCAGTTCTATGTGCAGTCGGTCTGTTCGCCCACCCGGGCCGCGCTGATGACGGGCCGGTATCCGTTTCGCAATGGCATGGAAGAGCGCACCCACGGCAACGATGCGGGCGGCATGCTGACGGACGAACGCACCGTGGCGCAGGCGTTGCAGGCGGCCGGTTACGCGACGGGCATTTTCGGGAAGTGGCACCTGGGGCTGTGGCACAAGCCGCACCTGCCCATGCAACGCGGCTTCGACCACCAATTCGGCTATTATGGCGCGTTGATCGATTCGTACACCCACGCCCGCGACTCCAGCTACGACTGGCATCGCAACGAGCAGCCGCTGAACCAGCCGGGCTACACTTCGTGGCTGATCGCCGACGAATTTACCGCCGAGCTCCAGCGCCGCGACCGCGCCAGGCCTTTCTTCTATTACGTGGCGTTCAACGCCGTCCACGGTCCGCACGGCGCCCCCCAGGAATACCTCGATAAACACCGGGGCAACGCGCAGCACGCCATGCTCGAGTGCATGGATATCGCGATGGGCCGGATGATCGCGGCGCTCGAAAAGGAAGAGGTGTTGAACGACACCCTCGTGATCTTTTTCAACGACAACGGCGGCCCGCGCCGCTTCCCCAACGACCCGTATCGCGGCTTCAAGGGCGACACCTACGAAGGCGGCGTGCGCGTCGCCTGCGCGATGCGCTGGCCGGGCAAGATCAAGGCCGGCACGACCACCGACGAAATGCTCCACGTTGTCGATCTGTATCCCACGCTCGTGCAACTGGCCGGCGGCTCGCTGCAGCAACCGCTGCCACTCGACGGCCGCGACGCCTGGCCGACGATCACGCAGGGCCAGCCCTCGCCGCACGCGGAAATCGTACTGAGCGTGCCGGGATTCGAAAAGAGCGAGACCGGCCCGGCCGCCATCCGGGTCGGTGATTTCAAGCTGGTCGGCGAGGAGCTGTACAACATCCGCCAGGATCCTTCCGAGAAAAAGGATCTGGCGGCGCAACAGCCGGCAAGAGTGCGGGCACTGCAGGCGCGGCTCGGACAGCTCGCGGCGGAGCGCCGCACCCCCGAACTTCACACCCGGGTGTCGAACGGCCCGGTGTGGCTGTACGGGGAGGAGGAAAACAAGGTGCCGCTCCCGGATTGGGTAAAGACGGCGGTGACCGCGGCGGCCGCCGATCCCAATGCCAAGGCGCAAAAGCGGGCGGGAAAGAAAGGGAAGAAGGCCAAGTGATTTCCGGCCTCCCGGCCCGGCGAGGGCGGCCACCACCGCGTCGTCTCCCCGCAAGGCAATCCACGCCCCGGGAGCAGTCTCCGGACTGGCGTGGTAGCCGGCATACCGATTGGCGAACTCGAGCGACTCGCGAAACTCCCGCCGGTAATCAAAGCCACTTTGTTAGTCGCTGTAGTTGATCCGGGCGGCCGTCCCATTCGGCGAACGCGCGCTCGCCTGATAAGTCCCGGTGAGGGCTACATTCAGGTCCTTGCCGTAGAAGGCGAGAAACGAGACTCCCTTGTGGAGGTCGCACAAGACCCGCCAGTAGCACGCTTGCGGGGGAGAAAACAACAGCGACTCCTTCACGCCGCGGGTGCCCCACGAATCGCAGATGCTTTCGGCATAGCCCACGGTCCGGCCGGGTTTGCAGTAGCGCAAAAACCACTCCTCCTCCTCCTCCTCGGTCTTCGTCGCGAACGGGGCGAAGCTGGAGCCGGTCTCGAACAAACCGAACGTGCCGTCGCCGAGATAATCGGCGAATTCCGCCAGCACGGCGCTGTCGACCGTGCAGCGGATGAACATCGGCACCACGCCGCGGAAGAGTTCGATGTGTTGGCGCATGATGCGACGAACGTAGTCCAACCCCTGCGGGAGGCTGAACCCCGCGTACGGCAGGGCAGGATCGAGCCCGGGCGGCCTCAGCCAACGGTCGCGCGGGGCATCCTCCGCCGCCTTCGCGGCAGGGAAGATATTGATGCCCTCGGTGCCGAACGGATTGAAATTCATGCGCAGTCCGATGATCGACGCGCGGTCCGCCGACGCGACGAGGTGGTCCCGCAAGGCGGCCAAACAATTGCCATAGGCCCGCTCATGGGCCGGGTGCCAGTACATGAGCGTACCCTCCCGGTTCTGCGCCTGGCGAAACGCCGCCACCTCGCGGCCGCCTTCCTTCACATACGGCACTTCGTCGAACAGATAATGGGGCTTGAGGTTGCCGTTGAGCTGGAGGGTCACCGGCAGACCGCGGCCCGCATAGTCAGCCAGCTGCCGATCCAGCGCCGCGAAATCGTACTTCCTCTCGGCCGGCTCCACCTCGGCCCACTGCACCACCACCTGCCCCACCTTGACCACGGGCAGCTTCAAAATCGCCTCCCGGTCGATCGAGCGATCGCCGAGCCACACGGCGACCACCCCGCCGCGCGGTGCCGGAGCGCGCTCCTGCGGGGCGGCCGTCGCGCCCCAGGCCGGAAGCCCCGCCCAACCCACCAGCAAGCTCGCGGCCAGCACCGGCAGGCCGCTTCCCCTGGGTTTGCCGACCTGGGGAAAGCACTTAGTCGGATTGGTGACTCTTCGACACGCGCCGTGGTGTTGATCGGCTTTCATGATGAGTAGGTCTCCGCAGCGAATCCCTGCCTCCCGGTCCACGCAAGGTCGGCGTGCCCCCGGGCCCAATCGCCGCGGAACCATTCGTGGCATCGCCAACCCTCGCCCGGGTCGTCACGGTCAGGTGATCGTCGCCACCGCTCTCCTCATGCCAACGTCATCCGTCCCGTCGTGCCTGCTGATGCTTTGCCTCCTTGGAGCGGTTTCCGCCCACGCCATGGACTGCCAGGTGGCGACAACCGGATCGGACGCCGCGCGCGGCACGGCGGATCAGCCGTTCCGCACCATCCAGCGGGGTCTCGATTTCGTGGCTCGCGACGGCGGCACCGTGACGGTTGCGCCCGGCACCTACGCGGAGGAATTGACGATTGGCCCGCGCCCGCCGGCGGCCCGGCCCATCGTCCTCAGGTCCGCGCAGCCCCAGGCGGCCATCCTGGACGGCGCCGAGCGGGTCACGGCCTGGCGCTTGCTTGATGCGCAGCAGCACATCTGGACCCGCGACTTCGGCCCGGCCGCCCCCTACCACAACGATCGTGGCCGCTGGGATCTGGCTCCCCGCTCCGAACAGGTGTTCGTCAACGGCCGCCGCTGCGCGCCCGCGAAGGAGGGCACGCCGATCGACACGATGCCGGACTACAGCTTCACCGCGACCTCGAGCACGCCCGTGCGTTATATGCTCAAGCTTCCCGCGGACCTTAATCCCGACACCGCCCGGACGGAAATCACCACGAAGGCGACGCTGCTGAAAGTGCGGTCGGACCGGGCGGTCATCGAGGGCTTCGTTTTCCGACGCGCCCGGACGACCTATCAGCAGGCGATGGTGACGCTCTCCGGCGAAGCGATCGAGTTTCGGGGCAACCTGCTCGAATACGCCAGCGCCGGATCGGGCCTGGCGATCCAGACGAAACATGCGCACATCCACGACAATACCCTGCGCGCGAACGGCCAGTTTGGTTTCTCGCTGGGCGGCACCGGCAACGTCGTGGAAAACAACCTCGTCACCGGCAATGATCTCGCCGGCTACAAGGAATGGGGCACCGGCGGCACCAAGATCGTGGGCAGCAACAATGTCATCCGGCACAATCGTTTCATCGGCAACCTGGGCGGCGTGGCCATCTGGCTCGACTCCGGGCCATACAACAACGTCATCACCCACAACTTCGTTTCCGGCAATTACGGCGAGGGCATCCGCGCCGAGATCTCCTTCCACAGCCTGATCGCCTTCAACCTGGTCGAGACCACCCAGCCCTGCACGTCCACCATGTTCGGCCGGACCCAGACCCATTGCATCGGCATTTCGGTGCAGAACTCGGCGGAGATCTGGGTGGTGAACAATTTGGTCAGGGACAATCGCGCCACCGGCATCCAGTTGTACACCTACCGGCGCAAAGGCACCGACCTGCCGTCCTGGCAGTCGCGCACGACCGACGAAAAGCACGCGCAGTGGTTGCAGCGCTCGTGGGCCGATCAGGTCGTCCACGCCTACGGCAATCGTTTCTTCAACAACCTCGTGGTCCAGGACACCGCGGAAGCCGCGGGGCCCTGCCTGTACGTCCGGGGCCTGTTGAACGGCGACGCGCCGCATTGCCATGGCAACGAAGTCGACGCCAATTTCTATTGGAATTCGGTCACCCATGCCCCTCAGGTGCAACTGAAGGACGGGCGGGAAATGCCGAACGGCCAAAGCGACTGGCAAACCCGCCGCGGCCTGGACGGGCATGGCCGCGGCGCCTTCGGACCCGCCGCCTACCTTCAACCAATCCAGACTGCGACCTACCCCTACGAACCCACTGCCGCTTTCCTGGCCGCCAATCCCGGTCGTGATCTGTCGGATCTCCCGTGGGAGATAAAGACGGACTATCTTGACCGCGCCCTTCCCTCCGACCGCCGCATCGTCATCGGCCACATCCAATCCACCGCGCAGTAGCGGTCGGAATCCTTGGACCCGGCGTGCGGCAGCGCCTCCGTTCAGGGCGCCGAAGTTTTCGTATGGGTATAGAGCTCCCGGCCCGCCTCATCCTGGATGCTGAAGCGCAGGCTCGGAGGCTGGGCGGCACCGGCGGCCTTCACCTCCACCAGCAGGTAACCGCCGGTGGGCTGGGCGTCGGTGTAGAATTGCTTCACCTGGGCCGTGGGATCCGTCGATTGCGGGTCGCCGGGGTTGCGGCCGAGGCGCGCGTTCTCCGTGTTGAGCGCACCGCAGGCGAACTCCTCCACTCCGGAGGGATGAAGCGAGTGATAATGCCAGTGGCGATCGCCGGTGATGATATAGAAGTTCTTCACGTTGCTCGCACCGATCCAGTCGAGGAACGCCTCTCCCTCCTGGCGGAACCCGTCGTGATTCACGTGGTTGTCTTTCTTATACGCATCATCCGGCCCCACCAGCGGCGTCGGTGAAATGAGGATCTTGAAGGTGGCATCGCTCGCCCGCAGCGTGCGCTGCAGCCAGGCCTTTTGCGTCGCGCCCCAGATCGACTTGCCGGGCCCGTCGGGCGTCTTGTTGGGGCTGCGGTAGTCGCGCCCCTCGACCATCCAGATCTGCAGCCACTTTCCACCGCGGTAGGTGCGATAGGTGACGGCCTGCGGATCCCCGGGGTAAACGACGGGCAGCTGCTCGCGGAACGTGCGAATCCCGAGTTCGTGCGAGGGGGCCTTGTCTCCAGTGGGGTCGGAGTCATTATAGCGGTAGTCATGGTCGTCCTTCAGCCAGAACGTGGCCACGTCGCCGACGAGCGCCCCGACCCGCGGCAGGACGTATTGCTCGTGCCATTTGCGCCGCAACTCGGACTGCGTCTGCGCGGCGGTCTTGGCCGGATGGTCATAATAGACGTTGTCGCCAGCGCCGACATGAACCGCACCGGCGACCTGGGCCGGGCCACGAGTTTCGAGGCGTTCGCCATCAGCAGTGTCGAAGCCATCGAGATCTTCCGCACCACCAGCCCCGATATGGACGCCGACTCGCCGGCCGGCTCGATCAATCTGCGGACCCGGCGGGCGTTCGATCGCAAGGGCCGCCGCATCAGCTACAACTTCAGCTATAATCTGAACTCCGAGGAGTTCACGTGGAGCCGGACCTACGGGCCCAGCAGCCGCAAGGAAGCCAAGGCGCGGCCGAACTTCGGCCTCGAATATGCCGACGTCTTCGCCAACCAGCAGTTCGGTTTTGTGGCGAGCATCAACCACGTCGATTCCTACACCGAGGCCTACCGCCAGAATCTCACCTACAATCTCTCCCCCACCGCCGCCGACCCGCGTCCGATGGTCGCCACGGTGCTCGATTTCCGGGACGGCAACAAGAACATCGGCCGCGACACCCTCAGCCTCACGATGGACTGGAAGGCCACGCCGCGGCTCGTGCTTTCGAACACGTACGTCTACAACTACGCCGTCGGCACGTCCTACAACCGGAACATCACGTTCACGGCGTCCGCCAACAACGCGAACGTCAACACCGGGAGACAGACGGTCCTCGGCGACGGCGTGGACGTGGTGCAGACCAACGGACGCACCACGAACTCGGCGCGCAACTCGGCGGTGGGCGGCACCAGCGCCGCGAAACGCACGCACACCGTCACGCTGGTGCCGAAATTCGAGTACAAGATCGGCAGCTGGACCATTGAGGGCATCGCGGCGTGGTCCCGCTCGCGCAACAATTACGAAGCCACTGAGCGGGGGCTCACCCGCACGGATGACATCAACAACATCACCAGCGACTTCATCGCCACCCGCTCCGGCCGCAATTCCGCGCGGTGGACGATCCAGCAGACCTCCGGGCCCGACTGGTTCAATCTCGCCAACCGGACCGATCCGCGCCTGACCAACGAGGGTCGCTTCGCGGTCACCGAACTGTGGTCGGGCGAACTCAACGGGCGCTGGGTTTTGCCCCTCGATCGGTTTCCCACCACCCTCAAGCTCGGGGGCAAGTGGGCGGAAGAGGGCCGGCACAACCGCAACGAGACGGCGTACAACACGTGGCGTTATCTCGGACCCGGCGGCGGCCCGACCGGCAGTTGGGCGTTCCTCGGACCCAACCGGAATTTCTGGAGCACCGGCACCACCAACATCGTGACGCTCAAGGATCTCAACGGCCAGTACCGGCCGGAGTCCATTCCGCGCCCCGACTCCAACGCGATTGCCGATCTGTTCAACCAGCACCCGGAATGGTTCACGAATATCGCGAGTGCCGACAATTACTACAACGCCTTCATCGCCAACCGGCGCGATCTGGTCCAGACGGTCAGGGCCACCTACGGCATGGCCGACATCCGCCTGGCCCGGAATCTGGCGGTGCGGACCGGCGTCCGCTGGGAGCAGACCGACAACGACAGCCAGGAGTTCAATCCACGCTCGAAGGCGGAAATGCAGGCCGCCGGTTTCCCGCTCAACACCGCCGGCCGCGCCACGACCATCGCCGGCTATCAATACCAGTACCAGAGCAATCCCCGGATCACCCGGCACGAGCAATACGACAACCTCTTTCCGATGATCAGCGCGAAGGTCAACTTCACGCCCGATCTGCAGTTCCAGGCCGGGGTCAACCAGGCGATCGCGCGCCCACCGCCGGATTCGCTGACCGGCGCCTGGGTGATTAATGAGGATACCCGCATCATCACTTCACCCAATCCCTACCTCCTGCCCGAGTACTCCAAGAACTACAATGCGCGTCTCAGCTACTATCTCAATCGCACCTCCGGCGCGATCTCGGTGGGGGTCGGGCAGCACGACATCAGGAACCTGCGCGCGACCCGGCGCGGCACCGCGGCGGAATTCGGCGTCGCGGATGATCCCGAGTACCGCAACTATGACTTCCAGGCGCCCTTCAACGTCGAAACCCCCGTGCGCTTCCGGAGCTGGGACCTCGATTACCGCCAGACCCTTCCCTTCCAGCATGAGTACCTGCGGGAAATCACGGTCACGGCCGCGTACACCCACACCTACGCGAATGAGCGCCGGGCCAATCTTCTGCCGCATCGCGCCGCCGCCACCCTTTCCTACGCCTACCAGCGGCTGCGCACCCGCGTCAGCACCGTCTGGCGGGACAACACTCCGGACAGCACGAACTACGGCCGGTATCGCCGCCACGACACGAAGTTCGACGTGGGCGGCGAGTTTCGCCTGAACAAATATACCTCCCTGTTCTTCCAGGGCCGCAACATCTTCAACGATGACACGACGTCGATGGAAACGCCGGCGGGCAACATCGAGGGCCAGGCGGCCGCAGTTCGCGTCTACGACATTTATGGCGCCAACTGGAACTTCGGCATCAAGGGCACCTTCTAGTTGGAACGTCGTGCAGCGCCCAACATCATCCTCAGGCAAAGCCAAACCGTTTGGAAACCGATGATATTTCATCTTCCTACCCGCGGTGGAAAGCCCTCCGCCCCTCCCCAACCTCTGCCATGAATAATCCCATCTCCCGCCGCGCCGCCCTCCGCACTTTCGCCGGCAGTGCTGCCATCGCCAGCGTCGCCGCCTCGCTCGGCTCGCGCCTTGCCGCCGCCGATTCCGTCAGCGGCCTCAAGGGCCGCATCCACCACTCCGTCTGCAAATGGTGCTACCCGAAGGTCAGCCTCGATGATCTTTGCCAGGCCGGTAAGGAGATGGGTATCACCTCCATCGACCTGGTCGGGCCCGAGGGCTGGCCCACGCTGAAGAAGTACGGGCTCACCTCCGCCATGGCCAACGGCGCCGACACCGGCATCGCCAACGGCTGGAACCGCCTGGAAAACCACGACAACCTCGTCGAGCGCTACACGCGTCTCATTCCGCAGGTCGCCGCCGCCGGGATGACCAACCTCATTTGCCTCTCCGGCAACCGCAAGGGCATGGACGATCAACAGGGTCTGGCCAACTGCACCACCGGCCTCAAGCGCATCATGGCCGCCGCCGAGCAGCACAAGGTCACCATCGTGCTCGAGATGCTCAACAGCAAGGTGAACCACAAGGACTACATGGCCGACACCACCGGGTGGGCCGTGGAACTCGTGAAGCGGGTCGGCTCGGAGCGGTTCAAGCTGCTCTACGACATCTACCACATGCAGATCATGGAGGGCGACGTCATCGCCACCATCAAGGCCAACCACCAGCACTTCGCCCACTACCACACCGGCGGCGTGCCCGGCCGGCACGAAATCGACGACTCCCAGGAGCTGAATTATCCCGCGATCATGAAGGCGATCGTCGCCACGGGCTTTCAGGGCCATGTCGCGCAGGAATTCATCCCCGCCCGCCCCGACGTCATTGGCTCCCTGCGCCAGGCGGTGCAGATTTGCGACGTTTGACCGCCATGAAGCCGGGTTCGGTGAAGGCGCCGCGCGGCACCAACCGCCCGCGCCCGAGGCGGCCCGTGCGGGCGCCACGCTCCGCCCGCACCGCTCCACCGTTACCATTGAATTCCGCGCCGTAAGCCTGCAACGTGCCGGCGCTTTCCCCCACCCCCTGATGACCTCCCGCCGTTCCTTCCTCACCGCCGCTGCCGCAAGTGCCGCCCTGGCCCTGGGGCCCGCCGCCATCGCCCGCGCCGCCTCCGCCCGGCGCCGGCGGACCAAGCTGGGCATCGCCACGTATTCATACTGGCACTTCAAGACCACCAAGGTGCCGATCGCGACCGTGATGGATCGGGCCGCGGAGCTCGGCGTGGAGGGCGTCGACATCCTCCACCGGCAGATGGACCTTGAGGAGCGCGCCCCACTCGACGCCGCCGGCCGCTCCTACCTGCACGGCCTGAAACGCCACGCGTTCCGCCACGGCCTGGAGATCTGCTGCGTCTCCACCCACCAGAGTTTCGTCAAACCCGATCCCGCCGAGCTGGCGGTCGAGATTGAGCACACGAAGAAGTGCATCGAACTCGCCTACGAACTCGGCTGCCCGAGCATCCGCATCAACACCGGGCGCTGGGGCACCACGAAGAGTTTCGACGAGCTCATGGCCAACCGGGGCATCGAGCCGGTGCTGCCGGGCCGCACCGAGGAGGAGGGCTTCAAGTGGTGCATCGACGGCATCGAACGCTGCCTGCCCAAAGCGGAGCAATGTGGCGTGGTTCTCGCCCTGGAGAACCATTGGGGCCTGGCGCGCACACCCGAAGGGCTGTTGCGCATCCTGAACAGCATCAAATCGCCCTGGCTCGGCGGGTTGATGGACACCGGCAACTTCCTGGAGGATCCCTATCCCAAGCTGGAGGCCATCGCGCCGCAGACCGTCTATGTGCAGGCCAAGACCTACCACGGCGGCGGGGAGTGGTACTCGCTCGATCTCGATTACCCGCGCATCGCCGGCATCCTCGATCGGGCCGGCTACACCGGCTGGGTGTCGCTCGAGATGGAGGGCAGGGAGGATCCCGCGATCGCCGTGCCCAAGAGCATCGCGATGCTGCGGCAGGCGTTTGGCTGAAGCACCGGCGCACATGCCGCCGGGCTCTTCCGTGATCGTCGAGGGTTCAAGATTGTTATTGTCTGGGCCGACTGTCGGAGCGGGTTTACCCCGCGATTGCGACCCTTCATCGCGGCGTAAATCCGCTCCTACGCGCCATGAATGAGATTGAACTCTCGCGCCCGAGCCCGGCCCCCGGGGCACGCCTCGATTCCGTCGATGCGCTGCGCGGCCTCGTGATGGTGCTCATGGCGCTGGATCATGCCCGCGATTTTTTCCACTTCGGCGCACTCCACGGGATCGATCCCCTCGATCTAAATCGGACCACCGCCGCGATTTTTTTCACCCGCTGGATCACGCATTACTGTGCGCCCACGTTTATCTTTCTGGCCGGGGCCGGCGCGTTCCTCTACGGCGCGAGGGGCCGATCGACCCGCGCCCTGTCGTGGTTCCTGTTCACGCGGGGACTGTGGCTCGTGCTGCTCGAGGTCACCTACGTGCAATGGGCCGGCTGGACCTTCGCGATCAATCCCCACGTGCATTTTGCCCTCGTGCTGTGGGCCATCGGCTGGTCGATGATTGCGCTGGCCGCGCTGGTCCACCTGCCCCTCCGCGTCGTCACCGTCTTCGGACTTGTGATGATCGCGACACACAACGCCTGCGACGGCATCAAGTCCGCCGCGTGGGGCGCGTGGGCTCCCCTCTGGCAGGTGCTGCATGAAGGCGGCAACGTCGACCTCGGGCACGGTCACACCTTGGGCGCGGGCTACCCGTTGATTCCCTGGGTCGGGGTCATGGCCGCCGGCTATGGTTTCGGCTCCCTGCTGCTCACGGAGCCGGCCGGCCGGCGGCGCTGGATGCTGCGCCTCGGGCTCACCGTCACCGCGGGATTTGTGCTCCTCCGCTTCAGCAACCTCTACGGCGATCCCCGGCCGTGGTCATCCCACGGCGACGCGACCCGCACCCTCTTTGCCTTCCTCGACTGCGGCAAGTATCCGCCCTCGCTCAGTTATCTGCTGATGACGCTCGGTCCCGCGCTGCTCCTGCTCGCCTGGTGGGATCGATCCATTCCCAGGTGGACGAAGCCGCTCGTCGTGTTCGGCCACGTGCCCATGTTCTTCTACCTCCTCCACCTTCCCCTCCTCCACGGGCTGGCGATCCTCGCCCACGGGCTCAAGAGCGGCCGGGCCGACTGGCTCTACGGCACCGCCCCCGCAACGCCCCCGGACAACGCGGGCTTCGGGCTGGCCGGCGTCTATCTCGCCTGGCTCAGCGCCGTCCTCCTGCTCTACCCGCTCTGCCGCTGGTTCGCGGGCGTCAAGCGCCGTCGCCGCGATGCGTGGCTGAGTTATCTGTAACACCTGCGCGCCCGACCACGCCCGCCGTTCCTTTGTGGGCGGGGTGCCCCACCCCGCGGGCAAGAGACCCCGCCTTGTCACTCGAACGCCGTCCGTCCAACGTCTTCCCCCAGATGAAGCAAACCCTGTGCCTGGCCCTCGTACTGCTCCTCGCGCTCGGCATCCAGCCGGCGACCGTTTTCTCCGCCGCTGACACCCTCGATTTCACCGGCCGCCTCGGCGTCATCGCGCCGGACAACCTGCTGCGCGAGCCCGGCACCTACGTTTGGGGCGGTTCCGGCATCCGCGGCGAAGACGGCAAGTTCTACCTGTTCTATTCGCGTTGGAAAGCGGGTACCGAAGGCCGCGCGCCCGAGGATCTCCCCCGGCACAAGGACATGAGCGGTTGGATGAAGTACTGCGAGATCGCCGCCGCCGTCTCCGATGCGCCCACCGGGCCCTACCGTCCGCTCGGGCCCGTGCTCCGGGGCACGGGCGACCCCGCGCGCTGGGATCAGTTCAACGCCCACAACCCGCACGTGAAGCGCTTCGGCGACAAAGTCTGCCTCTACTTCATCGCCACCCGACCCGTGGAGCAAACCGACCCGTGGCTGCGTTACGCTGATGGCCAGCGCATCGGGGTCGCCGTGGCCGCGTCCGTCCGCGACTTGATCGCGGGCCGTTTCACCCGCTCGGCTGAACCCCTCATGGCGCCCGACAACCAGAACACCTTTTGCCGCGCCGTGAATCCCAGCGTCACCCAGGGGCGGGACGGTCGCTATCTGATGATGTTCAAGGCGCGCAGCGCCCCGACCGGCGGCTTCATGGTGCACTACGTCGCCACGGCGGCCCAACCCGACGGCCCTTTCACGCTCATCGGTCCCGCGCTGACCGAGGCGCGCTTCGACGCCGAGGATCCATATTTCTGGTACGACCGGTCGCGCGATCGCTATTACGCCATCGTGAAGGATTTCTCCCGCACCGAGCGCGGCCTTTCCCCGCAACGCGGCGCCCTCGCCCTCATCACCTCGGAAAAAGGCTGGGGCGACTGGCGGCCCGCCACCCACAACGTCGTCTCGCTGCGCGAATACACCGACACCGCCGGCGCGAAGCACACCCTCGCCAACCTCGAGCGGCCGCAATTGCTTTTCGACGCGCTGGGCAACCCCATCTGCCTGTTCGCCGCCGCCGGCGAACAGGATCCCTTCAAGGGCACGCCCAGCTTCAACCTGCACTTCGCGATCAACCTCGAAACGGCGTCACCCTGACATGACAACCCAATCCCGCGCCGCGGCCGGAGCCCTGCCGGCTCTCCCTCGGTGTCCGCGCGTAGCGCCGCCGTCCACGGACGGCCGTCGATTCCGGCGGCACAGCGGGTGTATAATATCGACCGCGGTGGCTGGCCCCGCCGTTGGATTACCACCTCCACCTTGAGAAACTTCACCCGATTGCTCTGGAGTGCGCTCGGTCTTGCTCTGATGGGCTCGACGGCGGCCAGCGCCGCCGTGAAGCCCAACGTCATCGTCGTCCTCACCGACGACCAGGGCTACGGCGACTTGTCCCTGACCGGCAATCCGATCCTCGCGACCCCGCACCTGGATCGCCTCGCGTGGGCCGGCGTGCAGTTCACCAATTTTCACGTGGATTCCTACTGCACGCCGACGCGCTCCGCGTTGATGACCGGGCGCTACAGCCACCGCGTGGGCGGATGGGGGACGATCAACGGGCGCAACATGCTGCGCGACGGCGAAGTGACGATGGCGGAGGTCTTCCGCCACAACGGCTATCGGACCGGCCACTTCGGGAAGTGGCATCTGGGGACCAATTATCCGTACCGGCCCATCGATCGGGGATTCGACGAATGGGTCGGGCACGGCGACGGCGGCACGGGCTGCGCCACCGATTACTGGGGCAACGACCGCAACAACGACCACTACATCCACAACGGCCAATGGGAGGACCAGCCCCGCCCCGGCTACGAGTGCGACGTGTTTTTTGAGGCGGCGATGCAGTTCATGCGTGACCACAAGCAGCAGCCGTTCTTCACCTACCTGGCGCTCTATAATCCGCACGGCCCGTGCAGCATCCCGGATCGAAAATGGGCGGCCAGCTACCAGGGCCAGGCGGTGCCCGGCGACTTCTACGCGACCCTCGTCCGGCTCGACGAGAACCTGGGTCGGCTCCGCCAATTCCTCGCGACTGAAGGCCTGGCGGAAAACACCCTGCTGCTCTTCCTTTCCGACAACGGCACGGCCGAGGGCGACAAGGTGTTCAATGCCGGGATGCGCGGCAAGAAAGGCTCGCCGTACGATGGCGGCCACCGCGAACCGTGTTTCCTGTATTGGCCAGCCGGCGGGTTCGGCACCCCGCAGATCGTGAGCCGGCTCACGGCCCATCTGGACTGGCTGCCGACCCTGGCGGACCTGTGCGCGTTGCAGCTGCCCAAGCCGATCAAGTTCGACGGGATGAGCCTGAAGCCGTGGTTGGAGGATCCGAACGCGCCCTGGCCGGATCGAACGATCATCCTGGGCACGCCGCGCAATGAGTCCGGCCCCCAGGCGCAACCGCCCCGCTTTGGCGAAAACTGCGCCGTCATGACCGATCGGTGGCGGTTGGTGAATGACCGCGAACTCTACGACATGACGACCGACCCCGGTCAAACGCGCGACCTGGCCAAGGCGCACCCCGCAATGGTCAGCCAATTGCACACGGCCTATGCGAAGTACTGGGCGGATGTCAGTGCGCAGGACCAAGGCTGGCACGGCCGCCCCATCATCGGTTCTCCTAACGCGCCGGTGGTCGAGCTGTGCTCCGAAGACTGGTATACAACGCAGGGCAATTGTCCGTGGAACCAAGGTCACGTGGCCGGCGGCGCGAAAGCGTTTGGCCGCTGGCCGGTGCGGTTCGCCGCAGCGGGAACCTACCGCGTCACACTGCGCCGCTGGCCGCGCGAACTCGATGCACCCCTGGACGGACTCCCGGCCGTCACCAAGACCGTGGATGCCTGGCTCAAAGGCCAACCGGTGCGCACGACCCTCTACGCTGCCACGCCCCGGGCCTTGCCGGTGGCGAAGGCGCAGCTGAAACTCGCCGCGAATGTCCAGGCGATCGCCGTGTCTCCCGGAGACCGGGCAGCAGTATTTACGATCGAAGCGCCAGCCGGCCCCGCCGACATTGAAACGACCTTTTTCGACGATGCCGGCGCTGCGTTATGCAGCGCCTATTACATGGAGATTCGAAAACTATGAAAACGGTCCACCTCTGCGCCCTGCTCCTCCTTGCGCCACTCCCGGCGCTGCCCGCGACCGCCGCCCGGCCCAACATCGTGTTCATCCTCGCGGACGACCTCGGTTACGGCGACGTCGGCTGCTACAACCCGCAGTCGAAAATCCCCACGCCCCACCTCGACCGTCTGGCCGCCGAGGGTATGCGTTTCACGGATTCGCACGCCCCCACCTCCGTCTGCACCCCCACCCGTTACGCGATCCTCACGGGCCGCTACGCCTGGCGGTCCCGCCTGCAACGCGGCGTGCTGGGGCCCTGGGATCAACCCCTCATCGCCGCCGACCGGCTGACAGTCGCCTCGCTGCTCCAGCAACAAGGCTACGCCACCGCGTGCGTCGGCAAGTGGCACCTCGGCTGGACGTGGCCGACGCGCGACGGCCAGCCGCCGCGCAGCGGCGACGATCGCCTCAGCAACGTGGACTTCACCCGGCCGGTCGCCGACGGACCGACGACGCGCGGCTTCGATCACTACTTCGGCGTCGATGTGCCCAACTACCCGCCGTATTGTTTCATCAACGACAACCGCACCGCCGGCCTGCCTTCCGCCCCGGACACCGGACGCGCCGACGGCTTCAATCGCCCCGGCCCGATGCTGCCGGGCTGGAAGCTCGTCAACATCCTGCCGGAGCTGACCCGCCATGCCGTAAAGTGGGTCGAGGATTCCGCCCGATCGAAGCTGCCCTTCTTCCTCTACTTCGCGCTCACGTCGCCCCACTACCCCGTCGTGCCCGCCCCGGAGTTCAAGGGCAAGAGCGGCGCGGGCGATTTCGGTGACTTTGTCGTGCAGACGGACTGGACGGTCGGCCAGATCCTCGACGCGCTCCGTCGCACCGGGGTCGCGGACGAGACCCTCGTCATCTTCACCAGTGACAACGGCCCCGAGATCACCGGCGAGGTGAACCCTGGAGCCTACGACCGGGCCCGGCAGTTCCAGCACTACAGCATGGGCGCACTGCGCGGCGCCAAGCGCGACACCTGGGAAGGTGGCCATCGGGTGCCCTTTCTCGCCCGCTGGCCGGGAAGGATTCAACCGGGCACGAGCAGCGATGAGACCATCTGCCACGCCGATTTCATGGCGACGGTGGCGGCCCTCCTCGGGACAAAACTGCCGCCGAACGCCGCGGAAGACAGCTTCAACCTGCTGCCTGTGCTGCTCGGCGAGACGCACCCGAAGCCGATTCGCGAGGCCACCGTGCACCACAGCGGCAGCGGCCGGTTCGCCCTGCGCCGGGGCGACTGGGTGTTGATCAACGCCCCGAGTGGCGACGACAACGGGCCGCGCGGTGAACCCCAGTGGCTCAAGGACGAGCGCGGCTACCCGAAGAACGCGCCAGGCGGAGAGCTCTTCAACGTGCGCGACGACACCGCCGAACGGCGCAACCAATTTGCCTCCCATCCTGAAGTGGTGCGCGATCTGAAGGCGCTGCTCGATCGTTATCAGCGCGACGGCCGGAGCACTCCCGGTCCGGCCCAAAAAAACGACGTGCTCATCGGCGCCGGAACCGGCGCGAAGAAAGGCGCGAAGAAGTAACGCCGCCTCGTTGATCACCGGCCGCCTGACCATGACCTCGCGCGAACGCATCCTCGCCACCCTCGCCCACCGCGAACCCGACCGGGTACCCGTTGACCTCGGTGCCACGCCTTCGTCCGGCATCTCCGCCCTCGCCTACGGCAATCTCAAACGCCACCTCGGGCTCACGGGCGGCCAGACCCGCGTCTACGACGTCGTCCAGCAACTGGCCGAACCGGAGGAGGAGGTCCTCGATCGTTTCCAGATCGACACCATCGACGTCGGCCGAACCTTCAACGTCCGCGCCGAGGACTGGCGGCCCGTCACGCTCTTCGACGGCAGCCCCGCCGCCTACCCGCGCTGGTTCCAGCCGGAGCCCACCGCCGCCGGCGGCTGGTGTGCGAGGGCGCCCGACGGCGTCGAAATTGCGATTCAGCTCAAGGACATGAATTTCTTCGACCAGACGTGCTATCCCTGGATCGACGACTATCCGGCCGACATGCACGGACTACCGGCCGCCATGGCGAAAGTTCATTGGGCGGCCCTCGCGCATTCGCCCTGGGATCATGCCAGCGCGCCGGACTTTTGGACCCAGCTGCGCGCCAAAACCCTCGCGCTGCGCCAGCAATCGGACCGCGCCCTCATGGTGGTCGTGGGCTGCAATCTCTTCGAGTGGGGCACCTTTCTCCGCCGGATTGACAATTTTCTCATGGACCTGATCGCCGAGCCCGCGCACGTCGAACGCCTGCTCGACGCCCTTATGGCGATCCACCTCTCCACCCTCGACAAGGTCTGCCACGCCGTGGGCGATGTCGTCGATCTGTGCCGCTTCGGCGACGACCTCGGCACCGACACCGGGCCGTTCATGTCGCCCGCGCTCTACCGCCGGTTCTTCCGGCCCCGCCACGCCCTGCTCTGCGACTACGTCCACCGCCATTCGCAGATGAAGACGTTTCTCCATTCCTGCGGTTCGATTCACGCCCTGCTCCCTGACCTCATCGCCGCCGGTTTCGAGGTCATCAACCCCGTCCAAACAGGCTGCCGCAACATGGAGCCCGCCCGCCTCAAGCGCGAATTCGGCCGCGACCTCACCTTCTGGGGCGGCGGCGCCGACACCCGCGCCGTCCTCAACCATGGCACTCCCGCCGCGGTACGCCGCGACGTGCTCGACCGCCTCGCGATCTTCGCCCCGGGCGGGGGCTACGTCTTCAACCCAATTCACAACATCCTCCCCGACGTGCCCCCGCAAAACATCGTCGCCATGTTCGATGCGATCGATGAATTTGGCCGCGCCGGCGGGTGATTCTTTCAACCCAACCCTTAAACGTCATGATTCGATCAGCACTCTGCGTTTTCCTGCTCGCCCCTTGTGTTTTCGCGGCCTCCGCCGCGAAAACACCCGCCGACACCGCGCGGCTTCAGTGGTGGCGCGAGGCGCGCTTCGGCCTCTTCATCCATTGGGGCCCCGTCAGTCTCAAGGGCACCGAGATCGGCTGGTCGCGTGCCGGCGAGCGCCGCGGCTATCGCGGCCCCGGCACGCTGGTGCCCACCGAGGTCTATGACAATCTCTACCGCGAGTTCAACCCAACCCAATTCGACGCCGACGCGTGGGTGAAGA
>JBBRWR010000008.1:0-117419 GCA_038249085.1 Opitutales bacterium
CCCTCGCTCTTGGTTCCGGCTCCGCCGGGTTGGGGAAAGAGATGGCGGGGCCGGCGCTGCTCCGCGCGAAGGCGGGAGAGGAAATCCGCCCGGGAAATCTCGCGGGCTCCCAGAGCGGCCAGATGGGGCGTGAGTTGCTGAATGTCGAGCCAGGTTGCGCCCCGGGCGCGGAGGTGCTCGACCAAGTGGAGCAGGCAGAGTTTGGAGAGATCCGTCATCCGGTGAAACATGCTCTCACCGGCGAACACCCCGCCGGCCGACACCCCGTACATGCCGGCGACGAGTTCGTCGCCGTTCCACGCCTCGACGCTGTGAGCGTGCCCGCGCCGGTGCACCTCAAGGTAGGTCTTGACCATCGCCGGGGTGATCCACGTGCCGCCCTGCCCGGGGCGGTCGGCGGCGGAGCACGCACGGATGACGTCGGCAAACGCGCCATCGATGGTGAACCGCAGCGACGGATGCCGCCGGCGGGACTTCAGCAGGCTGCGCGGAAGGTGGAGGGCGGCAAAATCCAGAATGGCGCGCCGGGGCGGGCACACCCACGGAATGGGCTGGCGCGGGTCGGAGTCCGGCCAGGGAAAAATCCCGTGACGATAGGCCGAAATCACCCGTTCAGGGGACAGGTTGAAATCCAGGGCGACCAAGCCGAATTCGTCGGTCGGGTCAGGCAGGGGCCATTCCGGGGAGGTCATGCGGCATGGGAAGAAGCATGGGCGCAAGTTCCTGACGGGGTCGAGACTGCAGGGCCCGCGGTGGGATTCGGGCCCGGGCACGATGGGGTTAAATTCTTGCGTCGCGCGGCGGGTGGGCGCTTCCCTCTGCGCTTTCGTGTCCATGCCTTCCCTTCCGCGAGCCGTCGATGGGGCGTTCCACCGGGCCTTAGGCTTCGGCGGGAGAACCGGGGCTGCGTTCCGTGGTCGCCGCTGGTGGCACCTGCTCCCGACGGCGCTGGTCGCGATGGTGGCGCCGCTCCCTCTGGCTTGGGCGCACGATCCCGGGATCAGCACGGTCCAGGGTGAATGGCGGTCCGATGAATTGGTGCTGACGACGGGTTTCTCACCGACCGACGTCGAATACCTGCTGCCCCCATCGGTTCCGCGCACCGAGAAATGGGGACAGGCGGATTTCGATGCGGCGCGCGACCACCTCGTGGCCATCGCTCCGCGGTTGTGGGAGGTCTGGGCGGATAAAGTGCTGCTGCCCTGGCGGGACGTGCGGGTGGAATTATTGCCGGGTGACAGCGTGAGCTTTCATCTGGTGGCCGCGCCGGTCCCGGCCGGGGCGGAACTCACGCTGCGATCCGTGAAAATTCCGGACCTGCCCCCGGGGCATCACCAGTTCGTCATCATCACGGATGAACGCGGTTCCACGGTCGCGAAGAAATTGCTGAGTGCCCGGGATTTCACCCTCGAGGTCCCGCGGGCGGGTGCGCCTGGGATGTCCGCACCGGCGCCCGTACCGGGGGCGACCAGGGTCGAGGCGCCGGAAGAGGCGGGGGACCTGCCGAGCATCACGGCGTTCATCCGACTCGGCATCGAGCACATTTGGACGGGCTACGATCATCTTCTGTTTCTATTCGCGCTCCTCGTGGTTTGCCGGACGTTTCGTTCGATCGTGGGGATCGTCACCTTTTTCACCCTGGCGCATTCTTTGACCCTGGCGCTCGCGACCCTGAATCTCGTGAGCCTGCCCTCCCGGTGGGTGGAACCGCTCATTGCGGCCTCGATCGTATTTGTCGGGGTGGAAAACCTGCTGGCGCGGGGGGCGGAACCGCGTGGGCGTTGGGCGCTGACGTTTGCCTTTGGCCTGATCCACGGCTTCGGCTTTGCGAGCGTGCTGCGGGATCTCGGATTGGGTGGGGACGGGCAGAGCATTCTGATGCCGCTCTTCACCTTCAATCTTGGGGTGGAAATCGGCCAAATCGCGCTGGCGGCGGTTGTCCTGCCGATCGTGTGGCAACTACGCAAAAACGATCGGTTTGTGCGACAGGGGGTGCCGGCGCTGTCGCTCCTGGTGTCGGGGGCGGGCGTCTACTGGCTGTTGGAGCGGACCGTGCTCCGCTAACGGCGTCCCTCGGGCCCGAGGGACCAGTGCATCAGGAAAACAAATCCGAGGCGGTCCGGCTGAGGAAGTCTTCCATGTAGGCGGTGGTCGCCTTGCCCTCGATAAAAACGGGATCGGCCATGATGGCGCGATGGAGCGGAATGGTGGTCTTGATGCCGCGGATGAGGTACTCGCTGAGCGCCCGGTAGGCGCGCTCCAGGGCTATTTTTCGCGTCGAGCCGAAGCAGATGAGCTTTCCGATCATCGAATCGTAGTACGGCGGAATCGTGTACCCGCTGTAGGCGTGGGAATCCACCCTCACCCCATGGCCACCCGGGGCATAATAGAGACCGATCGTGCCGGGCGAAGGGGCGAAATTCCGCGCCGGGTCTTCCGCGTTGATCCGGCACTCGATCGCGTGTTTCTCGAACTTCACGTCGCCCTGGTCGAAGTCCAGCTTCTCGCCGTTGGCCACCCGGATCTGCTGTTTGATCAGATCGATCCCGGTCACCTCTTCGGTGACGGGGTGCTCCACCTGGATGCGCGTGTTCATCTCGATGAAGAAGAAGTTTCCTTTGGCATCGACAAGGAACTCGATCGTACCGGCGTTCTCGTACGCGGCCGCCGTGGCCGCCTTGATCGCCGCCTTGCCCATTTTCTTCCGCAGATCGGGAGTCAGAAACGGCGAGGGGGACTCCTCGATCAGCTTCTGATGGCGCCGCTGCACCGAGCAGTCGCGTTCGCCCAGATGCAGGATCTTGCCGTGCGAATCCCCGAGAATCTGAAACTCAATATGCCGCGGCTTCTCGATGTACTTCTCGATATACACGGCACCGTTGCCGAAAGCCTTCTCGGCCTCCCCGCGGGCGACATAGTACTCCTTGGCAAAGGACACATCGTTGTGCGCGATGCGCATGCCCCGCCCGCCTCCGCCCGCCACCGCCTTGATAATCACCGGGTAGCCAATCTTCCGGGCGATCTTGACGGCATCGGTCTCGGATTCCACCGGGCCATCCGAACCCGGCACGATGGGCACCCCCGCCTTCCGGACCGTGTCCTTGGCGACCGACTTGTCTCCCATCATCTTGATCGAATTGGACTTGGGGCCAATGAACTTAATGTTGCAGGATTCGCACTGCTCGGCGAATTTCGCGTTTTCGGACAGAAAACCGTACCCAGGGTGGATGGCGTCGACGTCGGCAATCTCCGCGGCGCTGATGATCCGGTCGGCGCGGAGATAACTGTCGGCGCTCTTGTTGCCCCCGATGCAAATAGCCTCATCCGCCAATTGCACATGGAGCGACTGGACGTCGGCCTCCGAATAGACCGCAAGTGTCTTGATCCCCAGCTCACGGCAGGCGCGGACGATACGCAGGGCAATTTCGCCGCGATTGGCGATCAGGACTTTTTGAATCATGAGTGAAGGGGCGGGATGGGCGCGAATTGGGAGGGATTTTCGTGGGTGGCTACACCCCGAAACCAATGGACCACACCTGCAGAAGTCTCAGCCCTGCTTGATCTTGAAGAGACGCTGGCCGTATTCGACGGGTTGGCCGTTCTCGACCAAGGCTTCGAGGATCGTGCCTTTCGCCTCGGCCTGAATCTCATTCATGATCTTCATCGCTTCAATGATGCAGACGACCGAATTTTCGACGACCTTGGCGCCGATGTCGGCGAAGGGTTTGCTCTCCGGCGAGGCGGCCCGGTAGAAAGTGCCGACCATGGGAGACTTGATGTAGCCCACCCCGGCCTCATCCACCGGCGCAGGCATGCTCGCGGTGGGCGCGGCTGCGGTCGGAATCGGCAATGGCATCGGAGGCGTCGTGTCGGACTGGGCAAAAGGCGGATTGGAACCACGACTCGTCGTGACGACGGGCAGGCCGTTCGTACCGCGCCTAATCTTCAGCTTGAATCCCTCTTCTTCGACAGCGAACTCGGTGAGTTCCGAGCGTTTCATCAGATCGATGATCTGCTTGATCTGTTTTAGGTCCAAAGGTTGCCTTGGTTACGAGTTGCGGTGCTTGGAGGCGTTAGTGCGGAATTTAGGTTGGTCGTTCAAAAGAATAGGTGACCGACTAGCAACATCGGAATTTGGGTAAGGCCCTGATATCGCATGAATCCGGAAAAAATCGCATAAAAAGGGCAGTTTTGATAGAAATGACCCCAAAACGGGGCAAAATGATGGAATTTTACGGGAAGCAGATATTCTTCAAAGTCGAATTTTCAACGATGACCGGCGCAGAAAATCGGGAGAAATTGCCCCCTTTCGGGTAATTATCGCAACAAACTGGCCGATTCGACGACGTTTTCGGGTGGGCAGGGCAAACTCGACGTCAGTGGTAAGCCGTCCTAATCCTGGGCGGACTTTCGATTTTGTTATCCGGCGGCAGGTTGGAGGGCCATGCGAACCGGCAGTTCATCGCGTACATCGGTCGCGTTTTTGGTAGTGCGGCTGGAGCAAGGTAACGCGGTTGATGAGCTGGCTGACGGGCATGACTATGTTTACGGCCTGCCTGGGCGAGGAGTTCAGCTACAGACGCTCCCGGGACGGGAGTTGGTCCGACAGTCAGACGACTATGACGGCGTCGTAGGAGCCGAAGGGATTCGCTTCCATTCGCTGGGCGGAGGGATCATCCCGCCATTCGCCGTCGACAAGAAGACGGTAGCGGTGTTCGCCGGGTGGCAGCGACAGCTCGATGGACCAGTCGCCCAGGGAGTCGCGTGTCAGGGGCGTTTCGCGTGCTTCCCAGGCATTGAAGGAACCTGCGATGCAGACCTCGTGTGCTTCCGGTAGAAAGTATCCGATTCTTACCGTGTGCAGGTCGAGGGCGGCGTCCGGGGCCGGTGGCATTGGAGCAGAGGGGAGGGACTCGGGGCTGACCTTGGGTTTGTGGTTTCGAGTTTGGGGCAACCGCGACGACCTCGCGGGCTGATGTTTCTTGGCTTCGCTGGGGGATTTATTCTGTTTCATGACAAGCTTTTCGACCCGGTTCCGTCCTGCGGCGGATTCTTTGCCTGACTATTGCGCCGTCGGCCGGGAATTTCGCCGCTTTTATTGGTTTTTGTTGGGCATTGGTTGCTTGCGCGGGTGACTTCAATCGGGAGCAAGCGGTTCGGCGGAGGCTTGAACTTGGCGGGCGGACGTGTGTGCTGCGCGGGTGCTGACGACGATCCGCCGGGCGGAGTACGCCGAACTCATCGTACTTTTTTTCATTCAAGGCGCCGCGCTGGGGATGTGGTTCGTGCCGTTGAGCGGGGTTTTGGACGCGCATGGTCTGACCGCGATCAAGCCCTATGCGTTTGGGGCTTCGGCGGTGGCGAACTTCATCTCGCCGCTGGTGTTCGGCGCCATGGCTGATCGCCACGCCTCGCCGGTGAAAGTCCTGCGGGGGCTTGCGCTTGCCACCGCGGTGACGATGGCGCTGGCGAGTGCGGCGATCCAGCACGGGGCCAGCGCCTGGCTGGTGCTGGCGCTCATTCAATTGCATGCCCTGTGTTCAGCCCCGACCTGGAGCATCACGGCCACGATCGTTTTCGCGCGCCTGCGCGATGCCGAGAAGGAGTTCGGGCCGATCCGGGCCATGGCCACGATTGGCTGGATGGTGGGCTGCCTCCTGGTCAGCGTGCTGGGGGCCGACCGTTCCACGCTGGCCGGTTACAGTGGGTCCGTGGCGTGGCTGCTGGTCGGTGGTTTCACGTTCCTGTTGCCTGCCTTGGAGACGCCCAAGACGGCGGAGCATCTCACCTGGGCGCAACGCTTCGGGCTCGATGCGCTCGGGTTGCTGCGGGTGCGGGATCACCGGGTGGTGTTTGCCACCACCGCCCTTTTCACCATCCCGCTGGCGGGGTTCTACCCCTACGCCCCGCCGCACCTCCGGGATATGGGGCTCGAACACACCAGCGCGTGGATGAGCCTGGGCCAGGTCACGGAGATCGTGGCGATGTTCACGCTCGGTGGGATGTTGCTGCGCTGGCGGTTGAAATGGATTTTTGCGTGTGGACTGGCCTGCGGGGTGATCCGGTTTGTCCTCAGTGCGCTCGACACCCGATCCGGGCTGATCGCAGGAGTGGTGCTCCATGGTGGTTCGTACACCCTCGTGATGATTACCGCACAAATCTACGTGAACCAGCGGGTGGAACGGGCGTGGCGTGCCCGCGGACAGGCATTGATGTCGCTGATGAATAGCGGCGTGGGCAGTTTGCTGGGTTATCTTGGAACGGGAGGCTGGTTTGCCCTTAGCCTCGGGGCGGGGCCCACCCATTGGCGGGTATTTTGGGGCGGACTTGCCGTGGCGGTGGGGGCCGTGCTCGTTTTCTTTCTCGTGGCCTATCGGGGTAGGAGTGTGGGCTTGGGCGCGAGCCCGCCCGATGCCACGCCGGCCCGCTAAGAAAAGGCGGGTGGCGACCATGCTTGTTGCGGGGATTTTGCCCGCCGGACTTTGCCGGAGCGCCACTGGCGCGTCAAAGACCTGCCCGGCGGGCAACGCCTCAAAACTAACCCAAACGCACGAATGGGCAACCCGTCCCGCCACGTGGCGGTACAGCCCCGCGTCAGGCTTCAGCAAGACGCGACGTGAGCCGATCACCTGTGCCCCGCCTCATCGAGACAGCGCCCCTCGCCGGTGAGCCGGTGCATCCGGACAAGATATGGCACCACCATGTACGGATCGTCGGCCACGCGCGCAGCATCGCCTCGTGCGGTTGCACTTGCCCGGCAAACCATTGGGCGGTGTCGGGGTCTTGCGGGGGCACGGGTGTGGTGGTGGTGTGACTTTGCGATTAGACCCAGTTCGCGCAACCCGTTGATCGCATCGTCGTGCACGAATGGTTGCCTTGGTGAACGCGCCGATCTGGCCCAATCTTCTCCGGTTCGAATTATGGGAGCCCACGCGCATCGGGCCGCCGTGAATACTGTGGCCTGCCAGAACATCAGGTCGAGGCTGAGTGAGTACGTCCGCGGGGTTTCGATGACGGTGAAGACCGACTCGCCGAAGGCATTGACGCGGCTCGACCGGAAGGACTTCTCTTCCGTCCACAGATTCCGGGCGTTGAGTTGCACCCGGTAGCGGACATTGCCGAGCAGCTTGGTGTAGTTGTTGGCGCTGTTGCCCTGGTAGGGAATCTTGTCCCAGCCCTTGTTTCCCGCCATGTCCGTGAGATTCGGCTCCGACCAAATGGGCAGGCGGGCCGCCATCCAGTTCTCCCAGTCCCGGCTGACGTTGCCCTGCAGGGCCTCGGCCTTCGCGGCGGTCAGCCGGATATCCAGGTTTCCGAAGCGAGTTCCGCCGGTGATTTCGTAACCCTGGGAGAGCGTGTCGCCGGTGATCGGATGATACGCTGAATTCAGGCTGTCGTCGGCCGTCCAGGCGTTGGGATTGGCGAGCCCCTGCTGGAACATCAGCACGTCGTAACTGGGCGTGCCCAAGGCCCCGGCCCGGTCCTCGACCACTTTCTGGTAGGAGGTTTCCATCCGGCCGGCGGCGATCCGAACGGTGCCAAAGCCGACGTTGCTGCCGAGCTTCGTCAACTTGTAGCGATCGAATTTGAGGTAGCTTTTGCCGTCGGGCAGATCGAAGCGGAGCGCGTATTCCTTGGAGTTCCCATTCGTGCCGGGAATGGGATCGCCAAAGGCCGGGAATTGACCGGTGGGAAGGTTGAAGGTGGAGGATTCGTAGTAGGAAAGACTCAGCCACGGGAGCGGCCGGACCACGGCCCCATAGGTCTGACTGTTGGCGCGGTAGGAAACCCGGGTCGAGTCGTCCCAGGTGACGAAGGCCGGGTGGTCGAAGAATTGCCACCCGCCGTTGCTTTGATTGGGGCCGCCGTTCGCCTCGGTGGTCACATTCATGCTCTTATTGGCGACTTGGTCGTTGCGCAGCCCGTAGCTGAGGATCAAGCGATCGAGGAATTTCCCCTGCCACGCGAGAATTCCGGACTCCAACCGCGTGGTATCGCCCCGGGGCAGGCTGCCCCCATAGGGACTGTTCCAGCCGCTCAATTCGATCGCCTGGCCGGTCGTGGGATCGGTAAACTTGACCCCGCCGACCAGGAGTTCCTCGAGGCTGCGCTGCTTGCCGCCGATCACGGGCGGCTGCGCTGTGACATTGGCGCCCGCGTCGAAGTAGTGCAGGTACAGAAAGACGCGGCGGGCATTGTTTAAGGTGCCGTTGAAGGCTTGGTACTGCAGGTTGCCGAGGAGCCGGACCTGCACCGACTGCGCCTTCTGAAAGGAATCGCGGTAATTGTAGCTGCCGAAGAACGAATGCCGCCCCAGCCAGCGCAGCGATCTCGGCGTGGTCGGCTCCCAGGCCAGCGACGCCCGAAATTCCCTGGTCTGCTCGAGATTCCTGGATCCGTTCGCCACGCTCGTCGTGAACAGCTTCCCGAAATTCGGATTCCGCGTGTATTGGGCCGTCATGGGACTCGGGATTACCCTGGCATCGAGGGTGCGATTGTTGGCCCAGGGAACGGTCGTGGTGACCTGGTTGAGGTCGAGGTAGTAGCCAAAATTCGTGTAGTTCACGTAGGACTGGTTCAGCCGTTTCCATTCCTCCCAATGTCCGCCCACTTCCAGGGAGAGGTTCTTGAGCAGGCGTTGCTCGAGGAACACATCGTAGATTCTGGACTTGAATTCGTTGCGCACGCCGTCCCCCAGGAAATTCCGGCCCACCATCGCCTCCACCTCCGGAAACAGATGGATGTTTTGCGGACTGAAGGTCACGCGCGCCACGCCGGTGTTGGGATCGAAGGCCGCGGGGCCATAGCGGGCCGGATCGAAGCCATCATCGCACCAGAACGCCGCGGGCCAGTGGGAATTGATCGTCGCCCCTGGAGCGTATCGACCTTAAGCCTCCCGTTGATCGCGATTTTTCATGAACTCCCGTTGGTCCTTGCTCTTCTTTCTCGCCGGCTTGCTGGCTGGATTCGGCCTTCGCCTCGCGGCCGCTCCGTTGGCCTCGCGGTCGCCCGACATTCTCTACATCCTTGCCGACGACCTGGGCTGGGCCGACGTGGGGTGGCACGGGGGCAGGATTCGCACGTCGAACCTCGATCGCCTGGCCGGGGAGGGCATGATCCTCGAACAGTTTTACGTCCAGCCGCAGTGCACGCCCACCCGCACCGCGCTGCTCACCGGTCGCTATCCGTTGCGCGTCGGCATGCACTACGGTGTGGTGCTGCCGTATTCCGAGTGGGGCCTGCCCAAGGATGCGGTGACCCTGCCCGAGTTGCTCCATCGCCAGGGTTATCGGACCGGTTTGGTGGGCAAGTGGCATCTCGGCCACCATACGCCCGACCTGCTGCCCGAGCGTCGCTTTGACCACGTTTACGGCTGCTACAAGGGCTCACTCGACTACTTCACGCACGAACATCCCAAGGGAGTGCCTGACCTCCATCGCAATGGCGAGTTGGTCAAGGAAGAGGGCTATAGTACGTTCCTCTTTGCCCGCGAGTCCGCGCGGTTCATCGCCTCGACTCCGGCGGATCAGCCCTTCTTTCTCTATCTGGCCTTCAACGCCCCGCACACGCCGTTGCAGGCGCCGCCCGAGTACATCGCAAAATACCGGCACCTTTCTCCCGCCACGCGCGCCACCTACGCGGCCATGGTTGACGCGATGGACGAGGCGGTCGGCACCGTGCTGGGTGCGCTGGAAAAGGCCGGCCGCCGGCAGCGAACCCTGATCCTGTTCTCGAGCGACAATGGCGGACCCGCTCCCGGAGAGATCACGGACAACACGCCGCTCCGGGGCGAAAAAGGCATGACCTACGAGGGAGGCATTCGCGTGCCGGCGGTCGCGCATTGGCCCGGGCACATTGCGGCGGGGGCCGTCTCAAACCAACTCATGCATGCGGTCGACATCCTGCCCACCTTGCTGGAGGTGGCCGGGGCTCCGCCGCGGTCACCGGCCGAAATCGACGGGGTGAGCATGGCGCCGGCGCTCCTCGCGGGCCGCGCGGTTCCGCGTCCGGCCATTCCGGAGATTTCCGGCCCGGAGAATTTCTGGAACGGCCTGCGCGACGGCGAGTGGAAGCTCGTCCTGCCCACCGACCGAGTCTCCCCCGACGGTGCTTCCCCGGCATCGCGCATCGAGCTCGATCGCGCCACCGATGATCCATCGGAAACGCGCGATCTTGCCTCCGCCGGGCCTGCCCGGGTGGCGGCGATGCGCGCCGCCCTGCAGGTGTGGTTCGATCGCACCGTGCCGAGCCAGTTCTCGCTCAGCCAGGCCAGACCGCCGCAGGCCAAGGGAGCTCCATGACGATGCCGCGCTGCCTGGTCCCGGCGCTGCTGATTCTGCTGGTCGTGCTTTCTGCGCCGGCCCGCGATTTCGACGTGCGTGCCTACGGTGCCGTCGGCGATGGGCGCAGCGACGACGGTCCGGCCTTGCGCCGAATTTTCGCCGATGCCAGTCGGGCGAGCGAGCCAGCGGCGATCCATTTCGAGGCGGGCATGGTTTACCGGCTGGCTTCACCCACGGATACGCACGGGCGGTTGCTGCTGCGCGAAGCAGGCCGCGTGACGATCGAGGGACACGGCGCCACGCTGCTCGTGCGCCCACCCAATCGCGCCCTCGGCATCTACCGGTCGCACGACATCGTCGTGCGCGACCTGACGATCGACTACAGTCCGTTGCCGTACGTGCAGGGCACCATCACGCGCCTCGACGATGCCGGCGGCTGGCTCGAATTCCGGCCGCACCCGGGCTACGACGCCCCGGTGGAAGGCGACGCCTCGCTCTACGTCGACGGCCGCAACGAGGACAGTGTCACCTTCGACCATGAGACCCGGAAGTTCTACCACGCGCACTCCCGCGTCAGTGGGGTGTCAGCCGCGGGTGGCGGGTGTTTCCGCATCACGTATCGCGGAAAACGATTCACTCAGGCCCGCGTCGGCGACTTCTTCGCGATGAAGCACCGGTGGGGGGCGCGCCAGGCGGCGCGGCTCGAGACCACCGACGATCCAGCGAGGCGCAACGAAACCATCAGCGACCCCGATTCCAGTCTGTCGCTCGTGCAATCCGACCGGGTGCGGATCGAAGACGTCCGCTCCCACGCCGCGCCGGGGATGACGCTGAACGCCCGTGGCTGCCGCGAACTTGTCGTGCGCGGCCTGGTCATCGAGCGGGTGGGTGACCGCCTCGTCGCCGGATGCAGCGATGGCATCCACATCAAGGGCACCGAGTCCCCGCCCCTGATCCAGGACTGCCGGATCGAGGGCACGATGGACGATTCCATCCATGTGAAGATCTCGGGCGACTGGGTCACCGAGGTGGCGTCGCCGCGGCGATTGAAGATCCGCCACATGGACGTCACCACCGACAACACCAACCTCGGCGCGGGACGTCGCGTGCTGGTCTGGGACCACGGGCGCAAGCGTGAGCTGATCCAGACCCGCATCGCCCACTACGAACCGATCGACGCCCGCACCGGTTGGGTGACGCTGGCGACCGATGCTCCCGGCCTGAAGCAACGGGACTCCCTCTATCTTATGTCCGAGGGGGAGGCTGTGATTGAGAACTGCCGCTTCGGCACGCAGCTGCAGCGCGCGATCCTCACTCACCAGTCGACCCTGATCAAAGGTTGCGACATCCAGGACAACGGCCAGGGCGTGGTCGTCGCGTTTGGTGACATCGAAGGTCCGCCGACTCAGCGGATCCGGGTGGAGGGATGCACGTTTCGCAATCTCAGCCTGCGCGCTCTCTCCATTACCTGTCCCTCTCTCGACTACGATCAGGGCGGCGATCCTCAGCTCATTGCCACCGGTAACGACTTCTTCCTGCCGCCAGGCGTGCCCGCGCTCGTGGTGCGCAATTCGCATGGTGTGGCGCTGCGGGACAACCGCTATCACATCCGCGGCGAGCCGCCGGCGCCGGCCGACACCCTCGTCCTCGTCAACTCCACGCTGCGGGAAGACCGCGACAATCAGTTTTGATGAAATTTCCGGGGGTGCCGGTACCGCCGTTATCACTGAGGAAGACAATGAGCGTGCGCTCCTCCTGCCCGGTGACCCGCAGGGCCGCGATGATTTCACCGATGGTGTCGTCGAGATTCATGGTCATGGCGACGCAGCGGGCGCGGTTGGGGTTGGCGATGTGCTTCACCTTGTCCTCGTAGCCGGGCGGCATCGTCATGGGCAGGTGGGGCGCGTTGAACGCGGTGTAGAGCAACCCGGGCCGGTCCGGATGGCGTCGGATGAACGCGGCCGACTCGCGGCCGAACGTGGTCGTGAGAAACCGGCTCCCGTCGAGCGGCCGGGCCTGCGTGCCGCGCATCACCGGGTTTTCCTTGTCCTGCCAGCGTTCGCTGAGGTAGGCGTGACCGCCGCCCTGGAAGCCGAAAAACTCGTCGAAGCCGTGCCGCAGCGGGTGGTCCAAGGGCGCCATGCCCAGATGCCATTTGCCCACCATGCCGGTGACGTAACCCGCCGGTTTGAGATGCTCCGGGAGGATCCTCTGCCCCGTGTGGAAACAGGCGAGGTTATAGTTGTTGCTGTCGTGACCGAAGCGCTGCTGGTAGCGCCCGGTGAGCAGGCCGGCGCGGGTCGGCGAACATGGGGGCGCCGTCACATAACCGGCGGTGCAGCGCACGCCGCTGGCCGCCAGCGAGTCGAGGTGCGGTGTCGGGATTTCCTTGCTGCCGTTGAACCCGACATCCGCCCAGCCGAGGTCGTCGGCGAGGAGGATGAGGATGTTGGGGCGATCAGGAGTCGCCCCGGCGGCGACGCGAAAGAGAAGCAAGCAGGCGACCAGGGGGACGAGATGACGCTTCATGATGGCTGGAGGCGGTGAGGAGTCAGGGGTGAGTACGCACGTTCGTGCTGTCCGATCCGGTGGCCAGGAGCGGCATCTCGTTCAGGCGCGGATCCGTCACGAGGTTGTCCTGGATCACGGCGCGTGCACGTTGTCCAACTTGATCACGGCTTTGGCCGGAGGGCGAAATTCGGTGCGCGCGCCGCGCTCGAAGCGATTGCCGGTGAACACCACGTCGCGGGCCGCCTCGATCTCGATGGGGCGCTCGGTGTTGTCGCGGAAGACATTGTCGGCGAAAAGCAGGTTGTGGTGCAGGGGCGTGGCGTCGTCGTGCCGCCCCAGAAAATTCACGTGCAGGCTGGGCACCGGGTTTCGCGGCGCGAGCAGCCCGCAATTCTCGATCACGTTGTGGCGGATCACATAGTCGGCGGCGGCGAGACCTTCGAAGGGCGTGTTTCCAATCGCGATTCCGCTGCCGCCCAAGCCGAGAAAGCGGTTGTGCTCCACGAGTCCTCCGGTGCCTTTCAAGACGAGGCCGTTGCGCAGGCCGTCGCGGGCAAGGTTATGGCGCCAGACGAATTGATTGCCCATCGCGTCGGCATTGTAGACGTGCGTGCCTTCGGTCGTCTTCTGCCCCGAACGGCGGCTCGGCTCGACAGCGCCGACGTCGCCGTCGAGCGTGACTTCGGTTTCTTTACCCGCCGCACGCACGGCTACGGCCCGCCGTTCGCTGACGCGACGGGCGTGAGCCATGTCCCAGAACTGCAGCCGGTCGCCCGGCTTCACGTCGCCGCGATCGAGGCGGACGCGATCGGGCGCGATCTTCGCCCGCAGATAGATGACCGTGGCGTTAACGTGGAGGGTGTCGTCGCCCACCGCTTCGAACGTGCACCCCTCGACCCAGGGGCCGATGCGGGCGTTGTGGTGATTGTGGCCGCCATTCGGCACTGATTGGAAACGTTCGGGCCGGCGCAACAACTGGCAGCGGACGATGCTGAGTCGATCGGTGCCATTGCTCTGGAAACCAATAATGGCAGGCAGGCTGCCGACAGCCGGCAACGCAGAACTTTGGGTCGCACCATCGGCAGCATAAGAAATTCGGCTGGAATTCAAAGGTTGTTCATCGTGTTGCGACAATCCTCTTGTGGCAGCAGCAGGGGCAGGCGTCACGTAGCCAGAAATGGAGATAACTTTTCGCGGACCGTGATCATACTTGGATTATTATCACCGGTATCGTCCCCACCGGGCATTGGATCGCGACGCGCCCACCACGGATCTGCGGTGCGCAAATCGTCGAATCAATGGCGTAGGCCCAAGAATCAAACCGATGAGTGAAATCCGCGGTGGACGGACACCCATGCGGCCGGTACTCCCGTGTCTCCGGCATCGGGCCTCAGTTAATATCAATAATGATTGCCTAAATCAGATTTCCGTTGATAAATAATCATATGTTATCGCTTAAAAATGAGACCGACATTATCCGAGAGGCACGCGATCTGATCCGTGCCCATCGCATGGCGCTGTCCTGGCGTCAGGACGATCTCGCCAAACGCAGCGGGGTTGGGATCGCGACGCTTCGCCGTTTCGAGAGCACCGGGCGCATTGGATTTGTGGGACTGGCGAAGCTGTTGGCCACACTGGGCCTCGCCGATCGATTCCTCGGCGCGCTGAAACAACCCGCGCCCGCCCCCAAGGACATCAACGAGTTTCTCGCGGCGGCGCCTGCTCCCGTCCGTCAACGCGCGCCTCGGCGGGCCGCAGGGAACTAAGCCATGGCCGAGCCCAATCTACTTCGTCTGCGATTCCTCGGCACCCCCATGGGCACGCTGGCGTATCGGCCCGATGGCCCGTTTCACGCGCTGGAACTGGAGCGCGAGTTCACCGCTACCGGCCACGAACTTTCGCCGCTGAATCTTCCGCTCGACAGTTTTTCCCGCGGACCGCGGGTGTTTCGACCCGGTGATTCGCCGTTCGACGGCGGACTCCCCGGGCTCATCGCCGACTCTCTGCCGGATGCGTGGGGCGCGAGGATGCTGAAGGTCGAGGTTCCTGGCCTGCAAACCATCTTGGGCAAGCTCGCCGCCATCGGCGAACGCGGTCCAGGTGGAATCACCTTCGAACCGGTGTTGGGCAAAGGCGCCGACGACGAGTCGGTTTCCGCCAACCTCGCCGGCTTGGCTCGCGACGCCGCGCAACTGGCGAAAACTCCCGCCGTCCTCACGCCTGAAGGCGTCAACGCCGCGCTCGCCCGGGGTGGCGGCAGCCTCGGCGGCGCCCAGCCGAAAGTATCGGCGCACCTCCCCACTTCCGGTGACTTCCAGCAGCTACAGCACATCCTCATCGGCGGCGCAACGCCGCCCGGTCAGGTGCCGAGCGTCGTGAAACTGTCACCGCTCGACGACGAAAGCGGCGGCGCAGTCGAATTCGCGTTCTGGAAAATGGCGAAGCACGCCGGCATCCGCGTCCCGCAGGCGTGTCTCGTGCATGATGGCGAACGTCGTCATTTCGCCAGCGCGCGTTTTGATCGCCACCTGCGGCCCGATGGCACTTGGGGCCGGCGTCACGTCCACACGCTGAGCGGATTCCTGCACCGGCGCGCCTCCGACGGCCAAATCGACTACGAGGAATTCATCCGCTCCGCCCGGACTCTCGGCGGCGCGGAAGAGGCGCGCGAATGCTTCCGGCGCGCCGTCTTCAATCTGCTCGCCACCAATCGCGACGACCACGGCCGCAATCACGCTTTTCTCTACCACGAAACCGCTCGAACGTGGACCCTCTCGCCGGCCTACGACCTCAATCCAAACGTCGCCAATGTCCTGATTGCGCTGACGTGGCTGGGGAGCCCCGAAATCCCCACTCGTTTCGAGCAGCTGACCAGACTCGCGGAGATCGGTGGCATTCCGGCTCGGGCCGCGAGAACGATCTATGAAGAAGTCGAGGCGGCGACGCTCGGCGGCTGGCGGGCCGCCGCCGCTTACGCCGGGGTGCCGGAAAAAATAACCGGCATCTGGGAGAAAGAAATGATCCAACAAACCAAGCTGCTGCGGGAGGACGCACGACGCCCTGCGACCACCGCCAAGACGCGATCCACGACTCCCAAGCGAAGCCCGAAAAAATAGACCGTCCTGTTGATCGAGAAATGCGCCTCCGTGTCCCGCACATTGCGCAAGACCTTTGGGACCCTGCTCGCCGCCTCCGGAGTTTCGCCGCGGGTGGCGATGGAGTTGATGCGGCATAGCGACATGAAACTGACCATGGGTGTCTACACGGACGTGACCCAGTTGCCGGTAATCGCCGAGGCCGCACGCCTGCCTTCGTTGGGCATCCCGAATACCTCCAAAAACGCGGAAACTCCCGTCCCCGCGACCGAGGGCAATGTAGCAGGGAATGCACAAAGGCATGCACAAACAGGGGTCGCGACGGGTCGCGAGCCGTCGCAAGCTGACATGACCAGTCCGAAATCCGACTCTTGTAACACCGTGGGGCCTGTCGCTTTAGGGCACGAAAAAGCGCCCAGTGTCACACCTGGACGCTTTCCGAAAATGGAGCGGGCGAAGAGACTCGAACTCTCGACGTCTACCTTGGCAAGGTAGTGCTCTACCAACTGAGCTACGCCCGCAAAACAGGGAGCAAGGAGTAGGCGCGGGCTCGTGCCCGTCAACTGCTATTTTTGGGCCGGCGGCGCGATGGACGCATCTCCTGAATGAAGGTGACTTTGAGATCGGTCCTCCCCGTGGCGCCAGTCTTCGTCTGGCGTCCGCCGGTCAAAGACGCGGCGCTACTCCCGGAGGTATCACCGCCGACGGGCCCATGCACCCCGGCGCGCTCGGGCCCCTTCAGCGGCGGTGGCGCCGCCGACCGGGGTATTTTGGGCCCGTGGGGTCAATCGACGCGAAAGCGCGCGAACGTAATCAACTCATAAGCCCGCTTTTCCCCGCGCTCGTAAAGGCAGCCCGCCTCGTCGGACCCAAGGGCGACCAGGCAGGAGTAGGCCGACGGTCCCGGGTGCAACACCGCAAGGGTGCGCCAAGTTCCGCCGTTGTCGCCGCTGGCGCGTACGGTGAGTTGCACGCGCGTCTTCGCCGCTGGGTTGGAGAACAGGAGCAGGTGTGCCCCTTCGTGGCGGATCAGGCTCGCCTGGCAGACGGGTTCCAGCAGGGGCGGAGCGTCGGTCAAATTCGTCCACGTGGCGCCTCCATCGGAGCTCGTGGCCTGGGCGCGGACGTTGCGGCGGTGGTTCGAGCGCATGTTCATGAGCAGGGTGCCCCGGCCGTCGAACAGTTCCGCCACCTGACACTCATTGACCAGCGGGCGAATGAGGCCGCCGATCTTCCAGGTCGCGCCGTGATCGTCGGAATAGATCGGGTGGGAGCCCGAGACGTGCTTCTTCAGCCCGGCGTCGTCGTAATTGTGATCGCAGGGAATGACGAGCCGGCCGGCGTGGGGCCCATGCTGGATCTGGATGCCCACTCCCGGCCCGGTGGCGTACCAGGTCCAGGCGGGATCCTTGGTGGTCGCGGTGATAGCGGTGGGCGGGGTCCACGTGGCGCCTTGGTCGGTCGAGTGGGTCACCCACACCGTCCGCGTGCCCTGGGCCGTCCGGGCGGCGATGTCGCGTTCGCGATCGGTGCCGAGGTTGTGGGTGAGCAGCAACCAGAGCGTACCGGTCGACGCGTCGAGCACGGGGCAGGGATTGCCGCAGGTGTTGCCGGCGTCGTCCCAGATCACCTGCGCGGCGCCCCAGGTGCGGCCACCATCACGCGAGCGCTTCATCAGGAGGTCGATGTCGCCGCTGTCGCCGCCGGCGGATTTCCGGCCCTCGCAGAAGGCCAGCAAGTCGCCGTTGGGGGCGCGGATCACCGCGGGGATACGGTAGGTGTGGTATCCGTCCTGGCCGGATACAAAGACATCAACCTGTTCCACCGTGGGTGTGGCGATTGCGGGCAATCCGGCCAGGATGACGATGGAGAACGCGAGGAGACGACGGGCGAGGCGGGGCGTGATCATGGGTGAAAACGAAGGAGAAACCGGGGCATGGCGGAAGAGGGGAGAGGAACGGGATCTCTCCGGGCGGTCCAACCAGAATGCAGTGGAACCTTAATCGCACCAGCGCACCAGCGCGCCGGCGGGAGCGGGGAGCGCGCGCGCTCGATCGCCATTGCGGGGTGGGGGCACCCCGCCCACATTGGGCCGGACCTCCGATGAAACCACTCACCGCCCGGGAAATTCACGGCAATTGGGCCACCCTGCTCCTGCCCCTGCAGGCGGATGACGCAATCGACTTCACGCTGCTGGGCGAGGAGATCGATCACTTCATCGCGGCGCGGATGAGCGGCGTGTATTCGAACGGGACGGCGGGTGAGTTTCACACGCAGACGGAGGTGGAGTTCGATCGCGTCAACGCCCTGCTGGCGGAACGCTGCAACCGGGCGCGGCTGCCCTTCCAGGTGGGCTTGAGCAACAGCAGCGCGCAGATCGCCCGGGAGCGGCTGCGCCGGGCCCGGGCGCTGCAGCCCTCGGCGTTTCAGGTGACGCTGCCGGATTGGTTTCCGCCGGCGCTGCCCGAGATCCTGATCTTCCTGGAGACGATGGCGGCGGAAGCGGCGCCCATTCCTCTGATCGTTTACAATCCGCCCCATGCGAAGCGCCGGCTCACGCCCGAGGAATGGCACCTCGTGATCGAGCGCGTGCCGGGCGTGGTGGGAATGAAAGTCGCGGGGGGCGACGACGCGTGGTACGCGGCGATGCAACCGCTGTTCGGGCGGGTGTCGGTCTTCATTCCGGGGCACCTGCTGGCGGAGGGCATCGCGCGCGGGGCCCACGGGGCCTATTCGAATGTCGCCTGCCTCAGCCCGGCCGGGGCGCGGCGCTGGTACGATCTTTGCCGGCAGGATCTGCCGGCTGCGCGGGCGCTCGGGGCGCGGATTGGCGCGTTCTGGCTCGCGCAGATTTCGCCGTTGATCAGTCGCGACGGTCTGACGCCGATGGCGGCGGACAAGGCGGCGGCCGTCGCGGGCGGCTGGTTGCCGGGCCTGACCACGCGGGTGCGCTGGCCCTATCGCAGCGTGGCGCCGGCGGCGGCGCAGGAGATTGGCGTCGTGGCGCGGGCAGAGTTGCCCGAGCTGTTCGAGACGTAAGGAGGCGGGGCGGCACCATGAGAAAATTGACGGCAGGCTGGTTGCGGCTGGCAATGCTACTGGCGTGCGCAGAGCAGGTGCCGGCGGCGCCGGGAGCGTGGACGGAGCTGTTCGACGGCAAGACGCTGGCGGGCTGGGCGCAGTCGGGTTTCGAGGGCGAGGCGGCGGTGGGCGTGCAGGATTTGTTTCGAGACGGCCGGGGTGCGATCGTGATCGAACAGGGAACGACGTTGTCGGGGGTGACCTGGACGCGGGGAAGCAGCCTGCCGCGGAGCAACTATGAGATCGAACTCGAGGCGAGGCGCGTCTCCGGCAGCGATTTTTTCTGCGGGTTGACGTTTCCGGTCGGCGAAGCGGCCTGCAGCCTGATCGTGGGCGGCTGGGGGGGCACGGTGGTGGGCCTGTCGAGCATCGACCGCGCCGATGCCTCGCAGAATGAGACTTCGAGCGAGATGGAATTCAGCGATCGTCGCTGGTATCGTATCCGGGTGCGCGTGACGGACGAAAAGATCGAGGCGTGGATCGACGGCACGCAGAAGGTGGATTGCCGGCGCGAGGGCCATCGCTTCAGCCTGCGGCCGGGCGACATCCAGAAATCGCTGCCGCTCGGCGTTGCGTCGTACATGACACGCGCGGCGGTGCGGGACATCCGGCTGCGGCGGTGGTAGGCGCGAAGGATCCTGCCGCGGCGACCGGGGGCAGATGTCCCGCCCGAAGGATGGGTTTTAGCGGGGTGAGGGCACCCCGCCCACCGCGAAAGGGGCGCGCGGGCGCGGCTCAGATCAAGCCGAGCTTCATCTTGCCCTCTTCGCTGATCATCTGCTGATTCCAGGGTGGTTCCCAGGTGATGCGTACATCGGCGTCGTTGACGCCGGGCACCAGGAGAATTTTCGATTTTGCGTCCTCGGCGATGGCGGGACCCATGCCGCAGCCGGGGGCGGTGAGCGTCATGGCCACCTGGACGCGATACCCGGGCTCCGGTGCGGAGACTTTCTCCACCTCCATCGAGTAGACGAGGCCGAGGTCAACGATGTTGACGGGAATCTCGGGATCAAAGACCTGGCGCAGTTGCGCCCAGATGGCCTCGGGGTCGGGGGCGCCGTCGGAGAGCGTCGCGGCCTCGACGGGGCTGGCGGTGCCCTGTTCGCCGAGCGCGTCACCGTCCTTGCCGTTGATGCGGAACAGGCCGTAGTCGGTCTGGACGGTGAAACTGCCACCGAGCGTCTGGTGAATGAAGACGCGGGACTGGGCCGCCAACACCTGCTTGTCCCCGGAGGGAATCTGCGTGGCTACGACTTCGCGGCTGAGGATGCGTTCACGGTTCATTTCTTGAACTTGGTTTGGATCAGGGTGCGCAGGGCGTCGTGGAGATCGTCGTTGGTGAGGCGGTTCAGGACCTCCTCGAAGAAGCCGAAGGTGAGCAACTCGTCGGCGGCGGCCTTGGCGATGCCGCGGGACTGCAGGTAGAATTCCTGCTCGGGATCAATGCGCGAGGAGGTGGCGCCGTGAGTGCAGCGCACGTCGTTGGCCTGAATCTCGAGACCGGGGAGGGAGTTGGCCTCGGCGTCGTCGCTGAGCATCAGGTTGCGGTTGCTCTGGTAGGCGTCGGTCTTCTGGGCGTCGGGATCGACGATGATCAGGCCCGAGAAGATCGTCCTCGCGCGTTCGAGCAGGGCGTTCTTGTAAAGGAGATCGGACTTGGTGTTGGGCGCCTGATGGATCTGCAGGGTGCGCTGGTCGAACTCCTGGTCATCCCGGGCCACGGTGAGCGCGAGCATCTCGGAGAAGGCGCCGGGCGCCTGCAATTGCGAGAGCGACTCGTGCCGCGCCTGGCGGGCCCCGAGATGGAGATTGAGCGATTGCACGCGCGCGTCGCGGCGAACCACGGTGGAGTTGGCCTGGAAGGAGAGGGCGCGGTGGCTCCAGTCCTGCTTGCCGATGTAGGTGACCTGCGCGCCGTGGCCGGCGTAGAGATCGTTGGCGCCGATGGCGAATTGGGCCTCGGTGTCGTCGGTGGAGCCGAAATAGTCGATGACGGTCACGCGGGTGTTCTCACCGGCGACGACGAGCGTGTGGGGGAAGACGGCGGCATCGGGGCCGAGGGCGTAGGAGAAGACGCCGATGGGATCATCGATCTCCACGCCCCGGGGCACGTGGATGAAGGCACCGTCGGAGAGAAACGCCTCGTGGAGGGCGGTGAACTTGGCCGAGTCGAAGCGGGACGGCTGGGCGAGGAGGTGCTCGCGCACCAGATCGCCGTGCTGGGTCAGGGCTTCCTGCAGGGTAGTGACGATGACGCCGCGCTGGGCGAGGTCGGAGGAGAGTGGCTCGCGGGAAAACAGACGGCCGTTGGCGAAGACGAGCTTGGCCGCCTTCGGAATGCCGATGGGGGCGTGGTGGGGCACGGCGGTCGCGTCGGCGGTCGGGACGGTGAAGCCGTCGAGTGTGAGGGTCGAGATATTGCTGAAACGCCAGGCCTCGTCGGTGCGGGTGGGCAGGGGCAGCGCCGCGAAGCGTTCATAGGCGGCGCGCTTGCGCTCGAGCCACCAGGCGGGCAGGTCCGGGAGGCGGGCGAGATGGGCGGCAAAGACCTCGGGCGTGAAGGCGCCGGTGAGGGTGGAGGCCGGGGGGGCGGAAAGGGTGGAAGCGGACATCGTGGAATTTTCGATTTTTGAATTTTCGATTTTCGATTGGCCGGCTCGATCTCGCGTAAGGTCGGAAATCGAGCGTCTGGAATCAAAAATCTCGGGCTTCAGCCGACGGAGCCTTCCATTTCGAGATCGATGAGGCGCTTGAGTTCGACGGAGTACTCCATCGGGAACTGGCGGGCGAGGTCGTTGATGAAGCCGTTGACGGCGAGGCTCATGGCCTGGCCCTCGGTGAGGCCGCGCTGCTGCATGTAGAATATCATCTCCTCGTTGACCTTGGAGACACTCGCCTCGTGCTGCACGTAGTTGCGGTCACCGCGGACGGTGATGGCGGGATAGGTGTCGGTGCGGCTGTTGGTGTTGATCAGCAGCGCGTCGCACTCGGTGTTGTTCTTGCAGCCCTTGAGCCGCTTCGGGATGTGGACGACCCCGCGATAGGAGCTGCGGCCCTGGCCGACGGAGATGGACTTGGCGACGATGTTGGAGGTGGTTTCGTCGGCGGCGTGGATCATCTTGGCGCCGGTGTCCTGGTGCTGGCCGTCGTTGGCGAGGGCGATGGAGATGACCTCGCCGCGGGCCTTGCGCCCCTTGAGCACGACGCCCGGGTACTTCATGGTCAGGCGGGAGCCGATGTTGCAGTCGATCCACTTGATCTCGGCCTCCTCGTGCGCGACCCCGCGCTTGGTGACGAGGTTGAAGACGTTGTTGGCCCAGTTCTGGACGGTGATGTACTGGATCTTCGCGCCCTTGAGGGCGACGAGTTCAACGACGGCGCTGTGCAGGGTGGAGGTGGAGAACTTGGGGGCGGTGCAACCCTCCATGTACATGACCTCGGCGCCCTCGTCGGCTATGATGAGGGTGCGCTCAAACTGGCCGAAGTTCTCGGCGTTGATGCGGAAGTAGGCCTGGAGCGGCTGCGCGACCTTGACGCCGGGCGGCACGTAGATGAACGAACCGCCGGAGAACACGGCGCTGTTGAGGGCGGAGAACTTGTTGTCGCCCGTCGGGATGACCTTGCCGAAGAACTTGCGGAAGATCTCCGGGTGCTCGCGCAGGCCCTCGGTGGAGTTGACGAAGATCACGCCCTGCTTGGCGACGATGTCCTTGATGTTGGAATACGCGGCCTCGGAGTCGAACTGCGCCTCGACGCCGGCGAGGTACTTGCGCTCCTGCTCCGGAATGCCGAGCCGCTCGAAGGTGCGCTTGATGTCCTCGGGGACCTCGTCCCAGGTGCGCTTGGGCTTCTGGCCCGAGGAGAGGTAATAGCGGATCTTGTCGAAGTTGATGTTCTCGAGATCGCGGGTGGCCCAGTGGGTGGGCATCGGTTTCGCCAGGAAGGTCTGCAGGGCCTTGAGGCGGAAATCGAGAATCCACGGCGCCTCCTTCTTCACCCCGCTGATGTAGCGGACGGTGTTTTCGTTAAGCCCGGTGCCGGCGTCGAACTCGTACTTGACGTCGTATTTGAAATTGCCGGCGGTCTGGTCGATGCCGATGACGGGATTGGCCATGGCTTCGTCGACTTCGGGGGTGGCGATGGTTTCCAGATCAGTGAGTGGTTTCATGTCGGTGGTTGTTTTGAGGGCCGCGGCCAATCCCCCTTCAGGCGTTGGCCAGGGCGAATTCCTTCTTCACCCAGTCGTAGCCCTTGGCCTCGAGTTCAAGGGCGAGGGACTTGTCCCCGCTTTTGACGATGCGGCCGTCGTACATGACGTGCACGAAGTCGGGCACGATGTAGTCGAGCAGGCGCTGGTAATGGGTGATGAGCAACACGCCGAGGCCGGGACCGCGGAGCGTGTTAACGCCGTCGGCGACCACCCGGAGGGCGTCGATGTCGAGGCCCGAGTCGGTCTCATCCATGAGCGCGAGTTTGGGCTCGAGCATGGCCATCTGGAGGATTTCGCAGCGCTTCTTCTCGCCGCCGGAGAAACCCTCGTTGACGGAGCGCGAGGTGAACTTCCGGTCGATCTTGAGCAGGTCCATCTTCGCGTAGAGCCGCTTGTAGTAGCCGGAGGCATCGATCTCCTCGCCCTCGGGCAGGCGGGCCTGCACGGCGGCGCGAAGAAAATTGGCGATGGAGACGCCGGGGATTTCACTGGGATATTGGAAGGCGAGGAAGAGCCCGGCGCGGGCGCGCTCGTCGGCCTCCTGCGCGAGGATCGACTGCCCGTCGAGGAGGACGTCACCGGAGGTGATCGTATAGTCGGGGTGGCCGGCGATGGCTTTGGCCAGGGTGGACTTGCCGGTGCCGTTGGGCCCCATGACGGCGTGGACTTCGCCGCTGTTCACGGTGAGCGTAAGCCCTTTGACGATTTCCTTTTCGCCGATGGCGATGTGGAGGTCTTGAATGACGAGGGAGGACATGGATGGGAGGGAGAGTGAAGGTGAAAGGGACGGGGAGGGAGGGTGGCGGGGAGGGAGGGTTAGCCGGCGGACTGGGCGGCGGTGGCGACCCGTGCCGGGGTGGCGACCGCCTTGCCGCGGAAGGTGATCTCAACCGAGGAGGCGTCGAAGCCGCTGGGGAGGACGGTGTTGACCTGGTCGAGCACGCTGGGGGGCAGGTCGATATCGTACGTGCGGCCCGTGTGTTCGTCGTGAAAATGGGCGTGCGGCTGCAGATTCGGGCAGTATTGGGTGGGGCTGCGCTCGAAATTCACGGCGCGGACCAGGTTGCACTGCACGAGCGTTTCAAGGCAGTTGTAGACGGTCGCGAGCGAGATGGTGGGAAGCTCGGCCTTCACCCGGGCGAAAACTTCGTCGGCCGTCGGGTGATCCCGCTGTTGCAAGAGGACATTGTAAACCACCTCGCGCTGGGGAGTGGAGCGGAGGCCGCTGTCGGCGAGACGCTGGCTCAGGGCGTCGGTGGGGGTGGGATGTGACATAATCGAAAGGTTAGATAGAACAGATTGGAATGGTTCTAAGTTTCAACTAAGAATTGGAATAATTCTAAGTATCAATTAGACTTTGATGATAGTCAAATAGTTAGGGGATAAAGTTACTCTAAACGGCTAGCAGTCTGTCGGACTTGGGTTTTCGAGGTTCGTTGCGCTCCGGCAGTGCGCCCGACGTTCCAGGCGCCGCTTCCGAGAGTCTGCTAAAGCAGCGCTGCGCCGGTGTGCCCGGCATGGGCGTGAACTAAACATCTGAAACGAAATATTCGGAAAGGTGAAGCCTGCCGCGTGAGCGGTGAATCTGTTCCGGTCCGGGTACGGTCAATAGTGGCGACAGGTCGGTGCAGGTGTGGGTGGAGCGGGAACAGGCGGAAGGGAGCATGGGATAAGTGGAGAGACCTGCCGGGGTGCCAAGAGGGAAGCCCGGTAGGAGTCAGAGCGTCCAGCGTCCATAGTAGCGGTGAAGCCGGGTAACGCCGAGGGAGCGAAGGGACGTAGAAAAACGAACGACACCAAATCGGACCACCGGAAAACCACTCCGCACCTTGCCCAACGGCTAAAACGCGCGGAGCCATCCAGGCACCGGAGTCCGACAAGGGTCGTGGAGCGCAGCCTGGTGACGGGCTATGGGCGAGCCGACTCGCCACGCCAACTGGTGAACCGATCTTCTCGCTGGCCTCGGTTCGCTGCGCGCGCGCTCTCCTTTGGCAGGTCACTCGTCAATCGGAGAACCGGATGCGCGAGACCCGCCTGTCCGGTTCGGAGGGAGGGGCGGGACAACTCAAGGTTCCGTCCCTCCCCCTATCACGGAGTGGATGAGATAATGGTGGGAAAAGCTCCTCGTTTCGCTTGCCGTTTACGTTCCGCTGCGCTCCGGAACTCACCAACCGGCTGGGGATGAATCCCCATTCTTCGGCCAAGTTTTCTCTTGCCAGTCGTCGTCGGCGAAGGGTTTCCTGCTCGCTGTTAGGCGTAATCCAGTCACGAATCGTTTATATCACCTCAATGAAAAAAGCATCGAACGTTAAGTTGTCTCTTCGCAAGTTGTTCACTGCGATGATGGCAGTTGGCCCTCTGGCCGTCTTGCCAAGTCCCATGTGGGCGGCGTTGCCGGTACAGACCGACATCACTCTACAAAACGGCAGTGCCAACCTCACGGGGAGCGGCACCACCTTGTCCATCAATTCCTCGGACCGTGCTGTCATCCAATGGGGCAGCAGCACGAATCTGAATAAGTTCACCATCAATCCCGGCGAAACCTGGAATTTCCAGATGCCCCCGGGCGGCGCGGTGCTGAATCGCGTCGGTGCCTTTGGTTCGTATAGCGACAACGTCGCCATTAACGGCCAATTGACGTCCAACGGCAAAGTCTTCGTGCTGGCCAATGGCGCCATCAGTGTGGGCAGCGGAGCGACGGTGTCCACCTCCGGTGGCCTCGTGCTGAGTACGCTGGCAGAAACCGAGCAGAACGGCGCCTTCCTCGCAACGGGCGACCTGCTTTACACCGCCAGTGCCACACCCGGAAACAACGGTGCGATCACGATCGGCTCTTCGTCCGCCACCGTCAACGTCGCCGGCAACATCAAGGCGGTTGGTGGCAGCATCATCCACCGGTCGTCCTCCGTCACCGGTGACATGATTTTGCAATCGGTGAATTCCGGTGTTGCCATGAGCTTGGCCAACGCTGGCCTTGCCCCGGGCACCGCCCCGCAGCTCACGGTTGGGGGCAACCTCAGCGTGACTACGAACGCTGGTGCCATCACCCAGTTCAATCAGGGCACGACCGTCAACCCCTTGAACGGGCTCATCACGGTCGGCAACCCGACGGCGGCCTCCCAGACCGCCACCTTCTCCACCGGCACCGCCGGCGGCGTGCCGATCACCCTCGACGGCACCCAATCGGCAATTCTTGCCAACGATTTCCAGAAGTTGGTGATCTACGCCCCAGGCGCGGTCGGTAGCGGGGCCGATGTCAATATCCGCGACGTCAATGTCGTCAACCTCGGCGATGTCACGGTCGGCAATGATTTGACCATCAATGCCGTGGGTCAGGTGTATGACAACCTCAACGTGCAGATTCTCGATCCGAACATTTTCGGCATCAGCAACTCCGGCTCCGTCACCGTAGGTCGTAACTTGGTCCTGAATACCAATGCCTCGAACACGGGCCGCGTCAAAGTCTCGGTCGGCAACGTCACGATTGGCTCGACGGGTACGGTCAGCGGCGTGGTGACCACCAACTCCAGCTTCCAAGTCGACGCCTTGTCCGACATCACGGTCGGCTCCATCACCGCGGGCGGCGCCGGTTCGGCCGAGAATCAAAACACGATCAAGGTGACCTCGACGGGTAACCTGACCGTCGCAGCGACCTCGGTCATTGCCGCTTCCGGTAACTCCACCACCGGTGGTGGTGTGGTTACCTTCAACGGTACGAACGTGACGCAGCTTGCGGGTTCGACCATCACTGCCGGAGCCAGCAACCGCAACGGTTCGGTGATCATGAACGCGACCGCAGGCAACGTGGTGATCGGGACGACCTCCGTTTCCCGTTCCATCTCGCTCAACGCGACCGGGACTATCTCCCAATCTGGGCCGATTACGACGACCAACTCCACCGATAGCACCGGGATTACCGCCACCTACAAGGCGGGCGGCACGATCATCCTGGATAATGCCGGCAACTCGATTGACCCGAAGATGGCCCAGCAATTCACGGGCGGTACCACGGCGAATCTCACGAACACCAAGCCGATCGTCCTCGGGACCACCAACGTCACGGGTGACCTCAACTTGATCGCCACCAATGCAACGGCTGTGGCCGGCATCACCCTCGGCACTGGCCTCGGGACCTTGGCTCAAAAGATCTCCGTGGGTGGCAACCTCAGTGCCACCGTCGCTGGCGGCGTCGTCAACACGGGTCAAATCACTGACAACGATTACACCACCTTCAATGTCTTTGGGGGGGTGAATCTCAATACCGCCCTCGGCGGTGGAGCGATCGTCTTGGATGCGGGTTCCTCCCTTGGCTCACTGGCGCCCCGTTCCAATTTGGGTGTGATCAATGCCAACGCCGGTACCGGCGCGGTGGTGTTGTCCGAGACCACCACGCTCAACCTCGGCACTATTACGGGATCGTCCCTCACGGCCAAGAGCGTGACTGAAAACATCATCGATTCGGGCAACTTCGCGGTCACGACCGCAACCCTGAGCGTGACCGGCAACAACTCGATTACCCTCGACAGCACCGGCCACACCATCGGCACCTTGAATATTGCCGGGTCGGGACAGGCTTCGGTGCTCGCCAACTCCAATGTCAACATTGGCGCCGCGACCATCCTCACCGGCAACCTCGCGGTGACCACCAACTCCGGATTCAACATTGTTGTATCCGGAGCGGCCGTCACGGGCGGGCTCAGCCTCAATTCGGGTGGCACGCTGGCGTTCAACACCGCGGCTTCCACCGTGACGGGTGACTTGGCGTTCAATGCCGCTGGCGCGGTTACGCAGGGCGCTGGCATCGGTCTCACGGTCACCGGAAACACTTCGGTGGCGGGTGCCGGGGTGATCACGCTGTCGGATACGACCAATTCCCTCAATAATGTGATTCTGAACAACGTCACGAATACGGGGACGACGACGATCTGGAGCGCCAGGGACTTGACCGTCTCCGGTACTGCCGCGGGCTTGCTCAACGTCAAGGCGGGTGCGGGTCCGGTCGCCAGTACCTGGAATCTCGTTCTGGGTAATCTCAGCGTCGGCTCCCTCACTGCTGAGACCTTTGACGGCGGCGGGGGTCAGTCCGGAACCATCACCCAAGTCGCGAAATCTTCGATTCACAGCGAAGGTGCCACGAGCTTCAAGACCACCGACAACATCATCACGCTGACCAATGCCGGCAATAGCTTCGGTGGGGTCTCCCTCACGGTGGCTGGCACGACCGGAAGTCGCACGGTGCAATTGACTGAGGATAGTACGCTCAAGTTGGCGGGATTGAGCTCCCGCGGCACGACGAACCTGACGAGCCGCACCGGCAGCATCATCGAGGCACCGGACGCCAACGTCGTCATCACCAACAACGGCACCCTTAACCTGACGGCTTCGGCTGGCTCGGTGCTGATTGGTGGCACGACGAAGCAAGTTGGCTTCACGACGTCCGGCAATCTCACGGCCGCCAACATCACGGCTCCGAATGGTGCCGCGGCGGTCATCAGCAACGCTGGCAACGGTAACATCGCGCTTGGCACGACCAACGTCGGTTCGCTGAATGTGGTTGCCACCGGGGGGGGGAATAATGGCAGCATTACTCAGAGCAAGCCGCTCAAAGTGTATGGTTCTGCCACCTTCACCGCGAGCAACAACATTACGCTGGGCGATGAGGGCAATAACTTCGGCCGCGTCTCCCTCACGACGACCAATAGCACGTTTACTTCCACGACCAATGGGTTCCGTGACCTCGTGATTTCCGAGGGTGGCACGCTAAACCTGGGTCTGGTCTCGATGCCGGCCGGTTCCACCGGCAACTTCACCGCGACGAGCGTGACCGGGGACATCATCGATACCGGGTTGGCGGGCCTCAAGCCCGGCGGCACTACGGCCAGCATTGGCTCCGGCGTTGTCACACTGATGGCCACCGCCGGCAACATCGTCCTCGACGATCCGACGACCGACTTCCCGACCTCGGGTGGCGTGGTCTTCTCCGCCAAAAACGTGACCTTGTCTCCGTTGGGCAATTCCCCCCTCACCCTGGGTTCGGTCGGCAGCACCTCGGTGGCCACAGGCAACCTCATCGTGACGTCCGCCATCGGTAACATCAACAGCAACGGTGCTTTGAATGTCACGGGTGACGCGATGTTCCAGTCCGGCAACGGCAGCATCACGGTGGCCCAATCCGGCAACAAGTTCGGCTCGCTGAAGTTCAGCGGTACGAGTGTCGCCATCGTCGAGTCCGACGATATGGTGCTCGTGACCGGCTCGGCCGCCACGTCGCTGACCGGTTCGGCGCAGCTCTCCTCCGGTGGTAACATCACCGTGAAGAACACGGGTGGCTCCATTAACTTCAACAACTCCGCCTTCCTGAGCGCCACCGGCAGCATCACGCTGCCGAAGGGTATTCAGGCCGTGGGCACGTTGACGGTTAACGCCGCCGGAACCAAGGACCTCAGTGCCCTGAGCAAGTCCTCGGACCTGAACAACAAGGATGTGACGAATTTGGGCACGGGTACGTATATCGCGCCCGGCCAGTAAGGTTTGTTGACTGATATTACGCCGCAAAGGGCGACCGGGAAACCGGTCGCCCTTTTTCTTTTTCGAGATTTGGCGGTTGGGCCGGGAAGTGCGGACCGAGACTCGTCCTGTTTTCAAGGCGCGGACCAAGGTCCGGCCCTACACGAAGTGCGTGAGATCAGGCACACGGTGTAGGGCTGCACCTCGGTGCAGCCGAAAGCTTGCACCCCAGGCCTTCGATGAATCACAAATGGCACGGTTCCGCGGTGTGGAATCGAACCATCCTGGCCATAGCCTTCTCCTCCTCCCGTGAAATCACTTGTCGCGCCGACCGCCGCCATCTCGGTGCAAAATCTGTCCAAGGACTATTCGCGATCCACCTCCCTCGCGCGGTGGCTGGTGCGGGGAATTCGCGCCGACCTCGTGCCGACGGAGACCGGGGATGATCGGGTCGCGGCGTTGCGGGAGGTGACGTTTGCAGTGGGTCGGGGGGAATCGTTTGGGGTGATCGGACGAAATGGGGCGGGCAAGAGCACCCTGCTGCAGATTCTGGCGGGCACCCTTCGGGCCACGCGAGGCACGTGCAGCGTGATTGGCCGGGTGACGGCGCTGCTCGAACTCGGCTCCGGCTTTAATCCTGACTTCACCGGGCGCGAGAACATCTTCCTGGCCGGATCCATCCTCGGTATCAGCCGGAGCGAGATGGCGGCAAAGTTCGAGGAAATCGTGCGCTTTGCGGACATCGGGAACTTCATCGAACACCCGGTGAAAACGTACTCGACCGGCATGATGATGCGCGTGGCCTTTGCGGTGGCGATTTCGGTGGATCCCGACGTGCTGATCATCGACGAGGCCATGAGTGTGGGGGATATCCTCTTTCAGCAAAAATGCAGCCGGCGGCTGCGCGAGTTGGTGGAGCGCGGGGTGACGCTGTTGGTTGTGACCCACGATCTCTCGTTCGTCCTCAGCACCTGTCAGCGCGCCCTCTGGCTCGATCAGGGACGGTCACGGTACCTGGGGTCGGCGGGAGACTGTGTGCGGGAGTACGTGGCGGCGATGGCCGCCATCTCGGGCAACGTGCCCACACCCTCGGCGGAGGTGGGTTCCCTGCCCGAGCAGGCGCTGCCCACGGCTCCCGAGCTCTACCTGGGGGACAAGGAGCGTTTGGGCGACGGCGGGGTGCGGGTGGCCCGGGCGTGGCTCCTGCATGCCGACGGCGGCGCAGGAGCGGTCTTTCGCACGGGGGACTGGGCGGTGGTGACCCTGCTGCTGGAGGCACAGCGGGCCGCTCGGGCCATCAGCGGAGGCTGCGAGGTGCGCAACCGCCACGGACAGGTGATCTTCGCGACCGGGCTGCGGGTGGCGCAGCAATTGATCTCCGCCTTGCCGGAGGGGGGGCGGAGCGTCGTAACAGTTCGCTTCCGCCTCGAGCTCCAGGCGGGGCAATACACCCTCGACGTGGGCTGCGGCGCCGGATCGGACAAGGACAACACCTGGGACCGGGTGTTGAATGCCGCGGTGTTGGAGGTGTCGAATCCGCCGGATCAGGAAGTGATCCACGGTCTGGTGCGCCTGCCCTACGAGATCACGGTGGCGCGGCCGCGGGGGAGTTGAACCTGAAAGGAGCAGTTGGAACCACGGAGGCACAGAGGGCACAGAGAGAAATCAGGTCGCCGATCAGGTTCACCCACGGGGTGAAGCAGCCTTTGAGGCGGAGTTTCCCAACTGCCTTTCTTTGTGATCTCTGTGTCTCTGTGGTCAATTTCTTCTGCGGAATTTAGGTTGAACAGTTCGCGTGAAGCGCTCCGTGTCTTTCAGACAACCTCGGCGAAGGACTTGCGCAGGAGAGCGAAAAGGACCGTGCCGACGGCGAAGGTGAGGCCGGAAATCACATAGAGGCGGAGCAGGGCGTCGAAGGGCATCGGTTGGTGCCAGAGAATCACCCGTCGCGCCAGGTCGATCAATTGAAGCAGCGGGTTGTAGAGCAGAAAGTGGAGGGCGTCGGGGATCTTCGTCGGGGGGTACATCACCGCCGAGGCGAAGAGCAGGGCGGTGGAAGCAAACGCGGTCAATTGGCCGATGTCGCGGATGAAGACGCCCAACGCCGAGAGCGCCATGGCCACCCCGAGGGATAGCAGCAGCAGGGGCACCATCAGGACGGGCAACCAGAACACCTGGAGGGACAGTCCGGCGGTGCCGAACGCACTGCCGAGCAGGACGAGTCCGAGGCTGACCAGCAGGTGGAAGGCGGTCGCGCCCATGTAGGCCACGGGCAGGACTTCCAGGGGGAAGACCACCTTCTTCACAAAGTTGGGGTTGGCCACGATGACGCTGGGGGCCCAGGCGAGCGTCTCGGAAAAGGCGTGGAAGAGGGACAGACCCAGAAACAGGGCGAGGGAGAAGTCGAAACGCGTTTCGCCGGGCAGCACATGAAAGCGCTGGTCGTAGATGATGCCAAAGACGACGAAGTAGAGCGCCAGCATCGAAAGCGGGTTGAGCAGGGCCCAAAAGGCCCCCAACCGGCTGCCGCGATGCCGCAATTCGATATTCCGCAGGGTGAATTGCCAGGCGAGGTCGCGGCGGGCCCACAGACCGATGACCATCCGGGCGGGATCGAGCAGCAGGGCGTGGCAGAGCAGGCGGATCATGCTCGGGGATCTTTCCGTCATGGGGTCCGCCTTCGGCCCTTTGGGTCTCGGTGATTCACTCATCGGCAACAAAATCGCGAGGACTCTTCAGAGCGGCGCGCACCAAGGTGCGGCCCTACACCGGTGCTTGAGGGAACGCATTTCGTGTAGGGCTGGACCTTGGTCCATGCCGGGAAAGTACCGACCAGAGTTACCCGCTGCCCGGCACGGAGCGGAGTCCGCGTCCTACCCGTACGGAAATTAGCACCCGGTAGGGCGGGGAGTCCCTTCCCTGCCCTCACCTCACGGTCATCCTTTCGGCTTTCCGGCGCGCACCGAGTTGCGGCCCTACCTGGCGTGCTGGTCGTAGGGGCGCACGCAGGATCGAACCGTGGCGTGGTCCACCCGGGAGATGGCGCATTGTTCGTCGTTGATGCCATGACTGATCAACCAGCGAGTGCCGTCGTGAGCGGCGCCACAAGGGTAAATTACTTCGTCGACCGCCGGATTGAGCCGGGGATAGGCCCGGTGCCAGGAGTGGGGACGCCCCAAATCGAGTGGCTGCACGGGCTCGGCCACCGGGGCAAAACCGGGTCCGGCAGAGAAGGCGTAAACGCCGGCCGCGTAACAATAGCCCGCGGGGCCATCGTGGACCGAGTGGCCAAATGACCAGAAATGATCCTCGTGCCACACCGGAGGCGCCCCGCCCCGCAGGCCGCCGTGGCTGGCCGGATAGCTCGAAGGCGCCCAGTCGACCGTCTCCACCTCGTCGAAAACGATGTCGCCGTCGCCGGCGAGGGAAAAGCCCAGCACCCGATGGGGCATGATGGAGTAGATGGCGCGGAGCGCACCGCCGGGTGCGGCGAAGAAGGTCCAGTTTTTCTCCAAGGGCCGGCGCGCGCCGCGCAGCTGCAATTCGCGCGGAGGGCCTAGGGGCGCAAACGAGCCGGGGTCGAGCTCTTGCAGGAATTGGTGGTTGTGCGGCTCGTGCCAGCCGGAATTCCAATAGATGAAGAGGCGTCCGGCCCAGCGATAGAGGCGGGGATCGGCCAGCCATTGGCGGGCGATCTTCGGATAAGGCGCGGTCGGCGGAAACTTCACGTGGTCCGAAAGCGGGAGCGGGGAACCGGTGACGACGCGGAGGGCGGCGTCGAGGCGACAGAGCGCGAGGCGCCGGCGGCCGTCGGCGAGCACGACGCGGTAGGCCATGATCCAACCCGCCTGATCGCGGAGCAAGGCGGGGTTGAAAGCCCGGACGGGGGCGGAGCCCGCCGACGCGCGCCAGGCGTCCGGCAGCAGCGCGGCCATATCGAAGAGGAGGCACTCGATGGGGGCTGGGGTCATGCGGGAGGGCGTGACCGCAGCATTGCAGACGATGTGGGCGGGGTGGGGGCACCCCGCAACCACGAGCGATCGCACACTGAAACCCGCGGGGTGGGGGCACCCCGCCCACAAAATCCGGTTTGGCGTCCGGGCTTTCGTGAGGTGCGATTCCACGGCTTCATCGACCGGCAAAGAAGCTCCGCACCTGCGTGCAGACGTAGTCGACTTGCTCCGCCGACGTGTGGGGGCCGATGGGCAGGCTCAGGACCTCATCGGCCAAGGTCTCGGCGAGGGGGAAATCGCCGCGTTTCCAGCCCGCCCCGGCATACGCCTGCGAGAGATGGGGAGGGATCGGATAATGGATCTGGGTGCCGACCCCGTGCGCCGCGAGATGCTGCTGGAGGGCGTCGCGGCGGGCGGTGCGCACGACGAAGAGGTGCCACACGGGTCGGGCCCAGGCGGGCACATGTGGGAGGGTGAGGGTCTCGATGCCCTGCAGTTGTTCAAAATAGCGGCAGGCCAGTTCGCCGCGCCGGGCATTCCAGGCGGCAAGCCGGGGGAGCTTCGCCCGCAGGAACGCCGCCTGCAACTCACTCAGGCGCGAGTTGAGCCCCAGGTAGTCGTTGTGATACCGGACCTTTGAACCGTAGTTGCGGAGGTGGCGGATGCGGTCGGCGAGGGCGGGATCGTTGGTGGTCACGGCGCCGGCATCGGCCATGGCGCCCAGGTTCTTGCTCGGATAAAAGCTGACGCCGGCCGCGCCTCCCAGCGCGCCAGCGGCCCGGCCGTGACACAACGCCCCGTGCGACTGGGCCGCGTCCTCCAGCACGAACAAGCGATGTTGCGCCGCGATCGCGTTGATGCCGTTCATGTCGGCGGTCTGGCCGTAGAGGTGAATGGGCAGAATCGCCTTGGTGCGCGGCGTGATGAGTGCCGCGAGCTGCGCCGGATCCAGGTTGTAGGTGCGAGGATCCGGCTCGCACGGGACGGGCCGGGCACCCACGTGGGTGACCGCGAGCCAGGTCGCGATATAGCCATGCGACGGCACGATGACCTCGTCGCCCGGTCCGATGCCCCGGGCCATCAGGACGAGTTGCATGGCCTCGAGACCGTTGGCCACGCCCACGCAATGCGGCACGCCGACGCTCGCGGCGTACTCCGCCTCGAACGCCTCCAACTCCCGTCCCAGCAGGAGCCAGCCCGACTCCATCACGCGGTGATAGGCCGCATCGAGTTCGGGGCGGAGTTCGTCGTAGGCCGGTTTGAGCGCGAGAATGGGAACGTTCACGTTAGACAAATTTCAGCTTCCGGGCGGCGAAGAGCACCATGCGCAGGAGCAGCCAGCCATGCCGCCAGCGTTGGATGTTGGTGGTGCCGTAGGTGCGTTCCCGATACCGGATCGGGACGTCGGCGATCTTGAGGTTCTGTTTGGCGGCGCCGAACAACAGATCAAAATCCCCGAACGGATCGAAGTCCCCGAAATAGGAGCGGTTCGCCGCAATCCGCTCGTAGTGGGCCCGCGAGAGCACCTTGGTGCCGCACAGCGTGTCCTTGACCGGCTGGCCCAGCAGCCAGGTGAAGATCAGGCCAAAGGCCTTGTTGGCGCACAGGTTCAGGAACTGCATCGCCTTTTCGTCCATGGGGTAGACCAGGCGCACGCCGTTGGCGAAATCGGCCCGGCCGCTGGCGATTACGTCGTAAAACTTGGGCAGTTCCTCGGGCGGCATCGTGAGGTCGGCGTCGAGGATCATGAGGATGTCACCGGTGGCGACGGCGAAGCCCGCCCGCACGGCGTCGCCCTTGCCCCGCCCGGTTTGCTGGAGCAGCTTGATCCGGCATTGGGGGTTGGCCGCGGCCACCCGCTGGATTTCGGCCCAGGTGTCGTCGCGCGAATGACCCTCGACGAAGATCAGTTCGACCCCGGCGCCCATCGGGGGCGTGCGGGCGACGGCGCCCGCGATGTTGCCCGCCTCGTTGCGGGCGGGGACCACGACGGAGACGCTCAGGGGGGCGCGCTCCCCGGCGAACTCCCGCCGCGCCACCAGGAAGATGGTGAGGCAAAACCACTGCAGCAGCGGCGCCAGCCACCGGTTGACCAGGTGGTCGAGCCCGAGGGCGGGGAAGGGGATCAGGATCCGGCCAAGTCGCGACACCGGGCTCCAGCCGGCGAGGTGGAGCAGGTTCAGCACGTCCGAGGAAGCCAGCCAGCTATTCTGTGGCTGGGGCGATTTCAGGCCGAGCCCGCGGGCCAGGGACAGCCAAGGGCGCCAGAGGGTGTTTTGAAAATTAACCAGGAGCCGCGTGTCGCGATGGGACACGGTATGGAGCCGCTCGAGCAGCCGCTGCACGTCCGCCGCCAGGTTGAGGGTGTCGGAGATGATGATGACATCGAACGGTGCACCCAGGTCGCCGGCTTCGAGCCATTCCCCGGCCTGCACCAAAAAGGTGGCGTCGGGCAACCGCCGCCGGGCGGCCGCGATCTGGGTCGCCGACAAGTCGAGGCCCACCTTGCGGCCGGCGCGGAGGCGGGCGAGCAGGTCGCCGGAGCCGCAGCCGATCTCGAGCACACTGGCGTCGGCGGGGATCAGGAGGTTGTAATAATGGGCGAGCCAGGCCCGGTAGGCCCGCGCGCCCGCCTGCGGCTCGACCGGGGCGGCATCGTAGAAGGTCCGCACCCGCGCGAGATGTTCCCCGGCGAGACTGCCGTCGGCGGCCAGACTGGCACCGTCCGCCGGCGGGCGCGGGTCGGAGGGGGCAGAATCGGAGGATGCGGTCGGTTGCAAAGCGGGAATGGCCGGGGGATTCAGCCGGCGGTTGACCACCACAGCGACTTCCCGGTGCCCAAGAGTCAAGGATGCCTCCTGAGGTTTTTGCGCGGCGAAAACCTTCCGCAAAAACCTGTTGCAATCACTCTCGAAATCCCGCGCTTTGACCCTTCAACTGTCGCGTCTATCCATGGTGTTTTCCGGCCTTACATTCCAACGCGGTGCCGTGTGCGCGCTGGGAGCGCTCCTGGGGCTCCTGCTGCCGGCCCGCGCCGGGGCGCAGGTGGGGGAGTTGGCCGGCACGATGCCCGAGGACTATCTGCCGGAGCTGAAGCCGATGCTCGAGCGGGCGCTGCAGCGTTCGCCGCAGATGGTGGCCGCGGAATTCGAGCGCGAGCTGGCCACCGCCCGGCTCGACGGGGCCAACGCGCCGCGTCTGCCCAACGTGGGCGGGATGCTGAGCTTTGCCAGCAACCAGACCGCGATCTCGAGCGACACCAGCTCGCAGACCCGCGACAACGGGCTCTTTTACAACCTGGGCGTCACCCAGGCCCTGTTTCACTGGCGGGCCCTCAAGAACCAGAGCGACGCGGCGCGGATCAACGTCCTCATTGCGCAGAAGAGCTACGCGCTCGCGGCGCGCGAACTCGGGGTGATCCTGCGCAAGGCCTATCTCGCCCTGGTGGTGGAAAAGGCCCGGCTGCGGGCGGGGGCGGAGTCGGTGCGGCTGCTGCGCAAGGAGATTGCGGTGACGGCGGAGAAGAAGGAGCGCGGCGCGGTGTCGGCGGCCACCCTGGAAGGGGACAAGCTCCGGTTGCGCGAAGTGCAATTGGAGTACGACCGGGCGGACGCGGAGTTTGACGCCAACCGCCGGAGGTTCGCCCGCCTCGCCGGGCTGGCCGAACTGCCCGCGACGGCGGTGCCGGACGACCTCGCGCGGCCGGCGCTGGCCGCCGATCTGGCGGCGGCGCTGACGGCCGCGGTCCTGCGCGACGGGGCCAGGAGCAGCCTGGAGTATGAGATCTACGATTTGCGCGTGCGGGACGCGATGCTGCGCTATGCGATTGAAAAGGTGCGGCTCTACCCGAAGTTTTTCGCCAACGCGGGTTTCAGCCTGGAGAATTCCACCAACGTCAACGGCAATACGGTGAACCAACAGGGCATCCAGCGCCGGACCATCAGTGTCTACGCGCAGTGGTCGATCTTCGACGGCTTTGCGAGTCGGGGAGCGGTGCGCGAGGCGCTGGTAACGAAGCGCCTGCAGGAACGCCGGCTCACGATCGAGACGGAGGCGATTCAGCAGAACGTCCAGATCCTCGAGCGCACGCTCAAGCTGGATGCGGAGCAGTTGGATCAGACCGAAATCCGGCGCAGCCTGGCGGTGGAAGGCAGCAAGGTGATCGCCCGGGAGGTGGAGTTTGGCAACCTGCCCGAGGGGGAGCTGGACCGCGCCAAGGTCGGAATCCTGCAGGCCGAAGCCAGAAATCTGGAATCCCGGGCGACCCTGCTGGGCCGCTGGAGTGAATTTGTGGCGCTGGCCGGCAGCGATCCCGCGCTCAACAACCCATCCGTCCGCCATGATCGCGAAAAAAAATAACGGCAGCATCCTGCTCTACCTCGGCATCGTCCTGCTCGTGCTGGCGGGGGCCGGCTTTGCCTTCTGGTATACGATGCGGGACACCGCCCGGGCGAAACCGGTGAACCGTGACACCGCGGTTGATGTGGTCACCGGCAGTGTCGAGGTGCATGCCGAGGGGGGCTTCCGGGAACTGAGGTGCGAGGCGGCCGGCAAGGTCGTGGTGGCCAATATCAAACCGGGCAGTGCTTTCAAGAAGGGCGATGTCCTGGTGCAGTTGGACACGACGGAACTCGACCGGCAGATCGCGGAGACGAAGCGGAAGTTCGAGTCGGACAAGGCCCGGGCGAAGTTCCTGCTGGAAAACAACCCGGAGAAGAAGGTGGCCGCGGAAAAATTGGAGACGGCCAGGCGGTTGTATGCGTTGGGCAACACGGCGGAGGACGAGGTCAAGACCCTGGAGCGGGCCTACGAGGCGATCGAGACCCGGCTGAAACTCACCGAGTTCGACGACAAGAAGGCGGAGGAGGACTACAAGGTGGCGATGGAGGGTTTTGAGCTGATGCGCGAAAAGATGCGGGTGGTGGCGCCGTTCGACGGCACCATCCACAACGACGGCGCGATGACGTGGGAAGGCGCCCTCATCAACGCGGGCCAGGCGGTCACCAAGGTGTTTTCGCGCAATCGGACGATTGCGGCCAAGATCAGCGAGGAGAGCTTTGGCCGCGTCAAGGTGGGGCAGCCGGCGCGGATCCGGCTGCTCACGTACGGCAACCAGAATTTCGACGCCACCGTTGCGGAGCTCCTGCCCTCGGCGGACGAAGCGCAACGGTTCACGGTCTACCTCGACGTCAAGGCCGACCCCGAGCAACTCCGGCCCCTGAGCACGGGCGAGGTGACCATCACGGTCGACCAGCGCCACGATCAGCTGATGATCCTCCGGCGGTCGCTGTTTGATTCCAACAAGGTGTTCGTCGTGAAGAACGGCCGGGTGGAGCGGCGCGCGCTCGAGCTTGGCTACGTCGCGCTCAACGTGGTCGAGGTGCGGCAGGGTCTGGCGGAGGGGGAGCTCGTGATTGCCGATCGCGTCGAGGATTTCCGGGACGGCCAGCAGGTGCGGGTCGAGGTCATCAAGTGAGCGGCCCGGTCGTCGTCGTTGCTCCGTTCCTCCCGTGATCTCGCCGAACCTTCGCATCGCCCACCGTTTTCTCACGGCGAAGAAGCGGGCCATGTTCATGAGCCTCTCCTGCACGATCCTGGGCGTGGGACTTTACATCGTCACGCAGGCGACCACGAGCGGGTTCGAGCAGTTCTTCACCAAGACGATTCTCGGGATCAACGGGGCGATCCGCATCGAGGACAAGTTTCAGGAGACGATGCGCAGCGTGGCGGCGGCCGGCGGGGGCGATTCGTACTTTGCGCGGCGCGACGGGGTGAAGAATATCGAGGGCATCGAGGAGCCGCAGACCCTGATGAAGGTCGTGCGCGACTTCTACAATGTCCGCGGGGTCTCCGCGGTGATTCGCGGCAACGTCCAGGTGACGAGCGCCTTCAAGACGGAGGACGCGCAGGTCTTCGGCATCAAGCTCGAAGACCATGTGCGCGTGTCGGATCTGGCCGAGCAAATCACCAACGGGGACCTCGATGATTACCGCAATTCGCCGACCGGGGCGCTCATTGGCCGGGTGCTGGCCGATCGCCTGCAACTGGGAGTAGGCGATTCGTTTCAAATCTCGTCGCGGGGCGAGACCCGCCAGGTGCGGGTCGCGGCGATCTACGAGACGGGCTACCGGGAGGCGGACAAGTCGAACATTTACCTGCACCAGCCGCTGGCGCGATCCCTCCTGCGGCGCCCCACCGGCGCAACTTTTCTGCAGATCAGCCTGCAGGACCCGAACCGGGCGCCGCAGGATGCCGCCCGGATGGAGCACGTGCTGCAGTACAGCGTCAAACCGTGGCAGGAGCGGGAAAAAACCTGGCTGGCGGTCTTCCGGGCCCTGCGCATCTCCACCGGAATCACGGTCACGGTCTTCACGCTCATCGCGAGCCTCGCGATGTTCAATACCCTCGCGATGATCGTGCTCGAGAAGACCAAGGACATCGCGATCCTGCGGTCGATGGGCTACGAGCGGAGCGACGTCACGCGCATCTTCCTCTGGCAGGCGGGCATCGTGCTCGCGATCGGGGCGATCATCGGGGCGCTGTTTGGGGCGGGCATCACGTGGCTGGTGGGCCAGGTGCCGCTGCCCATCAACGGCATCTTCAAGACGGACCGCTTCATCGTGACCTGGGACGTCAATCATTACCTGGGCGCGATTCTCACCGCGGTCGTCATGGTGATGATCGCCAGCCTCATTCCGGCGCGGCGGGCGGCCCGGCTGGAGCCGGGAGACATCGTGCGGGGGACGGCGCAGTAGCGCGGCGGATTCATGCCTGCTCCCTTCTCCTTTCTCCCTTCTCCCGCCTCGGGCGCGGCAGCGCCCGAGGCCACCCGCGCCCTGCGCTGCCGGAACCTGCACCGCCATCTCGGGGAAGGCGAGGGGAGGGTGCAGGTGTTGAAAGGGGTCTCGTTCGAGGCGAACCGCGGGCAGGTCTACGCCATCGTCGGCCCGTCGGGCTGCGGCAAGAGCACGCTGCTCTACCTTCTGGGCCTGCTCGATCGGCCGGATGAGGGGGAAATCGAGATCAACGGCCGAACCATGTCGAACCACGACGATCGGGCGCGCACCGCCGCCCGCGGCGAACACATCGGCTTCGTGTTTCAGTTCCATTTTCTGATGCTCGAATTCACGGCCCTGGAAAACGTGATGATGCCGATGCACAAACTGGGGCGGCTCACCCCGGAGGCGCGCCGGGACCGCGCCGTGGCCCTGCTTGAAGCCGTGGGGCTGGAGGGGAAGACCCATCGGCTGGGCACCCAACTTTCCGGTGGCGAACAGCAGCGGGTGGCCGTGGCCCGGGCGCTCGCCAACCAACCCACCATCCTGCTGGCCGACGAACCGACGGGGAACCTGGATGTGAAGAACTCCAACCTCGTGTTCGATTTGCTCACCGGGCTCGCGAAGGAACACGGCCAGGCCGTCATTTTGGTGACGCACAATCCCGAGATTGCGCAGCGGTGTGACGTGACCCGCCGCATGCGCGATGGGGTATTTGTCGAGTGAGGCCGGGGACCTCCGGGAATTCCCGCCGAAATTTTGGTTTACAAGCGAAAGTCCGCTCCCTTCTTTCGGACGCGTTTTTGTTCCTATCCTTCCCACTCCCCGTGTCGCCCCACTCATCGCGAAAACATTTCTTTGCCAAACTGCTCGGAGCAGCGGTGGCTTCGGCCGCTTTGCCGGGGCTGATCGCGTCGCGCGCCCCGCGGGACGGAGCGGAGGCGAAGCGCCGGGTGGCCCCCAAGGGTGGCCTTAAGGTTCGCGGCGACTCCCGCACGGTGGCCCGCCGCGCGGATTCGCTCTAGGCCCAGCGGACCCGGATTCACCTTCGCCCATGTCGAAACTCTTCCCGAAGTCGGCGAACAAGCTGCCCTTCCAGATCGTGGTCTACCTGGCCGTGGTCGCGGGCATCGCCACGGCGGGCGTCACCTATTACATGACGCCGAAGTACTCCCGGGTCGGCTATGCGCCGGTGCAACCGGTGCCGTTCAGTCACGCCAAGCACGTCCAGGAGGTTGGGATGGACTGCCGGTATTGCCATTCGAACGTGGAGCAGTCGGGTCATTCCAACGTGCCGTCGTCCCAGACGTGCATGAATTGCCATGGCATCATCAAGCCCAACAGCCCGATGTTGGCGCCGGTGCGCGAGAGCTACGCCCAGGGCACGCCGATTCCGTGGGTCTGGATTCACCAGACGCCCGATTACGCCTATTTCAACCACTCGGTGCACGTGAATCGCGGGGTCTCGTGCGTGGAGTGCCACGGCCAGGTCAATACGATGGACACGGTGACGCATATGCAGCCGTTGAGCATGTCGTTCTGCCTCGATTGCCACCGCGCCCCGGAGGCCTTCATCCGCAACCCCCAGGATGTTTTCAACCTCGATTCCCAGCGACTCGCGGACCAGGGCGAAGCCGGCGTGAAGGCGGCGGCGGCCTTTAAGCACGACTGGAAACTCATGCCTCCGCAAAGCTGTTCCGGCTGCCATCGATGAAACGCATATTCGAACATCCCGCTCCCGCGGACAGCGGCCAGCCCACCGGTCCCAAGTACTGGCGGAGCCTCGATGAGCTCGCGGGTACGCCTGGATTCAAGGCCCAGCTGGCCCGCGAGTTTCCCGAAGGGGCCTCGGATTTGGAGGGCGTCGACCGCCGCCATTTCATGAAGATCATGGCGGCGTCGTTTGCCTTTGGCGGCGTCGGGCTCGCGGGGTGCCGCCGGCCGGAGAAGTTCATTCTGCCCTACGGCAAGTCGGTGGAGGGCGTGATTCCGGGGCTGCCTTCTTATTATGCGACGGCGATGCCCCTGCGCAAGACGGCCATCCCGCTGCTCGCGGAGACCCATCAGGGCCGGCCGACCAAGCTGGAAGGCAATCCGTCCTACGCCCCGCATGGCGGGGCGGCTTCGCTGCTCGCCCAGGCTTCCATCCTCGACCTCTACGATCCGGACCGGGCCACGGCGCATACGCAGGGAGGCGCGGTCCTCTCCGCCGAGCAGGCGTCCGCCCTGCTGGCGGCGGTGGCGCAGAAATACGCGGCCACCCAGGGGGCGGGTCTGGCGATTTTGGCCGGTGAGTCATCCTCGCCGACCCGGGCCCGGCTGGAGCGCGCCCTGCGGTCCAAGCTCCCCCGCGCGACGTGGGCGGAGTACGAGCCCGTGACAGATGAACCGCCCGTCGCCGCGGCGCAGGCGGCGTTTGGCACCTCGGTCAGGCCGCTCTATCATTTTGCCAAGGCGAAGCGCATCGTGTCGATCGATGCCGATTTTCTCCAGGCGGAGGCGGGCAGCCTGTATTATGCCCGGGGATTCTCCCAGGGCCGGCGGGTGACCCGGAAGGAAGACGCGATGAACCGCCTTTATGTGGCGGAAAGCGGTCTCACCCTCACGGGCAGCATGGCGGATCATCGGCTGCGCGTGGCCACGAGCCACCTCCTCGCGGTGGTGGCGAAGATGGTGGCGATCGCCTACCCGCAGTCGGAGGCTACGGTGGCGCCCTATTACCAAGGCCTCGCGGTGGAGGTGAAGTGGCTGGAGGTCTGTGTGGCCGATTTGATGGCTCACCGCGGCACCGCCCTGGTCGTGGCGGGGGCGCACCTGCCGGCCGAGATCCACGCTCTGGTCTACGGGCTCAACACGCTGATCGGTGCGGTCGGCGAGACCGTCACCTTCGTCCCCGTGGAGACGGTTCCCGGCGGCTCCACGCTCACGGGCCTGGCCAACGCGATCAAGGGCGGTTCGGTCAAGACGCTGGTGATTCTCGGCGGCAATCCGGCGTATAACGCGCCTGCCGACCTCGACTGGACGGGCCTGCAGAAATCCGTTGGGGAGATCATTCGCCTGGGCGGTTATGTCGACGAGACGTCGACGGTGAATCCGGCGGCGACGACCCATCTCGCGGCCGCGCATTATCTCGAATCGTGGGGTGACCACCGCACGGTGGACGGCACCATCGTGCCGATTCAGCCGATGATCATGCCGCTCTTTGGCGGTCTGACCGAGATCGAGGTCATCGCCCGCCTGGCCGGCGAAAAAGAGGTGGACACCTACGCGCTGGTGGCGGCCACCATCACGGGCCTCGCGGGGGCGGGGGCTAATGCGGAGAAGACCATGGCCCGCTTCCTCCACGACGGCGTGCTGGCGGATTCGGCCTACTCCGCGGTGACGGTGCGCTTCGATCAGGCGGGCGTGGAACGGCTTTTCTCGGCCCCGCAGGCCCTCCCGGTGCTGAATGCCGGCAGTCTCGAGGTGCGCTTTGTCGCCGATCCCAAGATGGACGACGGCCGCTATGCCAACAACGGCTGGCTGCAGGAGTGCCCGGACCCGATCACCAAGATTTCCTGGGACAATGCGATTCTGGTCAGCCCGAAGCTGGCCAAGGAATTGGGCATCGATCCCAAGGGCTCGCTCGTGCAGGTCGCGCGCAAAGAGACGGCCGAGTTTACCATGGGCAAGGAGAACGCCCGGGTCTTCGAGCTTGCCGTCGCGGGTCGGAAGATTCGCGGCCCGGTGCACATCCAGCCGGGCCTGTCGAACTACACGGTCATCGTTCCCCTCGGCTACGGTCGCACGGTGACGGGCCATGTCGGCCGGAATGCCGGCTTCAGCGCCTACCCCCTGCGCACCAGTGGCGCCATGCACGTGGTCACCGGGGCGAAGCTCACCGATACGGGCACCCGGATGCTGCTCGCAAACACGCAGGAGCATTGGTCGATGGAAGGCCGCGATATCATTCGCGAGGCCAATTACGAGGCGGCCCCCACGCCGGACGGCACGAGCTACCAGGAAAATCCCGCCTTCGTGGACACGATTGGCATGGAGTCCCACAGCCCGACGATTTTGGGTGAATACGGGGAAAAGATGTCGCCGCAGGATCAGGCGACCCAGCTCCCGCGCGGCAACTCGCTCTACGAGACGCCCAAGTTTGACGGCCTCCACCAATGGGGCATGTCGATCGACCTCAACACCTGCATCGGCTGCAACGCCTGCGTGGTCGCCTGCCAGGCGGAAAACAACATCCCGATCGTCGGCAAGGACCAGGTCCTCCGCGGTCGTGAGATGCACTGGATTCGGCTCGATCGTTATTATTCGAGCGGCACGATCGACGCCGCGGCGTTCGGCGGCCCGGGCAACGCCGAGTTGCCGGAGGATCCCCAGATTTCGCTGCAGCCGATGACGTGCGTCCACTGCGAACTTGCGCCCTGCGAGACGGTGTGTCCGGTCAACGCCACGGTGCACGACACCGAGGGCATCAACACGATGGCCTACAACCGTTGCATCGGCACGCGGTACTGCGCGAACAATTGTCCGTACAAGGTCCGGCGCTTCAATTTCTTCGATTGGAACCAGCGGTCGCTGGACAGCCTGTACCTGGGGCCGGTGACCGAATACGGCATGCCCGAGCTGTTGAAAATGGCCAAGAACCCCGAAGTCACGGTGCGCATGCGCGGCGTGATGGAGAAGTGCACCTATTGCGTGCAGCGGGTGCAGAACGGCAAGATCCGGCACAAGGTGAAGATGGCCCAGGCCGGGACTCCCGGCGAGGTGATGGTGCCGGATGGCACGATCAAGACCGCGTGCGAGCAGACCTGTCCAGCCGGCGCGATCACCTTTGGCAACATCATGGATCACGACAGCGCCGTGAACCGGGCCAAGGCCCGCGAACAGGACTACGCGGTGCTCGGCTACCTCAACATCCGGCCGCGCACGACCTACTCCGGCAAGATCCGGAATCCGAATCCCAAGATGCCCGATTACCAGTCGCTCCCGCTCAGCCGGATCGAATACGCGAAGAAGAACGAACCGGCGGCGCCCGGCGAAGGCCACGGCGGTGGTCATGACGCGCCCGGCAGTGAACCCGCGACCGGGAAGAAGGCACCGCCGACCCATGGCGCCCTGCCCGTCGCGGCCCGCAGTGGAGGGCTCAGCTGATGGCCCACGCCGAACACACGCTCGCGGCGCATCCGCTCCTCGCGGAGGTGAAACCCGCCGTGCTGCCCCGCGCCGTGCTGGTCGAGCACGGCCGCAGCTTCTCGTGGATTACGGAAAAGATCTGCGGCATCATCGAGGGCAAGACGCCCACGTGGTGGTGGGTCTGCTTCGTCCTCGCCTGCTTCGTCGCCTCCTTCACGGTCGCCGGCATCACCTACCTGGTCGCCACCGGCGTTGGCGTGTGGGGCCATGCCAATCCCGTCAACTGGGCGTGGGACATCGTCAACTTCGTGTTCTGGATCGGTATCGGCCACGCGGGTACGCTGATTTCCGCCATCTTGTGCCTCCTGCGCCAGAAATGGCGCACCTCGATCAACCGCGCCGCCGAGGCCATGACGATCTTCGCGGTCGTCTGCGCCGGGATTTTCCCGGTGTTCCACGTCGGTCGCGTCTGGTTCGCCTGGTATCTTTTCCCCATCCCGAATTCGAACGGGATCTGGCAGAATTTCCGTTCCCCGCTGGAGTGGGACGTGTTTGCCGTGTCGACGTACGGGACGGTCTCGGTGCTGTTCTGGTATGTCGGCCTGCTGCCGGATCTCGCCGTGCTCCGCGACCGTTTCTACGCCGCGGGCAACAAGCTGCGATCCTTCCTCTACGGGTTGTTCGCGATGGGCTGGCGCGGTTCCAACCGCCACTGGAGCAATTACGAGATGGCGTACCTCATCCTCGCCGGCATCTCGACGCCGCTCGTGCTCTCGGTGCACACCATCGTCTCGTTCGACTTCGCGGTCTCGCTGCTCCCGGGCTGGCACACCACCATCTTCCCGCCGTACTTCGTCGCGGGCGCCATCTTCTCCGGCTTCGGCATGGTGATGACGCTCATGCTGCCCCTGCGGGCCGTGTACCAGCTCGAGGATTTGATCACGCAGTATCACATCGACTGCATGTGCAAGATCACGTTGGCGACGGGCACCATCGTGGGCTACGCCTACGCGATGGAGTTCTTCATCGCGTGGTACGGGGCCAACCCGTACGAAGGCTTCGCCTTCATCAACCGCGCCTTCGGCCACTATGCGTGGGCCTATTGGATCATGATCTCCTGCAACGTGATCACCCCGCAGTTCTTCTGGTTCAAGGCGGTGCGCAACAACACGACCCTCGTCTGGGTGCTCTCGATTTTCGTCAACGTCGGCATGTGGTTCGAGCGTTTCGTCATCATCGTGACCTCGCTCGCCCGTGACTTCCTGCCGTCGAGCTGGGGCTACTACTCGCCGAGCATCGTCGAAATCTTCACGTTCTTCGGGACGTTCGGCGTCTTCTCCGTCCTCTTCCTGCTCTTCATCCGGTTCCTCCCGGTCATGCCGATGGCGGAACTCAAGGCGGTTACGCCCCAGGCCGACGTCCATGGCGGCCACGCGAAACCCTGATTCATCCCGCCGATGCCCGCCCAACCTTACGGCCTGATTGCCACCTTCGAGACGTCTCCGGAGCTCTACCACGCCGCGGAAGCGGTTCGCGACGCGGGCTACCGGCACTGGGACTGCATCACGCCGTTTCCCGTGCACGGGCTGGACAAGGCGATGGGACTGCGCCGCTCGATTGTGCCCCGCATCTCCCTGGCCGGCGGCATCACCGGCTTCATCACCGGCATGTCGATGATCTGGTGGACCGGCGCGGTGGACTACCAGCTGATCGTCGGCGGCAAGCCGCTGTTCAGCCCGATGTTCGCGTTTCCCGTCAGCTACGAACTCACGATCCTGTTCACCGCGTTTGCGACCATCATCGGCATGTTCGTGGTGAACGGCCTGCCGATGCACTACCATCCCGTGCTCAAGTACGATCACATCCGGCGCGGCATGGACGACACGTTTTTCATTGTCATCGAGGCGCGCGATCCGCGCTTCAACCTCGCCAACACGAAGGCTCTCCTCGAGCAGGCCGGGGGCCGGGCAATCACGGAGCTGGAGGCCTGAGCCATGCGGAACGTCTATCTCGCCACCCTCTTCGTCTGCGTGCTCGTGGTCTCGGTCCTCGGCTTCCGGGGCACGACCTTCACGCTGCCGCCGTTGGATCTCTTCCCCGACTGGGCGTTTCCCGGGATGGAAGTGCAGCCCAAGCTGCGGCCCCAGTCGCAGAGCAAGTTCTTCGCGGACGGCAGTGCGGACCGCATGCCCCCGGCCCACACCGTGGCCCGCGGCATGTTGCGCACCGACGACCCTCTCCACCACGGCAAGACCGCGGACGGCGCCTTCGCGGCGCGCATCCCGGCGAGTCTCACCGTGGACCTGAAGTTCATCGCGCGCGGTCACGACCGTTTCCAGGTCTATTGCGCTCCCTGCCACGGGGCGCTCGGTGATGGCAACGGCATCACCAAACGCTACGGCATGGGGGCCACGCCGTCCTACCACGACCCGCGGATTCGCGCCCTGCCCGACGGGGACATCTTCAACACCATCACCCTGGGCAAGAACACCATGATGCCCTATGCCGACAAGCTCTCCCCCGAGGATCGTTGGGCGGTGGTCGCCTACGTGCGCGCCCTGCAGCGCGCCCGGCAGGGGACGGTCGCCGACGTGACTGATCCCACCGGCAAAAAAGCCCTCGGCCTTCCATGATTTCTCCTGCTGCCACCGTTCCTGCGGCCATGTCCGGCGAACCCTCCTCCACGGCCAAGTTGGCGGGCAAGGCCTTGAATGTCGGTCTGGCCGGCATGGTCCTCACGTTGCTGGGTCTGGTCGTGCCCGGAGCGGGCCCACGCGTCGTGGCGATGTCCTGGCTCGTTGGTGTCACCTACTGGACGGCCATTGCGATCGGGATGTTGATGTTGATTCTCATCCATCACATTTTCGACGCCTCCTGGTCGACGGTGGTGCGGCGTCAATTTGAGCACGGCTTGTCGGCCTTCAAGTGGCTCGCCCTCCTTTTTCTGCCGCTCCTGCTGGTGTCGTTCCTCTATCAGCGGGACCTGATCTGGCCATGGCTGGATCTCGAACACGCGATGCACGGCGGCCATACCGTGGGGCATGATCCCCTTTACGTGAAGAAGGCGGCGTTTCTGAACCCCGCCATGCTGGTCGGGATGACGGTGGCCTTTTTTGCGGTGTGGATGTGGCTCTCGGCGCGCCTGCGCTCGGCTTCATTCGCCCAGGATGGCGATGGCGACATCAAGTGGACCCACATGAACCGCAAGACGGCGGCGATGGGCCTCCCGCTCGGCGCGCTCACGCTGACGTTTGCCGCGATCTATTGGGTGAAGTCGCTCGAGTACCACTGGTTCTCGACGATGTACGGGGTCTGGTTCTTCGCCAATTGTGTGCGGGGCGCCCTTTGCATCGGAGTCATCATCATGGTCTGGCTCTGGCAGCGGGGCGACTACAAGGGCATCCTCAATTCGAACCATTTTCACAGCATCGGCATGCTGATGCTGGCGTTCACGGTCTTCTGGGCGTACGTGACGTTCTCGCAGTATTTCCTGATTTGGAATGCCAACGTGCCGGAGGAAACCTTCTGGTACAACCTGCGCGAGGTGAACCACGACGGGTCGCCCAACCAGTGGAAGTGGATCGGCATCATCGGCATTCTCTTCGGGCACTTCTTCGTCCCGTTCTTTGCCCTGCTCTCCTATCGCTACAAGGTCACCCGGCACATCATCCGTCGCATCGCCTATTGGACCCTGGCCATCATCCTCCTGGACATGTGCTACAACATCCTGCCCGCCTTGAAGGATGGCCACGGCGATTCGCTGCCGTTCTTCTCGCTCAACCTGGTCTGGGTGCTCACCTCGGTGGTGGGCGTGGGCGGCGTGTGTGTCTGGGCCTACCTGCGCAGCTTCCCCACCGCCAAACTCATTCCGATTCGTGATCCGCGGATTGGCGAAAGCCTCACGCACCATGAGTGATACCTCCCTCAGCCCGGCCCGGCCGGTTTCCCTCTTTACCATTGTGCTGCTGCTGGGCGTGTTCTCGGCCTTCCTCTTCTTCGTGCGGCACTATTACAGCCCGGCACCGCAGGCCGCCTTCAATTCCGCCCCGGAAAATCTCCCGAAGGAACTCGAGTGGCGGGCGACCTCCGCCGCGCGCCGCCAGGCCCTGCTGGAAATGCGCACCAAGGAGACCGAACAGGCTTCGGCCTACGCCTGGGTTGACCAACCGGCCGGGGTGGTGCAATTGCCGCTCGAGCGCGCAATGGAGCTCACGGTGCAGGACTATCGGGCGAAGAAATAACCCTCCGCTTTGACCCCTTTGACCGAGATGACCACTCTTCCGACCCACGCCGCACCGGCCGAAGTCACCGTGATTGACACCCATGCCCGCTGGCCGCTGCTCATCTTGCTGACCGCGGCGATCAAGTGGCTCATCCTCAGCGGCATGTTGGCGCTTATCTCGGCCATCCAACTGCATTCGCCTGCGTTCCTGTCGGATTGCGCCTGGCTGACACATGGTCGCATGGCGGCCCTGAGCGAGACCGCCTTTGTCTATGGCTGGGCAGCCAATGCGGGTTTGGCGATTGCCTTGTGGATTCTGGGCCGCCTGGGCGGACATCCCCTGCGGGCGCTGAACTGGGTGGTCGTCGGTACGATCTTCTGGAATCTCGGCATTGCCGCCGGCATGGTGGGCATCGCGACGGGCGACATGACCTCCTTTGCGCTGCTGCAACTGCCCCGTTATGTGCAGCCGCTCCTGGTCTTCGCCTACGCCGCCATCGCGATCTCCGGCGTGTTGGCGTGGTCGGGCCGTCGCCGGGCCGTCGCCTATGCCTCGCAATGGTATGCCGTCGCCGCGCTCTTTCTCTTCCCCTGGTTGATCACGGCCGCGCAGTCGGTCCTGCTCTGGACGCCCGTGCGGGGGGTGGTGCAGGCGATTGGCGCCGGCTGGTATGCCCAGGGCGTCCTGGCCCTGTGGCTCTTTCCGCTGGCCCTGGCGGCGGCGTATTATGTGATCCCCAAGGTCACCGGTCGGGCGCTGCCGAGTTATGAGGCGGCCCCACTCGGATTCTGGACCTTGATTGTGGTCGGCACCTGGACCGGAGGCCGCCAACTCGTCGGCGGCCCGGTGCCGGCCTGGATTCCGACGATCGCGGTGGTTGGAGGCGCCCTGTTGCTGTTCCATTTTGTGATCTGTGCCATCAACCTGCAGCCGGTGTTTACCGGCCGGGGCACGGCGCTGCGGTTCTTCCGTTTTGGGCTCGTGGCCTATGTGCTGGCGGGCGTGCTTGCCTTGCTCACGTCGTTTCGGGGAGTGGCGCTGCACACCCAGTTCACGTTCGTGGACGCGGCGCTGAATCAGGTTTCCCTCTACGGCGCGGTTTCGATGATGTTCTTCGGGGCCATCACCTACCTGGTCCCCCGACTCACCGGGCGCGCCTGGGCGTCGCCCGCCCTGCTGGCGGGTCACGCGGCGCTGGTGAAGCTGGGGGTCCTGATATCGGTGGGGGCGCTGGTCGTCGCCGGCCTCACCCAGGGGGGGCTGCTGCTGGATGCCAAGGTCACCTTCCCGGAGATCTTCGATCAGGTAAGTGTGGCCCTGCTGATCAACACCGCCGCTCAATTTGTCCTGCTGGGAGCCAATCTCCTGTTGCTGGTGAATTTCGCTCGCACCGCCTGTGTCTGTGGTGAACCGGTGCCCGCGGCGGCGCCCGACCTTTTCCGCCAGCCTGCGACCGTGGAGGCCCCCGCGTCATGAAGAATGGACCTCTTTTTCTTTTCGGCCTGTTTCTTTCGGTCGTGATTACCTGGTCCGGCGTGGTGCTGGGTTCGCATCTGCAATTGGGTGGACTCGCCCCGTTCTATGACGAGACGGAGAGCCAGGCCTATCCCCAGCGGCCCCTGGGCACTGCGGCGCGCGGCCAGTTGGTATATGCCGACCTCGGTTGTGCGGCCTGCCACACGCAGCAGGTGCGGCGTCCCGATTTTGGCAGTGATCAGGCGCGCGGCTGGGGCGAGCGCCAGAGTGTGGCCCGCGACTACATCTTTCAGGCGCGTCCGCAGATCGGCGCCTCCCGTTTTGGCCCGGACCTCGCCAACCTCGGCGCCCGCAAGCCCGCGGCGCCGACCGCCGACGCGCTCTACGAACTGCTCTACGCCGGTTCGCCGACGCATCCGGCCTATCCGTTTCTTTTTGCCAGCGACCGCGTGGTGGGCGAGCGATCGGCCCACGCCCTGAAGCTGAGCGGCGCCAAGGCTCCGCCCGCCAACCGGGAAGTGGTCGCGACCGAGCGGGCCCAGACCCTCGTGGCCTATCTCCTGAATTTGAATACCGGCTACGATTATCCCGAATCGCGCCCGCTCCCGGCGCCGGCGAAGCCGGCAGCGAAGGAGGAGGCGAAGAAATGAGCACGCCCCACCGACCCGATGCCGCCGTCGACCCGGCGGCGATGACTGATGAAAACCTGCTGGCGGTCCACGAGAGGATGCTGGGCAAGCAGCCCGATGAGAAGGCCCATTACCGGCTCCTGCCGCTGAATCTGCTCTTCTTCTTCAGTGGCCTGATCTTTTTTGGCGGCACCTATCTCGGCCGGTTTTCGGGCCATTTCAGTCCGAAGGTGTTCAACGAATACGGCGCGCCGCCGAAGCCAGGCGCCGCCCTTGGGGTGGCGGTCGATCCACTCGTGCTCGGCAAGACGGTCTATGGCCAGGTTTGCGTCGCCTGTCATCAACCCAACGGGATGGGCCTGCCGCCGGCGTTTCCTCCCCTCGTGGGTTCGGAGTGGCTGGCCGGTTCCGAAGAGCGCGTCATCCGCATCCTGCTCCACGGTCTCGTCGGACCGATCAAGGTCAAGGGCGTCGATTTCATCGGCGCCATGCCGGCGGTCGGGCCTGGCTCGGGGTACAATTTGAGCCCGGAAAAAGTGGCGGCGGTCCTGACCTTCGTGCGCAAGGAATGGGTTGGAATCGATACGCCGATTCTACCGGCGAAGGTGGCCGAGATCCGCGGCAAGGACGGTACCCGCGCCCCGCTGACCGTGCCGGAGTTGGAGAAGATTCCGTAGGAGTTTGCCGACTGCGGTCGGGCGTGGGCAGAAGCTCAGGACATTGTTCCGCGCGTCGAACCTGCCTCGCCGCCAAACTCCTTTTCTTCCACCAGGCCCCGTCCCCTGCCGCCATTGGAGCTTTGCGGGCATGCCGAGAGAGCAGAACCGCACCGCGGTCTTGCTTCAGTCGCCGAGTTTGCGCCCCGGGACGAGATAACCCTGGACGTAGTCCCGCACGGCATCCGCCAGCGCGGTCATGGGGCGGTCATAACCGCTGGCGCGCAACTTTCCGACGTCGGCCTGCGTGAAATACTGGTACTTGCCGCGCAATTCCGCCGGCATGTCGATGAACTCCACCTGCGGCGGCCGGTCGAGCGCGGCGAAGATGGCGTGGGTGAGCGTGAGCCAGGTGTTGGCTTCGCCGCTGCCGAGATTGAAGAGGCCACCGGCGGCCTGGCCGGAAGGATGTTCGGCAAAGTGCAGCGTCATCTCGACCGCGTCCTTCACGTAGAGGAAGTCGCGCTGCTGTTCGCCGTCGCGGTATTCCGGCCGGTGGCTCTTGAATAATTGCACCCGCCCGGTGGAAAGGATCTGCTGGTAGGCCTTGTGGACGAGCGACCGCATGTCGCCCTTGTGATCCTCGTTGGGGCCGAAAACGTTGAAGTACTTGACCCCGACGATTTGGCCGAGCCAGCCGGAGCGTTGCGCCTGCAGGTCGAACAGGTGCTTGGAGTAGCCGTACATGTTCAGGGGCCGCAGCCGGTGCAGATCCGCGTCCTGGTCATCCATCCCCTGCGCGCCGTCGCCGTAGGTGGCCGCGGAGGAGGCGTAGATGAAGCGGGCGCCCTGCTGCAGGGACCACGCCGCGAGCTCCCGGGTGGAGGCGTAATTGTTGTCGATGAGGTAGGCGGCATTCCGTTCAGTCGTGGCGGAACAGGCGCCGAGGTGAAACACCGCCGAGAACCGGCCGAAGGCGCCGGCGTCCCGGCGCAAGGTCTCCCGGAAGACGTCGGCCTCGAGGTAGTCCGCGAAACGGAGAGGCGTGAGGTTCTTCCACTTTTCATCGGTGCCGAGAAAGTCGGTGACGACAATGTCGTGGTGGCCGCGCCGGTTCAGCGCCCAAACCAGCGCGCTGCCGATGAAGCCGGCGCCGCCTGTCACGAGAATACGACCATCAAGGGTGCTCATGTCCTCCCCACTAATGACGGCGATTCGGCGCGGTTGAAGGCAATTCTCCCGGCGCGCTCCCGGCGATCAGCCCTCGCGCGAAAGTTCCTTCGAGCGTTCGGTGGCGGCGAGCACCGTCTCCTTGATCAAACCCCGGAAGTCGCGGGCGGCCATGCGCTGCAGTCCGGCGAAGGTGGTGCCGTGGGGCGAGGTAACCTGATCCCGCAGGGCTTCCGGCGCGGTGCCGGTGCGCGCCAGCAGCCGCGACGCCCCGAGGAGAGTTTCGAGGGCCAGCTTCCAGGCGGTCGCGGCGGGCAGTCCGGCGGCCTCGCCGGCATCTCGCAGGGCGGCGGCAAACTCGAAGACATAGGCGGGGCCGCTGCCGCTAAGGCCGGTGACGGCGTCGAGTTGGGTCTCGTCCAGTTCCACCACCTGGCCGAGGGAACCGAGAATCGCGTCGACCTGCGTCCGATCCGCGAGCGCCAGGGGGCGGAGGGTCGACCAGGCAGTGATGCCGGCACCGATTTGCCCGGGAGTGTTGGGCATGGCACGCACCAGGCCGCGCGCGTGCGGCAAGGTCTCGGCCAGTCGTGCCAGGCGTTTGCCGGCGAGGATCGAGAGCACGAGCTTGCCGGCGCTGAGTTCCGCCACCCGGGGATCGAGTCCGGCCAGTTGCTGCGGCTTGCAGGCGAGCACGAGGGTGTCGGCGGCGGCGAGCAGGGCTGGGAGATCGGGCAGCGCCCGGATGCCGGTGCGGACCGCGAGCTGCCGGGCGGTGTCATCGCCGCCGTCGGTGCAGGCGAGATCCGCCGGGGTGCAAACCTTCCGAGTCAGGAGGCCTTCGACCATGGCGGAGGCCATGCGGCCGGCGCCGAGAAAAGCAATGGTGGGCATGGCAACGAGGGGAGGGGGAGATTCAGGAATCGAAGGAGCGCCGGCGTTTCTTCTCCACCGGGTGCACGAGGATCGCCGTGGCCCCGCCGCCCGGGGTATCGGCCATGGTCACTTCGCCGCCCAGGTTGCGCAGGGCGTGGCGCGCCACGGTCAGCCCCATGCCCACCCCCACGGTGTTCTTGGTGCTCACGAAGGGTTCGAACATCTTGTCGCGGATTTCCGGATCGATGCCCCGGCCGTGATCCGTCACGCGAATCTCCACAAATTGCCCCTCCTCCGGTTTGTCGAACGTGCGGGTGTGGATCGAGACGGGTCGGGGATCAGTCGGCTGGTTGTCGTAGGACTCCCACGCGTTGATCAGCACCTTCGCGAGCACCTCCTCGACGATTTCGTAATTGGTCTCGACGAGTACTTCGTCGAGGGGGTTGTCGAGGTTGACCGGGCAGCTCAGCTTGTAGTCGGAGTGGAAGCGCGCGATGCCGCCCACGAGCAATTTCCCCAGTCCCGCCTTGATGAGCGGCGGGCGCGACTTCACCACCAGGGTGCTCAGCTGCTTGATGATTGAGACAATGCGCTGCACCGCGTCCTCGACGTGTTGCGCGTTCTTCTTCACCTGCTCGGGCTTGTCGTAGTACGCCTTGACGAGATCGAGGTAGCCGATCACGACGCCCAGCAGGTTGTTCAGGTTGTGCGCGATGCCCTGCGTGACGGCGCCGATGGTGGCCGCCTTGCGCGACTCTTCAAGCCGGCGCGTCAGGTCCACCACCTGGCGGTTGATGGCGACAAAGCGGAGCTGCGTCTGGACGCGCGCCAGGGTCTCGTCGAGATCGATGGGCTTGGTGATGTAGTCGACAGCGCCGACCCCCAGCCCCTCGAGTTTGCTCTCCTTGTTGGTGCGGGCGGTGATGAAGATGACGGGGATGCCGCGGGTGGCCTCATTCGCCTGCAGGCGCTGGCAGACCTCGATGCCATCCATGTCGGGCATCATCACGTCGAGCAGGATGAGCTCCGGCATTTCGCGGCTCACCTGATCGAGGGCTTCGAGCCCGTTGTACGCGGCCACGACCCGCAGTCCCTCCCGCTCAAGTTTGCGTCTTAGGAGCTGAACATTGATGGGCTGGTCATCGACGACCAGAATCGAGGGTGCGGCCATGCGGGGTGAGGAAAGGGCGTTGCGGCGAGGGGCGCAAGCTACAGCGCAGGCCGTTGGCGAAACGCCTTGACCGTGTTCTTCATCAACATCGCCACGGTCATCGGACCGACGCCTCCGGGCACGGGCGTGATTTTGGAGCACAGGGGAGCCACCGTTTCAAAATGGACGTCGCCGACGAGGCGGTAGCCGGTTTTGCGCGAGGCGTCGGCCACCCGGTTGATGCCGACGTCGATGACCACCGCGCCCGGCTTGACCATGTCGGCGGTGACGAATTGGGGGCGACCGATCGCCGCGATCAACACATCGGCCTGGCGGGTGAGGCCGGGCAGGTTGGCGGTGGCGGAGTGGCAGATGGTGACGGTGCCGTTGGCGCCGGCGCGTTTTTGGAGGGCGAGCAGCGCGATGGGTTTGCCGACGATGAGGGAGCGGCCCAACACGACCACGTGCCGTCCCTTGAGGTCGACGCCACTGCGGCCCAGCAACTCCATGATTCCGGCGGGGGTGCAGGCAACGAAGCCGCTGTCGTCCTCCTGCGCGACCTTGCCCAGGTTAAGGGTGTTGAAACCGTCCACATCCTTTTCCGGCGCCACCCGGCGAAACACGGCGACCTCATCGAGGTGGGGCGGAAGGGGTGATTGTACGAGGATGCCGTCGACCTCCGGATCCGCATTCAACCCGTCGAGGAGTGCGAACAACTCGGCCGGCGTGATGGTCACCGGCGGCAGGATGATCCGGCTGGTCACGCCGATCTCCGCCGCGGTCTTTTCCTTTTTGCGCACGTAGGAGACCGAGGCGGGATCCTCGCCGACGCGTACGAGGGCGATGCAGGGCTTGCGGCCGGTAAGCCCGGCCACCTCGGCCTTCAACTCCGCCACGATGGCCGCGGCGATTTGGTTTCCGTCGATCAGTTCCATGGGAAGGTGAGTCTGGCGGGCGCGCGGCGAAATCACCGCAACTGCAGCGATTCGATCTGAATCACGATCTCCTTGCCCTCGGGTCCGGTCTTGGCGGTGCCGAACACGACGACGCTGAGATTGAGGTATTTCTCGATCTGGTCGGTCAGGAGCAGTTTCGAAACGTCGAGGTAGGCGAAGCGGCGACCGGCGTCGTCGTCTAGGGCGTAGTCATAGGGCCGGCGCGGGGAGAAGGCCCGGCGGGTGGAGACGAAGCGGCCGGCGAATTGCCGGGGCAGGGTGCTGCTGCCCCCGTCGCCCAGGTTGACCATGGGTGCCGCCTGCCCGGGGGTGGCGACGCCGTAAATGCCGGGGGTGACGGGCGCAGGCGCCATCGGGGCGGGTGACTTGGGGGCGGAAGTCGCGGGGTTGTTCGCGATCGGGGGCACGTAGCCCGCCGTGCCTCCGAGGTGGATGTAGCCGGTCAGATTGCGCTCAAGGCTGATCTGCGTCCACTTGCCGTGCAGGCCGGTGATGCTGGTCTTGTCGTCCTTCACGGCGACCGCCAGCACGCCGGCATCGGCTTTGGGGGCCAGCCGGATGGAGGTGCCGGGCTTCACGTCGAGGCTTTTGGCGAGGTGCTTGTTTTCGACGTAGCCTTCAAACGGTCCCGGCAATTCGATGGCCATCCAACCGGCCGGGGTCGACGCGAACGCCCCGGCGGCAGGCACGGGATCAGTGCCGGCCTTCAGGTAGGAAATGGCCGGGGAGGAGGCGTCGGGCTGCGTATGCACCGCGGTGGTGGCAGGCAGAGGGGCGGCCGGCAGCGCAGGGGCGAGCACGGCGCACAGGATGGCGGAGAGGTGGAGTTTAGTCTTCATCGACGGATGGGCTGAGGGCAGCGGACGGAGGGGCCGAATAGGCTTCAAAGGCGGCGCGAGGCGTACGCGGATTGGTAAAGAGGGAATTGATCGCCCGGGGGGAAAGGACTTTCCCCGCCCGCAACGGGATGCCCTTCAACTGCAGGCTGCCGATCTGATAGCGGCGCAGGCGCTTCACGTCGAACCCCAACTGGGTGAAGAGTTGGCGGATTTCCCGTTTCTTGCCGTGGTGCATGTGCACGTCGAGTTGGGTCGCCGTGCCGCCCGCGCCGGCATGGATGAGGGCCGCCCGTTCCACCTTGAGGCGCTCACCGTCGATCACGATTCCCCGCACGAGTTGCGAAAGGCGCGAGGCGGGAAAGGGTTTCGCGAGGACCACGTGATAACGCTTCACCACCACGTTGGACGGGTGCATGAGGCGATGGGCCAGGCTGCCGTCGGTCGTGAGGATGACGAGGCCCTCGCTGTCGAGGTCGAGCCGCCCGGCGCAGAAGAAGCGATAGCGGGCGAATTCGCGGGGCAACAACTCGAACACCGTCGCGGCGTGGTGCGGGTCGTCGTTGGAGCACACCAAGCCACGGGGCTTGTGCACCGCCACGGTGAGGAGGGGCTGCGCGGTCGGACGGATGCTCTTCCCGCTGACGGTCACCTTGTCGATGCCGGGGGTGATCTTCTGGCCGAGGGTGGCGACGGCGCCGTTGACCCACACCTCGCCCTGCGTGATCAAGCCTTCAGCGGCACGACGTGAGCAGACCCCCGCCTCGGCGATGAATTTTTGCAGGCGGATGGGCTCGGCGGATGCCATGGTGCTACTGGGCGGCAATTCCCCGGATGCTGCAAGCCTGCGCGCAGGTTCCCCTCGGTCTCGCGTCCGCTGGCGCTGGTCGCGGCCGCCTCGCGGGGTCGCCGGCCGCCGCCAACGGTGCCCGTCGCCTGCTTGACCAAGCCGCGTCTGCCAAGCCGCGTCGTTGCCCTTGCCAGCCGGCGTATTCTGCTCTTTGCCATATCCCCTCATGCTCACCTTCAATCATCGCACCGCCCTGGTCACCGGGGCCGGCCGGGGAATCGGCAAGGCCATCGCGGAGACGCTGGCCCAACAGGGAGTCACGGTCATTTGCGTCTCCAAGTCCGCCGACTCCTGCGGCAGCACGGCCGCCGCCATTGTCGCCGCGGGTGGGCGGGCCAAGGCGCTCGCGGTCGATGTGGCGGACGGCGCCGCGATCACCCGCGCGGCGGAGGCCCTGCTGGCCGAATTCCCGGTCATCGACATCCTGGTGAACAACGCCGGGATCACCCGCGACGGGCTCCTCTTCCGCATGAGTGAGACCGACTGGACCGACGTCATCACGACCAACCTGACCAGCTGTTTTCATTGGACCAAACTGATCGCCCGCCCCATGACCCGCGCGCGCTGGGGCCGGATCGTCAACATCGCGTCGGTGAGCGGAGTGATGGGCAATGCCGGGCAGGCGAACTATTCGGCGGCCAAAGCCGGCATGATTGGGCTCACGAAGACCCTCGCCCGGGAGTTCGCCTCCCGGAATCTGACCGTCAACGCGGTCGCCCCGGGATTCATCAAGACCGATATGACCAGCGGATTCGTCAACAATCCCGAGGCGGCGGCCAAGATCCTCGAAGTGGTGCCGCTCCGGCGCTTTGGCGAGGCGGCGGATGTAGCCAATCTGACGACGTATCTCTGCTCGGAAGAGGCGGGATACATTACCGGGCAAGTTTTTAACGTTGACGGTGGGATGGCGATGTGAACCCTCCGCAACACCGTCTTTCCCTCTAAAATTTCGAAAAATGGCAGACCCAAAACCCATCGAGCAACGCGTCAAAGAAATCATTGTGAATCAGCTCAACGTCAATGAGGAGCAGATCACACCGACGGCCTCCTTTCTGGACGACCTGGGCGCTGATTCACTCGACACCGTCGAGCTCATCATGGCCTTTGAAGAGGAGTTCAAGGATGAGATCAAAGGCGAGATCCCCGAGGCCGACGCGGAGAAATTGCAGACGGTCGGGCAGGTGATCGAGTACATCAAGGCCAAGGCTGCCCAAGCCTAGGCGCGAAAGCATTTCCGATTTCTGGCGTTCTGCCGGTTTCCCTCGCGGAAATTTCTGGCAGAACGCCTTTTTGTTGCTTGGAGTCGCCGGTTTGCCGTTTTGCCCATGGAATCCTTCCCGCCTTCGCGCTCCGTCGTTATCACCGGTCTGGGTGTCGTCACCTCGATCGGGCACACCGTGGAGACGTTCTGGGCGGGCCTGTTGGCCGGCACGCCCGGGGTCCGGCGGGTGAGCCTGTTCGACCCGTCGAATTTCGCGAGCCAGGTGGGCGCCGAGGTGCGCGACTGGGATGCGGCGCAGCACATGGATCCAAAGGAGGCGCGGCGCAACGATCGCTACACGCACTTTGGCTTTGTCGCGGCGAAGCAGGCGTATGCGGATGCCGGGCTCGACATGGCCCGGGAGGATCCGGATCGGGTGGGCGTGATCATCGGCTCGGGTATCGGCGGAATGTATACGTACGAGTCGCAGCTCAAGGTCCTGGCCGAGCGCGGGCCGCGCAAGGTCTCGCCCTTCACGATCCCGTCGTTGATCGGCAACATGTGCTCGGGGTTGTTTGCGATCGAGGTGGGCGCGCGGGGTCCGAATTTCGGCATCGTGTCCGCCTGCGCCACCGGCACCCACGCGTTGGGGGAGGCGGCCCATGCCATCCGCCGGGGGGAGGTCGATGTGATGATCGCCGGGGGCAGCGAGGCGGCGATCACGCCCTTCGCCTACGCGAGTTTTTGCGCGATGAAGGCGATGAGCACGCGGAACGACGCGCCGGGGCAGGCCAGCCGGCCCTTTGATCGCCAACGCGACGGATTTGTGATGGGCGAGGGCGCCGGGGTGCTGGTGCTGGAATCCCTCGAGCATGCGCGGGCCCGCGGGGCGCGCATCTACTGTGAACTCGCCGGGTATGCGGCGACCTGCGACGCCTTTCATATCACCCAGCCGGATCCCGAGGGCAAGGGGTTGTCGATGGCGATGAAGCGGGCGTTGGCGAGCGCCGGCGCACGGCCGGAAGATATCGGCTACATCAACGCCCACGGCACCTCGACGCCGTACAATGACAAATTCGAGACCCTCGCGATCAAGAAGGTCTTTGGTGAGCACGCCCGCAAGCTCGCCGTCAGCTCGACCAAGTCGATGACGGGCCATTTGCTGGGGGCGGCGGGCGGCATCGAGTCGGTTGTCTGCGTCAAGACGCTGCAAACCCAGATGCTGGCCCCGACGATCAATCTCCTCGACCCGGATCCGGAGTGCGATCTGGACTACGTGCCCCATGTGGCCCGGCCGGCCGCCGTCCGGACGGTTCTGAGCAACAATCTGGGCTTTGGCGGCCAGAACGCCTCGGTGGTGTTCCGCGCGCTGTAGGGTCGCCCGCCTTGGGGCGGGGATGGCCGTTAAGCCGGGCCGCGCCGGAGCCAACGTTCCAGGCAGGTGCGCAGTTCGTCCTGTCGTACCGGCTTCGGCACAAAATCGTCCATGCCCGCGGCGAGGCAGGCTGCGCGGTCGCCGCTCATGGCGTTGGCGGTGAGGGCAATGATCGGCAGCGGCCGGCCGTTGAGCCGGGTTCGAATCTGGCGGGTGGCCTCAAACCCGTCCATCCCCGGCATCTGGCAGTCCATCAGCACGGCGTCCCAGCGTTCAAGGGTGGCGACCTCCACGGCCGCCGCCCCGTCCGCGACCATCACCGTTGCCAGACCCAATTTTTTCAGGAGGAGCTCAATGACCCGCTGGTTGACCCGGTCGTCCTCCACGACGAGCACGCGGCCGGAAAGGACCGGGTTGGACTTCGGCCGGGCGGGGTGCGGCGCGGGCGCGGGCGGGGCCGCGCGCGGCAGGGTGAGCTCAAACGAGAACTCGGAACCGTCGCCGGGCGTGCTGCTCGCCGTGATGTGCCCGCCCATGCGGTTGATGAGGCGCTGCGAGATCGCCAGCCCGAGGCCCGAACCACCGAAGCGCCGGGTCATCGAACTGTCGCCCTGGGCGAAAACCTGGAAGAGGCGGGATCGGATCTCCTCGTCCATGCCGATCCCGGTGTCGCGGATGGCGAAGCGCACCGTGCTGACCTTGTCGTCCTGACGCACGACGCGGAGTGACAGCTCCACCCCGCCCTGCTCAGTGAACTTGATCGCGTTGCCAGTGAGGTTCAGCAGGACCTGTTTCAGTCGAAACGCATCCCCAACGACGTAGGTGGGGGTGTCGGGTGGGAGGTCGAGCGTCAGATCAAGTTGCTTTTCGGCGGCGCGGGGCCGCAGGAGCGCCACGGCATCCGAAATCGCGGTCGGCAGCGCAAACGGCACGGACTCGAATTCCAACTTGCCGCTTTCGATCTTGGAGAAGTCGAGGATGTCGTTCAGCAGCCGCATCAAGGTGTCGGCGGAGCCCAGGGCGACGTCGACCTGGGCCTTCTGCTCGATCGTGAGGGGAGAGTGTTCGAGCACCTGGAGCATGCCCATGATGCCGTTCATCGGGGTGCGGATCTCATGGCTCATGGTGGCCAGGAACTCGCTCTTCGCCTGGCTTGCCGCTTCGGCCTCCTCCTTGGCGGCGCTCAGCGTGGTGACGAGGACATCGTTTTCAAAAATCAGCCGCCACAGCTGGCACAGGTCGCCGTGATGCAGGCGGGCGGTGTTGTGCAGAAAGATCCCGTAGGTGACCAGAATCAGGACCAGCGACCAGCCGCCGGATTGGTCGAGGGTCGCGAAGCGCGCCGCCAGCGGCGCGAGGGTGGCGACGAGGTAGAGGCGATAACTCAGCAGGACGGAGGCCAGCGAGCGCGCGGCCCCGGCGTTGAGGCCGGCGAGAATGATCACGAGCAGAAGCCGGGGCGTGAATTCACCGGTGTTGAAATAGAGCCAGCCCGCCGCGCCCCAGGTCGCGCCCGCCGCCACGGCTCCGACGACGAAGTATGCCCGCCATGCGGCCAATTGCTCCGCGGGCGGATTCGCCCGCGTGAACGCCACTTGCAGGGCCCAGCGGCCCAGGGTGACGAGGGTGATGACCCCCAGCCATAGCAGATGCAGGCGCGCCGGGTGAACCTGATAGGTCCCGGCGACGAGAATCAGGGCGAGGACGAAATTTGAAAACAGCCCAAACCCGGCCGAGCGGTAGAGCAGACGCGTGAGTTCCGCCTCAATCCGTTCGCTGGTCTTCGCCGCCGTCGACGGCGCCGGAACGGCGGAAGCGTGGGGCGACGTCATGGGATGATAATTTGGGCGACGGAAGGCGGAAGCTGAAGTCTAATCCGCCGCAGGAGGAAGGACCGCCCGCCGCGCGGGCACAAAAAACCCGCGGCGAACAACCGCGGGTTGTCGGAAAATGATGTGGGGGAAGATGAAAATCAGACCTTTTCCACCAGCCCGCCCTTGATCGCCTTGACCGAAACCCAGACGCGCTTCGTTCCGCCGTTGGCGGTCTTGATGCGGATCCGCTGCAGGTTCGGACGGAACTTGCGCTTGGTGATGCTGGTTACGTGGGTGCCGATACCGCCGCTCTTCTTCGACTGACCCTTGCGGTTGATGATTGAGCCCTTGACGGGACGGCGACCGGTGATTGCGCAGATTCTGGCCATGATGGTTTCGAGTTGGTTAAAGGGTCGGGAGTAAACGGCGGCGGTGGGTCGAAGCAAGGGGAATTTTGGCCCGGGTTGTCGGCGGAGCGCATTGGTCGGTTGGCGGTGCTGCCGCTGGGAGTAGCGCCGCGTCTCTGACCGGCGGGCGCCAGTCGAAAACTGGCGCCACGGGAAGGACCGGGCTCAACGCCACCGTCAACTTGCAGATGCGCCCGGGTCGGCGGCCGACAATTCACCCCGGTTCAGCGCAAGGCGTGGAGCACCTGAAATTTCTGTCCCATCTGGGCGGGATGGAGGAGTTGGAGCAGGGAGAGTTTTCGCCGGCTCAGCCGCCCCGCCTCGGCGGCACTCGTCGCCGCAATGAAGGCCGCCGCGTGATGCACCAGAAAGGACTCCTGGAATTCGAGGCGCGGAGCGGAGAACCCGTGCTGCTGGAGGGCGGTGATCATCCAGTCCCAACACACGTGGCAGGTGAGGTCCTGCTCGCCGGGTCGCGCGAGCAAGTCGTTGGACTGCACGTGCCGGTGGTAGGCCCGGACGGTGCCGGCCGGGGTGTTTTCGAGCAGTTCCCGCAGGGTCTTGCCGTAGTCGAACGCCACGAACAGCCCCCGCCAGGGCTGCGCCGCGATTTTTCCCGCGAGCTCCGCCGCAGCCACCGGGCGGTCGAAATGATAGCCCTCCGGTACCGGTTCTCCCGCCTCCACCGGCCCTTCCGTCTCCGTCAGGCGATCCCCTTCCAACCTGACGCCGATCTCCTGCCAACGGCCGGCGCGCATCACGGTGCGGGTGCAGGGTTGGGCATCAAAAAGTTCGTTCGAAAACACGACGCAATCGCCTGCGAGCGCGATGGGTTCGCCGGGATGCACGGTGCGGACCTCCCTGAAAGGGTGGTCGACCGCGTGGAGGACACTCTTTCCGGGTTCGGCTCCGATCTCGACAAAGGTGTGGCCCCGGGGCTCGCGTTCGCCCAGCAGGTTCACGCACGCGGCGCTGACCAATGCTCCGAAAAGCGGGCCGCTCGTGGCGGCGGTGAAAAAATCCGTTCCGCCGCCGTAGCCCACGCGCGGGCGGTCCCGGCGATAGTAGCCGACAGCGGGGTGATACAGCGCCAGGTCCATGAACCGCGCAAACGACAGGACCCCGCCCGGGCCGGCGGCGACGCGGAAGACCGCGAGAAATTCGGGCGAGGCCGCGGCGGTGGTTTCAGACGACGAACCCATTTACAAACCGATGCGGATGCCCACTGTGGCCGCCATGTTCAAACGCATTCTCATTCTGGCCTCCGGGGCCGTGCTGGGCGTGGCGTTGTCGGCGGTCGGCCTGCGGGTCGCGGCCGCCTGGCACTTCTGGCCCAGCCGCGATTTGGCCCGCTCCTCGGGCTACGTGAAGGAGGTCATGCGCCTGGTGAACGAAAATTACGTCGACGGCAAGGCCGTGGCCTATGACGACCTCGCGCGCAACGCCCTGCATGGCATGATCGAGTCGCTCGACCCGCATTCGGAGTTTTTGGAGCGCAAGGACAACGAGGAATTCGAGGAGGACCTGACCGGCGAATTCGGGGGCATCGGCATCCAGGTCGAGACCCGGCAGAATCGCATCGTGGTGATCGCGCCGCTGGCGGGCACGCCGGGCGAGCGGGCCGGGATCCAGCGGGGCGACGAGATTGTCAGCATCGATCGCAAACCGGTGGACGCGGGCGGCAACCTCGATGGCGTCGTGAGCAAGCTCCGGGGCAAGCCGAAGACGCAGGTGGCCCTGGGGCTTTTTCGGCCGGCCACGCGGGCGACGCTCAATCTCACGCTGGTGCGAGAGGTCATCAAGATTGAGAGTGTGCGCGGCGTGCAGGTGCTGGAGGATGGCCTGGGGTACGTGCAGCTCACCGAGTTTTCGGAGCACACGGCCGCGCAGTTTCGGCAGGCGCTCGGCCGGTTGCTGCGGCAGGGCGTCCACAGCCTGATCCTTGACCTGCGCAACAACCCGGGCGGCCTGCTGGAATCGGCCGTCGAAGTGGCTGAACCGTTCTTCCGCCGGAACGAACTCATCGTCTACACCCAGGGCCGGCAGCCGACGGATCGCGAAGAGTTCCGGGCCGAGACCGCCGGGGCGCCCATCCTGCTCCCACTCGCCGTCTTGATCAACGCCGGCAGCGCGAGCGCCGCGGAGATCGTCACGGGGGCGTTGAAGGATGCCGGTCGCGCCCTCGTCGTGGGGGAGCGTTCCTTTGGCAAGGGCTCGGTCCAGTCCGTCTTCAAGCTGGAGAACGGCGAGGTCCTCCGGCTCACGACGGCCCGGTATTACACCCCGAGCGGGGTCACCATTCACGAGCACGGCATCTCCCCGCAGGTCGAGGTCGTGATGACCGCGGAGGAGGACACCAAGCTGGCCCGGCAGCGGTCCCGTCCCGACCTCACGGATCCGGCCGACTTCAAGGCGCGCTTCGGCTTTGAACCCATCGTCGATCGACAGCTCGAGACGGCGATCGCCATGCTCCGGGGCGTGCGCCTGTTCGATGGGCGGGGACCGGCGGCGGGGTCGCAATGACATGAGGGCGAAAACCTGCCACCCCGGCGAGGCCCCCTTGCCCGCTCCAGCCCCGGCGGCGGAGCGCAACGCGTTCCGCTGGTGATTCTGGCGCTCGAGAGTTCGTGCGACGAGACGGCGGTGGCCGCGTTTGACCCGGGCCGCGGCCTGGTCGGGGAGTGGATCCACAGCCAGATTGCGCTGCATGGCCGGCACGGGGGCGTGGTCCCCGACCTGGCCACCCGGGAGCATCTCCGGACCTTTGCACCCCTGCTGGAACGGCTGAAAGACGAAGTGGGCTTGGGCGGGGTGTCGACGATCGCGGTCACGCACGGGCCGGGTTTGGCGGCCTGCCTGGCGATGGGGGTCGCGGCGGCCAAGGCGCTGGCGCTGGCGCTGCGTGTGCCCGTGGTCGGAGTCAATCACCTGCGGGGACACGTGTGGTCGCCGTTCCTGCCGCGGCACGCCCGATCTCCGGCCGGCTTTGACGCGGACCTGGAGACCCTGCTGCCGCACCTGGGCCTGATTGCCTCGGGCGGGAACACCCTGCTGTTAAGCCTCGATCGCGAGCGACGGTTGCAGGTGCTCTCGACCACGCGGGACGACGCGGCCGGCGAGGCGCTCGACAAAGGCGCCAAACTCCTGGGGCTGGGCTACCCCGGGGGCCCCCTGATTGAGAAACTCGCGCACGGGGGCCGGGCTGACGCCTTCGATTTTCCGCGCGGCATCGGGCGCCGGGACGAACTCGATTTCAGTTTTTCCGGGCTCAAGACCAGTCTGCGGTACCTGGTGGAGAAACTTCCGGCCAGCACGGTGGAGGAGCGCATGGCGGATCTCTGCGCCAGCTATCAGGAGGCCGTGGTCGACGCGCTGGCCCGCAAGGTCCGGGCTGCGTTGCGCCAGGGAGAAGGGTGCTACCGCAGCCTCGGTCTTTCCGGGGGCGTGGCGAACAACGGGGTGCTGCGGGCCGCCCTGGCCGTCGAGGCCCGTCGTGCCGGCGCGACGTTCCTGGCGGCGGAACCGCAGCACACCGGCGACAACGCCGCCATGATTGCCTTCGCCGCGTGGGTGGATCCGGGCGGTTGCGACACCCGATCGGGGTTGGCCTTGCGCATCGAACCCAGTATCGCGCTGGGCGGGCCCGCCCCGGGCGCCGCGGCGTCGTGACCAGGCGGAGACACGGGGGCGATCCTCCGCCGCGTCGCCGCGGGCGATCGCTCCGGCCTACAGCACCCAGCCCTTGCGGTATTCGCGTCGGAGGAAGTGATCCGCGGCGGGCGCGTTCTTCGCCCGCAGGGCCACGGGATCCCACTCGAGCTTTTTTCCCACCCGGAAGGCGACATTGCCCAGGTGGTTCGATTCGGTGAGCCAGCCGGAATATTCGAAGTCGGCCAGCTGCCGTTTCAGTCCCTTGCAGGCGCCGATCCACTCCAGGTGGTGACTCGCGGCCTTGGGGATCGTCGGCACCGGCGGAGTGAATCCGGCAAATTCCTTTTCGGGCAGGAGCACGTGTTTGCCGTAATCGGAGAGCAGCATGCCCTTCTTCCCGATGAACACGACCCCATTGGGCCACTGCGGGATGCCCCGCTCGGTCCAGATCGCGGGTTTGTCCTCGCCCTGATGCCACGTCACCGTGACGGGCGGCAACGCGCCGCGCGCGCCGAATTCGTAGACGGCGCGCATGGTGGCGGGCGCGATCTCCGGATGCGCCGGCGGGCCGAATGCCTCCACGGTGAGGGGGAATTTCAGCTGGAGCGCCCAGAAGGGCAGATCGTTCCAGTGGGAGCCGAGATCGCTCATCGTGCCGTTGCCGAAATCCCACCAGCGATACCATTTCGGCCCCGGGAAGTAGGCTGCGTTGAACGGTCGCGCCGGGGCGGGCCCGAGCCAGAGATCCCAATTGAGTCCGGGCGGGACCGGCTGCGCCTCCGGCCGTTCCGTCACGTACACGCGGTCCTGGTTGGTCTCGGCTGCCGCCTTGCTCTGCAGGCCCCACGCCCGCGACACCCAGACATGCGCTGCGTGCACCGGGCCGATCGCCCCGCCCTGGATCAGCTCGACCACGCGGCGGTAGTTTTCCGTCGCGTGGATCTGGATGCCCATCTGGGTGACGACCCCCGCCTGCGCCGCGGCTTCCCGGACGAGGCGGGATTCGTAGACATTGTGCGTGAGCGGCTTTTCACAATAGACGTGTTTCTTGTGCCGCAGCGCGAGCATCGTGGCCATCGCTTGGGTGTGCTCGCAGGTGCTGACGACGACCGCGTCGAATTCGTTCGCGTGGTCGAACACCTTGCGGAAATCGACCACTTGGCGGGCCTGGGGGTGGACGGCCGCCGCGGCGGCGAGGTTCTTCGCGTTTACGTCGCACAGCGCCACGATGTTCTCGGAGGCGACCCCCTTGAGGTTGGCGCCCCCGCGACCGCCGGACCCAATCATCGCGATGTTCAGCTTGCTGTTGAGGTTCTGTCCCCGGAGGAACGCGGGTGCGGAAAACAGCGCGGCGGAAGCGGCGGCCTTCTGCGCGAACTGGCGGCGGGTGAGCGGGCGGGGGGCAGTCGGGGTGGAGGACATGGGGGAAAGGGATAGGGGAAAGAGACTCCTAGGGATTACGATGTCACGTGCCAGGGAAGAAAAGCCAAACTCACAATGTCACCCATTAGGTTACTTTGCCGCGGCGGCGCCCGGGCCGGCGGAGGTGATCTTCGCCAGTTCAACCCGCACCACGGGGCCCGGATCGGGTTCAGCCGCCGCCGCGGTGGCCGGCCGGGCGCAGGTGGCGGTGCAGCTCATCATAAAACTCCTGGGCCGCCGCCGCCAGGCGACCGGCGATTTCGGGATGGTGCTTCATGCGGTCGAACTTTTCCCCGACATCGGCGCCGAGATCGTAGAGTTCGCGGCCGATCACCCGGCCTGCGGGGTCGACGTTGAGGATCAGCTTCCAGCGTTCGTCGCGGATGCCGCGGTAATTGACCTGCTTCTCCGGGCTGCCGCCGAGGTAGTGAAAGAACGGATGCGGGCTCCGCGCCGACTCCCCGGCCAGCACCGGCCAGAGGTCCCGGCCGTCGAGGTTTCGATCGGTGGGAGCGGACGTGCCGGCGAGCCGGGCAAACGTGGGCAGGAGATCGAAGTTGGCCGCGATCGCGTCAGTGCGGCGCCCGGGCGCGAGTTGACCGGGCCAGCGGAAGATCGCCGGTACGCGCACGCCGCCTTCCCAGGTGGTGCCCTTGCCGTCGCGCAGCGGGCCGGCTGAGCCGCCGTCGATGCCGTAACCGAGCCACGGGCCGTTGTCGCTGGTGAACACCACGAGGGTGCGCTCCTCAAGCCCCAGCCGGCGCACCTGCGCGAGAATCTGGCCGACACTCCAGTCGACCTCCATCAGCACATCGCCGTAGAGCCCGCGGCCTGACTTGCCGGCATACTTCTCCGACACGAAGAGCGGTACGTGGGGCAGGGAGTGGGCGAGATAAAGGAAGAACGGGTGATCCCGCTTTGCGGCGATGAACTTCAACGCCTCCTCGGTGTAGCGGGTGGTGAGTTGGTGGAGATCGGGATTCTTCTCGATCACCGTTTCGTCGCGCATCAGGGGCAGATCGTTCGGGAAGCCACCGTTGGGCGGATAATAGGATCCCTGGCCCGCGAAACCGGTGTAGGCGGCGCGTTCGCGGGTGGCGCGCATGAGGGCATCCTCGTTGGGCCGCAGGGGCATCTTCGGATGGTAGCGCCACATGTCGTGCGAGAAGGGCAGGCCGAAGTAGGTGTCGAAGCCCTGGCGGGTGGGCAGCATCTCGGGCGCATCGCCGAGGTGCCACTTGCCGATGCACATGGTGGCATAACCGGCCCCCTTCAGGACCTCGGCGACGGTGACCTCCTGCGGATTGAGGCCCCACGGTGAACCGGGCGAAGGATTGCGCGCATGGCCGACCCGGGTGGCGTAACATCCGGTCATCAATTGGGCGCGCGAGGGGCCGCAGAAGGGCGCGGCATAGAAACTGGTGAAGCGGATCCCTTCCGCCGCCATCCGGTCGAGGTGCGGCGTCTCGATGTTGGGCGAGCCGTAGCAGCCGAGGTCACCATAACCGTGATCGTCGGTGAAGATGACGATGATATTGGGTTTCGCCGGGGGCGCCGCCCCGGCGGCAAGCGGTGCGGTGGCGATCGCGAGGGCGTAGAGGGTGCCGAGGAGGGATTTCATGGCTGGAGGGGAGCGGTGCGGGGTTGGGAGCGATGCTCCTGGAGCAGGGTGATGAGCCGCGCGGCCACCTCGGGGTGGGTGCGGACGACGTTGGTCGTTTGCATGGGATCGGCGTTGAGATCGTAGAGTTGGTCCGGTGGGGCGCCGGGCTTGATCTTCCCGTCGGCGGTGATGTCGCTGTTGGTGCGCTGGCTGAAGGCGACGCTGCCGGGCCCGCCGCGGATGCCGCCGAAACCGCCATCACCCTGCGCGCTGATGTACACCCAGCGGCCGGAGCGGAGCGCGATGTTCTTGCGGGCGACGGGTTGCAGCACGAGGTGCTCGCGGATGGGCTTGGCGGGGTCGCCGGTCAGCGCCGGCAGGAGATTGAAGCTGTCCAGACCCTCCGCGGGACTGGTCCGTTGGCCGGTAATCGCGGCGAAGGTGGCGAGGAGATCCACGTTGGCGATGAGTTGATCCGAGGTGGTGCCGGCCGGAATGCGGCCGGGCCACCGCGCGAGGAAGGGCACGCGGTGACCGCCCTCCCAGGCGCCGAATTTGTAGCCGAGGAGCACGCCGTTCGCGCGATGGCCGGCGCGCCACGCGTCCTGCCCGCCCTCGTTGAGCATGCCGCCGTTGTCGCTGGTGAAGATGAGCAGGGTGTTCTGGGTGAGTTTGAGCTCGTCGAGGACCGCCAGCACCTCGCCGACCATCCAGTCGAGTTCGTGGATGAAGTCGCCGTAACGGCCGCAGTCGCTCGTGCCCTGAAAACGGGGATGCGGGGTGAAGGGATGGTGAATCTGCGGCGTGGCGAAATACAGAAAGAAGGGATCGGTGCGGTGCCCGCGAATCCAGGCGACCGCCTTGGCGGCCAATTGCGTTCCCAATTGGTCGTCCTGGTAGAGTGCATGGGCGGCCAGGGCCCCGGACATCGCCTGCGCGCCGATGATTTTTTCCGGGTAGGTCTTGGTGGCCGGCACGCCGCCGTACACCAGAGGATCGGCGGGATCGAGCCCGAGCACGCGGTGGTTCTCGACCAGCACGTAGGGAGCGTGGCTGCTCACGGTGGGCAGGCCGAAGTAATAGTCGAATCCCAGCTCGAGCGGCCCCGGTTTCAAGTCGCCGTTCCAGTCCGGTTCCTTGACCCCGAAGCCGAGGTGCCACTTGCCGAGGCAGGCGGTCGCGTAGCCCTGGCGTTGCAGCAGGCGGGCCAGCGTGGTCTTGGCTGGATCGATGATCAGGCCGGCATGGGCAAAGATCGGTCCCCAGCTATTGGCGCGAAACGGATACTCGCCGGTGAGCAGGGCGTAGCGCGAGGGCGTGCAGGCGGCGGAGGCGGAGTGGGCATCGGTGAAGCGGCGGCCCTCGCGGGCAATGCGATCGATGTGCGGGGTCCTCACCTTGGTGGCACCGTAGCAACCGACGTCGCCATAGCCGAGGTCGTCGGCGTAGATGACAATGACGTTGGGCGGGCGCGCGATCGGGGCGGAACGAAGGAGGCCCGGCACCAAGATGAGCAGGCTCAAGGCGGCGAGGCGGAGGCGAAGGGAGGTTTTCATGCGGGGCGGAGCGGAGGCCGGGGAGCAGGATGCGGCGGCCTGTCGGGGGCGGGGGGGCAGGTTAACGGCGGGCGGTGGGTCGAACTTAGATCCGAAGTCTTTCAACACGCGAGCACCTTGCCGCGGATTCCGGCCGCAAATTGGGTCGCGAAGCGCGCGGCATGGCGGGGCCGGATTCTCCGCGGCAAAAAAGCGCGACAGGGGGTGGGGCTCCGGGCACGCTCGGCGGCATGGAAGCCCCGATGATTCCCCTGGAGTTTGTGCGGCGATCGGACGCCGAAATGCTGGCGGCGGTGGAGGCCTTTCTGGCCGAGATGGGCCAGCGCCGCACGGTGCGGGATTTCGCCCCGGATCCGGTGCCGCGGGAGATCATCGCCCACGCGATCCGCGCGGCGGGCACGGCGCCCAGCGGGGCCAATCTGCAGCCCTGGCATTTTGTGGCGGTATCCGATCCGGGGTTGAAGCATCGGATCCGCGTGGCGGCGGAGGCGGAGGAGCGCGAGTTCTACGCGCATCGGGCCCCGGCGGAGTGGCGGGCGGTGTTGGCGCCGCTGGGCACGGGCCCGGACAAGCCGTTTCTGGAGGCCGCGCCCTGGCTGATTGCGGTCTTCGCGCAGCACGCGTACGCCGGGCCGGGGGGCACGCGCCGGCAGACCTATTATCCCAAGGAGTCGGTGGGCATCGCGACCGGGTTCCTCATCGCCGCCCTGCACCTGGCCGGAGTCGCCACCCTCACGCACACCCCGAGCCCAATGGCGTTTCTCAACGAGATCCTGGGCCGGCCGCCGACGGAAAAGCCGTTTCTCCTGCTCGTCGTCGGCTACCCGGTGGCCGGGGCCCAGGTGCCGGCCATCGCGAAGAAGCCGCTCGGGGCGATCGCGACGTGGAAGTGAGGGGCCGGGACACGTTCGTTCTCCGGGACGGCGGGGTCAGGACCGGAGGTCCAGTCCGCGCAGATCGATCAGGTACATTTGCCGGCCGCCGGCGTGGGGTGAATCGATGCAGACGAATTTTCCATCGCGACTGGCGCGCGGGTGAGTGTCGCAGCGCCACTCTCCTTTGTAGGCGGGCGGGCTGAAGAAGTGCCCCAACGCGATTTTGCGCCGCGAACGAGGCTGATAAAGAAACGGATTCTGGTAACGTTTCGCATCCGGATAAGTGTCATTGAGCACCCATGCGCTGCGGGTGCCGGGCAGGTAAGTGTTGTGTCCGTTGACGACCATGTCGTCGCGACCCACCACTTCGACGTGATCGGTTTGGTCTTCGTACAGGTAAAAGCGCTGCCCATGGGAAGGGTGCCAGGCCCAGGCCATGACGTGGCGCGGGTCGCGCCAGATGAAGTGGGAGGTCTGCCCATGGGGATCGAGGCAGTACCAGTTTCCGCCGTCGCGGTCGCAGGTGAAGGCCCGGGTGTAAAAGGTGCGCGCGCCGGGATTGTGCCAGCGGTGGAGAAAAAAGAAGCGGGTGCCGTCGGGATTGAAGAGCAGGTGGTTGAACCAGTGTTTGGCGTCCGGCTGGAAGGCCCACTCGGCCTTGCCGGTGTAGGGCGCGGCCAGGGCGGCGGCGAAGCTGAAGAGCAGGCGCTGGCGGCCGTTGGTGGTATCCATGGACCAGATGCCGGCCTCCTGCGGGGCGAGCTGCTGGGCAAACGGATCCGGAAGGCCGGCATAACCGTAGCCGGGACGGCAGTCATTGAGCCGCCGGAAGTCGGGAGCGATGGCGGTGTGGCCATCCGGACTGAGGTTGTAAACCGGGTGGGGCAGCGTGCGGATGCGGCGGGTCGTGACATCGCAGATGCGCGCGACGAATTGCCCTGCCTCGCGATCGTTCCAGATCACTTCGTGGCTGCTGCCCGGAAGCCATTGCAGCATGCAACCCTGCTGCCAGTTCCAGGCCCGGGTCCGGCCCAATTCGATCCACTTGTCGCCGTCAAGGAGATCCACCATGCCGACCCGGATGGAATCGTCGGCGCGAGGCGAGCGACCCTCGAAATCAACCTCATTGCCCAGGACGAAGCGGCCGTCGGCGGAAAACTGCAACTTGTCGTAGTAGCCGAACCAGTGGAAGCGCGGGCCTCGGGTGATGGCGCGCACCGGCGGCAGCGGGCCGTCGCCGCCGGATGCGGCGCGGAGAAACGCCGGGGCCAGCGTCCCACCCGCCGCGAGGCTCCCGAGATGGTGAAGAAACGCACGGCGGGTGCGGAGTGGGGAGTTGGACGAGTTCATGCGGAAGGGAGAGTCGTGCCACCGGCCGCGTGACCGGTTCACCACTCACGCTGGCGGTGACGAGCCGCGCCGCAAGAACTTCGCAGGGTGACCGGGTTGCTGCAAGCCGCACGGCACGCGGCGCCGGAAGCGGCGGATCGCCCCCTGATTCAGGGCATTATCGGATCTGCTATGTCCGCGGCGGCGTGCGTTGCGCGTTGTTCCCGTCCGCGGAGCGCGAAAGGAAGGACCTGCCATGTTACCTCAATCTGGTGTCCCCGGAGCCCGGCGAAGCGCGACGCTCCACCTCGTGGTTGCGCTGCTGATGCTTCCGGTCGGGAGCAGGGGGGATGGTGTCTCGCTGGCGGGGACCTGGCGGTTCCAACTTGATCGGGCCGATGTCGGGATCGGGCAGAAGTGGCAGGAGCGGAGCTTGTCCGACACCGTGATCCTGCCGGGTTCGTTGCCGGCGCAGGGTATCGGCGATCCGGTGACGATGGGCACAAAATGGATCGGAAAGATCGTGGACCAATCGTGGTTCACCGCGCCCGAATACGCGCCGTATCGCCGCCCGGGCAACCTCAAGGTGCCGTTCTGGCTGCAGCCCGAAAAGTATTACGCCGGGGCCGCCTGGTACCAGCGTGACATCGAAGTGCCCGCCGCCTGGCGGGACCGGCGGGTGGTGCTGCGGCTGGAGCGTCCGCATTGGGAGACCCGCGTCTGGGTGGACGGACGTTTCGTGGGGACCAACAACGCGCTGGCCACGCCGCACGAGCACGACGTGGGCCCGCTCGCGCCCGGTCCGCACCGTCTGACCGTGCGGGTGGACAACCGCATGATCATCGATGTGGGCGAAAACTCCCACAGCGTGAGTGATCACACGCAGGGTAATTGGAACGGCATCGTGGGTCGTATCGAATTGGTCGCGACGGCGCCCGCGTGGATCGACGAGTTGCGGATCGATCCGCGGGTGGCTGCACGGTCGGTGCGGGTGAGCGGCCGCGTCGGCGGCACGAACCTGCCGTCGGCGGTGCGGCTCGAGGTGGAACTGGGCGCGGGCCAGGCGTCGCCTTCCGCGTCGGCGGCCGTGGATCCCGCGACGGGACGCTTTGAGACGACGCTGGTCCTGGGCGCCGCCGCGGCGTGGTGGGACGAGTTTACGCCGGTCCTCCACCGGTTGACGGCGTCGCTGCCGAGTGGCGAGGGGCGGTCGGCCACGTTTGGGCTGCGCGAGATCGGCACCCAGGGGACGCAGTTCCTCCTCAACGGCCGGAAGCTGTTTGTGCGCGGTACGCTGGATTGCGGCGGGTATCCACGGACGGGGCATCCTCCGACCGAAGTGGCCGAGTGGAAGCGCATCATCGGCATCGTGAAGGCCCACGGTTTGAACCTGATTCGCTTTCATTCGTGGTGTCCGCCCGAGGCCGCGTTTGTGGCGGCGGACGAATTGGGCTTTTACTTCCAGGTCGAGGCCTCGACCTGGCCGAACAGTTCCACGACGCTGGGTGACGGCAAGCCGATCGATGCGTGGCTTTATGCGGAGACCGACCGCCTCCTGCGCGCCTATGGCAATCATCCCTCGTTTGTCCTCATGGCGGCCGGCAACGAACCCGGCGGTCGGAAGCATGGCGCGTACTTGAGCAAGTGGGTCGCGCATTACCGGGCGGAGGATTCGCGCCGGTTGTTCACGAGCGCCGCCGGCTGGCCGGAACTCCCGGAAAACCAATGGCACATTACGCCGAAGCCGCGGATTCAGGCGTGGGGTGCGGGCCTCAAATCGCGGATCAACGCCCAACCGCCCGAAACCCGCACCGATTACCGTGAGTTCATCGGCGCGCGCGCGGTGCCGGTGGTGAGCCACGAGATCGGCCAGTGGTGCGTGTATCCGAATTTTGCGGAGATGCCGAAGTACACGGGCTACCTGAAGCCGCGCAACTTCGAGATCTTCCGCGACACGCTGCGGGCGCACGGCCTGGAGGAGCAGGCGGCCGCGTTCCTGCAGGCGTCCGGCAAGCTGCAGACGCTGTGCTACAAGGAGGACATCGAGTCGGCGCTGCGCACGCCGGGCATGGGCGGCTTCGAGTTGCTCGATCTGCACGATTTTCCCGGCCAGGGCACGGCGCTCGTGGGGGTGCTGGATGCCTTCTGGGAGGAGAAGGGCTATGTCACGCCGGCGGAGTTCAGCCGCTTCTGCGGCCCGACGGTGCCGCTGGCCCGGCTCGACCGCCGGGTCTTTTCCACCGCCGAGACGCTGGAAGCGACCCTGGAGGTGGCCCATTTTGGTCCGGAGCCGCTCGCGGCCACCGCGGCCATTTGGAAGCTCGTCAGCGCGGCCGGCGCGATCGTGGCGCACGGTCGGTTGCCGGCGCGCTCCATTCCCGTGGACAACGGGGTCGTGCTTGGCGGCGTGCGGATCAGCCTGGCGGAGTTGCCGGCGCCGGCGCGCTACCGGCTGGTCGTGGGCCTTGAGGGCATGGCGGCCGAAAACGACTGGGACGTGTGGGTGTATCCGGAAGCGAGAGACACGGACGTGCCCTCCGGGGTGCTGGTGGTGAACGAACTGAACCCCCGCGCCCGCGCCGCGCTTGCCGCCGGAGGTCGAGTGCTGTTGTTGATCCCGCCGGAACGGGTGCGACCTGCCGGAAAGGACCCGGTCCTCCTCGGCTTTTCCAGCATCTTCTGGAACACCGCGTGGACGCGCCGCCAGGCCCCGACCACGCTCGGCATCCTCTGCGACCCGCGGCATCCCGCCCTGGCGGATTTTCCGACCGACGCCTGGAGCAATTGGCAGTGGTGGTATCTGGTCAGCCGGGCGGGGGCCATGATGCTCGATGGGTTGCCGGCGACGACGCGGCCCATTGTGCAGGTGATCGACGACTGGGTCACCGCGCGGAAACTCGGCCTCATTTTCGAGGCCAAGGTGGGCCAGGGCCGCCTGCTGGTGTGCAGCATCGATCTCGGGAATGGCGTCGCCGACAGTCTGGTCGCGCGCCAATTGCGGCACAGTCTCCTGCGCTACCTGGCCGGCGAGCATTTCGCGCCGGCGGTCGAGGTGGGCGAGGACGTCGTGGCGCGGTTGATGACGCCGTAGCGCCGAATCCTCCGGCCGGGGATTACAGCTGGTACTGCCAGACCAGCAGGAACGAGAGGGCAATCCACATGATGACGAGGAGCGGCGTGCCGACCCGGAGAAAGTCGGAGAAGGTGTAGCCACCGGCGCTGAACACGAGCAGGTTGGTCTTGTAGGCCATCGGGGTGGCGTAGCTCATGTTGGCGCCGTACAGCACGGCGAGGACGAAGGGTTCAGCCGGAAGCCGAAGCTGGCCGGCGATGCTGACGGCAATGGGGGTGCCGATGACGGCGGCGGCGTTGTTCGAGACGATGTTGGTTAGAATCGCCATCAACAGCATGAGCCCGCTCAGCACGACGGGATGCGGCAAGCCGGAGGCGAGGGCGACATAGACCTGGGCGAGGAAGTCGGCGCCGCCGGTGCGGATCAAGGCGAGGCCGAGGGCCAGGCTGACGGCCACAATCAGGATCACCTGCGGGCTGAGCGCGGAGGCCGCGTCCTCCCAGGTGAGGCAGCGGGTGAGAAGCATCAGACCCATGCCGGCGAGGGCGGTGGCCATGATGGGAGCCAGGCCCGCCGCCGCCGTCGCGACGACCAGGAACATGATGCCGAGGGCCAGCGGGGCCTTCTTCGTGTGGGGCAGATCCATCGTGGCATCGAGCACGAGCAGTTTGCCCTTCTGCTTCAACGCCGCCAGGCGGTCCTCCCCGCCCTGGGCGAGCAACACATCGCCGGCCTGGAGCAGGACATCGCCGAGATCACCCTGGGTGGCGGCGCCCGTCCGGCGCGCCCGATGCACGGCGAGCACCACGAGGCCGGCCCGCTCGGCGAAGCGCGCCCGTTTTAGCGTGGTGCGGTGCAGGGGGGAGTTTTCGGTGACGACGATTTCGGCCAGTTGCTGGCCGGCCGCCGACAACGGGTGATCCTCGCTGATCGGCTTCGCGTCCCCGGTGGCATAAAGGGTGGCGCCCAGCGCTTGCTCGTACTCCTTGAGCCGCTCCGGCGTGTCGCGGACCTGCAAGCGGTCGCCGCTTTGCAGGATGGCATCGGGCAGCCGGGAAAGGGTGAGGCCCTCGCCGCGTCCGATGGAGAGCACGCGCATGCCGCCGCCGGCGCGCTTCAGCACCTCGGACAACGTGCGACCGTGCGCGAAGCCATCCGCATTGAGGTGCAGTTGCGCGTCGAACACCCGGGGGGAAGTGTCGGTGAGCAGGGGTTTCCTTTCCGGCAGGAGGCGCGGCGCGACCAACCAGAGATAGGCCAGCCCGATGACCCCGGCGGCCACGACCGGCAGGGCGAAATCGAACATGCCGAACCGGCGCAGGCCCAGGTCGGAGGCGATGGAGACCACGAGCAGGTTGGTGGAGGTGCCGATCGTGGTGGCCATGCCGCCGACCAGCGTGGCCAGGCCCATGGGCAGCAGGATTCCCGAGGACGACTGTTTCGCGCGCAGGGAGACGCCGATCAAGATCGGCAGCAGCATCACGACGATCGGAGTGTTGTTGAGAAACGCGCTGCACGCCGCGCCCACGACCAGGGTGACGAGGAAGGAGAGGAGGGGGCGCGCGGTCCACATCCGGGCCAGCAGGGCGGCGAGGGGTTGGAGCGCGCCGGTGGTCTCCATGCCCTTGCCCACGACCATCAGGGCGCAGATCGTAACCAAGGCCTCATGGCCGAAACCGGACAGGAACTCCGTGGCGTGGAGCGTGGTGCCGGCGCGGTGGTAGGGAAAGACCTCAAATCCGACCACGAGGATGATGAGGATCAGGAGGGAGGACGTCTCGAGCGGAATCCGTTCCCGCGTGAAGAGAAAAAATGCCGCCAGCACGAGCAACAGGACCGCCAGCGCGTGCACATCGGGGAGTGGGGGCATGGGGAAAAACGGACGGGACGGGGGAGCGGACCGCCGTTCCTAGCGCTTGGCCCGCTGGTCCAGCTTGGTGAAGAAGTCCCGGAAGATCGGATCCCGCTGCACGAAGTTCACCGTGCGGATCAGATGCCGGGATGAATCGAAACTGAGCGTGTAGTTGTCGGTGACAATCGGACTGTGCACCAGATCGGAGGGCAGCCACTTGTCGTTTACAAGCCAGGCCACCGCGGTCATGTCCCAGAGCACCTTGGACCAGGCGAAGTGGTCCTGGCGGTATTCCTTGAAGATCGTGAGCAGGTAATCGCCGATGGGGCCGCGGCCACCGACATAGCGCTCCATCTCCGGCACCGTGGTCGTAAAATGGGTCACCACCGGCGTGCACGGCAATTGCACGAACGGCACGCCGGAATCGAAGATGAGACGCGAGGCGTTGAGGTCCTGCTTGAAATTGAACTCCCGCTGGTGCGGCCAGGCATGGCCGTTGCCGCCCAGCCAGACCACCACGATGTTCCGGATGATCGACGGGTCGAGCAGGAGGGCGTTGCTGACGTTGGTGATGGCCCCGACCGCCGCGACGTACAATGGATCCCGCGGACTGCTCTTCCTGGCCCGCGCGATCAGGTCCAGCGTCGCGGGACTCGACTCGGGTTGCTTGAGGTCGGTGAGGTAGTGGGTGCTGCCCTTGAAGGCGAAACCATCGGGCGAGCGGTCGAGCCGCGTCAGCAAGCGGTGAATTTCCTCGAGACTCTTTTCCATCCCGTCGCCGGGACCGCTGGATCGCGCGTTATGAAACGGTGCGGCATACAACGCCTGCACATCCAACTCGGGTGAAAGCAGCGCGTAGACGACGGCGAACTGATCGTCGATCTCGTTGTACGTGTCGGTGTCCAGCACCATGCGCACGGGGCGCTGGGCCGGGGGTTTGAGCAACTCGATTCTCTGGCCTTCAGAGAGGCGGGGAAAGACCGGCGCCGTGCCGGCCCCATGGGTCGCGACCGCGCTCATCATCAGCATCGTAGCGAAGGTGGTTCTGATCATCGTACCCCACGGTTATACGATTGGCGTCCCGTTGACAATGGGCGGCTGTGAGACCGGTCCGACCGCCCCGCCGGTTCGGCCTGACAACAGCGATCTCGATCCCGCGGGTGAGAGACGCCAGGATGGCCCCGTGAAACAGCTCCTCCGGTTGATGGCAAAAGGTGCGAACCGGCGTGAGGCCCGCCTGCTTCCGGGGTGGGCAATCCCGGTGATCCTGCTGGTTGCGGGGCCTGTCTCGCCGGGCGCCGGGGCTGCGGAGGCCGAGGCGGGGGCCGGGGGTCCGCGCGGTTCGGCGCGGGGCGGACGGACGATCTCGCTGGACGAACTCCTAGCCGCCCTCGACCGCAACCACGACGGGAGAATTTCCCGCGGGGAAGCCACAGGAACGTACGGACCGCGCTTTGCGCAATGGGACGCCGATGGCGATGGATTTGCCACCCCGCGCGAGATTCACGACTACCGGCTCCGGCTGGGCATTGACGATCGCGGATTCAGAATTGCCAACGGCGGCCGGGGAGGCTCCAGCCCGGGACCGGCGGCGTCCGGCCAGACCGGAAACAATCCGCGCGGTCGCGGTGGAGCTCGTGGCGCCAGGGCGGCCGCGACGGCGACGTTCCTCGAGGGGCCGGCGGACTGGAGGCTGGAAACGATGCCGGTCCCGCCGGGCTTCGCGCCGGATATCGCGTGCCGGGGTGCGGAGGAGATCCGTTTTGCGCCCGGCATGTTTGATCCCGGCGCGAGCGACTACTTCACCTGCATCCTTGCCCTCCTGCTGGAGGATGCGCCGGACCTGGGGTCGGAGGCCATCAAGGATTTTCTCGAGAAGTATTACCGCGGACTCAGCATCGGCGTGGGCCGGCGCAAGGGGTTGGCACCGGACCCCCAACAGATGGTGGCCGGATTGGAGTCGGCGCCGCCCGGGGCGGGCGCGACGAGCCGCTTCGTCGGGCACATTGTCTTTTTCGACACGTTTTCCGACGGTCGCAGGATCACGCTCAACGTGGAGGCGCTGGTGGTGCCGCGGCCGGAGCAGCGCCAGACCGGGCTGGTCCTCCTGGTATCGCCGAGTGCCGGAACCGCCGCCGTGTGGCCGACCCTGCGGGATCTCGGGCGCCAGGCCGCGCTGAGGATGCGCGGGCCCGACTGATTTCGTCCCCAATCGCCGCGACGGGATCAGGGTGCGGTCTGCATCGCCGAGATAAAGGCGTCGGCTTCCTGGATGGATTTCTCCATGTCGGCGATGAGCCGGGCGATGTCCTGCTGCAGGCTCCGCGAGGTGTTGCCGAGGGCGGCGACCGCCTGGGCGTTGAGGTTGTGCTTCAGGAACAAGACCTGATCCCGAAAGGTGACGAGCACGGGCTCCATGCGTTCCGCCGCGGCATTCATGACGCGCATCAACTCGGCGAAGCGACGCTGGGTGGATTCGAGCTGGCGTTCGCTCTGGGTGCGCAGGGAGGCGTTGGCATACTGGGCCAGCTCGCCCTTCCACTCCTCGAACAGGGCCCGGGCGACGTCAGCGACGGCGGCGATGCGATCGCGCACCGCCTGGGCGCGGGCCTCGCTGCGCTTCAGTTCGTCGTTCAGCCGGTCGTAGGACGTCTTCAGTTCGGGGGCGGGGACCTGGGCGACGGCGAGAAATTGATCCAGCGCGCTGGTGAATTGCTGTTTCGCTTCCTGTTGGGCGCCGCGAGCCGCTTGCACGCGATCCACGAGGATCTGGCGCTTGGGAATGCCGATCTTCTCCATCGCTCCGTAGTAGACGCTGGAACAGCCGGTGAGCCCGGCCAGGAGGGTGACGCCAAGGAAAAAACGCATGCAGCCTTGAACCTCGAAAATGACCCCGGCGCAAGTCGCCAGCGGGTACCGCGGGAACGGTGGGCGGCGTTCGGCCGCGGCCGCGATCCCCCGTCAGAGCCGCCGCAGCTGGATATTGCGCAGGGCGGCGCCGGTTTCGTAGGCGGCGATGCCGAGCGGCAGGGAATTCTTGATGTCGCCAAACCGCAGGTCGAGCCGGCGCCCCGTCGTCTCGAACTCCACCATCTGTTCGTCGTCGATCCACGCGTCGAGCCGACCCGGCGTCACCCGGACCCGGATGCGATACCAGCGGTTGGGCAGGAATTCCTTGGCGCCGCTCGTCTCATTGTCCGACGCATCCGAATTGTCGATGCACGAGATGCCGACCACCATGCCGCCCCAGCCGCCCACGACGAACGTGACCGCGGAGTCGCCCACCGGAAACGTGAGACCGCAGAAGAAGTCGGTGCCCTCGGTTTTCATCGCCTCGAGGGAGATCTCGTAATTCATGCGGGGCAGTTCGGCTTCCTTCGTCCAGGTGATGCCGGCCATGTAGCTGCTCCTTGTCAGCACGATCGCCCCGGGACCGTCGCGAAACGGGTTCACCACCTTCACTGGCGTCTGGGAGTCGAAGTCGGACGGTTTCCATCCGGTCAGGTCCCGGCCATTGAAGAGGTTCCTGACGGAGTCCGGCGCCGCGCTGGGACTGGGATTGTCCGCGGTGGCGGCGGGCAGCGGGCCGGAGAGGGTGGCTAAGGCCACGAGGACCGCGGGGTGGCGGCGGAGAGTGGCAGCGGAAACAATCCAAGCGGGGAGGGAGGGACGGGCCATGCGGCGATTATTGGACGGGAAGCTCGCGGGCTTCAATGTTGTCCTGCGCGAAAGAATTCGACGGCGGGGACGGCGGCCGGCGGTCAGGCGGCCAGGCGGGAGCGGAGCGGGAACTACTTACTTTTGGGCGGGGCAGATCGCTGGAAACCACCCATTAACACGCGCGGTGGAATATCCTATGATGGTGGGATGAGTAATTGTCCGACTCCCGGTGCTCCCGCCCGTTCGCGGATCATGATCGTCGAGGATCAAGCGGCGATGCGCGAGATGCTGGCCGACGTGCTGGCCCAGATGCCGGAATTTGAGGTCGTCGCGCAGGCGGCGGACTTCGATTCGGCCGTTCGCCAGGCGACGGCCAGCCAGCCGGAGGTGATTATTCTCGACTGGCTCTTTCCCGGCGGCGGCGGCTTGGCCTTCCTGCGCGCGATGCGGGTCCACCGGCTGACCGGTCACGTGCTGGTGTTGTCGGGCAATACTACGGAAGCATCGGTGGGCGAGGCGTTGACGAACGGGGCCCGGGGCTTCTTTGAGAAAGGGGGCAATCTCGAGGAGTTTTTCCGGGCGCTTCGGACGGTGGCGGCGGGCGGCGCCTATTTTGGGCCGTTGGTCGCCAGCATCGTGGGGCAGATGGTAGAGGCGAAACAGACGGCGCCCGCCCGGCCGACCCGGGAGGAGGTCGAGGTGGCAGAAGCTGGGATCGGGGCGGATGAGTTCGTGGCGGTCGCCCAGCCGCAGATCTAGTTTCTTGGCGCCGGGGCGCCGGTTTGCAGCGCAGCGATTTCCTGGGCGAACCCGGTCCCCTGCCGATGCGCCTCGGCCAGCGGAAGCCCCGCCTTCATCCTGGGCCGCGTGTGCCCGGTGCTGGTCAGCCACGCATCCTTCATCACCTCGGCGCGGGACCGGATGGTTTTCAGGAGGGCGGCGCCCGTCGGATACGGGGCGGTCAAGGCGCTGAGATCGGCGTCCGGAGCGAGGTCGCGCGCACCGAGGTGGCGCAGGGTCTCCCGGGCGATGATCCAATGCCCCTCATCGCCGGGATGTACTCCGTCCCGGGCGAAGGTGAAGGCCGGTTCACGCCGGCGGCGCGCCGCAAGTTCACGAGCCATCGCGGCATGGACGTCCACGACGTCCCAACCATCGGCGCGGCGCTGCACCAGCCACTCGGCCTGGCGATCGAGCACCGCGGCATAGGCCGGGGCCGTGCCCTTGACATCGACGTAGACCGGCGGCGTCAGGTGCACCATCGCGGCGCCGGTCGCGAGGACGGCCGCGCGCAGGCGGCGCAGGCCCGACTGGAAAGCGGCAAACCGGGCCGCGTCGAACGGGAGATAGATTCCGTCGTTCATGCCATAGCAGGCGAAGACGAGGTCCGGTTGCGTTTGCGCCAGGACCCGCGCCAGGCGCTCATGGACATCCGGCCGGGGAAACGCCCCGCCGGCGTGGTTGGGTTCGGAGAGCCCGGAAACCGTTTCGCTGGGCAGCCCGGCGTTGATGAACTCAATGGACCGCGCCGGCTGCCGGGTGACAAAATAGGTCTCCACCTCGACGGCGTAGGCTCCGCCGTACGTGATGCTGTCGCCGAGGAAGAGCACGCGCTTCACTCTGGCGGGCAGCACCGCGGTCGGTTGACTGGAGGAGGGAGCGGCATGTCCGCTGCCGAGCAGAAGAACGAGAGCGCACAACGCGGTGCGGAGCCAGGGCAGGGGCAGGAGCATGATAGGAGCTGGCCGCAGGCTTCAAACGATCACAAGCCAGCGCGGCCAGCCTGAGCCCTCCAGACTCCCGGCCACCGAATTTCGCAACTTCGCGGGATCCCGGCGTCGGCGGCGATGGCGCCGAATCAAGCTGGGATCAGACCTGATTCCCATCACCAGCGAGGGCGGTGTCCGGCGGCGCGACGGTTGCCGGGGAGGCCACGGCCACGGGTGCTGGTTTCGGCGCCACGGCGGTCCTGGCCGCGCGAGTCGTTCCGCCTCCGCGCGGCACGAGGAGGCGTGATTTGGCGGGCCGGACTCTCTTCACCTTGCGGGCGGCGGCGCTCGCCTGCTGCGCCTCCAGCGCCTTGAGGATCTTGCGCGCTTTCTTGGCCGCCTTCTTCGCCTCCTTGCAGGCCTTCTTGGCCTCTTTCACCCGGGCCTTGGCTGCGTGGGCGGCCATCGCAGTGCGGGTGGATTCGATCCGGGCATCCAGGAGTTGGCGTCGCAACAGCTTCGGCTCAGCGGTTGGCGTGGTGCGGTCGGTCTTGGCTGTTTTCATGGCGGTAGGGGGGCGAAATTCTGCCGGGGCGTGGCGCGGCAAACCGGTAGGGCGGAAGAAGGATGGCGGGGGACGCGGCGGCCCGCAAACGCGCAAATGTTACAAATCATCCCGGCCGCACCTACCGCGGGCTTGCTGCGCCCGGGGTGCGTCTTACGGTTCCAACGTTCCATCGCGTCGCCGTGCTTGTTGCCCCTGCTCCATGAAATCCTTCCAGGTCTCCCGCCGGTCCTTCCTCAAACGCTGCAGCACCCTGGCCGCCATGGCGGGAGTGCCGCTGTGGTATGCCGAACGGCAATTGGTGGCCGCGGAAGGGCAGGGGGGCAAGCGACCCACCCCCAATGATCGGCCCGGGGTGGCGCTGATTGGCGGCGGCGGGCAGGGCACACGGGACGCCCAGAATGCCGCAAACTGGGGCGACGTCGTTGCCGTGTGTGATGTGGACCAGAAGCGCGCGGCCGCGGCCGCGGAAAAGTTGACCGTCGCGGGCCGGGCCCCGGCGATCTACACCGACTTCCGTCGGTTGCTCGAGCGCAAGGATGTCCACGCGATCATCAACGGCACGCCGGATCACTGGCACACGCTGGTGAACCTCGGCGCGACCCGGGCGGGCAAGGATATTTATTCGGAGAAGCCGCTGACCCTGACGATCGACGAGGGGCGCCGGCTGGTGCAGGCCGTGCGCCAGCGCGGCAACGTGCTGCAAACGGGCACGCAGCAGCGCAGCTCCCAGCGGTTCCGGCTCGCCTGCGAGTTGGTGCGCAACCAGCGCATCGGCAAACTGAAGGAGGCGAAGGTCTGGCTGCCCGCCGGCCTGCGGGAGGGGCCGTTCCAGACCGCCCCGGTGCCGGCGGAATTGAACTGGGATTTCTGGCAGGGTCAGGCGCGGCAGGTCGACTATGTGCCCGAGCGCTGCCACCGGACCTTTCGTTTCTGGTACGACTACTCGGGCGGCACGATGACGGACTGGGGGGCGCACCACAACGACATCGCCTACTGGGCGATTGGGCAGCTGGCGCCGCGCGACGTGGAGTCGCAGGTCCTGGTGCAGCCCATCCCGGGCGGGTACAACACGTTCAGCGAGTACGAGGTCAACTACACCTATGCGGACGGGGTGCGGCTGAACATCTACACCACGAAAGACGACAGCATCTTCGGCGCCAAGATCAACGCCGACGGGCAGCGCAACGGTATCCGTTTTGAGGGCACCGACGGCTGGATCTGGGTGAATCGCGACCAGCTCAAGGCCAGCGATCCCGGGTTGCTCAAGACCCCGCTGCCCGACGGCTCCGTGCGCCTCTATGTCAGCTCGGACCACATGGGAAACTTCTTCGACTGCATGCGCTCGCGCCAGGCGCCGATCTGCGATGTGGAGACCGGGCATCGCTCGGCAACGATGTGCCACCTCGGGGCCATCTCCATGCGCACCGGGCACAAGCTGGCCTGGGATGCGGCGCAGGAGCAGTTTGTCGGGGAGTTCGCGTCCGAAGCCAACGGCTACGTGGCGCGCGAGATGCGGGCCCCCTACGATTATTCGTTCGTGGGCTGAGCCCCTCGGGTTCATTCCCCGGAGCTTGTTCCAGGGTGGTGAGGCGAAGGGTGAGGGTTCATGCCAATATCCCTTGGGCTTTGGACTTTCCATCGGCGACGCAGGGGTGGGGCGGCGCCGGCGCGGGCAGGGTCGCGGCGCCGCCGAGCGTGGCGAGGACGAGCAGCCCCCCCTGGGGTGTCTTCACGGCAGAAACTTATCGGTCAGGGTCCCGAGGGTGGCGCGGTCGGAACCCGTCCGGAGTCCCGACCAGGTCGCGAGCGACCAGATCTTGCCCTCACTCAGGGTCGTGAGGGCCTCGTCATAGATGAAGTTCACGTTGTCGTCAGCCCGGATCGAGCCGGCGACAAAGGAACCCACGATCGTGGTGGGCAGATCGATGTCGCCGGTAAAGCGCAACGGGGCATTGGGCGCATAGACGCAGGCGTAGATCGTGGAGTCGGTCTCAATCAGGCAATCTCGACTGGTGGTGGTATAGATTTGCAGCGCTCCGGCCCAGTCTCCGGATTCGATGCTGCTGTTCTTGTCGTTCCCCTTGTCCTTGTCCTTTTCCTTGCCCGAGTTGTTCGCGGTGATCGTGATCGGGCCATCGATGTAGATCCGACACGTGGCCTTCGAGCTGATGGCGAGGCCGGAGACCATGTCGGTCCGCGTGCCGACAATCGTGACATCCGCGCCCGGGGAGATCGTCACATCGCCGATGGTGAAGTTGTCGCAGAAATAATAATACCGACCGTCGTCCGCCGGCGTGTCCCCCTTCTGCGGGAGCACGCTGGCGAGCTTCGTGACCTTGGTTTTGATCTTCTTCGGCTTGCCGCGGCGCCGGGAATAAACGGGCGCGGGGGCGTCGCTCATGGTGGGGTAATCGGGCATGGGGAAGATGCCGTTGAAGTCCGGGCGAATCGCCCCGGTGACCTTGATGCTTCCGGTGGCCACGCCCTTGCCAAGGTAAAGATCGCCCCGGATGATGTTGCGCGACGTGGCGTTCAATGATCCGGCCGCGACGGCAACGGAGGTGTTGCCGGTGGCCGCCTTGGTGGAAAACGCGGCCCAAGGTCCGTTGGGGCGATTGGTGGGGTTGGAGTTGTAGCTGTCGGCCAGGCCATCGCGGGACATCGTCAGGCCTTTGATGCCGACGAGGCCGTTGGTGAAGTAGGCGTTCTTGCCCAGATTGATCTGGACGATCTTGACGACCGGCGGACTGCGATCGAAGGGCGTGATGGTGGCCTGGGAGATGACGTACGGGTCGGGATTGCCGCCGTCGAAACCGCTTACAAACACCTTGACCGTGCCGACGGCATGCTGGTCCCGGTTGAACGGCGCCAGCGTACGCGTCGCGTTCCCCCCGGAAGTCGTCCACCCCGTCCAGGCCTTGGCTGCGCTGGTGCCCGCGTTCATCTGATTGTAGCAGTAAAGCGCCTCTTCGATTCCGGCCTCGGCGAGGTTGCCGGCATCATTGGTGAAGAGGGTCCGGTGGGCGAGTTTGAGCGCGTTCTGGCTCAGGGCGATATAACCGACCAGGGCCAGACCGAGCACGGCGGCGATCAGCAGGGCGGTGATGAGCAGGCTGCCGCGCTGGCAATGATGACGGCGGCGGACTTGGCGGGGCAGGTGGGGCGCAGGCATTAGATGGAGGATTTGTTGCGCAGGGTGATCAGGGCCGAGACGGCGTTCTGACTGGTGGTGGCCACGGTCGTGGTCTTGCGGGTCACCGTCATGGATACCATGATACTCTTGGTCGTCGCGTCGGTCGTGGTGGGGGCGCCGTCGCGATCAAAGCGGGCAAACACGAGGCCCGGACTGCCATCCGCCAGCGGGCGGATGCCGCGCACCAGTTCCAACCGCCCCACGAGGGTGGCGCTGTTGGCGCCGGCGACGCGGAAGAAATTCCCGCTCGCGGCCGTCCAGGCGTAGGTGACCTGGGCGGTCGTGGTGTCGCTGGTCGGAATCGTGAGGGTGAGGTCGCTGGGACCGTTCCAGGTCACGTCGACCGCCTCCTTCAGATCCCGGCCCAGGGTGTCGAGCGCCCGGCGCACCTGGCTTTCCATCTCCGCATATTGGCCGATGCGGACCCCGTTGCGGATGATCTGAAGGTTGGCGGTCAGCACCCCGGCCAGGACGAAGACGCTCAGCGCCGCCGCCACCATGACCTCGACGAGCGTGAATCCCGGCGCCCGGGACGCGGCACGGTTAGGATTGCGTGTACAGAAAATCATAAAGCCCACCTTGCGTGAAGTAGGTGGTGAAGCTGCGGGAGAGGCTGCGCCCGTCGTAGCTGCGCCAGCGGGCGGTGAGCGTGACCTGCACCATCTGGGCGGAGTGGCCGGGCACCTCCACCACGGTCCGCGAGAGCGAAAAGCGGCCGGCAATGTCCGGATTGCGCAGGTAGGCGGCGTCGAGCGTGGGCTGGTACCTGGCGTCGCTGATCTTATCCCAACTTAAGAGCCGCTCCTTCTCCACCTCAGTCTGCAAGAGGGCGCTGGCGGTCGAGATGTTGCGGGCCGTGTCGAGATTGCTGAAGGCCCGCTGCATCGTGGTGATCGCGGTGGTGATCGCGAGGGCGAGCACAAACGTGGTCACGGCCACTTCCATGAGGGTAAAGGCCCGGGCGGCCGGGCGGAACCGGCGCGGGCGGACGGTCTGACCCAGGGGGTGGGGGAGGTGCGGCATCGGCCTCAGGGGATTCTTTTGTACGCCTCTCCGCCGTAGTCGAGGGTGTCGCGGTCGCGCACGGTGATCAGACCGCCGGGCTGATCAGTGGCGAGGTGAAGCTTGCCTTCCAGTCGACCCAGGCGGTAGGTGCCGAAGACCACCCCCGGCGCCGCCTGGGCGTTGACCTGAAACAACTTCATCTTGCCGTCGCCTAGGATCACAATTCCATGCTGGCCGGGCTGGCTTCCCGTCATGTACACCCCGGTGAGCACTCCGTCTTCGGACAATCGCTCCGCCTGGCCGAGGGCAACCAACGGAGGATGCGACACCCCATCCGACGGGAAGAATCCGGCATAGACGATGTAGCCGCTGAGCAGAAGGGTCAGGGCGATGAGGGCCCACGGCCACGGCGCCGATTCCGGGATCGGCAACGCGGTGCTCTCCGCCTTGCCGTCCGACTCGTCCGGCAGCGGTTCGGTGCTGAGCACGCGCGACATCTCCGTCGGCGCGGCAGTGCGTCGGGCGGCCGCGGTGCCGTCGAGTTCCGCAATGATTTCCGCCGCACTGAGCACGTAGGCGGGCTCCGACTGTTTGCGCGCGTCGTAAAGGAAGAGCTTCTTCTGGCCGGTCCGGACGATGTAGCGGTCGCGTTTGGTTTGGATCCGGATTTCCGGGTCGACCTTCATGTTCTGCACCGGATCGATTTCGGCAAACGCGTCCAGCAACGCCGTGAGTTCCTCGGGGGTAACCTGACCGTGGTCCACGGGGCCACTGCCTTCGGCGGTGGCACGGGCGTCGGGGGCAAGGTTGACGAAGGTAAGGTTGAACATCGGATTAGCGGCTGCTGTTCACCAGATATACGGGCCACCCGTTGAAGCCGGTGCGGAACCGGCCGGTGGACAGGTTGCCATCGTCGAGTTTGCCATCGATGTAGGTCAGATCGATCGGAGTCAGGGGGAGCGGTCCGCTCGGCGAGAAGGCGGTGACCGCAATCATCCCCGCCGGGATTGGTTTTGGGGTGGCGGGATCATCAGCCGGACTTCGCCGGAGCGGAGGGATCCAGTCGTAGTTGCCGCCGAAGGGTGGCCCGTGCAGCCAGGGTGTCCCGGTCAGGGTCGACTCCAGGCCGCGGGGAATCCTGACTTCCGCGTTGGTGGCCGCAGGCCACTCGCCCTTCTGGGCGTGGTAGCTTTCAAAGTGAGCGGCGAGCGCGCGGACCTCGGCGACGAATTGGTCGCATTGGGCGCGCTGCTGAAATTTCCGGAGCTCAGTCAGCGCCACGTACGCGGCGAGCAGGCCGCACAGCAGGGCGAGTCCCAACTGCAGCAAGGTGAAGCCGCGGCGCCCGCGGAGCGGGAGGGAAGGGGCGGGGGACGGCGCGTGGTGGCCAGACGAGTTCATGAAATCAGACGGGATGCGTTCCGGCGGGCCGTGGCAGGCAGGGCGGGAGCAGGAGAGAAGCAAGGGTGAACCAACGCGATCCCGGCCAACTTGGGAAGGGTGGAGTGAGGAAATCCGGGGAGGGTGAGCGGCGACCCTGCGTGGCCCGGGCAAGATTCCCGCGAAGGTCGGCCAACCTGCGAGCCCTCGGCTGCGCCCCAAGCTCTCGGCCAACCCTTTGCTCGGAACGGGCGCCCATGATGGTGCACCGGCGGTCAGTACGACTCGCGGACGTCGGCGGCGGCGAAGGGAGTGTCGAACCCGTTGAAGACGGTTCGGCGCAGATCAAGGTCGTAGTGGAAGGTGGGTGACCGGCTGAACGTAACGGACTCGGCGACAATCGCGCCGTAGATTTCCTGGTCCTTGCTGATCGTGATCCCGCTCGCCGGGGCGTAAATCACCCCATAGAAGTCCGTGGTCGTGGACATCTGGTAGGTATCGTAGATCGTGGTGTTAATGATGATACACTTCTTCGGCAGCTTGGTGTCGTTCTGGATGCCATTGCCGTTGATCGCGAGATCGCTGGCCACATGGAGGCGGAAGGAGCCGGTCGTCGTGATGCGCACCATGGCGGAAGTGCTGAGGAAGAAATCCCCGGTGACCACGAGCACGACGGGACCGTTGACGGTGAGGGTGTAGGAGCCTCCCAGATTCACGTTGCCGTAATAGTAGTAGAGTTTCTCGGAGGTGGCGCCGGCGGTGCCGATCGTGGTCATGGTGGAGGGATCCCAGGTCGTGCCGGCCCCGGTGGGGATGACTTCATCGAACAGCGGTTGGTACGGGCTCGTGCTGATCCGGTCCGTATCAATGCTCGTGGTCCCCGACGTGGGACCAATGATTTTGGCCCCCGACGAATACGACGGTCCGGTCGAGAGGGTCGAGACGTAGCCCTTGATCTGCGCCCGGGTCAATTGCACGGTCGCCGAACTGGTGTTCGTGGCGGCGGAGCCGACCACGGCAGAGTACCCCGGTGTCTGGGAAGAGTAGAGGCCGAGCGAGGAGTCGTAACTGTCGACGGTTCCCGCGCTCTTGAACTTGACGCGGCCGTTGGCGGTTCCCACGGAGGCGGCAAAGATGGCGTTCACAAACAACGGGGCCTTGGCCGAGGTCGAGCTCAGCGTGCGGGAGACGACTTTCCCGTCTGCCTGGGTCGTCGTGCCTTTGGCGGTGACGGTCCTGGTCACCCCGACGAGGCTCCCATTGTAATTTGTAACCGTGAGGTTGATCACTCCGGTCGCCCCGGCGTCGAAGGAGAATCCGGAGATCGTCTTGGTGGCGGTGGTTCCGGAGGTCGTCCAGGTGGACCAGTCGTTCTTGTTCAGGGCCCACAGTGCTTCTTCCATGCCGGTTTCGGCGAGCTCCACCGCCCGGGTCCCCTGCATGGCCCGCGTGCTCAATTCGAGCGTGCGGGTGCAAAGTGTCACGTAGCTGGTGAGAGCGATTGCGAGCACCGTGGCAAAACAAAGGGCGGCGAGTAGCGCCGCACCGCGTTGCCCAAAACGACGCGGCCCCATCTGCCCCGGAGGCGTCCGCGCGATCCCCGGCCTTTTCCCCTGGAGAAGGTGGTGATCGGAGTGAGGGGACGCGTTCATTGAGAGTTGGATCAGCGGCAAGGTTTCGCCGTCCGGCAGGTTAGGTCCAGAACTGTCTTGCACGGAAAATGCACACGGCGATCGGGTGAAATTGCTTATCCCGCGGGCCAATGCCGCGATTCTTGGGAAGAATACGCAGATTGATCCCGTGGAAGCGCCGCTTGTTTCCGGTATGAACGCACGCTGGAGCCCTGCCCCGGCGTGGGGAAACGGCGCGGGACTGAAGGGTTGCGGGTGTGGGGGATGGTCATGCGGGTACGCCGTTTCCGTGATGCCGGATGGTATCAGGTAATGCTAACCTCAGGCGTGAGTCAACGACCGGAGGGGAGGCTCGCCGGCCCGGTACCGGGTCCATTTGAGGAGGAATCGAGCGCGGTTCGCGGACGGCCCAAGCACCAAGCCTAAGGCGCCGACGGGCAGACGGCAGAAACGAGACCCGGGGTAGGGAGAGCGGCGGCCCGCCGTTTTCAGGGCGGATTTTTGCACGGGGAACAGGCCCGAAAATGACGGTTCGGATCCCTCTTGTAGGAGGAGCGGGTTTATCCCGCGATTCAGCGCGGATGGATTTCCATCGCGGGATAAACCCGCTTGTTTCCGACTGCGCGACCGACCGTGCAAAAATCCGCCCTGGCGCCGTTTTGGACTCTGGCAAACCACGCTTGACGCGGCGCCCGAAACCGCGACGCTCTCACCTCCGGTTTTCGCCCTCATCGTCTATCGGTTAGGACAGGAGATTCTCAATCTTCAAAGCGGGGTTCGATTCCCCGTGGGGGCGCCAGTTTTCCTCGGCTTCAGAGGAGAGAAGATGGGAGTTAGGGGGCAAAAAGGGCCTTGAAGAGGGAACAATCCGTCCTGGATTGTCCTATATGCCAAGGGGACCCTCCTTCCCGATGAAAGTGAACCACGGGGCGGCCGTAGTCACCATTTACCGGCAAAAGGCGGCGTCGGCCACCTGCACACCCCCCTGGTCACGGCCAACGCCAGCTTCGATGCGAAGTCCGACGCTGGTTCGCGCTCACCGAACGCGAAATGTTCGCGGCCATGCGCTATGCGGGCAAAGTCTATCAAAACGAACTCGCCCGCAGCGTACTCGCGGCTGGCTGCACCATCGAGTGCGCGCGAGTTGAACACGGCATCATTGAGGGTTTCGAGATTGCCGGAGTCACCGCCAAGGGTCGTGCGGTGGCGTCCAAGCGTCGGGCGCAAATCGAGGAAGGCATCGCCGCCTTCAAAAAACAACATGGCCGCGCCCCGACGACCCAGGAGATCCATCGCATCGCCACGCGCACCCGCAGCCGCAAGCTGACGGAAATCACCACCGCGGAAGTCCGCCGCCGACAGCAGGCCGACTTTGCCCCGGATCGGATTCAAGCCCTCGAAGCGTTGGCGGAGTCATGACCAATTTGCCGCTGGAGTTTAACGCCTGGCAGATCCAACAACTTTATCGCGACCGCGCGGACACCGAAAACGTCTTCGACGAACTGAAAAATCAGTGGGGGTTCAGCGGCTTTTGCGCGAAGGCCCGTGCCACCGCGGAACTGGCCGCCCGCCGCTGGTTGATGGTCGACAATCTGTGGGAGCTTCTTGTGCAGTTCATCGTACCGCACAAGCATACCGAGGCCAAACGCGGCCGACGGTGGTTTCTATTGATTGCCGGCCGGCTCGTGCCGTCCGGTCGCCAAAAAGAATTGCAAATTTCCATCCGCGGCGGTCGGGCCGAGCAATTGCGCGACGGATACAGGCGTTTGCACGAGTGGATCCGAACGACTGCGCCGCAGTTGAAACCAGTCGTGCCGCTCCATGCGTAAGTCACCGGGATTTTGCTCAAAAATCGCGAAGATCGTCCCGCTCAACCGGGGAATTTGGGATGATTGGAAGAGAATTCACCCGAAGGTGAGAAAAGAGAAACGAGTCATTTGAAAGCGGCGTTCTGGCCGGTGATTGCGGAGCGCGGGTTGGGCGAGATAGGCCCGGAGGTCGGCATGCAAGTCGGCACGCATGCGACGGGCGGCGGTGTTCACTCAGGGAGTTCCCCGGTCGCCCCCCGCGGGGCCGAGCCGGATCACGCGGACAAACTTGATCACGGCGTCGCCGCGTTCGGCTGCGATCGTAAAATCGAAATCGAATCCCGTGGCGCCGAAGCGGGCATCATCACGAAAGAAAGTAACGGTGCGGACCTCGCCGGTGCCGGTGCACTCCACCCGGCAGGGGGACGACCCGGCCTGGGTCGCATCGTAGGCGAGTCGCCAAACGGCGCGGCCCTCATCGCGGTAGGTGACCTTGAAGGCCACGCGGTGCGGACCGCCGGAACGGAAGCGATCATCGAGGGCGAAACCGATCTGGTTTTGGCCGGTGGCGAGGTCCGTCCTCCGCGCGGTGAAATCGTGCGTATGCGTATTCTGTTTTTCAATATCATACCGATCGACGGCGACGGTGCGGGCGCCTTCGCGGTCGCGTTGATGCAACCAACGTTCGAAATTACGCACCCCCTTGGGGTGTTGGCGGGTGGGCGTCTCGCGCAGGTAGCACCAGGCGTCCGGCGTGTCGTCGCTGGTGCGACCAAGTTCGAGGCAGACGTAATGGAGCAGCGCCGGATCGAGATCGGACCGGTCGGTGCGCAGGTAGTTTCGGCGCATCTGCAGGGCGCGCAGCATGGATTCACGATAGCGGTGGCCGAAGGTTTCGTAGGGGCCGAAACGCGCGGTCCAGCCCCGCCCGTACTCTTCGTTTTCGTCGCCCCACGCATAACCACCTGCGATGGGTGGACAGTTTTCGTCGAGGACGAGATATCCGTTGGTATCGACCGATTGGCCCAGCGCTGCGTTGTCCACGTGCCCCAGGTACATTTCGACGAATCCATTGCGCTGGCCAATGCCGAGCCGGTAGCACTCCGCCAGCACCTGGGGCTTGCCGGAGACGGTCATCAGCACATGGCGTTTGGGACCGAACGCCTCGGCCCACGCCGCCAGGCGCTCGCGGTAACGTTGCCAGCCCTCGCCGGTGGTCGGCTGGTCGGCCTCGGTCCAGCCTTCCTCGCCGTTGGTGGCAGACTTGTCGCAAAGATAGGCGACTTTCACGGCGTCGAGCGCGGGGATGCCCGATCGACCGAGGGCGCGGACGAAGCGCAGATAACGTTCGTGGTAGCTGGGGTGGAAGATGTCGCAGTTGATGATCCGGAAGGGCGAGGCGTTGTTGGTGATGGCCTTTTCCTTGACCAGTGGCACGCCGAGGTCGGCGAGCCAGCGGGGCGCGGACTCCTGGTGCGCGTTGCCGCTCGATTGCCGGGTGACCTTGCCCTCGCGGTCCGTCTTGTCGAACTGCCAGACGGCGCCCAGCACGGTGAGATTGACGCCGAGGCCGGCCGCCGCGATCCGCCCAATGCGTTCGCGCGCGGCCGAGAAATCGAATTCCCCGTCGCGCGGTTCGAGGTCACGCCAGCGTAGATGAAGAGCAACCACCCGATTGCCGCGCGGGAACGGCACGCCGAGGTCCTCTTCGCTACCATACGCCAGCCATCCGCGCGGGTTGGCGCGGACGTCCGGGGGCAGCGACCAATCCCACCCGGAGATGTTGTCATCGGTCGTGCGCCAGGGTTGGGCGACCGGGCCGGCGGCACTCGCTGCGCAAGAGCAGAAGAGCGCGCTCAAGAGGCCCACGAGAACGCGGCGGGTCGGCGCGCGAACCGGGAGGGGAGGCAAGGGCGGTCTTGTGTCCATATACGGTGAAGGGAAAGGGCACGATGCGTTACACGGGTGGGTTCCACACGGAGGTTGGCCAGTCTGGCGTCACCCCAATGCTTTCGCGCCGGTGGACGGGGACGCGGGCACCAGGGGTGGCGGAGAGAATCTGATGTTCATCGGGAAGGTGGTGCGGGCCGGGCGGTGCCGCGGGCAATGTCGACGTCGCGTTCCACGGCGGGAAGGAAACGCGCCCATGAAAAGAGTTCGCCGGCGTTGTGCGACACGCGCTGGCGGTTGAATCGTGTGCCGGCCTCCATCAGGGCGCGCCAATGGCCGACCGCCTTTTCAAGGTGGGCGACCGCGGCGGCTTGCTCGGTCTTCTCCCCGCTCCGGCGAAACGTGGCGAGGGCCACGCCGCCGCGCAGCTTCGCGGCGAAGTACAGGCCGTGCGCACTCCAGGCATCGATGTCGGCCATTTCCGCCGCGAGCGTGGGAGATACGTTGCCGCGCTGACGGACCGCGGCCGCCAGGTGCCGGGCCTCGGCCATGTCGCGCTCGAGCTCGGCGGCGAGTTGCAACGGCGAGACTTTGCCGGCTGGAACCTGACTGCCAGCCTTCACGAAGTCGGCGATGTTGACGTATTTCGTGTCGAGGACCGGATTTGAGATGATATTCTCGATGTCGAAAAACCGAAACGAACTATTGTGGTCTCGGTCCGTCCAGGCCGCGAAGCCTTCGGTGTAGAGCGAACCGTCCCAAGTGCCCCGGTGAAACGAGGCGAAGCGCAACTGCGCCCGGCTCGCGAGGGACCACGCCTTGAGCAGGTCGGGCGCGTGCGCGGGGCCGAAGCGGTCGGCGAGCAAGGCCTCGAAGGAGCGGTCGGGGGTCTGGGGATCGTACAGCAATCGTCCCCACAGCGCATACCAGAGCCACTGCCGCTCGAAGGCCCAGGTCCAGGTCTTGTGGCGCCCTTCGGTGGTGATGTAGTCCTTGGCGGGGATGTAGCACTCTGACCCCACGAGCACTCCGGCCACGTGCGGCGCGCCGTTGTTGGCGATGAACTCGCGGATGAAGTCAGGCGCCCCCCAGCGCAGCACGTAGAAATCCTCGTTCCGGACCGTCCACACCACCTGGTGGCGGGTGGGCGGCGGATTCCAGTAGGCATCGGAGAGTTTGCCTCCGTGGACGATGAAGAGGCTCGGCGTCGAATGTCCGTGCGACCAGTTGTATTTGAACTCGGTGAAAACGGGCGCCGTGATGTTGGCGTTGGCCCGCAGCCCCTCGATTTGCGCGCGCGTGCGGCGATCGTTTTCCTCGCTCGTGGTCCCGCCGGAGCGGGTGTCGGCGGAAAGCGGCGCCCGGTAGATGAATTTCACGGGCCGCTTGGCGGCGGCGATGCCGGCGAAGAAAGCGTCGTCGAGCCACTGACGGCGCTCCTCCGGAGTCTGGCCGCCCATGCGCTCGCCCAGCGTGATGCCCAGGCCGGTCAGATCGGGGTACTCGTCGATCGTCTGCTGCACGCATTCGCGGGTGTAGGCTTCGACGATCTTGTCCTTGGTGCCTTCGCCGATGTGCAGCAAGTTGGAGTGGTAGTCGCTGAAGTCGTGCGCCCGGGCGAATTCGGGCGAAACGAACGTGTTCCAGTTGATCAGATAGGTCTCGATGCCGCGCTCCTTCGCCAGGGCGAAGAGGCGGGTCCAGAGTGTCCGCCACTCGGCCATTTCCGCGGCGGAGAACATCTGCGCCTCGGGAAAAGACTTCGGCACTACGAAGTACTGGAACGGGTGCAGGCTCCAGAGCGTGAGCGTGTTGAAGCGATTGGCCGCCATCATGTCCAGGAACGCCTCCCAGTACTTCAGGTCGCGGCACACGTCGTAATGCTGCTCGATGGCCGGGCTCGTGCGGTATGCGGCAAACGGCAGGTTGAACTTGATCGTGCGGAAGCCGAAGCGCGCCCGCGTAGTCGCGGGCTGGATCTGGGCCAGGGGCGTACCGCGGCGGACCTGTTCGGTAACCTCGAGCAATCCGTACATCGCGCCGCGATCGTTGCCGCCGGAGACGAGCAGCCGGCTCCCGTCACGCGTGAGCGCAAAGCCGTCGGGGCCGAGCGTGGCATCGTTGCTGGCGACGCGCACCGGGAGTTGCGCGACTGGAATGCCCGCGGCAGCGGCAAGCCGGGCGCGGCCGTAGTCGACCGGGGTGGCGAGGACCGGAGTGAGCGCGCTGGCGAGGCCGAGCGCGAGCGTTAGGTGGCGAAGAAAGCGCATGGGGGTTGTCGATTACTCGGTTGGGTGGAAGTTCTCCTGGCTGGGGCGGGCCGAGGCGGTCGCGCCGTCGGTCACAAGACAAGCGCGCAGGGTGTGGCGGGCGAGGACCCACCACCTCCTGCGCGCTGCTGATCAATGCGCGGTTGGGCGCTTCAACTCGATCTTCGCCTGTTTTTCAAAGTAGCGTACGAGCGCGCCGTGATCGCAGTCGCCCATGTCGTCGATCTTCAGCGCCTGCATGATTTCCATCACCGCGGCCGTCAGCGGCAGCGGCGCGCCGAACTGGTGTCCGGTCTCCAGCGCGTTGTTGAGGTCTTTGATATGCAGATTAATTCGGAAGCCGGGATTGAACTTGCGGTCGAGCATGAGCGGTGCCTTCGCCTCCATCACCGTGCTGCCGGCCAGCCCGCCGCGGATGGCCCGAAAAACCAGCTCCGGTTCCACGCCGGACTTCGCCGCCAGAACCAGCGCCTCGGAGACGGCGGCGATGTTGAGGGCGACGACGACCTGGTTGGCCAGCTTGGCCACATTGCCTGCGCCGATGTCACCCACGCGCACGATCGACGCCGCCATCGCCTTGAACACCGGCAGGCACCGGTCAAACACTTCCTGTTTTCCCCCCACCATGACCGACAGCGTGCCGTCGATCGCCTTGGGCTGGCCGCCACTGACGGGTGCATCGAGCATTTCGACGCCCTGCTCCGCCAGTTTGGCCGCAACCTCGCGGCTGGCCAGCGGCGCGATCGAACTCATGTCGGCGACGATCAAGCCGGCTTTGGCGCCCTCCAGGATGCCGGCGGTGCCCAGCACCACCTGCTTCACTTCAGGGGAGTTGGGCAGCATCGTGATGACGAGCTCGACTTGCTGCGCGATGTCGCGCGGTGTCGCGGCCGACTGCGCGCCGGCGGCAACAACTTCCTCGACCGCGCCGTGATTGAGATCGCAGACGACGACTTCGTGTCCCGCCTTGAGCAGGTTTTTGCTCATGGGCTTGCCCATGATTCCGAGTCCGATGAATCCAATTTTCATGTGGTTGATAGGTATGGATGTTTTATTTGCAGAAGTGCTGACACTAAACGGCCGTTACGCCTTGAAACCGTGGTCGCGCAACCAGCCAAGCGAACCGACCGTGTCGGTTGTGGGCGTGTATTCCAACCCGACGTAGCCGGGGTAATTCAACTCGTCGAGCCGCTGGAAAAGGAAGGGAAAGTTGATCTCCCCCGTGCCCGGCTGGTGCCGGCCGGGATTGTCGGCGATCTGAATGTGGCCGATGCGGGCGAGATTCCTGCCGATCGTACCCACCAACTCACCTTCCTCCCGCTGGGCGTGATAGACATCGTATTGCAGCCGCACGTTGGGCTGGCCGATTTCGTCGAGCAGTTTGAGGGTGTCCTCGCTGCGGTTGAGGAAGAAGCCGGGGAGGTCGAAGCGGTTGATCGGCTCGAGGAGCAGTTCGAGCCCGTGCGGTGCGAGTTCCTGCGCCGCGAAGCGCGCGTTCCGAACGAGGGTTTGCCGGTGTTCGTCTTCGCTGCAGCCGGCCACGCGCTTGCCCGCGAGGCAGTTTAGCCGGGGTACGCCCAGGGCGCGGGCATAGGCGATGGCCTTCGGCACCCCGGCGCGGAACTCCGCTTCGCGGCCGGGCGCGGCGCCGATGCCGCGGTCGCCTGCGGCCCAGTCCCCGGCGGGCAGGTTGAACAACACCTGGCGCAGGCCGTGGTCATCGAGCCGCCGCCGCAGCTCGGCTGCCTCGTACGGATAGGGGAACAGATACTCGACGAACTCGAAGCCCGCCTGGCGGGCACGCGCGAACCGATCGAGGAAGGGCACCTCGGTGAAGAGCATGGTCAGGTTGGCAGCGAATCTGGGCATGATGGGTTCTGTTGTTACGGGCTCCGGTGGATGTACGACGCAAGGAGGCCGCACAGGAAGATGATCAACGCCCCGCCGATGCTGGTGGAGATGCGGGCAAACGGCATGAGTTGCATGCGCTTCGAAGCGGACAGCACGGCGACATCCCCGGTGCCGCCCATGTTGGTCATGCACAAACCAGCGGTGATGGCCGACTCCACGAAGTAAAATCCCACCAGCCGGCCGGCCAGACCCGCCCCCAGGCCCGCCCCCACCACCACGGTCGCGCACAGGAGAACGTAGGCGGGCGTGACCGACCGGACGATTTCACCCAGATCGGTGAAGACGACACCGATGGCGAGCAGCACGATGCCGACGAAAGCCCTCACGACAAATTTGAACCACGAGTAGCAGGCGCTGATGATGTAGGCGGGGACGAACCCGGCGAGGTTGCACAAAGCCACGACCAGAACCATCCAGGCAAGGTTATGCACCGACGGCACGAAGTGGTTGAGGATCTTCCCGCAGGCATGGAAGCCGCAGGCGACGGTGCCGCCAATGACGAGGTTCCAGGCGGAGAATTCGATCTTCGGCTCCTCCTGCACCAGCGTCGGATCGTTCAAGAGCACTCCGTTGCCGCTCAACTGCGGAAACTGCCTCCCCAACCGGTTCAGCAAGGCGGCGGCAATGATGGAGAAGACGTTGCCAAGAACGACCGCCGGCACGAAGAGCGACAACACCTGCTTCATGTCCTGACCGGTTACTCCGTTCACGACTTTCGCCATCGGCACCGCGCCGCCGCCCACGCCTCCTCCGAGAATGGGGAAGCCAATGTTGAGCACCAAATCCTTCCATCCCCGGCCGACCGCCAGTCCCACCAGCGCCAGGAGGGCGCAACTGAGGGCAACTCCGCCCATCACCGGCCCCAGGTAACGGAGGCCGGCCTTGAGCAACACTTTGGAATGGATGCCGAGGATCGCGCCCGTGATCAGGCTGCAGATGAAGAAATCCAGGAAGTTGGTGCCCGATTCCTTCATGAAGGCGTCGAACGACTTCACGACCTCCGCCGGGAAGACTTTGAAGTGCGTCAGCCCGGCCCCCAGAAAAATGAGCAGCAGCGGCGCGCCGCCCAGATAGTCCTTGAGGATCGGCGTCCGTTCACCCAGTGGCTCGAGGACGAGCGCCAGTGGCAGGAGCACACACGCGACCCCGATGATTCCGGTGGGCAGCACGCCCAGATACATCGCCACCAGTCCCAGCCCCAGGAAAAGGTAGATGGGCCCGCGCAAGAACCGTCCCTCGGGATTGGTGCCAGGTGTCATCGTGGATCGGGTTGCCCGGGTAGGGCGGGGTGGAACCGCATCCGGTGGTTCAACTCACTTCCTGAATCCCGCCTCCGTGCCGGAGCGGCGGATCTGGATTTCGTCAAGGGTGCCGGGCTGCCAGTCGCGCGCCAGCTGCACGTCGGCGGCGACGTCCTGAGTTTGCTTGGGAATGTCCACCAAGCCGGCGCGATTATATTTCAGGGGCTGGACATACTGGCGGGTGTAGGCGGCGGAGTAACTCTTCCAGTGATTCAGGGCCGCTGCGAGATGCTGCACGGCGGAGGCTTGTTGTCTGGCGTCGGCGGTCTTGTCGAAGAGCGCGAGGTCGCAGGCACCGCGAATCTTCGCCGCGTAGTAAAGACCGAGATGCGACATGGCTTCGATGTCGCCCAGCGTGGCGGTGTATTCCCTGGCGCTGGCGGCAGGCGTGACCGTGGCGCGCTGGAGCTCGGACAGAGCCCTCATCGCTTTGGTGGCGTTGGCATCCAGAGTCGCGGCGATCTCCAGCGGCGTCACGCCTGGCGGCATTTGCTTCGCCAGCAGACCCGTGCGCCACTGGATGATGTTCAGCACGCCGGCACCGGGCATCGTGCCGCCTTCGACGAAGTCGCGTACGGTGTAAAAGCCACCTCTCTTGCGACAGGCTTCAGGAAACCACTTGATGTCGATGTCGCCCCAAAAAAAGCGCGTGATGTACGGAAAGGTCCTCGAGGCATCCGCCCACGCGGTGGTGAGCCGGGCCGCGTCCGCGCCGGGGAAACGCGCGGCGGTGAGACGCTCGAACGTGGCCGCGGGCAGATCGGGTTCATAGGCGAGGCGACCCCACAGGGCAAAGGACAGCCATTGCTTCTGCATGACGGTTTGACGCGGGCCGTCGGGGTTCTTGGTGATGAAATCGCGCCCCCAATGATAGCCGTCGGGCCCCATGTAGAAGCCGGCGATCTTGTCCGGGCCGGGAATCGCCTTGATGAAGGCGCGGGCGTAGTCCACGTCGGCCCAGCGGAAGCTGTGAATGTCGTCATTGCGGATCGTAAGCCAGCTGCGGAGTGCCGGACTGAGCAGAGGTAACAACGGCTTGATCATACCCGGATTGGGCACGGAGTACATGTGGGCGATGGCGTACTTGAAGCTGAGATCGAGCGGACACGGCAGTTCGGCAAACGCGGTTTGGATTTCGCTCAAACCGGTCATGTGAAAGCGATGAATGAGCCGGAATCTTCGGTCGGGCGTATCCCGCAGGCCGTCACGAATGCCTTCGCCGTAGGTTCGCCAGAGCCATTGCTCCTTGGACATTTGCATGAATTCGCTTTCTGGCATGCCTTCGCCGGCGGTGATGCCAAAACCGGCCAGCAGCGGATAAGTCTTGATCGTCTCGCGGACGCTGGCGCGGAAATACTCGATTGAGCGAGGAGCGGTCCTGTCCTTGGTGATCCCGTCCTTACCTTCCGCCGCACCGAGAAACACGTTCCAGGTGAACCAATACACTTCCACGCCGCGATCCTTCGCCAATTGCATGATGTCGCGCCAAAACTGAATTTTTTCGTCAATGGTCATCTTCTTCACGACGATGGGCGCTTTCGAATTTGCCTCGGTGGTTTGGATATCATCCAACGCGACCTGAGGGAACTCCGGCACCTTCACGATGCTCGGGAAAGGGTTGAGACTCCACCACGAGATGAGGTTGTAGCGGTGGCGGGCCATGTCGTCGAAGGTCTCGACCCAGAAATCCCGACTCCACATTTCCGCAACGTTTAGCCGTTCGGAGTCCGGCCATTCGCCCTTGTTGTAGGTCGGCGTGCGCACGTCGAGCGGGAGGTTGAATTTGATGCCGCGCCTGGCGATGTGCGGGGTGTGATCGGAGTCCCGCACGGAATCGAGCGTGCCGGTGCGAATCGCCTCCGCCACATCGAGTCCGCCATACATCACGCCGCTGGCGTCGGCGCCCAGGACGGTGATGCGGCGCTGCGAGTTCTCGCTTCGCACCCGGATGCCGTAGCTCTGCGCGACGGCTTTGGTTCCGGCAGGGGTGCCGACAGCAAGCTCGAGGTGGATCGCGTCAGCAGGCGTTTTCGCGTCGGCGCCCAGGACACTCATGCCCCGAGCAGCAGCCGCCCGGCGGATTTCCTCCGCCGCAAATTTTCCCGGCCCGGCAGCAGCCGCGTCGAGCGAGAGCGTGAGGGTTTGCGCCGCGAAAGCAGACGCGGACAGGCTGCACAGCAGCGCGCCGAGCAAGGCGGTGGTCTGGTTCATGGTGATCAATGGACGACTGATGTTGGTTTCAATTCCTTCCGGGTCGGCCAAGAGCCATCCGGTAAAAGCACCCCCGCCGCGGCGAGCGCGAGCTTCACCGGCATCCCGTTAACCCCGATGGCGATGGCCGCGGCCACCAGCAACCTGGCCAGCGCCGCCAGGTGCGCGCGCACGTTCCAGCCGGCCAGCAGCGCCAGGAGGGTGACGACCGGCAATGCCGCCACGATCGCCGGGAGACCGATGCGGCCCTCCAGCGGGGCGTAGTTTTGGGTCCAGGTCATGGTTTCCCGGGGATTCCATCCGTGCGATCCGGACGGGGCTTCGCCTTGTCGAACTTGCCCGGCTCGGTGGGCGCGCGGCGCGGAGGCAATTCCATTGGTAGCGTATAACGCTCCGGATGCTCGGTGATGATGCGGATGTTTTTCAAACGGATGGCGGTCTGGCCTGCCTTGGGGCCGCTGCCGACGGAGTGAATTTTGAAGGCGATGCCGCCGCTCCGATATTTTTCATCCCACAGGTGGCACGTCGGCACGCCGTTAACCCAGACCTTGATCGCCGGACCGAGGGACTCGATGCGGAAGTGCGCCCAATCACCCAGCCGGAACGCGGCGCGGCCGCGCTCGTTGTCCGCGAGATCGTGCAGCCACTTCCAGGAATCGCCGAAGTCATCGAAGATCCCGCCGGTCCACGCGCGGGACGTGTTGTCGATCTTCACTTGATAACCGTTGAGCCGCACCTTGGCGTCAGCGGGCGCCTCCACGCACCGCAACAGGATGCCGCTGTTGAAGCCGGGGTCGTCCTTCAGATCGAGTTCCAGGATGAAATCGCCGAATTCGCGCTCTGAGGCGACAAAGGTGTGCTCGAGCGTGTTGATCCGTTGCCGCAGCACCATCGCGCCGTCCTCGACTACGGCGGGCGCGGGATTGGCCCGGGCGACAATCTTCCAGCCGGTCAAGTCCCGCCCGTTGAAGAGCGCCACCCATGGGGCAGCGGCCGCCGGCGGTTCAGCCGCGCCCAAGCCCAGGGCCGCTCCCAGCGACACCACCGCCAAGGCCTGAATGAAACCCAACGCACCGCGGCCACGCGGGGCGCAAGCAGCGCGGCGTTGCCACCGGCCAGCCGGGGCCGATCCGTCGGCCGGCCGACGAGTCGCCACGGGAAGAAGCAATCCATGTTTCATCGGGATCGGTTTGGTGGGGTGATGCCATCAAAGGGTTCATGCGCCCAGATCCCAGCGGCGGAAATACAGCCCCTGGCGGACAATGGGCAGGGTGCGCTCCTCCAAAGCCCGCATCTGTTCCCCGCTCAACGGGACGAAGTTCGCCGCGCATTTCATGTTGGCTTCGAGTTGCGCGACGTTGTCGACGCCCACGATGTTGGTGCTGACCGGCAGGGAAAAATTGTAGGCGAGCGACTCGGCCATGGTGATGGTGCCGGGTTTGGTCGTGCGCATGCGCTCCGGCTGCTGTTCCAACGGATCGGGCTTCCAGGTGGAGAGCATGCGCCCACGCGTGGCAACCTTCATGCCGATAATCCCCATCTGTTTCTCCAGGGCGGTCGGCAGCAGGTGGTCGATGAAACTGAGGTAATGCCGGTCCGCCGCGTTCACGGCCATGAGGATGCAGTCCAGCTCGGCGCGTCGAATCATCTCGCGCAGCACCTTCGGCTCGAAATGGCCGGTCACGCCGATGCAGCGGACCAACCCCTGGGACTTGGCCTGCTGCAACGCCTTGAGCGCGCCATCGGGCGCGAGCAGACGATCGACGTCTGCCATCTTCTGCAGATTGTGAATCTGCCAGAGATCGAGATGGTCGGTGTGCATGCGCTTGAAGCTGAGTTCCAGATGGGCCATCGCACCGTCGTAGTCGCGTTTCCCGGTCTTCGAGGCGAGGAACACTTCGCGCCGCCGGTCGCGCACCACGAGGCCAACGTGCTCCTCGCTCACGCCGTCGCCGTAGACGTTGCTGGTGTCAAAATAATTCACGCCCAGATCCAGCGCCCGGTTCATGATCTCGACCGAGAGTTTCGCATTGCCCTTGATCTCGAGGGCGGCCTGGCAGCCGAGGCTGAAGATGCCCACGTGGAAGCCGGTCCGGCCGAGATTGCGCATCGGCATGGCGGCGGCGGTGCGCGGGTTGAAGGGCAGGGGGCGCTGGTTGCCGGTGCGGGCGGGCGCCGGTTCCGGCGCGCCGGCCGTTGCGGTCTGGCTGGCGGCGATCGCCATCGAAGCGGCGAGCGAAGTGCCGAGAAATTCCCGGCGATTCCATGTCTTGTTGAGGCTGAGTGCGGTTGTTTTCATGGGGCGATTGATCATGCAGGCCGGGAATTTCACCGGTTGTCTCACTTGCGGAATCCCTTCTCGGTGCCGCCGCGCGGGACGGCGGGTGGCACGGAGCCGGCCTGCCACTGGCGGGCCAGCACCAGATCGGCGGCGAACGCGATGGCGGGGATGCTGCGATCGCCCGACCAATCAACCCGCGTGCCCGCGGCGCCGGCGAATGGCGCAAGCAGGAGGAGCGGGAGGAGGCGGGGAATCATCGAAGGGGTGGTCTTGAACTGCGACGGCGCGGGCGGGGCGCCGGCCTAATCGGCGGGAAAACTTACGGCCGGGTTGTTCACCCGGGGCCGGTCGGGAATCCCCGCGCCGCCATTGCTGGTGTACTCTTTCAAGACCGCGGCGTCATGATAGCGCCAATGGGGAAGATCGGCGCTTCGCGCCATGTTCATGCCGGTGTACATTTTGTCCATCAGGTCGGAATAGCTTCGCCACCACCAATACCCCGCACCGAGCGCGTTCCGGGCGTTCGCGCGGTCACCGGCCTGCAGGTGGGTGGCGCCCCGGATCTTGTGAGCGTAGTAGATCGAGAGGTACGACATCGCCTTGATATTGTCGATGGCCCCGCTCAGTTCGGTGTCCGGCGTTGCGCGCAGCGGGCCCACGAGGGACAGTGCCTCCAGGGCGTCGCCCTCGATTTCATCGGCCACGGCATAGGTGCTGCGCTTGCCCGCCAATCGGCCGGATGCGGTCTCGGCAATGCTGGCCAGCTTGGAGCCCTTGCTGGCGCTGGCTTTACCAAAATCCGCCGCCGTCAGGAAACCATCGTTGGATTGGCACGCCTCGGGCCACCATTGATTGTCCCGTCCCAGCGTCCCCGTGATCAAATCGCCGACCTTGGGCAGACCACGCGAGGCCCTGGCCCAGGCCCGAAAAAGATCCTCGGATGAGACGTTCGGGTAACGCAGGGCCAGATGCTGCCGGAATACCTGGTCGGAGGTGCCCGGATTGTAGGAAAGACGGCCCCAGAGCATGAACATGTACCACTGCCGTTGAATCTCCAGCTGCCCTTGGGTCGCGCGGTTCTTGCTGAAAAATGTCCGGGTGGGGCAGTAGCCGTCTGCGCCCAGGTAGAATCCGGCGAACCAATCGCCCTTTGCGATCATGCCGTTGAGGTACGCGCGGGCAAAGTCCGGGTCTCCCCAGTTGTGGTAGTAGAAGTCGTCGTTGCGGACGGTCAGCCACGACTTGAGATGATGTTCGAGCAGCGCCCGCACCTGCGTCTCCTGCATCCTTTGGGGCCGGGCCGCCGAATACATGTGGGCCAGGCTGTACTTGTAGGACATCTCGAACTTGACGTTCGGGAGGGTAAACAACTCCGAAAAGTTATCCTTGATTTCCTTGAAGTCGGCCAGGTGCCAGCGATGAATGAAAGTGAATTTCCGCGCCGGATTGGTCCGGGCATAATCCGCCAGCCCCAGTCCATAGGTCTGCGCCAGAAAGGCCGAATTTTCCGCATCGTTTTCCGACATGTGCTCGCCCTGGGTGATGCCAAAACCATCGAGCCCCGGATAGGTCTCAAGCAGAGTGGACATGCACTTGCGCATGTACGCGATGGTCGCCGGGCTGGTGGCGGCTTTTGATTTCTCATCGGTGATGCGGTACTTGCCGGAGGCGCCGTCAGTCCAGATATTCCAGTTGAAGAGATAGAACTCGAAGCCGCGCGCCTTGGCGTAGGCCATCACCTTTCGCCAGAATTCGATTTTCTCGTCGATCGACATCGCCTTTCTCTTCCCGTCGAAATCGGTTACATCCTGAATCGCGACCTCGGGATAATCGGGCAGCTTGATCAGCGAGGTGAACGGATGGTTGCTCCAGAGGGAGAGCACATTGTAGCGGTGCCGCGCCATCTCATCGAGCCAGGTGGTCCAGAAGGTCATATCCCACACCTGGTGAATCGCATGGTTGATGCCACTGGCACTGGATCTTCCATAGGTGACGCTGCCCCGATCCCACGGGAGATTCAGTTTGATGCCGCGCCGCAGGATCGCCGGGGACTCCTGGAGGGTGTAAGTGCCGGAGAATCGTTCGAAGCGGAGGTTCTCGGCGAGCTGCAGGCCACCGTACATGGCGCCGTTGGCGTCTCCGCCCAGCGCCCAATAGGCTTTCTGCGGGGCGGTCGTGGTGCGCAGACCGTAGGCCTGTTCGCCCAGACCGGCGGGCAGGCTTCCCATCTGGGCCTGCAGCACCGCGCTGGCCGTGGGATCGGACGCGAGGGCAATCACGACTTTCTTTTTCCCATACGCCTGGGTGAGCGTGGACAGCGGCAGCATCTCCACGGTGAACTTCAAGGATTCCAAAGCGGCCCTGACCTCGTCGGCCGCAAACTTGATCGGCTCCACCCTCCCATCGAAGAAGACTCCCACGGTCTCGGCCCAAGCGGTCGCCTGCAGGAGGAGCGCCGCCACGACCAATTTGAACATGCGCTGCAGCCGCGTCTCAGGCATTTCCCGCCGCTCGGTCACCGGTGCGAGGTGGTGCACGGTGCGCGCAGCCGTTCCGCGTCTTTTTTGCCACATAGAGATGGGGATATTCATTGGTCGCGCCGCTCGATTTCAATCAGGTGAAAAACGGTGTCGTCACCGCGGACATGCTGTAACCGCAGCTCTCCCTGCCGGAGGTCCGCCCCGGCCACGACCAACTCGGCCACCTTCCACGCTCCGCTGTTCATCTTTTCCACCTCAAGGGTTCGTTGGGTGCCGCTGACCAGGGCCCAACTTCCTTTGCCCTGATCAAGGTAGGTTACCCGCACGAGGGCGGACTTTGCCTCGAAAGCCGCATCCAGCCTGAATCGCATCCCGCGTTTCCCGGTGGCGTGCTCGAACGCGCGGCCAAAACGACCATAATTTGTGTCGTCGATGTTCCACCGGCCGACATCGCCGGTGCCCGGATTGATCTGGGTGAGGAAGCGGCCATAGTTGCCGGGCACGACCCCCCAGCCGACGTCATTCGGCCCGCTGCTCTTGCGGTTGAGCATACCGCCGCCGAGCGCTTTCTCCGGATCGTCCATGCGGGCGCCGTATTTCGCATACGCTTTCGCAATGTTGAGATAACGTTCCAGGTGGCCTTTCTCTTCTGGTTTTCCACCAAACTCCTCCGCCGGGAAACGCCCGAAGTCGGACGCATCAAGCCCGTCGCGCAGGGCGCAGAAGGCGAAGGAGGCCGTGGCCGGATCCGTCCGTCCGGCATATTTGTTGAATAACCGGAACGCCGGCCCGTTGCTTTCATCCAGCAAGGCCTTGGCAGGAATGTTCCAAACATCCAGGCGGCAATGCGTGGCGAAGATGCCCGACCAATAGAGCGCCTGCGGAATGTTCTGCTTGGACCACCCCATGACGAAAAGCTCCGCGTCCATCTCCCCCCGTGTGAGTACCGGTTTGCCGCGCTTCCTCGCCTCCGCTGTCAGGGCATCAAACCGCGCCAGGCGCCTGGTATTGTCGCTTACCTGATAGCCGTGGCTGAACATGCCAAGCTTGAGCCCTATGACGTCCATATGGTCGAGCATCCACTGGTACTCGCGATCCGTGTTCGCATCGGAATTCACCACGATGGGCATGCCGGGAAGCGCCTGCATGTAGCGCGCCCACGCGACCATCCGCAGGTCATTCCAGGCCGTCTCCGAAATGGCGTATTTCTCCTCGATTGGCCTGCCCTTGTAAGGTTGCCCATCGCCGGTGGAACCTTCGGCACTCTGGACAAACATGATGCGCTGGCGCAGTTCCTGGGGGAGCCCCCGCACATACTCCCCGAAGGCGTCGATCAGGGCCATGAATCGCCTTTGGTATTCGGGATGCGGGTAGAAAGGGAATCTGTTCTGACTGGTTTTCTGCCCTAGCGCGTTGAACTGCCGGTCAGTGGATACCGGAGGGACCCCGATTTCATAGATCCAGGGCGGGCAAGCCGGGCCCACATAGATCTTGATAAAGACGTGCAGATTATCGTCAGCCGCCGCTTGCAACCGATGCCCCATCTCTTTGGCGAATACATACTGTCCGGGTGCCGGCTCCAATTGATTCCATCGCAAGATCAAGGGAACACTGCGCAGTTCCGGACACTGCGCGCGTGACACCTGGTCCGGTCTCCACCCGGCCCAACTGGAGATACCGACGCCCTCCCGGACGCCGGCGCCGCTCAGGCAAACGGCGGTATGAAAGAGCGCGAGAGTGACGATTCTCATCTTTTCCATAAATGAATGGGCGTTCGTGGTCACAGGCTACCAGAAAAGAGCGCCCAAAGGTATGACGGATAGCCCGTGGATTATGGGAAACAGACCAAACTTCCCGCGAACCAGCCTCCGCGGCCGTCGGGACGCGCTGATTGCGCTCTCTTCTGCCCGGCAACCGGGGCGGTTTTCCCGTCCTGTTCCGCTCCGCCCGATGTTTCCGGCCGGACCGGCGAGAAAACGCGCGGTCTCGGCTCCAGTGTCTCGGCACTCAAACTCGAGCCCCCCAGCCGCCGCCACCGCTTCGCCTTTCGCACTGAGGCCCGCCAGGCCGCCTGCGAGTGGATCGATGCCATTGATGTCCAGTATGAGTAGTGGACTTCTAATTGTAGATCGCATTCGGTTTGCGCGCCGCCTCGCATCGGACGGTTATCAATACCAAGGCGGGAAGCAGGATTCTTTTCATGGCGCTGCGGTGAGGGCGGTCATTCGAAACGAAGGAAAAGGACGCCATCAGGATTAGTATCGATCTCGATCACGGAAGATGAGGTCAGTTCGTGTTGCTTGCGTCCCCTCCAGATATTGTAGAGCGTCGAATCCTTGGCCAGGCCAAGGAACGACTTGGTGAGGGACACTCGTTTCAACTGGTCGGTGCGGTTGAATACGCCGATCCAACCCCGGTCGTCGCGGCGTTTCTCGGGCGTTATCCAAACCTCGATTCCATCGTGGGCGGATACCAGGTTGCCCATGACACCGTTTTGATTGCAGGCGAGCATGTCGGGATCCGTGATCAAACGCAGCGAGAAACCATCCATGGTGGGGAGATCGCCGCCGATCATCAGCGGCGAGGCCGAAAGCGCCCGCATGGTGATGAAGGTGAACATCTGGTCTGGCGAGAACTGCTGCCAACGACGGTGGCCCTTGCCTGCCAGACGCACGGTAGCCTCTCCATCCTCCCCGTTAAGTTCGATTTTGGGCGACATCATGAGTAGCTGGCCGAAGGGGACCATATCCATGTCGATCCAGAAGTTGTGGGTCTGTTTGCCGGCCCACCGTTTCCACGCCTCAAAACAATCGTCGATGTAATGCGCTTCATCCCAAACATCGTGGGTCACCCTCAACATCTGGGCCTTTTGGAAGCTCTTAATCGCCGCCGGGTCCACGTCGCCACCAGGGGACAGGCTCAGCAGCATCGGCTTCCCCAGTTTAGCAATCGCCTTGGCGACGGCTTCGACTTCCCGGGGGTAGGGGACGATATCGTCGTACTTGATCAGGTCGACGCCCATGTCGGCCAAGTGTTGGATCAACCCATCATACCACTCTTGTGCTCCCGGTTTGGACATATCGACTCCGAAGTTGTAGGTGCACCAAGTGCAATTCTTCCTCGGATCGGTGTCAGCGATGTCCCGGGCTCGGAAGCGGGTGCCTTTAATGGGCAGATTCAGATCATACGCTTTGCGGGGTAGACCGCGCATCATGTGGAGGCCGAACTTCAGGCCGAGTTCATGGCAACGATCGACGATCGACTTGAGCCCGCCGGGAAAGTAGCACTGGGAGGGTAGCACGTGGCCGAACTCATTGATGCGCACATCGCTGGCATGCTTCTCAACCGGATAGAGCGTTCCCGGCTTGAGGTGATATTCGCCGAACCAGCCGTTATCTATCACGAAGTATTCGTACCCGTAGGGTGCCAACAATTCAGCCATGGACTCAAGGTTCGCCCTGGCGGCTTTCTCGTGCAGGTAAACGCCATAACTGTCGAAACTGTTCCATCCCAATGGCGGTTTGGAAGCAATTTGCTGTTCAGGAGCGCCGCCCAAAGATGCGACGATAAAAAGAAACGTGGGGATTATGGCGTAGGTTTTTGTTATCATTGATTTGGGATTGAGAGAAGGCATTGGTGCTGGACCCTGCAGCGCAGAATGGCGTCGCTCGGGCAGCGAAAAGCCGCTTTACCTTCGATCATGACAAAGAACGGAGGTCAGCGTTATGAATCGCGGGCCAAGGATTGTGAAAATTCGCTCAACCGACCTGACCTGCTGCTGCGGCAGGCATACGATCGCACGCGGCGCGGCGCGCTGAGACGGCCGCGTCGACAAAGATCCGAGCCACGAATTGGCTGAGTTTGGTGCGTTTCTCATAGCTTATGGGCCAACACTCTTAACGTGAAACCCCGGAATCTCGTAAGGTGGACCCGATTTGAGCGATGCACGTGCTTTCCGGTCCCCGCCGCTCCAAACTCACAGCTTAATCCCCAGCCAAGCAGATCCATGATAAATGGTAACCAGAACGACCCCAATAACCTATGAAGACGCACCCCGCAAGAGTCGCCAGCATGATGACAGCAATCCTCGTGATGAGCGGCCCGGCTTTCCCCCAGCAAGTGCCAACGCCTCCGGCCAGCCAAAGAACTCTGGTCCCGCCGCCAACCGAGGAGGTGATTGAGCTTTCCCCTTTCATTGTGTCGACAGCGCAGGACACCGGTTGGGTGGCGAACAACACCCTGGCCGGATCTCGTTTGCGGACCAAACTTGATGACATCGCATCGCAGATGGAGGTATTCACCATGGAATTCATGAATGAATTCGGACTCAACAGCATTGACGATGCGGCCATCTATTCGCTCAACATCGAAAACAGCCTCGAGTATGTGAGCGATGTGGACTCAAAGAGCAGCGGCGTAGGCAATCTGAGGGTTCGCGGCATGGGTCAGGCCAGAAGGTCCCGGGAGTTTTTCGCCACCACGACGCGCTCCGACAATTACAATCTGGACCGAGTCACCCTCGCTTCCGGACCCAACCCGATGATGTTCGGGATCGGGGCCCCCACGGGGGCCATTGATGCCAGTCTGGCCAGGCCCATCATGAATCGGGACTTCAACCGAGTGAGGATGCAGGTCGACAGCTGGAGCGGTATTCGCGGCGAGTTCCACTTCAACAAGACTCTGGTACGCGACAAACTGGCCTTGCGCGGAGCATTGCTCGCGGACAACAAGAAGGCCGACCTAAGCCCATCCCTCGAGCGGGATCGCCGATTGTATGGGGCGCTGCTGTACACCCCTTTCAAGAAGACGAGGATCAGCGCCCATTATGAACATGTGGACAATCGCGATCGGATGCCCTCGCGGATTGCTCCCATCGATCAAGTTCGTGTATGGTATCAGGCAGGCGATTTGGGCTCGGCGTTGGGCAATCAACCCATCTTCAACAACAATCTCGCCTGGCAGGCCACGAAAGCGAACCCGGACACCCGGGTTTTCAGCACCTCGGGCGATGGTGCCATCAGTGTGATCGGTGGCAATAATCCTGCCGGCGTTCGCGCGTCAGGGAAGTACTATTCGGTCGGCGTGCAGAACATCGCCGACAACGGGCTCTGGCCCGGGATAATTGATCCAGTAAACTCCGGCACCTCCAGGGGCGTTTCCCTGCTTGATGACCTGTGGTATCCTCGTGATACCAGCTACTTTTACAACACTGATTTTGCAAAGAGCAAGGCCTCGATCATAAACCTGTTTTTTAATCAGGAGATCCTCAAGAACCTGCATTTTGAGGCCGCCTATCAGAGAGAGTCGAGCGACAGTAATGACGGCCAGACCATGTTTGGCGGCAACGGGGGAATCAACCTCAATGTCGATCCCAACCGCTACCTTGCCGACGGCGTCACGCCCAATCCGTACGCTGGCATGCTCTATTTCGATGGACTGGCCGGTTTCAGCCAGAGTTGGAGCAAGAGCGACGAATGGAGGGCGGCGCTTTCGTACGAATTCGATATCAAGGATCATTTTCAAAACAAATGGATGCGGTTGCTGGGGCGGCATCGCTTCGCTGGGGTCGTGTCCGCGATTGCATCGCAGAACCTCAGGCAGGAATACCGTTACGATCTTCAACCGAAGATCGAAAACGGCAGAATGCGGGATCCCGTGCTGAGTGGAGTAAATTATTGGGTCGAGACCGGGACGGGGCGCCGGGGTCTTGGGCCGCTGGGGAGCGGTTACGCCGCTACGGCCAGCAACCGGGCGATCAATTTTCGCTCCTATGTCAGCGATGCCTTCGGCTGGGAGCCCCGGACAGAGGGATTTGCGATCGGCCAACCGTGGCTGATTACGGACAATAACGGTGAAGTGTGGACGGTGGACCCGATGAATGCGGGAACGGGAACAAACGGGGAGAGGCTCATCACCGGGCGGAACACGGGCGGAACTAATTCGAAGTTTGATACGAAACTTTTTTCCTACCAGGGATTCATGTTCAACGACCGGGTGGTGCTGACCTATGGCCGCCGGGAAGATTCCAACAATACCGCCCAGGCGGTCGCGCCAGCGGTATTATGGAAGAATCCTGAAACCGGACAGATCGTCTCGGCCCAGGCCTCCGGATATCAGCCCCACATCGATCTTTATGGCTTCGCCCCCATGGATCCGGCGACCAAGGCATCCGGCACGACGGAACTCAAGGGCATGGTGGTGCACCCGTTCCGCAATTGGGGTTGGAAACTGCCTCTCGGTGCGGATGTATCGCTCATGTACACGAGGTCGAACACCTTTGCCCCCAATACAACTTCGCGGAATCCGGATGGCAGCTTCATGGAGAGCGAAAGGGGTAGAGGAACCGATCAAGGCATTCGCCTGAGCCTTTTTGGCGGCAAGTTCGATATAAAGTACAACGAGTATGAAGTAGACTCGGCTCCGACCCGACTGGGGTCGCTTTTTACGGGTATTCGGGCAGCCTTCCGTCCGGTGATGAAAGATATCACGCGGGCTTTGGTGGCCAATGAGGCGGAGTTCCGGGCGAAATTTCCCGTCTGGCCGTTGCAAGGCCAGGGAGATCCTAATTTCGCCTATCCGTTTGCTGCGGTCAACAATGGCGGATTGGAGACGATGAACTTCTTCAATTACCTGGATCCCTATAGTGTCACCGCCGACACGGCCGCCCAAGGCAAGGAGATCACGCTCCAGTGGAAACCGACCAGGAATCTGGATATCCGCTTTACGTGGAACGACCAGAAGGTTGTCCAGAAAAATATTGCCACCCAATGGGTCGCCTTCGCCAAGGAGTTTGAGGCGATGATGGACAAGACCTTCTTCACCGAGGGTTATGTACCGGGCGACACGGAGGCAATCTTCCGCAATCCGGCGGGCTACGACATGGATGGGGATGGCGTCATCAGACAGTACACGTGGGACTCCATCCCGGTGGGATCCGGGGCGGGCTCGACCGTTCCGCAGAACATCGGCGCCCTGGCCACCCCATGGGGACGCAACAACGACAAAGTGGCGGGAGGATGGGCGCAACTGACAATGAAGGAGAACTGGATCGCCAACGTCTATAATGGCAGCTCGGGTATCCCGGTGCTGGAGGCCTACAACGGACGTCCGAATGATTTCACGCGGAATAATCGATTCAATTTGAATGCCATGTACCGATTTAGTGAAGGGAAGTTGAAGGGGCTGCGGGCGGGTGCGGCTTATCGCTGGCGCGCACCCGCGGCCATCGGTTTCGGGGTGAAGACGGTAAACAACGTGTCAGTACCGGATGTCGATGTCATCCAGCACGGCAAGGCGGAAAATGCCGTGGACTTGTCCTTCGGATACAGCGGAAGATCTAAATGGTTGGGGGATCGGAAGTATGGCGTGGATCTGAATGTCCGAAACGCCGTGCATGGGGACAAGTACGTGGCGCGAAACCGTGATTTCTTCACCGGAAATTCGCTGACCACGATGAGGATGCCGCCGACACAGTTCATCCTCTCCCTGGAAATCGACCTGTAAAGAACTGGCCAACTCAGGCATTCCCGAGCCGGTCAAGCGCGTCTGCCATGGGCCAGGGTTTCGTCGTTGTCGTCCGGGAGAATGATGATCCTAATGACGTTGTGGTTTCGATGATCCGAACCATCGCCGCCGGCAGAAAGGACTGTGCGACTGCCGATACAAAGAATGCCGTCATGAAACCTTTCCGCTTGCTGCTCATTTTGCTCGCTTCCTGTCTGCATCTGCTGGGGGAGGGGCCCAGGGATCCCCAATTGTCCATCCAGCAGCCCTGGCGCTGGGTCGGCTTGGATTTCCTCAATGATTACGACATCATCCACGGAACCAAGGGGTCGAATGACGAGGTCTGGTTTGTTCATCAGCAGGGCATCCTGAATTACGATGGGCTGGAAATCCGCAATCATCCCATCCCCCGGCTGGCCAACCAATCGATCAAGGAGATCCGTTACCTTGCCGATGGAAGAATCCTGGTCATCACCGATACCGAGTTGATCGTCTGGAAAGAAGACCAGCAGCACGCCTTCAAGAGCCCCGATGAGGGGGTGTTTATCCGGAACGGGGTGATGGAACGGAAGGATGGGCGGGTCATCGTGGCCACCAAGACGGGGGTCTTCGAGCTCAAGCGGGAAGGCCTCTTCAAGATCGAGACCGGGCACGAGACTATTGACACCGTATTGGTCGACGCGGAGGGCAACCTGTGGATTGGCGCCGCCGACCGCCCGATCGAAGTGTTTACCCTCGCCGCCATCGCCGGAAACCTGGTGGCTGCTCCGCTCCACCAGTTCAGAGCAAGTGGGGTGAATCCAGCGGGCCCCCAGCTGTTCCTGGATTCTCGCGGGCGTGTGTGGGTCCTGGATCCCGATGAGAAGGACCAGTGCTATTTTTACGAGCACTATGAACGGAAGCCGGCTTTTTCGGGCCTGCAGCACAACGGATTAGTCTTCGACGTCATTCGGGTGATCGAACCCAGGCCGGGGGATCTCTGGTTCTGTGCGAGCCGCAAGCTGGCGCGCTGGGATGGCCGTAAACTGCGGGTTTATGGGATTGAAGATTATCCGGTTCCTTCGTCTTACCCCTACCTCCTCTCGCTTTCCGGTGACCGGATTCTACTCGGTGGGCAGAAGCTGACACCCCAGCTGCTCAACCTGTCCGAACAAAGATGGACGACATACCCGGGACTCAATTTCCAATGCGAGGGTGCGGCGGGGGAGTTATGGTTTCTAGCCGAGGATCGGCGGGTTTGGCGATACGATGGTGTCTCCTGGGCGAGTTTCGGGTCGAACGATGGGGTGATCGACCGTCCCAATCGGATCATCGCCACCTCGGGCGGTGCCCTCTGGGCGTCCGGTTCCCATCAGGCGTGCGCCGCGGTGGCACTGTACCAAAACGGAACCTGGGAGTCTTTTCGTTACCCTGAGGTGGGAACGACATTCAGCCATCTCGCGGCGTTGGAGACAACGGCGGGCGAGGTGATATTTGGCGGCGGCACGCCGGAGCCCCAGCTGGGAAGGGCCCAGGGTGGTGCCGTCGTTTTCCGGAGAACGGACCAGGGGTACGCTGGACGTCATTACCCGTATCCGACCTTTGCCAGGAGAACTGCCAATATTGTTGAGCGGAAGGGGGACGGGTTGCTTTTCAGCACCGCTTCGGTCTTCAAGGCAAAGTCGGATGACGGTTATATCAACACGACCAAGGATCTCTTTTCGCGGCAGTGGATCGATCATATGATCGTGGACAGGAAGAACGGTCTGTGGGTCGCCTGTCTGGGGGTCGGCCTTTACCATGACGCGGGTGACGGCTGGAGGATTTATGGCCGGAAAGACGGTCTGGACACCAAGAATATCATTTGTCTGCTGGAAGACGCTCAAACCGGGAGGATCCTGGCTCTGACGGACAAGGGCTTTTATCAATACGACGGGGTGAGTTGGGGGAAATGGGGATTCGCCATGGATTTTCCGTTTAAGCGGGAGAATCATACCATGTTCCAGACCCGTGACGGGGCGGTTTGGTTGAATTTCGCGAGCCTCTGCAACGACAATTATTTTCCGGCGGTGACGACAATTAAAAACCGCCATTGTCTTTGAGGGGGTGTAGG